>JAEZCO010000022.1 GCA_023433505.1 Bacillota bacterium | reverse complement strand
GAAGTGAAGTAGTTTCGATACAAAAGTCCGTATGGGAGAATGTAAACTCTACGTCAGGAAGCGATTTTAATGACCTGACAAACATATTGCTATTTCAGAGGGAAATTGAAAGAGAAGGCAGTAAGGCTCTTTTTGCGGGAGCCCTGGTAAAGAAATTGGAAATAATGCAGAAAACGCCTTATTTCGGACGAATGGATTTCAAGGAAGATGACAGCGGCGAAGAAGAAAAAATATATATCGGTATTGCCAGCCTGATAGAGGAAAAGACTCACCAAAGCCTGATATATGACTGGAGAGCGCCTGTCTCCAGCATGTTTTATGATTACGAAACAGGCAGGGCCTCTTATGATTGCCCTGCGGGAAAGATTGAAGGAGAAATCCTGTTGAAAAGGCAGTACAGGATCTGGCAAGGAAAAATAGATTACATGTTTGACTGCAGTCTGAAGATTGATGATGAAATGCTGCAGGAAATCCTGAGCAAGAGTGCCGACAGCAGGATGAAGGTAATCGTAACCTCCATTCAGCGCGAGCAGAACAAGATTATCCGGGATGACCTCCATCAGCTTGTGGTGGTTCAGGGGCCGGCAGGAAGCGGGAAGACCTCTATTGCCCTCCACAGGATAGCCTACCTCTTATACAGGTACAGGAACCAGGTTTTGGCGGACAATATCGTGATATTTTCACCAAACGATATTTTCAGTGACTATATTTCCAATGTCCTTCCGGAGCTTGGCGAGGAAAACATGCATCGGACTACCTTTATGGAGTATGGACGGCGGATGCTGGGAGACAGCTTTGCGCTTGAGGATATGGCCGGTCAGATGGAGTATATTCTCACAGAAAGAGATTTGCCCGGCTACGGGGAAAGAATGGGGGGAATAAATTACAAGGCTTCAGCGGCCTTTGTGAAGATCTTGAGCAACTATTTGAAATATTTCGAAGATAGCAGGGTTTTTGAAGATATTGCGTATAAAGGCGTCCTGATTGAAACGGGGGAGGAAATGCATGAATTTTTCAAAGAGGGGTTGAAATTCCTTCCTCCGGAAAAACGGCTTTTAAAGATAAGAAACAGGCTTGTAACCAAGCTTGACCCTTATATAAAAGAAAGAATTGAAGAATTGGTCATCGAGCTGACCGATACCGGTGAGTATCTTGATAAGGTGGAGATTAAAGGAAGGAGCACCTTCATTGCCAGAGAGGAGTTCAAACCTTTAAAGGATAAGATTGAGAAGATGACAAGGCTGGACCTGATGGAGTGTTATATTGAGCTATTCAGAGATAAAGAACTGTTTCGGCGGCTTTCAGAAGGGGAAATACCGGAAGCTTTTGATGAAATAAGCCGGGTCACAGTTGGAAACATTTCGTCAGGCAAAGCAAGCTTCGAGGACGTAGGGCCGTTGCTGTTCCTGAAGGGCCTTTTATCGGGTGTTTCGGTGCCTGTCAATATTAAGCACGTAATTATTGATGAGGTACAGGATTATACGCCGATACAGTTTGAGGTTTTCAGACAGCTTTTTGGTCACTGCAGTATGACCATGCTGGGAGATTTGAACCAGTCAATCAATCCTTATATGAATATTGGGGATTATAGAAAGATCCTGGACATTTTCAGTTTTGATACGTCCTCAACCATCCGTTTGAGCAAAAGCTACCGGTCCACAAAACAAATTACGGAGTTTTGCAGAGAATTACTGGTTTTCAAGGATGATACCGAATATGTTAACAGAGATGGAGAGCTTCCCAGGCTATTTTGCTTAAATAATGAAGAAGCTCTAGTGGACAGCCTTGAAAAAGATGTTGTGCAGTTAAAAGCGGAGGGCAGCAAGTCTATAGCCGTTGTATGCCGGACAGCTGAGGAGAGTCTCCATATGTATAATAAGATTTCACAAGTTATGGAGGCAAGGCTTATAAAAGTGGATACCACAGAATTCATGGCTGAAAATGCGGTAAATATCATACCTTCTTACCTGGCGAAAGGTCTGGAATTCGATGCAGTGCTGGTTTTATGCGCCGATAGCGGCGACTATGCGGCAGAGACCGAAAGAAAGCTTTTTTATACCTGCTGTACCAGGGCTTTGCATCGGCTGCATATTTTCAGCATAGGGAAGCTGCCGGCATTTGTCGGCGACATGGATAAGAAGCTGTATGAATTGATTGAAAATTGATTGAGATTGATGTAAATTAGAAATATTGCATTATTGTAAGAGGATTCGAAATAACGGGAGGGAAAAATGAATATTGATCTGAACGGAAAAATTGCGGTGGTTACAGGTACTACGGGAGAATTAGGCAGAGTGATGGTACGTACGCTGGCAAACTGTGGTGCGGATGTAGTCATTCATTATTTGAAGAATGAAAAAAAGGCAAAAGCTTTACAGGAGGAAATAGAGGAGAAAGGCCGCAGAGCCTTTATTGTAAGTGCGGATATAACTGACCTTGATTCGGTGACGGAAATGAAAAATAAAGTGCTGAATAGCCTTGGAGCCCCTGACATCATAATCAATAACGCTGTCATACAATACAGCTGGACCAATATATTGGAGCAGGACATCAAGGATTATGAAAGCCAGTTCAGGTCCTGTGTACTTCAGAATGTTTTAATGGCTAAGGCCTTCATTCCTTATATGATTGAGAAAAAAAGCGGACGCTTCATAGGAATTAATACGGAGTGCTCTATGCAAAATTTTCCCAACCAGTCTGCATATGTGGCGGGAAAGAGAGGGATGGACGGTGTATTGAGAATTTTGGCAAAAGAAGTGGGAGAGCATCAGATAACCGTCAATCAGGTTGCACCGGGCTGGACTTACAGCGATAGAGACAGGCTGGAAAATTATACTGCGGGAGAGTATGAAAAAAGCGTACCCTTGAAACGGAGAGGCACCGACCAGGAGATCGCCAATGTTGTAGCATTTCTTGCATCGGATCTGGCAAGCTATATAACGGGCGCCTACATTCCCGTATGCGGTGGAAATGTTATGCCTGCAATTTAAGCGCTGGCGTAAATATAACTTCCGAATAATCTTTTCAGGGGAACTACGCATGGCGCTCCATTCCCCAGAAAGAATCGGAAGTATATTTCCGTTGCTCCTAAATCAGACAAAATGGCAGGGAAATTCATAGATCCAGCGGCTGCAAAAAAAAGGTATATGCTAAGACATGTTGTGATTCTCGGAAATTATTGTTATAGTATTAGCAAAAGCGAAATTTTTGTAAGCTTTTAGGAATAAAAAATTTGGGGGAGATATCCATGGTCAAAAAAGAAAAACAGAAAATGGGTTCGGATATTAAAACTTTTATTGTCATTGCGATTATCGTCGCGCTTGGTTTTTCAATTTGGTTTTATACCATGCTGAAGCCGCAGGTGGTTGTGACGATTGATGGTAAGAAGGTTAATACCACGGAATTTCAGTATTATTATTCCCAAAACCTTTCTCAGGCGTTACAATCCAAAGATCCTTCAATGGATGAAACAACCTTTTTAAATTCCTCCTACGGTTCCGGAACAGTCAAAGATTCAATAAAACAGCAGACCATGAGCCAGATTGTTCAGATTGAGGTATTATTGCAAAAAGCGCGGAAAGACCGGTTCAAGTTCAATGGCAAAGAAGTTGACGAAGCATGGCAAGCCTTTGAAGACAACCTTAAAAGCAATGCAGGCAGCAACCAGATGACTTTGCAGCAATTTGCAAAGGCAGCTATGGGTGTAAGCCTGGGGACTGTGGAAAAATATTATAAGGACTATGTCAAATCCCAAAAATATATGGCTGCAAAAACAGAAGCGGTTTCTCTGGAGAAAGATGAATTGACGAAATTTTACAACGACAACAAAGCCAATCTGGACAAAGCTTCCATAAGGCATATACTGGTTTCGTGTGAAAAGGGTGCGGATGAAAAAGTCGTTGCCGAAAAAAAGAAGCTTGCGGAGGAAGTCCTTGCTAAAGTAAACAATGGCGGTGATTTTGCGGCATTGGCCAAAGAGTACAGCGAAGACCCCGGTTCCAAGGACAATGGGGGAGTCTATGAAATTCAGCCAAACGGACAGATGGTTGCAGAGTTCGAAAACTGGACATTTTCGCATAAGGCCGGAGATACAGGGATCATCCAATCATCTTTCGGATTCCATGTAATGAAATTGGACAGTATTTTCAATACCTTGGAATCACAGAAAAAGGACATCGAATTTGCATGCAAGTCCGACAAATATCAAAAACTGCTGTCGGAGGAGTTAAACGGGAATAAGTATAAAATTGAAGTAAAAGATGCCATAGCATCGTTTTAAATGCAATAAAAAAACAAATATTTTACGTGACAAAAAATTAGTTTTACGTTATAGTGAGCATGAAAACCGAATATGAAAACAGGTGCCAGTTAAAATCTAAAATTCGGATATGACTGGTGAAAAGGGAAGTGGGTTAAAGTCCCACGCGGTCCCGCCGCTGTAAAAGAGGAGCTCCTTCAGGAATGCCACTGGGAAACCGGGAAGGCAGGGGGAGTAATGATACTTGAGCCAGAAGACCTGCCTGTTTTTTGCACCAATATACTCTACGAGCGATAGAGAGGTGATCGATTGGAATTTATAGTGAATTTCACATGTCACTTATAAAAATACCTCTTAGCCTTTTAGTGTAAGAGGTATTTTTTATTGGGCAATTTTACTGTGGCAATCGATAAGAAAACAGGTTGGCCTTGACCCCTCCGTGATCTGGAATTGGGAAAAGCCGAAGAAAGGAAGACCAGGTGTCAAATGTACTGATTATCGCCGGGATTAAAGAAGCCCGGCTGATTGTGGACGAAATGTCAAAGAACAATATAAGCCTTGCTGTTGCCGTTACATCAAGGCTGGGAAAAAATTGGCTAAAGCAATATGACGGATCGGCAGTTCTTACAGGCAGGCTTACATTGAATACAATGCTGAGATTTATTGAGGAGACTAAGGCCGTATGCATCGTGGATGCCTCGCTGCCGGCATCAAAAGACATATCGGTAAATGCTTTAAGTGCAAGTAAAATTAAGAAAATACCCTACCTTCGGTTTGAGTGTACGGATCTTTTCAATGCCAATGACGATGCCATCCCTGTAAAGGATACGGATGAAGCCATCAAAAAGCTGGAAGCTTTCCGTGGAAATGTTCTTTTAGCCGCCGGGATTGGAAAAATCAATGCTTTTTCCGTTGTCCCCGATTTCAGAAATAGGTTCTATGCCTGGGTTTTTCCGGAAAGCTCGGTAATTGCAAAATGTGAAAGCTTCGGACTCAATGCGGGGCACATTATTGCCATGAAGGGACCGTTTAACGAATCACTGTACATGCAGATTCTCAAGCATTGCAATGCGGAGGTAATGGTGATCAAAGACAATGGGAATACGGAAGGAAACCTTGACAAAATCAATGCCGCAAAAAAATCCGGGGTGCCTTTAATAATGCTGGAAAGGGCAAAACCGGAATCCGGGGAGAAAGTTTCTGAGATAAAAGAAGTTCTGGAGTTTGTACAAAATGCAAGGAAGATGACCGGATAAGCGGATTGTTACCTATCAAAACCGGAAACAATTGAAGCTTCTTTGAATAAGACAAATAAATTTTAGTCAAGTATTGACATATCTTGGGGGGATCAATTATAATAAAAGTACGATGTACTTATAAGTACACTGTACATAAATGCAAAACAGGAGTAAGGCATGGTACAATTCGCAAAAGATGAAATACGACAGAGAATTGTGGATACGGCAAGGGCGGAATTCCTTGAAAAGGGCTTTGAAAAAGCTTCAATAAGGACAATAACGGCAAAGGCAAAGACTGCAAAAAGCAATCTGTACAACTATTTCACCGATAAAGACCATCTTTTTTGTTCGGTCGTAGGGTCTGCGGTAGAAAAGATACGAAAGGGCCTGGAAACGGCGAAGCAGTTTAATGTCCCCAAAGGGGTGGAGGAATATACCGTTGAATCCCAAATGCATGTGATCAAGGTCGTAAGCCGGTTTGTGGAGGAGAATTATACCGACGTCAGGCTGCTGCTTTTCAAAGCTCAGGGCTCCTCACTGGAAGGCTTCAAATATGAAATTCTTGAGGCATTCACCGAAAACATGCATACCTGGACGAAATCAATCAGAGCCCATAAGGAAATTTCAAAGCTTTTTATACGAAGTATTTGCAGCTTCTATCTAAGCTCGATTGAGCAGATGATACTTTATGGCAAGCCGGAAGAAATACCGGGCGTGCAGCAGGAATTTATAAAATTCATTTATAACGGCTGGAAAGGCGTATTTCAGTGATTTAGGCAGTTCAGCAGGGGTAACAGAAAAAAGAATTAACCCTGAGATGATAGTGGCAGCGTTTCATGAACTGAGTGTTAAAGAGAATAATTTAAAAAGCCATTGAATGGCAATGTAAGGGATCATATTTCATTATCAGAATGGAGGAATTACTATGCCGGATAAGATTTCCGTAGAGCTTGGAAATGTACAAAAAACACTTCTCCTGCCCTTATGGGGGCGTGCGGTTGAGACCCAAAGAAAAGAACCGCTGCTGGTTGATAAAACTGCGGTTGAAATTATTGGCAACATTGATTATGATTTTTCCGCAATAGAAAGCGGAATAAGTGCGATCAGCCAGATGGGCTGGGTTGTACGAAGCCTGCTTGTGGACCGGTGTATATTAAAATTTTTGGAGAAGCATCCCAGGGCAACGATTGTTAATATTGGCTGCGGCTTCGACACTACCTTTGACAGGGTGGATAATGGCAAGCTTTTATGGTATGACCTGGATTTGCCCGATGTTATGGAATTAAGAAGGAATTTCATAAAGGAAAACAGCCGAAGAAAAAATATTACCGGGTCCTTTCTGGACAACGGATGGATAGAGCGGCTGGAGGTACCGGAAAATATACTGTTCATAGCCGCCGGAGTATTTTATTATTTTGAAGCCCATCAAATCAAAGGATTTCTTCAAAAGGCATCGGATTTGTTTCCCAACAGTGAAGTAATATTTGATGCAACCTCGCCGGCCGGCTTGAAAACGGCCAATAAAACCGTAATAAAAAGCAGCGGGCTCAATGAGAATTCATTCTTGAAATGGGGGCTCAAGAGTGCCGGAGAACTAAAAGCATGGGACAAAAGAATAGAGGTCATAGAAGAGTCGGTATTTTTCAGAAATATAAAAAGTAAGCTAAATCTTAAAACAAAAATGATCGCATTTTTATCTGATGCCATGAAAATGCAGTTTATGGTGCACTTGAAGCTCTGATCCCGCAGTCTTCCCGCTTTGTCTTATCCTCCGGGTATTTGAATCAAAGAGTAAAGTATTTTCACTAGCGGGATGTCAAGTTGTTTTTCCATTTTGATTAATATGCTCCATGATTCTGTCAAAGGTTTCTTGGCTGATAACATGCTCAAGGCGGCAGGCATCCGCCGACGCAGTTTCTTCACTGACGCCAAGCGCGGTGAGCCAGTCGGTCAGTATACGGTGACGGTTATAAACCTGCTCGGCTATTTTATATCCGGTTTCCGACAGTTCGATTCTGCCTTCCGGGTCGATTGTGATGTGACCTGCCTTTTTCAATATGGACATAGCCCGGGATACACTGGGCTTTGAAAAGGACAATGCATGGGCAATATCCACTGACCTTACATAGCCTGTCTTATTTGTAAGGATTAAAATCATTTCCAGGTAGTTCTCGCCGGATTCCTGCAGTTTCATTCCTTCACCTTCCTCATTGTACTGGATATAAAACATTACTGAATATATTAGCACTTGCCAATTGTTATTGCAATACCCTTGAAAGCTCAAGATAACGCCAGGATGCCAGTGCTTGACAAGCATTATCTTGCTTATTTTTTCTGCATTTTTGGCAGCTTTACAATAAAGGATGTGCCTTGGTTTATTTTGCTTTCCACTGTTATTTTCCCTTTGCAAAGCTCCATAATACGCTTGACTATTGACATGCCCAGGCCGTTGCCTTGAGTTTTATGTGACCTGTCCCCTTGAAAGAATTTATCAAAAATATGCTTCAGCGTGTATTCGTCCATGCCATTTCCGTCATCGCTTATCTTGAAGCTGATTTCACCGTTTGTTTCACAACACAGGATTGAAATATGGCCATTCTCGTTTGTATATTTTATTGCATTGTCAATGAGATTAATCCAGAGATGGAAGAGCATTTCCGCGTTATTGAAAATTTTCACGGGACTCAGTTCCAGATTCATTTCCAGGTTTTTCTTGGTCCATTGCTTTTCGAGAAGTATAATGCAGCTGCGGATTTGTTCATCGAGGTCATATTCCGCATAATCGGTGACAAATTGCTGATTTTCAAGCTTTGTAAGCAGCAGTATATTTGCGGACATGTTGCTCAGCCGTTCGGTCTCGCTGATAATAATCTCGGTATATTCCCTGCGTTTTTCCGCCGGCAGGTCGTCATTCTGCAGCTGTTTGGCAAATCCGCGGATGGATACCAGGGGCGTCTTGAATTCATGGGAAAAGTTATTTATAAAATCATTGCGGAAGAGCTCTATGCTTCCCAGTTCTTCCGTCATATGATTGAAATTCCTGAGAAGGACGCCTATTTCCGAATTACCGTTGGTTTCTTTCACACGGATACTGAAATCTCCCGTAGATACTACTTTTGTTGCCTTGATCAGCTGATTCAGCGGATTTAAAAATTTCTCACAGGCAATAGCGGTAAGGGAAGTGCCGACAATACTGCTGACAATCAGTGCAATGAAGGGAGAGAATATGGGTGTGAGAAGAGGGAACGGGAATATTCCAATGAAATACAAAAATGCAAAACACCCTCCGGTTAATAATCCTGCAAATAGCATAATATAGAACACAAAAAATGTCATTTGCACATTCAAGGTTCTTACTCTGTTGATACTTACATTGCCCGCAGTTACTTTGGTTATCCCTGTCCTGTTCAAGCTTTGATCACCGCCTTGTAGCCCAGTCCTCTGACCGTTGCTATTTCAAAATCCGGACTTCCCCTGAACCTGTCGCGTAAACGGTTTATATGGACATCCACAGTGCGTTCATCCGTATCCGAGTTCATATCCCAGATTTCATCCATCAGATTGCGCCTTGTAAAAATTTTATTTGGAAAGGACAACAGCTTGTATAAAAGCATGAATTCCTTGTTTGGCAATTCCTGAACCATATTGTTCTGCGAAACGGTCAATGAATCATAATCCAGTACCGTGCTTCCCACTACCAGCCGATGTTCGTTTGCGATCCGGGAACGCCGGAGAAGCGCTGCAATCCTGAGAATCATTTCCTCTTCGTCTACGGGCTTCACCATATAATCGTCTGTTCCTGCAATAAAACCCTTCCTTTTATCAACAGGCGACTCTTTCGCCGTCACCATCAGTATCGGTGTGTTATTGTTGCAGCTTCGCAGCATTTTCGTAAATTCATAGCCATCCATGCGAGGCATCATAATATCCAGGATAACCAGGTCCACGTGATGGTTGTCCATTTTATCAAGAGCATCTATGCCGTCTCTGGCATGAATGACTTCATACCCATTCTGAAGCAAGACGGCTTCCATAAGCTTTCTTATATTAGGATCATCTTCCACAACCATGATACAAAACATTCGGATGCCTCCCTCACTACTATTTGTAATATATTATCAGGCAATTGTAAACTGTATTTAAACTTTTTTTTGGAGTACCGCAAATTTAATTTGCCCAAGTTTATATTCAGTTAATATTGGTTCAATAGAATGAATCACGTAGAACAGAAAAAGGAGCCGGTGTATGTACAGAGTGATAGGCATTGATTTAGGCACGACAAACTCCTGTGTTGCGGTTATGGAAAATGGTGAGGCAGTGGTAATCCCCAATGCGGAAGGCGACCGCACCACCCCGTCGGTGGTGGCATTTTCAAAAACGGGTGAACGTCTGGTAGGGCAGATTGCAAAACGCCAGGCGGTTACAAACCACCAGCGCACCATCAGCTCCATAAAGCGTGAAATGGGCAGTGACTACAGGGTCAATATCGATGGTAAAAAATATACGCCCCAGGAGATTTCGGCGATGATTTTGCAAAAGCTCAAATCCGATGCAGAGAGCTATCTTGGCGAAACCGTCAATGAAGCGGTAATTACCGTGCCTGCATATTTTACGGATGCACAGCGGCAGGCAACAAAGGATGCGGGGAAAATTGCCGGCTTGAACGTACAGCGTATCATCAATGAGCCCACTGCGGCGGCGCTGGCCTATGGCGTAGATAAAGAAGCCTCCCAGAAGGTGCTTGTATATGATCTGGGCGGAGGGACCTTTGACGTATCCGTCCTTGATATAAACAGCGGAGTTATTGAAGTCCTTGCAACTGCGGGAAACAACCGTCTTGGCGGTGACGACTTTGACGCCTGCGTGGTTGATTTCCTTATTCGTGAATTCAGCAAGGAACACCGTTACGACCTCGCCAAAGACCCCATGGCCATACAGCGGGTGAAAGAAGCGGCAGAAAAAGCAAAAATTGAATTGAGCGCTTTGACGTCAACCGTGATCAATCTCCCGTTCATAACCACAAATTCTTCAGGCCCGCTGCATATGGAAATCACACTGACCAGGACAAAATTTGATGAGCTTACCGCACATCTTGTAAACGCCACCATCAGTCCCGTACAACAGGCAATGCGCGATGCAGGCTTGAGTAATTCCGATTTGAGCAAGGTTTTGCTGGTAGGTGGGTCCACCAGGATTCCGGCAGTCCAGGAGGCTGTCAGGAGGCTTACGGGCAAGGAACCCTTCAAAGGAATCAATCCCGATGAATGCGTGGCTTTAGGCGCTGCACTTCAGGGAGGAGTACTTACAGGCGATGTCAAGGATTTGCTGCTTCTGGACATAACACCGCTTTCGCTGGGGATTGAAACTTTAGGCGGCGTTTGTACAAGGATCATTGACCGGAATACCACCATTCCCATAAGAAAGAGCCAGATTTTCACAACGGCCGCCAGCTTCCAGTCCTCAGTGGAAATCCATGTGTTGCAGGGCGAACGTGAAATGGCAAAACACAATAAAACCCTGGGAAAATTCAAGCTGAACGGTATCCGGCGGGCTCCCAGAGGCGTACCGCAAATTGAGGTTGCCTTCAGTATAGACGCCAACGGTATTGTCAATGTATCTGCAAAGGATCTTGGAACAGGCAAGGAACAAAACATTACAATTACAGCCTCCTCGAACTTAAGTCCGGGGGAGATTGACCAGGCGATCCGCGACGCCAGGCAGTATGCGGCAGAAGATGCGGTAAACAGAGAAGAAGCAACAGCGCGGAATAATGCGGAGCAGCTGATATATCAGGCGGAGGCCATGATGAAAAAGCTTGACAAGGACGACCGCACACAGCTGGGCGAGGCTGTCAAGCATACCAAAAAGGTATTGAAGAGCAAGGATAACGCACAGATTGTTGCGGCCGGTAATGAGCTTTCCGCAATCATTGAAACAATGCAGCCGAAAATACAGTAGAATGAGGGCGACGGCTGGAATTTAGAAATGGTGGACTGATATATGTTTGGTTATGTAGTTGCCGATTTAGGTAAGCTAACACCGGAAGAAGAGTCGCGGTACCGCGCATGCTATTGCGGTTTATGCATGGCTTTGGGAAAACGCCATGGGATGATCAGCCGCATAACGCTGACCTATGACATGACTTTTCTTATACTGATCCTTTCGGCACTGTATGAAAAAGAGGATAAAGTTGAAACAGGACGGTGCATCGTTCATCCGATAAGACAGCACAAATACTGGCAGAACGAATTTACAGAGTATGCCGCAGATATGAATGTTGCTCTGGCATATTACAATTTCCTTGATGATTGGAACGACAGCAAAAATATAACGGCAATGTGTGAAGTAAAGCTGTTTGAGCAGAGATACAAGAGGATTGCCGGACAATATCCGGCTCAAAGCAAGATGATAGAAGAATGCCTTGGCGAGCTTTCAGCCATGGAAAAGGCGGGAGTCATCAATCCAGACGTTCCCGCCAACTGTTTCGGCAGACTTCTCGGCGGAATTTTTGTCCGGAATGAAGATGAGCATAGCGCGGCATTGAGGGCATTTGGGAATTCGCTGGGAAGGTTCATCTATATTATGGATGCCTGTCTTGATTTAAAGGATGATATTAAAAAAGAACGTTATAACCCTATGACAGCAACACCATCCGAAGAATTCGGCAATATCCTGAACCTGCTGATGGCCGACTGTACGGAGAAATACAGGCGATTGCCGGTCAAACAGGATGGAAAGCTGATTGAAAATATACTTTATTCTGGAGTCTGGACAAAATATGATGCAAAAAATAGGGCAAAGGAGGAACAGAAAAAATGATATCCGATCCATATAGCGTGCTTGGCGTTTCTCCGACGGCTTCGGAAGAAGAGATAACAAAGGCTTACCGCAAATTGGCAAAACAATACCACCCCGACTTGAACCACGGTAATGCAGACGCAGCAAAGAAAATGAGCGAGGTTAATGCTGCTTACGAACAGATAAAAAACGGCAGCGCGTCCCAAAACGGCAGCAATAGCTACGGAGGCTACAATGGCTACAACGGCAATAGAGGCAGCTCATCCGGGGAGGATGACCCGTTTGGTTTCGGTTTCAATCCCTTCGAAGGTTTCGGTTCATTTGAAGGGTTTGACCCCTTTGGCGGACATCAAAGGAAACAGGAGCCTTTGGAATTTGGTCCGGTTAAAAACTATCTCAACGCGGGACGTTATCATGAGGCACTCAACGTACTGAACAATATTACCGACAGGAGCGCTTTATGGTACTATTACAGCGCGATTGCAAATTCAGGCGCCGGCAATGCAATAACAGCGTTGAATCATGCAAAAACCGCAGTACAAATGGAGCCTGACAACCCGGAGTACCATCGGGTGCTTGAACACATACAGCGTGGTGGGAAGGCTTATCAGCAGCAGCGTCAGGATTTTGGCATGCCCTTTGCAAACATGAGAAATCTATTCCTTGGCCTCTGTATTTCGAACTTGTGCTGCATGTACTGCATCCGTCCCTGTATATGAGAAGTCTCATGAATTCAAAATGTGTGTATTCTTGTAATTCTACCCCTTGTATTTGTAGAATTTATAAGAAAGGACAGGGGAAAATTCGCTCAAGGCCGGTAATCGTAAGCCTTGACTTTACATAAATAAACTCTTCAGCTTTCCCACAGGATTTTGCAAATATGTTTTGTGATGCGGATCCGTCGTGGCAAAGGTTTAAATCCAGCTTTATACACAAACGCTGCCATGCAGGAAAGCATCCAAAACACTGTGGGAAAAATTATTTATTTTGAAGGAGGTGAAGGTATGGGTGGGAATACAAAGTCCGGAGGAAACAGGTTTATCATTGCGGTTAAAAACTACGGTGAAACACTGCAAAAGTTGAAGGAAGGCACGATCTCGCTTTCGTCCGATAGAGCCGTTTATATAAAATTGCTGGAAAGTCAGAGCGGTAAAGTCGATACCCTGAAGGAATTAAAGAAGTTCATCAGAGCGAACAAAAAAGCCCCCAAGGAGGTCAATCACTACTGGGAAAGTCTTATTATGGACGGTTATACCTTGATGAATGTGGAATATTCCGAGAAAAGGCCCTCCATTGACCAGTTGTGCAACAATAGCATTGTGAAATTTGTCTGTCCGGTTTAGATTTTTGCAGTATTCAATATGAAGCCGTCGCATCCTTGTGGCGGCTTTTGCATTGCGGTATTCGTCCAAAGCCGAATCACCAAAAGGCGAGATGGGCTCGATGTCCCGAGACTTTTATTGATAAAAATCTTTTAAATTATGTTCAAACGCTATTGACAATTAAAGTTAGTAGGTGTAAACTTTGAAATTGAAGGGGTTAGCATATGCTAATCCCTGATAAAAGAACTAAATGTTAGGTTTGGCTAACACTTTGGAGGAGGTCACATCGATGGCAATGGGAAATGCAGCAACTCTTCATGTAACTGATTTTAATACCTGCTGTTCGCAGGCTTCGGTTTCTCATCAGGTTATACCCCTCAGTATGATGGGCACCGGCGAGAAAGCCATTATCAAATCCATCAACGGCAAGGATGAAACGCGCCGTTTTCTGTGTAATCTTGGTTTTGTTGAAGATACGGAGGTTTCGGTGGTGTCTGAAATAAACGGCAATGTGATTGTCAACGTAAAGGGGACAAGAATGGCAATCAGCAAATCCATGGCAAACAGAGTACTTACAGTCAGGCATTCTTGAATTTGAAAGGGGAAATTCCGTATGAAAACGCTGAAGGAAGTTAAATGTGGTGAAACTGTTAGAGTCGTTAAACTTAACGGTACCGGCGCACTCAAACGCCGTATTATGGACATGGGACTTACCAAAGGCACAGAGGTATTTGTCCGCAAGGTCGCTCCCCTGGGAGATCCGATAGAAATCAATCTGCGGGGCTATGAGCTTTCCATACGCAAAACCGAAGCGGAAAATATCGAAGTAGGGTAAAAACCGCGGGCTCTTTTTTTATTCGTGAGTTAGCAAGTGCTAACCTAGTATTTAGGAGGTAGTGATAATGGGGATCAAAATTGCTCTTGCCGGAAACCCGAATTGCGGCAAGACCACCATGTTTAATGATTTAACAGGCAGCAGCCAGTATGTGGGTAACTGGCCGGGTGTTACAGTGGAGAAAAAAGAAGGTAAGCTGCGGGGCCAGAAGGATGTTGTAATAACCGACCTGCCGGGCATTTATTCTCTTTCGCCTTATACCCTTGAGGAAGTCGTAAGCCGTAACTACCTTACAAACGATAATCCTGACGCGGTGATAAATCTGGTAGACGGTACCAATCTTGAGCGCAACCTTTATCTGACCACACAGGTGGTGGAACTGGGCATACCGGTTGTGATTGCTCTAAATATGATGGATATTGTCAACAAATCCGGAGATAAGATTGATGTCCAGAAGCTGGGCGCGGCACTTGGCTGCGAGATTGTGGAAACCTCGGCGGTCAAGGGCATTGGTTCAATGGAGGCTGCACAAAAAGCCATATTGCTTGCTAATGCGAAAAAAACGAGCAAACCGCAGCACAAATTCAGTGCATCCGTGGAAGACGCGCTGGCTGCCATCGAAAAGATAGATATCGGACTGAAAAATCCCCAGCGTTTGCGCTGGTATGCCATAAAGCTGTTTGAACGGGATGAAAAGATACTGGCGGAATTAAATCTCCAACAGGGCGTCAAGGAAAAAATCGAAGCAATTATCACTTCTGTCGAAAACCAGTTGGGTGATGACAGTGAGAGCATCATCACCAACGAAAGATATTTGTATATTACCAAGCTGATGAGCAGTGTCATGCATAAAAAGAAAAAAGCAATGACAACCTCGGACAGGATAGACAGTATCGTAACAAACCGCTTTTTGGCACTCCCGATTTTTGCCCTTATCATGTTTATCGTATATTATATCTCGGTCACGACAATCGGAGCAATTGTCACAGATTGGACCAACGATACCTTATTCGGTGAATGGATTCAGCCTGCTGTCAGCAACTGGCTTACCAATGTCGGCGCTGCCGAATGGCTTACGGGGTTGATTGTGGACGGTATCATCGGCGGTGTAGGCGCCGTATTGGGATTTGTGCCTCAGATGTTCATTCTTTTCTTCTTCCTTTCAGAATTGGAAGACTGCGGCTATATGGCCCGTGTCGCATTTATCATGGATAGGATCTTCCGTAAATTCGGCCTGTCAGGAAAGAGCTTTATTCCGATATTGATTTCTTCCGGCTGCGGTGTACCGGGCATAATGTCAACCAAGACCATTGAGAACGAAAAAGACCGGCGCATGACCATCATGACTACTACCTTTATCCCTTGCGGCGCAAAATTACCGGTGATTGCCCTGATTGCAGGCGCAATTATGGGCGGCGCATGGTGGATGGCACCATCCATGTATTTCATGGGCATTTTGGCTGTTATCGCATCAGGCATTATGCTAAAGAAAACACGGATGTTTGCAGGTGACCCGGCCCCCTTTGTAATGGAACTGCCGCAGTATCATCTGCCCTCTTGGAAAAGCGTTCTGATTCATATGTGGGAGCGTTGCAGAGCCTTTATAGTCAAAGCCGGAACGGTTATCTTCGTCGCCTGCGGCTTAATCTGGTTCCTTTCAAGCTTCGGCTTTTCCGACGGAGCCTTCGGACTGGTGGACGAGGAAGCAAGCCTGCTGGCCGCCTTCGGTAATTTCATCGCTCCTATTTTCGCCCCTCTTGGCTTTGGAAATTGGAAAGCAGCGGTGGCAACTGTTTCGGGTCTTGTTGCCAAGGAAAATGTCGTAGGTACCTTTGGTGTGCTTAACGGTCTTGCAGATGCAGGTGAGGGTGACCCGGGCATGTGGGCAGCCACTATGCAAATGTTCACCGGTTCTACGGCAGCAATGTCCTTCTTGATTTTCAACCTGCTGTGTGCCCCATGTTTTGCTGCCATAGGCGCTATCAAGCGTGAAATGGCCAATACTAAATGGACATTCTTTGCAATTGGCTACCAGACAGTATTTGCTTATGCAATTTCGCTCATGGTTTTCCAATTCAGCAGCATATTTACGGGTGCAAGTTTTGGAGTCGGCACGTTTGTAGCATTGCTTGTGCTGGCCGTGATGCTGTTCCAGCTGTTCCGGCCGGCAATAAATCATAAAACGGTTTTAAGCCAGGCAGGCGCTAATGCATAGAAAGCCTGCCAGGTCCGGCTGGTAAAGTATTTTTAAGTACCAGCCGGATGGGCTGTTACATATAGTTATAGTAAAGGGGGTCTTTTTATGAATTTACCTACCATTTTGATAAGCCTGGTGGTGATCGGCCTGTTTTTCCTGGCAATTCGCCGCCTTATAAAAAAGGGTACCTGCTCCGGCTGCAGCGGAAGTGATTCTGCCAATTCCAGTTGTCAACACTGCCCCGGCAGCAGCCAATGCGGGATGGAATCCGGGAGATCGAAGCATTGAGTTTCCTTAAACCATGCAGAGGCATAGAAAGGCAAAGGCGTCTTGAAAGCAGTTATTCTATAGTAAGTTAAGAGCAATCAGTGGAAAAGGAGAATTTCATTGTTATCTTCCGCTAAAAAACGGTATCTCTTTGCAATCTATGAATTGGGAGGGAATGGGGACGGAGTTTTTTCAAAAGATATAGCAGTTTCACTCAAAATCAAACGCTCAAGCGTATCCCAGATGTTGAAGACCATTGCTGAGGATAACCTTATCTGTAAGGAGTATTATGGAAAGGTCCGGTTCAGTGAACAGGGTGCCCGGATTGCAAATCAGCTTTATACGAAGTATTTGCTTCTATATGCATTCTTCCGTGAGCATGTTCAAGTTTCCGAGGAAGACGCCAGACATGATGCCATCCTGTGTCTGTGTGATCTTTCTGATGACAGTGTACACAAAATGAGCACTCTTATTCTTGAGAAACAGGATAAGGTCGTATGAAAAGATTTTTGAAGCATATAAAGTGGAAAACTTGATTTCAGAGACGGAAAGTCTCTGAAATTTTTTTTGCGCAAAAGTAAGGATATTCTAATAAATTAATCTGAGTAAAAAAGAAGGGGAATCACAGGTGAAGGAAAATTCAAAAAAACAGAACCCTAAAGGGGAATGGCAAGGCTGTTAGAACTTGCGGCAACCAGAAAGCCGCTTGTGATCGGTTCCGTGGTTTTGTGGGCGCTGGCTTCATTGTTTCTTTTATCCCTTAGCTTTTTCAATTCCAGGAATCTGTCGGAGCTTACCACCAATAGCATGGGGGATTGCGTCTGCTTCTGAGCATATAGTGAGCCACGTCATCCCCCAGCTTACAGCCAATGGGGGAAAAAGGAAATGTTCCGGCGGCTCTATACGATCCAGCAGAAGAGCCTGGACTGGAGCGTATAAAGCCACGTCCTCACAATGCGGGTGATGCTTATCTCTACGCTTTTACTGGTTTGTCCATAAGTGGGAGCATTGACACAATTACTCTACAGATTTCAAAGAGCTTACCATGTCAATGCTTTTTACCTTTCCGGACATTACGATATTCACCAGTACGGATAAAATAAACGTGACCGCTGTGCAGATGATCAGGGTCGGTACAGCTACGCTGCTTACAAAATCACTTGACTCCGGCATGGTTTTGAGCATGAGTTTGATGAATAAAAAGCCGGCGGGAATCCCTAAAAGGATACCCAGGATGGTCAGCCATATATTTTGTCTTTGAAGCAGGGATTGTATCTTCTTGTTTGCGAATCCTAAAACCTTCAGCGTGGCAAGCTCTCTTAACCTTTCTGTAAGGGACAGCGCGCCCAGGTTATACAGTACTACTGCCCCCAGCACAACGGCGGCGAGTATCAGTACGGCAATAACCATTTGCATGCTCTCCTGAAGTGAATTGAAGCTATCGATGAGCTGTGCCTTCTTCTGGACACTTTTCACGCCGGAGTATTTTTCCGCGCCGTCTGCATCCTTCGAAGCCAACAGTGCTGTGGGAGACATGGTATTTCCCGCATTTTTATAGGCAGTTTCCGACATTGCTATCCCCTGTCCCAGGGGAATTCGGAATATGGAGCTTACTTCGGAGGTTTGCCAGGATTTCTCCCCATAGATGCGCCATTGCACTTTATCCCCGGCCTTTATGCCCAAAGCTTCCGCCATTTTAAAGGAAATTGCTGCTCCGCTGCCGGGCAGGTTCAGTCTGTCCATTTCCGGGTCCGGAAGGTTCAGCAGATTCCCTGGTCCTGTAACGGTAAGAGTGCCGCTCTTTTTGCCATTGCCGTTTTTGATTTCGATATTCGCCTCCTGGATCAGCTGACCGGGAAAATTTTTTTTCAGGAGATTCACATCGTCTTTTGAAATATTTTCTTCGAAATTAATTTTACTTTCATAAGTATATATTTTTCCATATAACCGGTGAGATACGGAATTGACAGTGTCACGGAGTCCCAAGCCCCAGAGGATGAGAGCCATGCATCCCATAACGCCTATAACGGCCATAATGGAGCGTATTTTATTCCGCATGATGTCGCGCAGGTTCCACTGAGTGGGAAAGCCAAAACGGTACCAGAGGGCGCTCTTTTCAAATTGTGTAAGGCGTCCCGTCTTGGGAGCGCGCGGACGCAGGGTGGAGGCAGGAACATCTCTCAATTCCTTGCGGCAGGCCACATAGCTGGAAACCCCGCAGCTCAGCATGGCAAGCAGCACAGCAAAGGCATCAGTAAAGGATATAGCGCCGTACCATTGAGGAAGCGTGTATATCTCCTTTTGCATTGTAAACATGATTGAAGGGACAATCATTGGACCGAGTATAAGTCCGGCCAGACCACCGGCAAGCCCAAGCCAGATACCATAGGAAATATAGTGAAAAAGTATCTTTCTTTTAGAAAATCCCAGGGCTTTCAATGTCCCGATTTGAGTCCGCTGCCCATTGGTCATGCGCGTCATTGTGGTGAGCATGGACAAGGTGGCAATCAGAAAGAACACGATGGGAAACAAACCGCCCAAAGCCTTATTCTGCTTAATTTCCATGTCAAACATGGAAACGCTGGGATGTGTACCCCGTGAGATCATCATATCATAGCTGCCTGATAAAGAATCTTCCAATAATTCTTGCACCTCCGGCGCCCTGTTTTCCTCTCCGGTCTTTATCAATAGCTGGTTGTATGGGAGCCGGCCGGCAAAGGAGAGGGCGGAGCGGGGGATGAAGGCAAAGCCGTAGGCTTTTGCATCGGGCATAAATTCCGAGCTGTCCGACACATTATATACATACTCCGGATGGATGACCAATCCTTTCACTTCTTTTGCAATTTCCATTCCCATTGCTTTCAGGGTGATACTGTCTCCGACTTTTAAAGCATGGGCCTCTGCAAAAGAATTATCCAGCCAGATGCCGTCTGCCTTCGGATCAAATTCCAAACCCTTGAGGATTTGTGGTCTGGAAATCAAATTATCATCCACTATGTTCATGCGCACTACGGGATCGCCTGCCAGGTCCGCCGTGCCCTCCAAAACGAGGCGCCTCTGTACCGATGCTACCCCTGAGACCTTTTTTGCAGCAGCTTCATTTTCCTCTGTAAAATTATCGCCCACGACCCACAAGTCAGCCAGGTTAGTTTCTTTGTAGTATCTGTCGGATTCCTTTTGCATACCATACCATTCGGAATTAATCCCTGCATATACAAGAACGCCCAGCATGGCCATCAGGAAAATGGAGACGAACTGAGTCAAATTAAGCTTCATATCTCTGAGCATTTTACGGAAAAGCATTACCAACGCACCTCCTCAACCGGGATGGGGGAGGGGTTGACAACCTCTTCGCTTATTTTCCCGTTCCGCATTTTTATGACCCTGTCGGCTGCCGGCGCCAGGGTTGAGTTGTGGGTGACAATGATCACGGTATGACCTTTTTCCCTGCTCATCTTTTGCAGCAGTGAAAGTATTACAATCCCGGTTTCGCTGTCCAGGGCCCCCGTCGGCTCATCACAAAGGAGGAGCTGCGGATTTTTTCCCAGTGCCCGTGCAATGGATACACGCTGCTGCTCGCCGCCTGAAAGCTGGGAAGGAAATTGATTCAGGTGGTCTCCCAGGCCTACCGAATCCAGTACATTTTTTATATCCAGGGGATTCTTCGCCACCTCTTTAATCAGCGCTGCGTTCTCATACACCGTAAGGGTAGGGATCAGATTGTAAAACTGGAATACAAAGCCCACAGAATCGCTGCGGTAGGTGGTTAAGGCATTGTCGTCATAGCCGGTTATATCTTTGCCGTCTATAAAGATGGACCCGGAAGTAGCCGTATCCATACCGCCAAGCAAATTGAGGACCGTACTTTTCCCTGCGCCGCTGGGGCCGAGGATTACGACAAATTCTCCCTTTTCAATGGAGAAGCAGATTCTGTCGGCGGCCCGCAGCTTGTGTTCGCCCGAGCCATACTCTTTTGTGACATTTTTAAATTCAATGAATGCCATATGCAGCTTTCCTTTCATCTTATCATACTAAAATGGGCTGCCGCCCATAACCCAACGAAGGAACTTACTTGCCGCTCTGTTAGATTATTTTCTTGTTTTTTATTGCACTTTGGCGGCAATAAGTTACTAAATTTCCTTAAGCTTTTCCGGTGTTATCCCAAAGACTCTTGCAGCAAGGCAGATGATTTCGTCTGTTTTCAGATGTTCCTTGTTATGCGCGACATCCTGGTGTCCGTGCACCAGTCCGTAGATGCCGAATATAAGAAAGGTGGCTGTAAATTCCGCATTTTCCAGCTTGATCTTGTTCTGTTCGTTGAGATTCTCCAGAATACCGGTTAACGGTTCAATAAGCAGCTGTGCGACGTGGGTCGACAGCCTGTAGTCCATTTCGATATGCTCCGCCCGGTGCAAATCTTCCATAAAGGCATGTTCCGACCCTGCAAACATGTCGTCCATGATTTTTAAAATCACTTCAATCTTTTTGACCAGCGGAATGGAGGAATCAAGGATGATGTCCTGCAGCTTTGAAGCGAATTCATCCGTGTACTGCTCCAGGGCGGCCCGGTAAACTTCTTCTTTGGATTTAAAGTAATAATAGAACAAGCCCTGGGCAACCCCTATTTTTTCGACGATGTCACCAATGGAAGTGCTTTCGTAGCCCTTTTTCATAAAAAGCTCCAGGGCGGTGTCCAATATTTCTTTTCTTCGCTCATAAGGCGGTTTGGTAATACGCGTCATAAAATCACCTCTCTTAAGAAAATGACAGGAGAATTAGTTAGATTCTTCTAACAAATAGCATAACATACTGACTGATATTCAGTCAATATTATTTTATAAATTTCTACATCCTTAACCTGTTGTACTGATGGATGGATTATAGCTCAGATTTTCCGTCTTTCTTGTTAAAAAGAAAATAATGCATTGCATGGACGGAGTCATTGCTGATAACATGCTCTATGGCGCAGGCATCGTTATCGGCAATCACCGGATCGATTTTAAGGATTTTTGTGAAAAACTGCTGGATGATTTCATGCTTTTTTGAGGTCAGCTCCGCCAATTTCAGACCCTCTGCCGTAAGGAATATCTCCCTGTACTTTTCATTTACAATAAGACCTTTTTCTGAAAGAGCCGACATTGCACTGTTGGTACTGGCCTTTGTCACGCCAAGGCTTTTGGCGATGTCGGTAACCCGGGCGCCTTTTCCGTCCAGAGACAGTCTGTAGATTGCCTCAAGATAATTTTCCATTGTAAACGTAAGTTTCTTCATTATTTATTCCTCCCAAAAAGTCCGAAGAGCAGAAATACCGACACAAATTGAAGGTATAAGCCCAACAATAGAATTATACCCTTATATTGCCAAAAAATAAAGTAGCAAAACATCGGATCTATCAGAAGTATGTTATTCCGGCTATTATTCCGGGCTTTCAAAAAAAATTGCTAAAATTAATGATTATTTTCCGTGACAAATTCTTTTTTTTGAATTATAGTAAACATGAGAACTGAATAAAAGAACAGGTGCCGGCAATGTACAAGATAAAATACCTGTGCCGGTGAAAAGGGAAGTGGGTAGAAAGCCCACGCGGTCCCGCCGCTGTAAGAGAAGAGTCCTTGCAGGATGCCACTGGGAAACCGGGAAGGCAGCAAGGATGATGATGCTCAAGCCAGAAGACCTGCCTGTTTTGGCACCAAATATCTCTACGATGGATGGAGGGGTGATTTCCTTTGCGTGGCAAAGATGAAGAGTTAAAGCTGGAACTCAGTGAGAAGGAAAAGAAGCTGATTACCATGATAAGAAGTCTCGGCTTCGGAGAAATCAGGATATTCGTACAGGACAAACAGCCTGTACGGGTTGAAGAATTCACAAAATCAATTAAATTATAACGAGCATCAAAAATGTTCCCCACCTCTGTAGGTTGAGGGTACAGAATTGGTTTCAGGCGGTGAGTATATCTTCTGCTCGTTGAAACTCGCTGATGAAAATAATTTTGAATTTGGACGTTTTAAACTGAATTTTGTGGTGAAATGCCGACCGGACAAACGGAGGCACTTCTTGTGAATGTGTTTTTCGTATTTTATATTAAAACAGGTGCCGGTGATGGCTTTAACCAATGAAGCCATGCACGGGTGAAAAGGGAAGCGGGTGAAAAACCCGCGCGGTCCCGCCGCTGTGAAAGAGGAATCCTTGCAGGATGCCACCGGGAAACCGGGAAGGCTGCAAGGATGATGATGCTTAAGCCAGAAGACCTGCCTGTTTTACTGCACCATAAGACTCTACGAGCGATAGAGAGGCGTGCTTAGGAACAATGGACAACATTGTTCTGTATTTGTGCACAAATTAACCTCTTGACCTCCGGGTCGGGAGGTTTGTTTTTTTGCCGGGAGTGCGGCAAACAGAAAGGATGGGACGGATGAAAAGGATTTATGGGTATGGCTGATACAGATCGAATTCACAGCGGTGATTTTCTTATAAATGTTGAGAATGCCATAGAACTGGCGGCAAAAGGGAGGATGGGCAATGCGGTACTTATATCAAATGAACCTGGAGGAGTTTGATTCATATTTGGTTCATTACCTGGAAGAAAGTAATTATAGAAATTCTATAGATAATGAGTATAGAAATAAGATAGCTAACCTTTGCAGCAGGCTGAGATATCTTTTTAGAAAATATTCTTCAGAAATCAGGCGACTGATTGAAAAGGAAAGCATGAAGCTGGAAAATGTAAATGAGCTTTTGAAGCTGGAGTTGTACTTATTTAATATTCTTGATGTGTATCAGAATGATTATATTATTTCTGAAAAAATTATGAAAATCGAAGATATTGAAGCCAGCATCCATAATATCCATGCAGATACCCTATGGGCGTATTTTTATATTCATTTGGACAGGAAGGATGCACCGTACAAAGTAATTTTTTCAGACCTGTTGGCCTCCAATAAGGGGATGGGCCGGCAAAGCAAAGATGAAAAGATACTTTGCAGGCAATAGGATGTATTTGCGGAGAGAAACTGGGGTAATGCCCTTGAAATTTCTTTAGAAAAAATAAAAAAGGGGAAAGGCGGTAAATTTTTGTGTTAAAGTTAATGAATCTTTCCACTCATTCATCGGATATGGATAAGTTTGAAGGTGATTACAGCCGGATACAGCAGTTTTTAAAACGGCATGAACTACACGGCCTTGAATTAATCCAGCAGGATCAGTGGAATGCTGGCGTCATTCTCCCGTCAATGATCGTTGGCCTTCACATGCGTTTTTGGCCCATATGGCTGGATTTTTGGAAAAACGACAAAAAAGAGCTTGCCAGGCAGTTTGGGGAAGAAGCCGTTTACACACATTATTACGGAGGCAGTACTAAAAAGGCCATTGTCGAGCATTATCGCAGCGAATTGAAAACCGCAGGCAGCATGGGTGTGGAGTATGTGGTTTTCCATGTAAGCCATGTGCAGCTTGAACATTGCTATAATTACAGGTTCAGCTACGATGACGGCGATGTGGTGGAGGCCTTTATTGAAATGATCAATGAAGTTTTCGACGGTGTGAACGCAAGCTTTGATCTGCTCCTGGAAAATCTTTGGTGGCCGGGTCTGACCTTGCTGGACAGAAAGATTGCTGCCAGATTGATGGAAGGTATCCGGTTTCCCAATAAAGGATTTATGCTGGATATAGGACACCTGATGAATACCAACCGGGAGCTTGCCGGCGAAGAAGAGGCGGTGGGCTACATTCTGGAAGTTCTGGACAGGCTGGAGGATTTGTCGGTTTCCATTGAGGGAATTCATTTAAACAGTTCACTGTCCGGGGAATATGTAAAAAGAGAGATCCGGTCCTATGAAGAACATCCGGACAAAGAGAGCTTCTTCGACCGGTATTTAAAAGCTTTCAGCCATATTTCAAAAATTGACCGGCATATCCCTTTTACGCATCCTTCCATAAAAAAGGTGATCCAGTATGTAAATCCTCAATACCTCGTATATGAGTTTGCTGCGGAGTCTCTTAATGAGTTGGACAAATGCATGGAAATGCAAAACAGGGTATTGCAGGGTCCTCACTTCTAAGTAGGAGTAAAATCTAAACGGCCATTGATGATATTTACAAAAAATATAAAATATTTTACATGACAAAATATTTTTCATAAGTTATAGTGGAATAGAAAACTAAATGTCAAAACAGGTGCCAATGATGGAGCGAACTGATTGCCCCATGCATTGGTGAAAAGGGAAGCGGGTAGAAAGCCCGCGCGGTCCCGCCGCTGTGAAAGAGGAGTCCTTGCAGGATGCCACTGGGAAACCGGGAAGGCAGCAAGGGCTATGATGCTTAAGCCAGAAGACCTGCCTGTTTTTTTGTTAGCCGCAGACTCTACGAGCGATAGAGGGGCGTGATCGGGATAACAGCTTATCCTGTTCTATGCATTATATAAATGAAATTTTATATAAAACCTCTTAACAGCCATGTTGAGGGGTTTTTTTCATCCTTTCCGTGGTGCCAACTGCGAAAATAACGAGGCTCAAAGATGTCCTCCTACGGCTGTAGGTGACGAGTACCGAATTGGTTTTCAGGCGGTGAGTATATCTCTCGCCTCGTTGAAACTCCGCTATAGTAAGGAAATTTGTCTACAAACGACAAATTTCCTTTGAATTAGGTCGTTATAACGAGGCTCAAAGATGTCCTCCTACGGCTGTAGGTGACGAGTACCGAATTGGTTTTCAGGCGGTGAGTATATCTCTCGCCTCGTTGAAAC
>JAEZCO010000101.1 GCA_023433505.1 Bacillota bacterium | reverse complement strand
GGTGAACCCGGTTCAAACCCGTAAACTTTACAACAAAGTGCTGGACTGGGCGGAACTTTCCACCGAGAAAGTGGTCTGGGATCTTTACTGCGGAATCGGAACCATTACCCTGGCTTTAGCTGCCAAGGCCAAAAAGGTCTGGGGAATTGAAGAAAACCCCTATGCCGTGGAAGATGCCAGGGAAAATGCCAAGCGCAACAGAGTGAATAATGTGGAGTTTATGGTCGGCAAAGCGGAGGACACCTTTCAGCAGATCGGCGATTCACCCCATATCGTGGTCCTTGATCCGCCCCGGGCCGGAGCCCACCGGAAAGTACTGGAGGGATTGCTGGAACTGAAGCCGGAGCAGATCATTTATGTTTCCTGTGATGCGGGGACTTTGGCCCGGGATCTGGGGATACTGCAGAACGGTGGGTATCAGGTGGCTGAGGTGCAGCCGGTGGATATGTTTCCTTGGACGGTGAGCGTGGAGAGCATAATAATGATGACGTATAGTGGTCAAAAGGGCAAATAAGACGGTTCAGATACCATATATAGCGTTTTGGGCCTATTCTATAGATGATATAGCCCCATCTCGCAAACAACTGAATATAGAAACACAACAAAAGGAGCGGGCATGTTTTCACAATGAAGATATGCCTTTTTTACGTATCACAAAGTATAAGTTTTTTGGGGATCCTCCTTTACTTGAATACGTGGAAACCGCCCGCATGATGGCATAGTCAATTCTTCCTTTTGCTAAATGGGCAAATCTTTTTTGCAAATATTGCGATTGCGGATGAGAATAAGATAATGGCGCCTACGAAAAGAACAGCTATGCCCCAAATCGCCGCTGATTCCCCCGCAATGATCCCATCCGGATTGAACAGGTGAAGAATGTGGCATACTTTGCGTTTTCCAGCTCTTTTCCGGCATTGGCCATCATCTGTATGATGAACGCCAATGCCGGAATACCTCACCCTGGCTAACTGAGAAGGACAGATCGAATACCCCCCGGCCTTTGCTGTAATCTCTGGTCAAAATCTTAATTTCCAATTTGCCCATTACAAATATTCCTTCCTATTAAGATTCTTTTTTCAGTAAATCTATCATTTTTGATCTTATAACCATTTTTTTCAAAGCAGGAATAAGCGGCGTTTATACAAAATTAACACAAACCGGAAGCATATTTGCACTATGTTTATGTCCGGTTCGTTATACTATTGTCATAAGGGAGGTGTCTGGATGATTGTCCTCCTTATAGTTGTTTCAGTTGGCATAATACGGTAATACTAAAAAATGGTGTTTCTGTAAACCAGATACTCGCTTGCCTGAGAGGTTGATAATAACATTATGATGTTTTTAGGGAAATTCAGAGCCAATTCCATACAGATGATCGCGCTTGGTTTTGCCGGTATCATATTGATAGGAACGCTTCTTCTATCGCTCCCCGCCGCCAGCAGGGACGGAGCTTCTCTCCCGTTTATCGATGCTTTGTTTACTTCCGCTTCCGCCACCTGCGTGACAGGGTTGGTTGTGCATGATACATATACGCAATTCAGCCTGTTCGGCCAGATCGTGATCTTATGCCTGATTCAAATCGGCGGATTGGGTTTTATGACGGTGGCTACTCTCTTTTTGATGATGGCCCGGCGCAAAATCGGTCTTGCGGAACGGGGTGTTTTGACGGAGTCGGTCAGCGCTTTTCAAATAGGCGGTATCGTGCGATTGATTCGACGCATAATCATCTGTACTGCGATAGTTGAGGGCATGGGTGCGATATTGTTGGCTATTCGCTTTTGTCCTCAGATGGGTGTAGCGACAGGCGTTTATTATGCCGTATTCCATTCGATATCCGCCTTTTGCAATGCGGGCTTTGACCTGATGGGAAGATTTGCCCCATACACATCTCTGATACCTTATCAGAGCGATGTGCTGGTCAATCTGACGATTATGACGCTGATCGTCATCGGCGGACTTGGGTTTGTGGTCTGGGATGATATCATGGAGCACAAGCTGCGTTACGACCGCTATAAGCTTCATACCAAGATTGTTCTGCTGTCGACGGCGTTTCTAATTATCGGCGGCGCAATTCTGTTTTATACCATGGAACAGGGCAACGTGCTCGCAGCGATGCACCCGATCGATAAGCTTCTGGCCTCGCTCTTCCAATCGATCACGCCAAGAACAGCCGGTTTTAACACGGTGGATACTGCCGCGTTAACCGAAGGCGGCACGGTTTTGACCATGCTGCTGATGATGATCGGAGCATCCCCCGGTTCTACAGGCGGCGGTATCAAGACGACCACGATCATGGTCATCTTGCTGGCGACGATATCCTACATCAGGAATACGGACGACATCAATATTTTCCACAGAAGATTGGAAAACAATACGATCAAACGGGCCTATTGCAGTACGACAATATACATTATGTTATCGATTTTGGGCATATTTTTGCTCATCACTACGCAGGGATTGCCTGTGAAAGATGCGGCTTTTGAAACACTGTCGGCCCTTGGCACGGTAGGGCTGTCCACAGGGATCACACGAGAATTGGATACGCTGTCACGCATGGTCATCATACTGCTCATGTACAGCGGGCGCGTAGGCAGCCTGACATTGTTAATGGCTGTAATGATGGGAACGAAATCGAAGCTTAGAAATCCGGAAGAAAAGATTATCATCGGCTAGGGAGGAAGAACATGAAAACAGTATTGATCATCGGCATTGGCAGGTTTGGAAAGCATTTGGCCACAAGGATGACGGAGCTTGGCAATGAAGTCATGATCGTCGATAAGGAAGAGGAAAAGATAAACGACCTGCTGCCCTGCGTCACGCGTGCCCACATCGGCGATTGCATGGATGAAAAGCTGCTGCGTTCTTTGGGCGTAAGCAACTTTGACATATGCTTTGTATGCATCGGCGATAATTTTCAAGCGTCTTTGGAAATCACATCCTTGCTGAAGGAGTTTGGAGCAAAGTATGTGGTATCAAAAGCGGACAGAACGATTCACGAAAAGTTCCTGCTGCGCAACGGAGCCAACGAGGTCATTCATCCCGAGCGGGACGTGGCGCTGAAGGCCGCACGGAAATATAGCGCGCGCAATGTCCTTGACTATTTTGAATTGGCAGAAGATTTTTCGATCTTTGAGATCGAGGTGCCGGATAACTGGGTAGATAAAAGCATTAAACAGGTAAATGTCCGTTCCAGATATAATATCAATATCATCGCTATAAAGAAAAACGGGAAAATAATCCCCGTTACCAGCGCCGAGCATGTTTTTATGGAGAACCAGCACCTGATCATCGCAGGAAATACGAAAGACTGCTCCCGTATACTGGATATGAAATAACGTTAATTATGTACTCTGGCGAAGGGAGGTTATGGACTCGTGACGATAAACAGGAAAAACAGAGAAATCGCCCGTTCGGTAATGAAGGTGCTGGTTGTACTGACGCTATCCCTGTTAGGTTCGCTCCTGATCGCCAGACTTGGCGCAGGCAGAGAAAGCATACTCATGATGTTTCTGCTTGGCGTCCTGTTTGTAACGATACTGACCAATGGATATATTTATGGCCTTGCCGCATCCGTGGCCGGCGTGGTATTGTTCGATTTTTTCTTTACGGAGCCACGTTATGCCTTTTTGATCTACAGAGCGGTGGACGTGATGCTGTTGCTGTTCTTTCTTGTAACCGCCGTTGTTTCGGGCACGATCACCTCCCGCCTGCAAAAGCAAATAAGCATTTCCCATCAGAGCGAGCTGACGGCTAGGTTGCTCTATAAAGTGGCCGAAGACTTCCTGCATATCACAGGAAAACGCAATATCATTCTGCGGGGAATTAAGTACATCTATGATCATACAGGATATGCAAGCCGCGTTATCCTGGACGGGGATGATCAGGAATATTTCAGCGAACAGTATGTCCAATCAGATATGGAAGGGCTCACAATTCCCATACAAGGCGTTGCAAAGCAAATGGGATCGCTCACCTTATATTGCGGAAGGGATGAGTTGACCTTCCAGCAGGAACTGGTAGTAAAAACCGTGGCGACACAGCTTGGGGCCGCGTTGGACAGAGAGTACAGCTATCGTGAACGGGAAGAAATACGGGTCGCTATGGAGCGGGAGCGCTTGCGCAGTACGCTGCTGCGTTCGGTGGCCCATGATTTGCGTACCCCGCTCACGGCGCTCACCGGCGCAAGCTCGCTGCTAACGGACAAATTTGAGCAATTATCGCTTGAAGAGCAAAAAAAGCTGGCCGCCGACATTAGCGAAGAAATGATCTGGCTGGCCAATTTTGTAGAGAACATATTGAATATGACGCGTATAGGAGAAGGCCAGCTTTTTTTGCACAAAGAGGACGAGGTTGTGGATGATGTTGTGAACGAAGCGACTTCTCATATGTCTCGAATTCTGCAAAACAGACATTTAGAGGTTTCGTTGCCCAATGAGGTGATTTCATTACCCATGGACGGCAAGCTTGTCGTGCAGGTTCTTGTAAATTTACTGGACAACGCCGTCAAGCATACACCCCTTGAAAGCTGTATTGATCTTAAAGTAGGTATATTGGGAAATGACGTGGTATTTGAAGTCTGTGATAATGGAAATGGCATTGCCGAAGATATCATGAACAGGCTGTTTGATGGGTTTACAATCCCAAAAAACAATATTATTGATGGAAAACGCGGAATGGGGCTGGGTCTTGCAATTTGCAAGGCTATTGTAGAAGCTCATGGCGGAGCGATCCGGGCGGAAAATCAGCCGGCCGGAGGCGCCCGTTTTGTGTTCTCCCTTCCAAATGGAGGTGAATAAAAAATGACGGATGAACTCACTGTGTTGCTGATTGAGGATGATAGGTATATTTCAAACTTCGTAGCGGTTTCCCTCAAAAAGGAGGGCTATAAGGTCACGGTTGCCGAGAGTGCGGATGAAGGGCTGTTTTTATTTACATCCAATCATCCGGATATGGTATTACTGGATCTCGGACTGCCGGATAAGGACGGGCTGGTGGTCATCAGAGAAATTCGCGGCTTTTCCGGTACGCCAATACTTGTGGTATCGGCAAGAGAGCAGGAAAAAGAAAAGATCGAAGCATTGGACTTGGGAGCGGACGATTATATTACGAAACCTTTCCATATGGGCGAGCTGCTGGCGAGAATCCGCGCGGTTAAGAGAAGGCTCCAGCAACAATTGGCGCCTCCATCCCTATCCGTTTTTTCCTGTGATTACTTAACGGTGGATTATGAAAAACGCAAAGTCCTCGTTGATGGGAATGAGGTCCATTTAACTCCGATGGAATACAAATTGCTGCAGCTCATGATTGCCAACAAGGGGAAGGTTCTGACCCACAACTATATCGTTAAGGAAGTATGGGGTTATAGTGAAACAGGCGATACGAAAACTATCCGGGTTTTTATGGCCAATCTGCGGCGTAAAATAGAGAAGAACATTGCAAAGCCGCGATTTATACTGACCGAAATCGGGGTCGGCTATCGTTTTGTTGACGAATAGCCCATGAAAGCTTCTATCCTGAATCGTTATATGCCGAAGTCATTTTCTCTCATGTTCACAATGATGATGCCCAAAGCATATGATTCTCCAGTATGCCAGGGAAGGCATCAAGAATTCCCCGTCGCCGACTGAGAACTATCGCATGGGGAATGGGGTAAGTGGCTGGAAGAGTCGGTGAGCTATACCCAGAGAACTGCAGAAAGGCTGATGAAGCTCTATGAAAATTATTCGCAACAGCTTTCATCGCCAAACTTGCCGAGCAATATGGTTTAGGCAGCAAACAATTTCCCCGGCTGTTTCAAATGCATACCGGCATAGCGCCGGCCAGATTTCTGGCAGAGCTGCGCATCCAACGGGCTAAAGATCTGCTGCAAACCTGCTCTTCGGTAAAACAGGTGGCTGAATGCGTGGGTTTTTCCGATAATCTCTATTTCAGCAAAGCCTTTAAAAAGCAAACCGGAGTCTCCCCCTCGGAATTTCGTCAGCATCTTAAAAAAGTATGATATCAAATGATTATTGACCATTAACATAAAGTTGTTTAATTAATTTCAACAAAGTGAATAGCACATAAGCGTCTTTTAGCTTCAATCGAAACTGAAAGGCGTCTTTTTATCACCGGTTAAGCTGAAAAAGGTTCGTTTGCTGTCCTGATTTTAAGGGCATGTTAATAGGTGACAGCGGGAAAAGTCTGGGAAAAGTTTTTTTAGTATTTCAGGTTCAGCAAAGGTTCCCCGTTTATGATGTTCTTGTAGGCAAATGGCCTGCCAAAATTTTAACTAAAACGGAGGGACTCTTAATGAAAGCAAAGTTTTCAAGCATTTTGAACACAGGTAAGA
>JAEZCO010000094.1 GCA_023433505.1 Bacillota bacterium | reverse complement strand
GCCTTTGGCCGCCCGCTCCGGAAGGGCTATTGGAGTCTGTCTTCCAGCCTGCTGTATACCTGTTCTGCGGTCAATCCTTTTGCGTCGATAACCACTGCTTTTGTATTCGTGTCTTCTACGCCAAGAAAATTCTTATTAAGACCTGTTACTACAACCGCATCATATAGGTCCATACCTCTGGTATATTCCTTGCTGAAATCAACGCTGTCCACGGAATAGCCTTTTTTTGAAAGATACTCCGATATGGGAGTCAGGCTGTTCTCAACTGCAACTTTATGCTTCATTTGAAGAATCCACCTCCGTTAATTTTTCTTTCCTTGAATAAAGGAATTCGTGCCTGAGCTTATTGTTTGCCATATCCGAAGTTCTATGCAAAATGTAATTTCAATCTTTATAAAATCCTCCGGAAAATACCCCCCGCTATCCGGGTTTTTTATTGGTTAATTCCCTGAGGGCAATCCGGAATATTTCCCCGGGATAACAAATATAATTTATTGTACAAGTATGAGTGTGAATTGGAAAACACATTATGACGAATGCAATTGCTTTCGCGAGGAGCGGCAGGGACGTGGCGGACCCAAGCAGAAAAGCCGGAGAAAACGGATTGCCACGGCCTGCAGCCTCGCATGATACAGGATTGCGGACAGAAATTCACGCTATGAAGAATAGGGGTGTACGATATGGATGATATTATGGTAAGGTCAAGATATCCGCGGCACAATATTCCTGCCAAAAGACGCAGCAGATACGGCAAGGAAAAAAGCAGCCTGCCAAAGCTCATGTTCCGTCAGCTGGCGGTGTGCCTCCTGATTTTCTTTGTAATCTTCCTGATCAAGGGCATTGACACTCCCTTTACAAACTACATCACCGGCAAAGTCCAGTATGTACTGCAGCAGGATATAGAACTGAACAGTGTATTCAAATCCGTGGACGATGCGCTTGGCAAGCTGCGGAACGAGACTAATCCGGATAACGGTTCGAAGGACCCGGCCGGCAAAACAGACATAACGGACAATGCTTCCGATAATTTGAGCGCGGATATATCCAAGCCTGAGACCTCGGTTCTCTCAGCCACTACCGAGAAGGATCACAATCCTGCCGTCAACATGATAACCCCTGTCAACGGCGTTTTGAGTTCGCCTTTCGGCGAGCGAAAGGACCCTGTCACCAAAGTGGTAAAAATGCACGAAGGCGTTGATATAGAAGCAGCTAAAGGAGAAAATATTCTGGCGGCTCTAAGCGGGACGGTAGTTGACGCCGGTTCTTCGCCATCCTATGGAAATTATTTAAAAATAAAGCACGAGAATAGCTTTGAGACGGTTTATGCCCATTGCTCCGTTGTCAGTGTCCAGCAAGGAAAGAAGGTGGCCCAGGGTGATGTCGTGGCCAAGGTGGGGAATACCGGTGCTTCCGTGGGGACACACCTGCATTTTGAGGTTTGGAAGGACGGAAAGGCGGTTAACCCGCTGGAGTACATAACGGTGCCGCTTCCGTGAAAATAAGGACCAGACGGATGGACATACATTTCAGTGCATTTTTTATTGCTGCGATTCCGCTGGTAGCTATAACGGGATGCTATGTGCAATATATTCCCACCTATATATCCATTGTGCTGCATGAGCTTGCTCATATGGCCGCGGCAGCTTTCTACGGCTGCGGTACTGTTTCTCTCAAGCTTATGCCTGTTGGACTGAATGCGGATATTGACACCGGGAATTGCAGCAGGAGGGATAGAGTGGTGATCTATTCCGCCGGACCTGCCATGAGTTTTTTTTTATCTGCGGCGGCATATCTGGCATACGTTTTACTTTCGAAAGACCTGCAGTATTTATATTTTATATCGCTGGTAAATTTCTACCTGGCAGTGTTCAATCTCGTCCCTGCAATACCCCTGGACGGAGGAAGAATACTTCAGGAGATACTCAATGACAGCATGGGCCTGATAACCGCATCCAAATATATTCGGTTTGTTGCACTGCTGCTGTCCGTTATAGTTACAGCCGCCGGAATATATCAAATGACGGCGGGCAGTATGAATTTCAGCCTTTTTATCATCGGTCTTTATTTTATTATCTATTTCTATTCCGGCAAAATGGAGGCTTCGTTAATGAACATCAAGCAGCTTTTATACCGGCGGCAAAGACTTTTAAGCAAAGGAATCTATCAGGCGAGGGATCTGGTGGTATTGAAGGGGACGCGCCTAGGCGCCGTATTAAAGGCCTTGGATTATGACCGGTTTCATTTTATTTACCTGATGGATGAAAATTTAAAATTGCTGAGAATTATCACTGAAAATGAGATCATTGATTTTTTGCTAAAGCATCCGGAAGATATGACCTTTGAAGAAATGCTGGCGGTTCTGGGGGATTAGCGCTGCAGTGTAAACTTCATTTCGGCATGTATCGGGCCTTATCCGGCAAACCCACGGGGTAAGCCGGGGGAGATTTTGCGTTGTTGATATTTCCTCCGGTAAAATATATAATATAGTAAAAACTCAAGGTGGGGGTACTGGATGGGCGGTAAAAAAATCAAATGGGGTAATGTTTTTATACTCTTATTGATCCTGGCAGCTGCGGCATATGCCTTTATAAACTCCGATTTCGGGAAGTCTTTTTTAAATAGAGTACATAGCGACAAGCCTGTTGTGAATAACAAAACCGAAGCGGAAGGAAGCTCAGGCAATGGAGGGAAAGCAACGAAGGACGGTCTGGAGCCTGCGGGTTCGGATTTTCCGGCGGAAGGCGAATTCGTCATGGGTCTGGACAGCTGGATCGGCGGTACTCCGGCATTAATGGCTTTGAGCCGGGAGTATAACAAGGATTATTCTCTGGATCTGAAGCTGGCATATATTCATAACGACATTGAACGAATCAAAGCTTTAAATGAAGGCAAAATCCATGCAACGGAGATTTCGCTGCCTTCCTTTATCAAGCAGCTTGGCGATTTCCCCGACAGCGGTGTGATCGTAGGGATTACCGACTTTTCCAGAGGTGCGGACGGAATTGTTGCCAAAGCCGGGGTCAAGGACCTGAACGATATGGAAGGCAGAAAGGTTTCCTTTGTAAAGGCTGGGACGGGCAAATTCATCCTGAATAAGTTTCTAAGGCTTACAGGTCTTCGCTATCAGGATATTACGCCGGTGGAACGTGACAGCATGGGCGACGTCATCAGTGACCTGAAATCGGGAAATGCTGATCTTGCAGTGTCCTGGAGTCCCGATATGAACCTTGCCGTGAGGGATATCAATAAAAGCCAGCCTGGCTCGGTAAAAATGTTAATAACGACAAAGGAAGTGCCGAATCTCATTCCGACGGTGCTGGTTGTAGGTAAAAAGGCGCTGGAGGAAAATCCGGAAGAGGTGAAGGCCTTTCTCAGCACCTGGTATGCTTCTGCAAAATATATTATTGAAAAGCCGGATAAGGCGTATCAGAAGCTGGTGGAGCTCATGGATGAAAAGTCGGATGAATATGGTGATATCGCACTGGAAGACGTTGAGGATTCCTTTGCGAACATAAAACTCATGGCTTTAAATGACAATTACAGTTATTTTGGGCTTGCTGGCGGTGAAAGAACACTGGATGCCATCATCAAAGATACGACCCAGACATGGAAGAAGTATGGTGATGTCAAAGAGGCGCTTACTGTGGAAGGTATAACGGATGAAGGCGCATTGAAAGACCTGCAGGGTGAAAATGATACGGAGCTTGCTGTCGATTATAAGGAAGTCCAGGCAGACGGGAAGACATCTGCCGTTGAGACAGAAAAAGTATTTGAAAAGCAGGATGAGAAGAGCATTGAGACCAACACGGAAAAGGTTGCCAAGATCGATATTCCTCCCGTGTACTATAATTCCGGCAAGGCAGCCGTGAAAGCGGATTCCCTGCCGGTGCTGGACCAGGTGGTCGATATTTCAAAGCAATTCCCCGAATACTATATCCTGATTGACGCCCATACGGATTCTGTAGGAAGCGACGAAACCAACCTGAAGCTTTCCAGGGACAGAGCCGAAGAGGTGAAAAAATATCTGGTTTCCAAGGGCGTCAACATCAACAGGATTGTTGCCAGAGGCTGGGGAGAGTACAGGCCGGTGGTTGCGGACGAAAAGACCGAGGAGGATAAGGCCACCAACCGGAGGACGGAATTCATCCTTACCAGGGATGTTGCGAAATAATGTAGGGGCGATCACGGGTCGCCCGCGTTGGATGCTTTAACGATTTTGCATCCAATAGGAGGATTGGGAAGAAATGAAGCTAAAAATGCTGCTGAAGGCAGCTTTCAGAACCGGTAATTTTGCATTGCTTGCCGGAATCATTATTGTTTCGGTGCTGACCCATTTTTTTGTGCCTTTTATGCTGGTGGGCTTTGCCGGCTACCTTTATTTTGTCATGCAGACCCTTCGGAGCGAAAAATTCCTCTCCGAATTCAACCAGGCGGAAAAACTGGAAGGCATTCAAAAGATGAGCTGGGAATGCAATAACCTGTACAGGGAGCTGTATAGGAAGTTTGACAGGAATATGAAGAACAAAGCAGCAGCCATCATGAAGCAGAAGAACGAGCTCATGGAATATTTCGAAAAATACAGCGACAACCCTTTAAAGCAGGCAATCATTGAAAAGGCGTTAAAGCTGGTAACCGCATATTTGCAGTTGGTGCACAATTATTCTGTAAGGTCCGCGGAGCTTTCTGCCACAAATGTCAACGATCTGGTGGGCAGAATCAACTATAATAACCGGAAGCTGGGGACCTTAAAGAGCTATGAGGCGGTCCTCCAGCTTACGAAAACCATTGAAATGGATGAACAGCTGATGAAGCGGATGAAGGCAGAAAAGGAAGAACTGGAAAGTGTCAGTGTGAGGCTTGATTATATCGAAAGCACCATCGGCGGCTTCAAGCACAGGATCGTTTCCTCCGACAGCCTGGACCCTGAGTCGGAAGAGATTGAGGATGTGATCAATGAAGCCACCGCCCTTGACAATGTCCTGAATGAACGCAGCAGGAACAAAACGAAGCTGTAGCCGGAAAATTTTCCGGCTCCCCACGTCTTTTTTATCTCAAGCCGGCGGCCTGGAGGATTTCCTTTGTGGAACCGGGCCTGTTCATGGTATAAAGATGGACGCCGTCCACGCCGTTTTCCACCAGATCCCGGATTTGCCTGGCGGCATATTCTACGCCTGCCTTGCGCAAATCGTCGGGGTTGTCGTTATATTTGTCCATCATCAGAACAAGCTTTGCCGGTATTGCGCAGCCGCTCCTGGCCGTTATGGCCTTGATCTGGTCGGCGCGGAAAATGGGCATGATCCCTGCGGCAACAGGGCAGCGGATGCCAATGGCTTCGGCTTTGTCCATGAAATCATAAAACAGCCTGTTGTCAAAAAACAACTGGGTTATGAGAAAGTTTACACCGGAATCGACTTTCTGCTTCAGCGCCAGGAGATCATCCTTAAGTCTTTTGCAATCCACATGCCCCTCTACATAGGCTGCCGCTGCGATACAGAAGTTATTGACGGAGCGTATATGCTCAATCAGCTCATAGGAGTAGCAGTATATATTTTTTGAAAAATCGAAGTCGGGATTCCCTGCCGGCGGATCACCCCTAAGGGCCAATATATTCTCCAGGCCCACATCGTGCATGTTTTTCAGCATATCGTCAATTTCTTTTTTCGAGTGGCCTACGCATGTAAAATGGGCCATGCTTTCAATGTGATGATTTTCCTTTATACGGGATGCAATTTCGATGGTTCTGCCTTTCTGACTTCCGCCTGCGCCGTAGGTTACGCTGATATAGTCGGGCTTGAGCTCTTCAAACTGGTCAAGCTTATCATAAATGGTCTCTACCGGAACGTCGGATTTAGGCGGAAAAATTTCAAAGGCAACCACAGGCTTTTTATCTTTAAACATTTCATTAATCTTCATCGGTACTCTCCTTAAGAAAAAATCTTTGCTGTTATCACAGCCATTCTTATTATACCCATTTTAAAAAATACAGTCAAGTACATCCAAAGGGAATCCATATTCACTCAAGTTGTAAAAAATCGTTATTTTTATAACAATTTTAAGAAGATTGAAGAAAAAAAGAGTGAAATCTTCTTAAAAAAAGTGGAACGAAAATGTATTGCAAAGGGAACAAATGCCTGTTAGAATTATAGACAATTGGCATTGTGGTTTGCTAACACCGCTCCTAGCACGGGTTTGCGAAGACTTGCCGTATAGCGGTTTTCAAATTTTGTTGTGGAAGGAGGGGAAGGAATATGTTGAATATACCGGATGCATCCATGTGGCTGGCATACATTTTATGTATTACAGGCGCCGGAGGCTGTATCGTCTATGGGTTGATCAACTGGAACAAAGGCGTTGAGAGCGAAGAACTTCAGATATGGGAAGAAGAAAAACAGGAAGACGCCGATGAAGCCTATCCCCGGAAGGCAGTTGAATAACGTCACAGTTCTCTCCTCTAAAGAGATAGTAAATGCTGTTTTTGCTGTAGTATATGTGGAGGGTTGCAATCCATAACAGACGTTGTTCAAACGCTACGTTAGGCGTGGCGCACGAAGTGTAGCGTAGGGTGAATTCATTTCGCCCGCAGCGAGGGGTATGGGGCATGCCCCATTGGAAATTAGATAAGAGCTTTGCAGGCATAGCATAAAAATAACGGCGAGGGGTGGATGATTTCCACCCCTTTGTGGTTTACATAGTTGACTGGGAAGTAATAAATGTATACAATAAAAAATATTAAATTCCTTCGGGAAGATTTACAGATTCGGGGGTTGGACAATGTTTAGGATTATAAGGAAGGAAACGCTTAATCCACAGGTTAAGCTTATGGAGATAGAGGCTCCGTTTGTGGCGAGAAAAGCGGAGCCGGGGCAGTTTATCATTTTCAGGATTGACGAGGAGGGTGAAAGAATCCCCTTGACCATAGCCGATTATGACCGGGAAAAAGGGACTGTCACCATCATATTTCAGGAAGTGGGCAAGAGCACCAAAATGTTGGGCCAGATGAATGAGGGAGACGGGCTCCTTGATTTTGTCGGTCCGCTGGGTGTTGCATCACACCTTGAGAACTACAAAAAAGTAGCGGTTATCGGAGGAGGCCTGGGAACGGCAATCGCCTACCCGCAGGCGAAGAAGCTGCATCGTCTTGGCGCAGAGGTGGATTCCATCGTCGGATTCAGAAACAAGGATCTCATCATTCTTGAAAATGAAATGAAGCAAGCCAGCACCAGGCTTTTTGTGGCGACAGACGACGGTTCCAACGGCAACAAGGGCTTTGTCACCGATATTTTGAAAAAGCTTATTGAAGAGGGAAACCAGTATGATCTGGTAATCGCCATCGGGCCGCTGATCATGATGAAGATGGTGACATTGCTTACCAAACAATATGGCATAAAGACACTGGTCAGCATGAATCCGGTGATGGTGGACGGAACCGGGATGTGCGGAGGTTGCCGGGTTACCGTGGGAGGCAAAACAAAATTCGCCTGTGTGGACGGTCCGGATTTTGACGGCCATGAGGTCGATTTCGATGAGGCCATGAGAAGGCAGAACATGTACAAAAAAGAAGAAAAACAGAGTGAAGAAAAGCATGCCTGCAGGTTGGTGACGCAGGAGCAGGCCGCAGGTGGGGGTGTGAGCAATGCCTAATATGTCGTTGAATAAGCAGAAAATGCCTGAGCAGGACCCGAAAATACGTAATAAGAATTTTCTTGAGGTAGCTCTGGGATATACGGAGGAAATGGCCAAGGAAGAGGCCCAGAGATGCCTGCAGTGTAAAAATAAGCCTTGCGTGGCAGGCTGCCCGGTTAACGTGCAGATTCCTGAATTTATCAAGCTTGTGGCAGAAGGCAAGTTTGAAGAGGCCTATGATAAAGTAAGAGAGACCAACAGCCTTCCGGCGGTTTGCGGAAGGGTTTGCCCCCAGGAGTCCCAGTGTGAGCAGCTGTGCGTGAGGGCAAAAAAAGGTGAGTCCGTAGGAATAGGAAGACTTGAAAGATATGTGGCCGACTGGTACATGGCCAACCGGAAGAATAAAACGGAAAGCGTTGAGAAAAAGAATAAAAAGGTTGCCGTCATCGGTTCGGGGCCGGCGGGGCTTACCTGCGCAGGCGACCTTGCAAAGCTGGGCTATGATGTGACCATCTTTGAGGCCTTCCACGTGCCCGGCGGAGTATTGATGTATGGAATACCCGAGTTCAGGCTTCCCAAGGAACTGGTGCAAAAAGAGATTGACACCGTCAAAGAGCTTGGCGTTAAGATCATGACCAACATGGTCATTGGCAAGGTGTTTTCCCTGGACGAGCTTATGGAGGAAGGGTATGAAGCCATATTTATCGGTTCGGGAGCCGGACTGCCCAGCTTTATGGGGATACCCGGCGAGAATTTGAACGGAGTATACTCAGCCAATGAATTCCTGACCAGAATCAACCTGATGAAGGCGTATAAATTTCCGGATTGCGACACGCCTGTCAGGATAGGTAAAAATGTTGCGGTAGTGGGCGGAGGCAACGTGGCGATGGACGCCGCCAGATGTGCCAAGCGTCTTGGGGCGGAGAATGTTTACATCGTATACAGAAGGTCGGAAGCGGAAATGCCTGCAAGGCTTGAAGAAGTGCACCATGCCAAGGAAGAGGGCATCATTTTCAAGCTTTTGACCAATCCTACCCGGATCGTAGGGTCCGAAGACGGCTGGGTCAAGGGGATCCAGTGCTCCGAAATGGTCCTTGGAGAGCCTGACAGCTCAGGCAGGCGGCGCCCTGTTCCCAAAGAGGGCTCCGAGCATGTGGTCGATGTGGATACAGTGGTCATAGCCATAGGCCAGTCCCCCAATCCGCTGATCAAATCCACCACGCCCGGTTTGGAAACACAAAAGTGGGGCGGTATCATCGTTGAGGAAGAGACCGGCGCAACAAGCAAGGATGGTGTTTATGCCGGAGGGGATGCGGTGACGGGAGCCGCCACAGTCATACTTGCCATGGGCGCAGGTAAAAAGGCGGCGGCTGCAATTGACAAGTATCTTTCATGCTGTGAGGAATGCGAAGCCTGACCGTATGAACCGGGAAATTGCAGCAGGGGTCCTCTGATTCAACCGTGGAAGCAGTCGAGATTCGGGGGTACTAGTGCTGTAGAAGCCTGAAACGTAAGAAAATCAAGCATATAGTTCTTGGGATAAAAGCCGGTGTGATCTTCGCACCGGCTTTTTGAATGGAAAAGAATGCAAAGAATCCTTGCAAATTTGAAGCTGGGAGGCTATGCTGCTGCAAATGACGGATATGGATGATGTTCTTGCAGAACGAATATAATCCTGCAAAACACATCGTGAGTAAGAATATAATGCATGAAATCTTGCATACAGTATTATTACAACCTTTGCAACTCCAAGCATTATTGAAATGATCATCAAATTTACTTGCAAAAACCACATTTTTCTGATATAATTCCGGTAAAGTAATTTCATACATTCATTCTTTATTTAATATCCCCAAAATACAATTACGGGGTATACAAAGGCGTATGCTATAACAATGTACAGTGTGGTATGTTGTATGAAATAGTTTTCATGATGTCAGAAATGGCTTTGTTGCTGTTTTCGCATATAAAAAAACATGTGGGGGTATTTCAATGAAAATATTAAGCAGTGTCATGGAGCAAGTCATCAAAAGAAATCCCAATGAGCCCGAATTTCATCAGGCGGTGAGGGAAGTCCTGGAATCCCTGGAGCCGGTGGCCGAAAGACATCCGGAATGGGTAAAGGCAGGCATATTCGACAGAATCGTAGAGCCTGAAAGGCAAATCATATTCAGAGTGCCCTGGGTTGACGACAGCGGCAGAGTACAGGTAAACAGAGGCTACAGAATTCAATTCAACAGCGCCATCGGCCCATACAAAGGCGGCATCCGGCTGCATCCCTCCGTTTACAGCGGCATCATCAAATTCCTTGGTTTTGAGCAAATACTGAAAAATTCCTTGACCGGTCTTCCCATGGGCGGAGCCAAAGGCGGAAGCGATTTCGACCCCAAAGGCAAATCCGACGGCGAAGTGATGCGGTTTTGCCAGAGCTTCATGTTTGAGCTGGCAAGGCATATTGGCGAGAATACCGACGTACCGGCCGGAGATATAGGCACCGGCGGACGTGAAATTGGATATATGTACGGCATGTACAAGAAGTTAAAGAATGACTTCACAGGCGTTCTCACAGGCAAAGGACTTACCTGGGGCGGAAGCCTTGTGAGGACCGAAGCTACGGGTTATGCGCTTTGCTATTTCATGGAGGAAGCGATGAAGGCAATGAAGGGCAAATCCTTCAAGGATGCGACGGTTATCTCCTCCGGCTCGGGAAATGTCTCCATCTATGCCGCTGAAAAGGTATTCCAATTAGGCGGAAAAGTAGTGGCCATGAGCGACTCCAACGGGTACATTTACGATCCCGACGGAATAAATATCGAAACCGTTAAGCGGATTAAAGAAGTTGAAAGAAAGCGGATCAGCGAATATGTCAAATTCCATCCTACGGCAAAATATACCGAAGGATGCGGCGGAATCTGGTCAATCAAATGCGATATCGCACTTCCCAATGCTACCCAGAACGAGATCGATGGGGAGGCTGCCAGACTGCTTGTTGCCAATGGCTGCTTCGCAGTAGGGGAAGGTGCAAACATGCCCTGTACGCCGGAGGCTGTCGATGTATTCCTTAAGGCCGGTGTGGTGTTCGGCCCCGCAAAAGCTGCCAATGCGGGCGGAGTTGCCTGCTCGGGCCTTGAGATGTGCCAGAACAGCATGCGGTATTCCTGGACCTTTGAAGAAGTGGACGCAAAGTTAAAAGAGATCATGATCAACATATACAAAAATGCCAGCGCTGCCGCCAGGGAATACGGACATGAAAACAATCTGGTCGTAGGCGCAAACATTGCCGGCTTCCTGAAGGTTGCCAGCGCTATGTATGCCCAGGGAATAGCCTATTAAAAAAAGGGGAATGCCCTCTTTTGTGCAGGTGATTATTCGGGTACCTGGCTGTAATTGGTATGAAAAAAGGAGTCCATTGCAGGGGCGACCATTGGTCGCCCACCCTGGAAGGCCCTTGAATGGCGATCAGTGATCGCCGCTACATTTTCATACTTAGGTGTGCCGCATGCATGGACATTGCGAGGAGCGGAGCGACGTGGCAATCTCTGTATCTTAACAGGACAACATTTGAGATTGCCGCGCCTAACTTCGCTTCGCTTGCAAAGACACACGTGCTTAGAACACACACCCGTGTGGAAACTCAGGAGAGTTTCACTGCAATTGCACAGGTATCGCTTTTGCTTTCTATCGCAACAGGGTACCTGAATAAGTTACAGTGTTGCAGGTATGGGCCAAGGTTGCATTTACTTTGTCAACTAAGCCAGGTATGGGAGGGTGAAAAAGAAAAAATTACTATCTTGACAAACCCTTGCTCTCCGGGTATAATATTTTTTGCACTAAAGCTTCGCAAACAGCGCGGGATTAACTCAGTGGTAGAGTGTCACCTTGCCAAGGTGAAAGTCGCGAGTCCGAATCTCGTATCCCGCTCCAGCAAGGCAGAGACTGGTTTTTAACACACGAGTCTCTGCAGTTTGTGCGGGTGTAGTTCAATGGTAGAACATCAGCCTTCCAAGCTGATTGCGTGGGTCCGATTCCCATCACCCGCTCCAGCCTGACAGCCTTGAGACCGTAAGGTCACAGGGTTGTTTTTTTTATTGCGGTTTTATTAAAAAATTATATTGAATATTGTTCTATCCAGGATTATAATGTACCTTGGTGTAAATTTTTTTATAATTCTTCCAATTGAGGGAAGGATTTTATAATACATATTCTACCAATATTTCAAGTGAGGAGGATGTAGACGAATGAATCTACAATCAACTGCAAGTCAGGGCAAAACAAAAAAAGCAGTAAAAGCAGTTGTCGCGTTCATTTCCATGTTGATGATGGTTATGATTACCCCGATCGTTGCTTTTGCAAGCGAGGCAGACCTGAAAACGCCGGAGGAAATTAAATCCGAAACCTTTCTTTATGTCGGTTTTGCAATAACTCTCCTGGGCCTTGTTTTCGGTTTGTACCAGTTCTTAAAGGTAAAGAAATTACCTGCCCACAAATCAATGCTGGAGGTGTCCGAGGTTATCTATAAAACCTGTTCGACATACCTTAAACAGCAAGGAAAGTTTCTGGCAATTCTTTTCATTTTTATCGGCGCGGCGGTAGCGGGCTATTTCGGTTTCCTTGCCAAAGACCATGAAGGGAATGCACTTTTTGGCATAGGAGGAGTCCTTCTTATTCTCTTATGGACGGTTATCGGTATCCTCGGATCTTACGCGGTTGCTGCATTCGGCATTCGCATGAACACCCTTGCAAACAGCAGGATGGCTTTTGCATCCCTTGAAAAGAAGCCTCTCAAGCTTCTCAACATTCCTTTGACCGCAGGTATGAGCATCGGCGTTATGCTGATCTGTATTGAGCTTACCATGATGCTGATCATACTTTTATTGATGCCCGGTAACCTTGCGGGTGCTTGCTTTATCGGATTTGCTATCGGTGAATCCCTCGGTGCTTCCGCCCTTCGTATCGCCGGCGGTATCTTCACAAAAATAGCCGACATAGGGTCCGACCTGATGAAGGTTGTTTTCAAAATCGGCGAAGATGATCCGCGTAACCCCGGTGTTATCGCAGACTGCACCGGTGACAATGCAGGAGACAGCGTAGGGCCTACGGCAGACGGCTTCGAAACTTATGGCGTGACCGGTGTCGCCCTTATATCCTTCATACTGCTTGCAGTGACTGGTGCGCCGCTTCAGGTTGAGTTTCTGGTATGGATATTTGCGATGCGTATATTGATGATCTGTACTTCCATTGTTGCTTACTGGATCAATAATGCAATCAGCAAAGCCAGGTATGGCAATACGGATGACCTTGATTTTGAAAAACCCCTGACAAGCCTGGTATGGATCACTTCCCTTCTTTCAATCCTCGTAACCTTCTGCGCCAGCTATATATTGATTCCCGACATTAACGGTAATACAAATATGTGGTGGATCCTTTCACTGATTATCAGCTGCGGTACCATTGGCGGAGCGGTAATTCCTGAATTTACGAAGATTTTCACCTCGCCGAAGTCAGCCCATGTAAATGAAGTTGTAAATGCGGGCAGGGAAGGCGGCGCCTCCCTTACAATACTCTCGGGCTTCGTTGCGGGTAATTTCAGCGCATTCTGGAAAGGTCTCGTATTCTTTGTACTGATGTTTGTTGCATATATCCTCAGCACATTGGGGCTGGGCGACTTTATGGTCTATCCGTCCATCTTTGCCTTCGGCCTTGTTGCCTTCGGCTTGCTGGGAATGGGCCCTGTAACCATTGCAGTTGACAGCTATGGGCCGGTAACGGACAATGCCCAGTCTGTTTATGAACTGTCTTTGATTGAAGAAATACCCAATGTATCCGCTGAAATTGAAAAAGACTTCGGATTTAAACCCGACTTTGAAAAATCCAAGCATTACCTGGAAGCAAACGACGGGGCGGGGAATACGTTTAAGGCAACTGCAAAGCCGGTGCTTATCGGTACGGCGGTTGTGGGAGCCACCACAATGATTTTCTCGCTGATCCTGATGATACAAAAGACCCTGGGCGTACCGCCGGAAACTCTGCTGAACCTCCTGAACCCCTATTCCATCCTCGGGTTCCTCCTTGGCGGCGCTGTTGTTTACTGGTTTACCGGCGCTTCCACACAGGCGGTTACCGTGGGAGCCTTCCGTGCAGTTGAGTTTATCCGGAGAAACATCAATCTGGACCCCAACGCGCCGAAAAAAGCGGATGTGAAATCCTCAACCGAGGTTGTAAAGATTTGTACCCAATATGCACAAAAAGGTATGTTCAATATCTTTATCTCCGTCTTCTTCTTTGCGCTGGCGTTTGCATGCCTGTCCTCACCGGCAGGAATCGGCGGGAATAATGCGGTTGCCTTGTTTGTGAGCTACCTTATCGCCATTGCCGTATTCGGACTGTTCCAGGCGATCTTTATGGCCAATGCCGGCGGATGCTGGGACAATGCAAAGAAAGTGGTTGAAGTAGATCTGAAAGCAAAGGGAACGGAGCTTCATGCGGCGACTGTTGTTGGGGATACCGTAGGCGATCCTTTCAAGGATACATCCTCTGTTGCGCTCAACCCCATCATCAAGTTCACCACCCTCTTTGGATTGCTGGCAATGGAAATTGCCATCTCGGAAGGTTTCAGAGATGTGGCGCCCTATTTCGGCGTTGCCTTCCTTGTGGTTGCCATCGTTTTTGTATGGCGTTCCTTCTATAAGATGAGAATCAAAGAGACAAAGTAGTGCTGTAAAGCGCTCCCAGGCTGTCGGCGGACAATTTTCGCCGGCAGCTTTTTTGTTTTTAGTACTATTTACTCAGTCAGTTTTGCATTTAAATAGGCTTATATTGGATGCCATCAGCAGAGGAAAGAGCAATTAACAAGCCGCCCGGAGGGCGGCCGCTGTATGAGTCTTGCGATCGGAAGTTATTTCAGAGCGCGGGTAGCGCTGCTAAAGATAGGCTTTTATAGAACTTAATCAGGTCACCGGCTGAGCCGGTGGTACATGACTTTCAAGAGCATCATTCCCTAAGGAATTTTTCCTGCTGAAGCTTCTTGATTTTATTCCGGATGGGGGAACCCAGTCTGAAAAATACCAGCCCCAGGAATGCAAGTGAAACGCCCAGGATGATGTTGCCGATTGAAAAGTTGCCCAATCTGCTGTTCAGATTGAGATTTACAATTCCGATGATTATATTGAACAAACCGATCATTAACTCTACAAACATCATCGTACTCCAATATACGCTGATTCTCTTAAAATGCCGGATTTTTGAGTCAATGTCCGAATAAATGTCAAAAGGCCCTTCCGAAGACTTTTTCCGGAGATAAATCCAGCGGGAATACGAAGCAATGTATTCTACACCGCTGTCCTCCAAAAATCTGATGTATGCCATGCTTTCCGGGTGAGCAGGCAGATTCTCCAGCAATTCGATTCGATATACAAATTCATTACCCGGACTATCGGTAAAAACATACCGGCACCATGATACATCGGAAAGAGCCATACCCTTTGCAGACATCACATTCAGCCATTTCTCTTCCTTCTCATAGTCCCAGAAGGTTTTGCGGACAATATATTTCATAAATTTCACTCCTCAACAATTCTTTTACCGTTGGCAAGCAGCTCTTCCAGCCGGATTAGCTCGCCTTTGATTACCGACTTCCCCAGCTCGGTTATCTCATATTCCTTCTTGCGGGAGTCCTTTTCCCAGCCCGTGGCCCTTATCCAGTTCTTTTCAAGCAAGGTATTGATGGCGCCATAAAGCGTACCGGGACCAAGATTCACTCTTTCGTTGCTTATTTCTTTTACATTTTGCATTATTCCATAGCCGTGCATTGGCATATAAAGTGACAACAATATGTAGAATACGGCTTCTGTCAATGCGCCTCTTTCTGAGCTTTCTGCCAATATGACCACCTCCGCTTATTACGCTAAACGATATATCGGAATCCGTAATAAAATTATATCGCCTCCCGATATAATTGTCAATGACCTTTTCAAAAAAAGTAGAAAACGCTTTTTTGTTAGTATATAATATTGAGGGAAGGAATTTAGGAGGTAGTATGTTTACTGTAACGTTAAAAGAGATAGCACACGAGTTTCAGCTTGAGGAGATATGCCCGTCCAAAAGGCTTGAGGATATAGAAATAACCACTTCCGACGTCAACCGTCCGGGACTTCAGCTTACGGGCTATATGGAGTTTTTCGGGTCGGACAGGATTCAGATCATCGGCAAGGTTGAAACGACTTATCTGGCGAGCCTGACCCCTGAAGTGCGCTACAGGAAGCTGGACGATTTTTTCAGGACCGGCTTTCCGTGTCTGGTAATTGCCCGGGGCCTGGAGTATTTCAACGAAATGGTGGCAGTGTCGAAAAAGTATGGCATCCCCATATTGCGCACCGAAGATATCACCTCAAGGTTTATGAGCGGTCTTATAAAGTTTCTGAATGTACAATTGGCTCCAAGGATCACCAAGCATGGCGTTCTGGTTGAGGTCTACGGCGAGGGCGTGCTGATATTGGGCGAAAGCGGCGTCGGTAAAAGTGAAACGGCGCTGGAGCTTGTAAAAAGAGGTCACAGGCTGATTGCAGATGATGTGGTGGAGGTCAGGAAGGTATCGGACAGAACGCTTCTTGGTACTGCGCCGGACATCATCAGGCACTTTATAGAAATAAGGGGCATCGGCATCCTTGACGTTAAAAATCTTTATGGTATGGGATCAGTCAAGGTGCAGGAAAATATAAACCTGGTAATCATGCTGGAGCTTTGGGATGAAAAGAAAAATTACGACAGGCTCGGTCTGGTGGACGAATTTACCGATATTCTGGGAATCAGGGTCCCGTCCTTGAATGTTCCTGTACGGCCGGGGCGAAATCTGGCAATAATTGTAGAAGTGGCAGCGATGAACAACCGGCAGAAGAAGATGGGGTATAATGCCGCCAAGGTTTTGAACGAAAGAGTAATGAACGAGATAAATAAAGGATAATACTATCCAATGGCAATGGAGGATCAACTTGAGACTACTGGTAGATACACACACGCATACACTATCCAGCGGACATGCTTACAGCACCGTGCAGGAGCTGGCTGCCGGAGCGGCAGACAAAGGTATCGAAATGTTTGCAGTCACAGATCATGGACCCGCCCTGGAAGGAGCGCCTACGCTTCTTCATTTCTGGAACCTGAAGGTTATTCCGGAGAAAATACGGGGGGTGCGGGTACTGAAGGGTGTAGAAGTAAATATAACGGACTATTCCGGGAAATGCGACGTACCGGACGCCTTGCTTAAGAAACTTGACTTTGTCATCGCCAGCTTTCATGATATCGTCATCAAGCCCTCAACAGTGGAAGAGCATACAAGCGCCATGGAAGCCATACTGGCCAACCCATATATCGATGCGGTCGCTCATCCGGGAAACCCCACATTTCAAGTGGATATTGACAGAGTTGTCAAAGCTGCCGCAAAGCATGGTAAATTGATCGAGATCAATAACCACTCCTTTGTCGTAAGGCGCGGAAGCGAGGAAAACTGCCTCGAATTCGCCAGAAAATGCAGGCAGTACGGGGTAAGGGTCACTTGCGGCAGCGACGCCCACATCAGCTTTGATGTAGGGGAGCTGGGACGGGTGGCTGCAGTGCTGAAGGAAGCCGGCGTACCGGACGAATTGGTGCTATGCACGTCGGCGGCCAGGTTCGGAGAGTATCTTGAGGAAAGAAAGGCAAGGATTTTAAAACTTGCACTCTAGTTGAATATGACGCGATATTAGGATAATGCACAGTCTCTTGGAATACGGTACCTGTTGTCATTGCGGGCGGACGCAGTAAAGCGAGGCGATCTCAAAAAGTCCAAGATGACTTATGCACGCAATTGTATAAAAGCTAAATACATTTAATATAGGTCTATGGAAAAGTAAAATACGATACTATATAGTAAAGAAAGCATAATGCAGGAGGCATATATTTGTACAAGGAAGAGATAATACGGCTGTTGTCCGGGATTGCAGGCGCCGGAAATGTGGAAGCCGATGTGGAAATGCGAAAACACACCTCCTTCAAGGTAGGAGGTCCTGCGGACGTATTCGTAACTCCCCGAAGCAGTGAAGACCTGGTGGAGGTTTACCGTGAATGCTTGAGGCAGAAGGTACCGGTTTTTATTTTCGGCAACGGTACAAACCTCATCGTAAGGGATAAAGGCATACGGGGCGTTGTCATAAAAGTGTTCGACAATCTCAGTAAGTTTTCTGTGGAGGGTGGAACAATCACCGCGGATGCAGGCATACTGCTGGGGCGTCTGTCAAAAATCGCCCTGGAAAACAGTCTGGCGGGCCTTGAGTTTGCGGAAGGCATTCCCGGTACTTTGGGGGGGGCGGTCGCCATGAATGCCGGGGCATACACGGGAGAGATGGCCGATGTGGTAAGCACTACCCGTTATCTTGACAAAGCCGGAAATATAGCCCTTCTTCAAGGGGAGGAGCACAAATTCGGAAAGCGGGCAAGCTTTATTCAGAGCGACGGAGGCATAGCGCTTTCTTCCGAAATAAAGCTGGAAAAGGGCGGCCCGGTGGAAATCAAGTCCAAAATGGATGATTTCAACCGGCAGCGAAAAGAAAAGCAGCCCCTGGAGCTGCCAAGTGCAGGCAGTATTTTTAAGAGGCCCGAAGGGTTTTTTGCCGGAAAGCTGGTGCAGGATTGCGGCCTGGCAGGCTTCAGAATCGGCGGAGCCCAGGTATCCTGCAAGCATTGCGGCTTTATCGTAAACGCGGGGGAAGCCATGGCAGACGATGTTATCCGCTTGATCAGGCATATACAAGATTCTGTAAAAGAAAACTATGGCGTTGAACTGCATACGGAAGTAAAAATCGTAGGAGAAGAATAATACTGCAGCTGTATATGTAGTAAAGTGGAGGATTCAATGAGATTCATAATTATCACCGGGATATCGGGAGCCGGCAAAAGTATGGTGGCAAAGTATCTGGAGGATGCAGGTTTTTTTTGTATTGATAATCTGCCGCCGCTTCTCATGCCCAAGATATCGGAGATCTTCCGGCAGAGCTATGGCAAAATGGACAAGATCGCTTTTGTCATCGACATCCGGGGCGGAGAGCTGCTGAATGACTTCTTCCCCGGGCTGGAGGAGCTGAAACAGGCCGGTCATACCTATGAGATCTTATTTATGGAGGCATCCGACAGGGTGGTGGTCAAGCGCTACAAGGAGACCCGAAGGGCTCACCCGCTGGCTCAGGAAGGCAGGCTCCTGAGAGGGATCATCGAAGAAAGAAGGGTGCTTCAGAAAATAAAGGATAAAGCGGATTATGTCATTGATACTTCCAATCTGACCCCCCGGCAACTGAAAGAGGAAATCACCAACATCATCGGGGAAAACAAGAACTACACCGGATTGATCATCAATCTGATTTCCTTTGGCTTTAAATATAGTATTCCTATTGAATGTGACCTGGTATTTGATGTAAGATTTATCCCCAACCCCTTTTATATTGAGTCCATGAAACGTCTCACAGGCAAGCAGGAAGCAGTCAGGAACTATGTCCTGGAGATGGAAGAGACCCGGGAATTCCTGGCCAAATTGACGGATATGCTGGATTTCCTAATCCCTAATTATATCAAGGAAGGCAAATCCCAGCTGGTCATCGGCATCGGCTGTACCGGCGGAAGGCACAGGTCTGTCGCCATCGCGGATTCCGTACATAAAATTTTGCAGGAGAAAAACCACAGGGTTGTGGTGGAGCACCGGGATATAGAAAAGGACGGCAGGAGTTCAAGTAAATGAAGAATTTGAAAGACCACCCCTCTGGAAAAAGTATCTTGATGAAAGGCCCAAGGATTGTGGTTCTCGGCGGCGGCACCGGATTGTCCACCATGCTGAGAGGCTTGAAATTGTATACTTCCAATATTACGGCAGTGGTCACCGTTGCCGACGACGGGGGCGGGTCGGGCGTTCTGCGGCAGGACCTGGGGATGCTGCCTCCCGGAGATATCCGGAACTGTATCCTGGCCCTTGCAAATACCGAGCCGATTCTGGAGCAGCTGCTGCAGTACAGGTTCAAGGAAGGCAGGCTCAAAGGCCAGAACTTTGGGAATTTATTTCTTGCCGCCATGGATGGGATTTCCTCCGGTTTTGAGGAGGCCGTACGCAGAATGAGCGATGTTCTTGCGGTGACAGGGCGGGTTCTTCCGGTTACGCTGGAGGACGTAATGCTCTGCGCCGAAATGGAGGATGGCTGTGTCATATGTGGTGAATCCCAGATAGGAAAGCATAATTCGTACCACTCCGGCAGAATACGTAAAGTATATCTGGAGCCGCGCACAGTGGCTGCCTTGAATGAGGTAATCGATGCCATTTCTGCAGCCGACGCTATTATTCTGGGCCCTGGAAGCCTTTACACCAGTATAATACCCAATCTGCTGGTAGAGGGTATTTGTGACACAATAAAAAAATCCGGCGCAGCAAAGATCTATATAAGCAACGTAATGACACAGCCCGGCGAAACCGGCGGCTATTCCGTATCCGACCATATAAAGGCTATGGAGGACCATTCCTGCAAAGGGATCGTTGATTATTGCATTATAAATAATGCAGGTATTCCTGAGGAATTGAAGGAAAAATATATGGGGGACGGCGCCGAACAGGTGAGAATCGATAAGGCTGCTTTGGATGAAGCGGGCATAAAGCTGCTGGAGCAGGATTTTGTCAGCATTAAGAACGGCTATTTAAGGCATGATCCCGATAAGCTGGCAGACACCATTATCAATGTGATCGTTCAAAAAATGCTGACGGAAGACAGAGAAAGAATCGCAGACTACTATGACGAGGTTCAAAAATGTAATGACTAATTTCCTTTGATTTAGGTCGTCGTAACGCCATATCCTCCTGAGCCGTGAATCAGAAACAGGACATTGAGGGTATAATATTGCAGATTGAAACAGCGAGATTTATTTGACAAGGGACGGAGTTGTCAATGAATTTATTGGAGGAGTTTATGGAGTTTGGCAAGCCAGACTGGCTTACATATGAGAAGGGCATCAAAAAAGAGTGGCTTCTGACAAACGGAATCGGCGGCTTCTCGTCTTCAACCATCATCGGCGCCAATACCCGGCGTTATCACGGTCTTTTGACAGCATCGCTGAAGGCTCCTGTCCAGAGGCACCTTATTCTGTCAAAAATTCATGAGTCCGTCGAGCTGGACGGTATGCACTACGATTTGCACTCCTTTTCAACAGGCTCCTTTGAAATGAAAGGCTTTTACCATCTTCAGCGGGTGGTTTTTGATCCGCTGCCTGTGTTTATTTACTCTATAGGCAATGTTATTATTGAAAAAACTGTAAGTATGGTATATGGTGAAAACACAGTTGTGGTGCATTACCGCGTCATTAACGGCGGAAGCGGGATGAAGCTGAAGCTTACTCCCCTTGTGAATTTCAGAGACTATCACCATATGTCCCATAAATACCATATGAATTTCAAGCAGACGCTAAAAGGGGAGGGGACCGTCATCAAGCCATATGACCTGGATATCGGGATAGTGCTGGAATGTCCCGGAGAAACCTTCACTCCTTTGGAAAGCAGCTGGTTCGAGGGGATGTTCTATCATGTTGAGCAGGAGCGCGGACTTGATTGCAGTGAGGACCACTATATCCCGGGGTGGTTTGATGTATTTATAGAAGGCGGCAGTGAAAAAAGTGTTTCCTTCACCGCTTCAATAGAGAAAGAACGTGAAATTGCCGATGTACCCGCCCTGATTCGCAGGGAAAAGGCCAGATTGAAGGCATTGGTGGACAGAGCCGGCTGTAGGGATGAATTTGCAGCCGCCCTGACAGCTTCGGCAGATAAATTTATCGTATATAGGAAATCCACCGACGCCAGGACCATCATTGCCGGGTACCCCTGGTTCACCGACTGGGGAAGGGATACCATGATAGCGCTTAGCGGCCTGACGCTGGTTACACGCCGGTTTGAGGATGCTGAACAGATCTTGTATACATTTTCCAAATACGTCCGGCACGGCCTGATTCCCAACATGTTTCCGGATGAAGGGCAAGAGCCGGGCTATAACAGCGTTGACGCCGCCCTGTGGTATTTTGAGGCCATTAACAAGTATTTGAAATATACGGGGAATCATCAATTCATCAAGGAAAATCTGTATGAATCCATGCAGCAGATCATCCGGGCATTTCTCAAAGGGACCTTGTATAACATAGGCATGGATACGGACTGTCTCATAACTGCTGGAGACGAGGCGACCCAGCTTACCTGGATGGATGCCAAGGTCGGTTCCTGGGTGGTTACGCCAAGACATGGAAAAGCAGTGGAGATCAATGCGTTATGGTATAATGCCCTGAGAGTCATGGGAGCCATGGCTTCGGCTTTTGGGGAAGAAAGCGCTCACTATGAAGAAACCGCCGGTAAAGTGAAGGTTGCATATGAGCAAAGCTTCTGGAATGAAAATGAAAATTGCCTGTATGACACTATTTCCGGCAATTATAAGGACGGGAGCGTCAGACCCAATCAAATAATTTCCTTAAGCCTGTCCTACCCGGTGCTTGAAGGTCCGAAAGCAAGGGCTGTGGTTGAAAAGGTCTGGAAGGAACTATATACCTCCTACGGGTTAAGGACGCTTTCGCAAAAATCGGAAAAGTACAGGGGCGTCTATGTCGGAGACCAGCATAGGCGGGATGGAGCCTATCATCAAGGGACGGTGTGGGCGTGGCCCATGGGCCATTTCATCACTGCTTTTAAAAGAGTGTATGGAGCGGAAGGGAAATATGGTAAAATATTAAGTACCTTCATTGCACCTTTTAAAGATCACTTGAGAGATGCATGCATTGGGAGCATATCCGAAATATTTGACGGAGACGAGCCTTTAGTGCCCAGGGGCTGCTTCGCACAGGCATGGAGCGTGGGCGAAATCCTGAGGGCCTATGTTGAGGATATCCTCACGGATGCCGAAGCAAAAACGGATGAACCGGCAGATAAATGAATTTTCCACGAAGTGTAGCCAAGGGCGAATACATTTCGCCTACAGCCAGGGGTATGGGGGCATGCCCTCATTGGAAATTAAAGAAAGACGGGTTTTTGATTTACATCGAAGCGGTTAATATGATATATTACATGTATATCGGATTCATGGGAATGTTTTTTGTGATGTATTTCGATTACAAGAGTGGGGTGTTTGTTTGTCATTCTCATTGACAGTAAAAAATGAGTTGTGCAGGCTTGAGAATAACGATCATTGCTGTCTGACCTCCGAATTGGCTGCTGCAGTGAGAATTAACGGTGCTGCCATAGTTAACGGCAGCGGTGAAGTCAATTTAAGAATAACTACCGAAAATGCTGCTTTCGCCAGAAGAGTATATACGCAAATAAAAAAAAGCTGCGGAATATTTCCTGAAGTGATTATAAGAAAAAGTAAAAGACTGAAAAAACATGTTTCCTATATCCTTGTCATCCCCTCGAATATGGGATCAAGGCGTTTGCTTGAGAAGCTCGGAACAAGGGTCGAAGAATCGGAGACGGGGGCCTCAACGGAACTGGTTTTTACAAATAAGGGTATTTTAAGAAAAATATGCTGCCGGAAAGCTTTTTTGCGGGGAGCGTTTCTTTCAGGAGGCTCGGTAAGCGATCCGGAAAAAACCTATCATCTGGAGATTACCTCCCACAGCAGCAAGATGGCCCAGGATCTCAGCAGAGTGTTGGAGACCTTCAAGCTGAATGCGAAGATAATACGGCGAAAGGGCAGCTATGTCACCTATCTTAAGGAAGGTGAGAATATTGTTGATTTTCTCAACATCATCGGAGCCCATTCCGCATTAATGGAGCTGGAAAATGTAAGAATACTCAAGGGGATGCGCAACAGTGTAAACAGGATCGTCAACTGTGAGACGGCAAATTTGGAAAAAACGGTGAATGCCTCCCTGCGGCAGGTGGAAAATATAAAGTACCTGCAGGACAAAACAGGGTTTACCGGATTACCGGACAGCCTGAGAGAAATGGCGGAGCTGAGATTGGCCTACAGCGAGGCCAGTCTTCAAGAACTGGGGCAGATGCTGAGCCCGGTGCTTGGAAAATCAGGTGTGAACCACCGGTTGAGAAAACTTGATAAAATTGCGGAGTATGAGCGAAAGATAAGGGGGGAGAACTAAATGGTTGAAATGGTGGCGAAAATAACCAATCCTACGGGTCTGCATGCAAGGCCTGCCGCGTTATTCGTCCAGATAGCCGGCAAGTTCACTTCCAGTGTCTGGATCTGCAAGGGGGAAAAGAAAGTAAATGCCAAAAGCATCATGGGCCTGATGTCCCTTGCCATTTCCCAGGGAAGTGAGGTCATCATAGGAGCTGAGGGCGAGGATGAGCTTCTTGCCGTCAAGGAGTTAATGGATTTCATTGCCTCGGGTTTCAGAGAATGATCGCAATTTTAAACGAAAATAAAGCTATGAGTTGTGCAGGCCTCTGTCCGCACAAAACTGAAAAAACCATAAACCGGCTGCATGCCGGTTTATTTTATCTGATTTTATCAAAGAAGGTCTGATTTGGAAGAAATCTTTTTGTGAAATTTACAAAAAATTACAAAATTCAGTGAAGGATATTTCATCTTCATGAAGAATCTTTTATAGGATTGTCCTAACAAAAAACTCGAAGGAACATCGCGTCCTGCCGGTTTTTTGGCGATTGCCGCGGGACAATGCCATGGAAAAAAATAAGAAGACGCGGAGGAGATAGAATTGGATATCCGATTTTCCAACAAGGGTACGACTTTGATTGTCAGTGTGGCAGGCGAGCTGGATCATCACTATTCCGAATACGCCAGGCAGAAAATTGACGGAGAGATTATGAAGGCTACGACGAGAAACCTGGTTTTTGATTTCTCAAAGCTTGGCTTTATGGATAGCTCAGGCATCGGCGTTATCGCCGGAAGATATAAAAACATAAGCAAGCTCAACGGAAAAGCTGCCATTGTATGCAGCAACATGCAGATCAACCGGATACTGGAGATGTCCGGAATATTGCGCCTGATACCGGCATACGGAAGCCTTGACGAGGCGGTGAAGACGCTCCAGCATTAGGCCCTTCGGACCTGAGTTCCGGCGGAAAGTACATAGGTAAATTTACTTATATTATGCAAAGGGAGAGTATGTAAATGCAATCAATAAATGAAATGAGACTTGAATTTCCAAGCAAATCGGCAAATGAGGCCTTTGCCAGAATTGTTGCGGCGGCTTTTGTTTCCCAGCTGGACCCTACCCTGGAAGAGCTGACGGATATAAAAACGGCGGTGTCGGAAGCGGTGACTAATGCCATCATCCATGGGTATGAGAACAAGGCCGGCATCATTCGGATGAACTGCAGGCTATTTGAGGATTCCATTGAAATTGCCATCATTGATGAAGGCAAGGGGATAGAAAATATCGAGCAGGCCCGCCAGCCTTTATTCACTTCAAAGCCTGAAATGGAAAGGTCGGGCATGGGCTTTACCGTTATGGAGAGCTTTATGGACAGTGTTGAGATCGTCTCTGAGCCGGGAAAGGGCACCACGGTCGTCATGAGCAAAAAAATCAGGTAGCCTGATTTTTTTTGATGGTATATGTAAAATAAAGTAAAATATGTATTAATTTATAGGATGCTCGGAGATTACAAAAGAACCAAAGGGAAAGGTTTTTCATAGATATGAGTGATATTCTTGACAAAAACATTGATACACCAGCCTTGATAAAGCTGGCAAAAGCCGGGGACAAGCAGGCCCAATCCACCCTTGTCGAAAAAAACGCCGGACTGGTATGGAGTATAGTCAGAAGGTTTCAGAACCGGGGCCATGAGACCGACGACCTTTTTCAAATCGGCTGCATCGGTCTGATAAAATCCATCAACAAGTTCGACTCCTCCTTTGAGGTGAAGTTTTCCACATACGCAGTACCCATGATTGTCGGTGAAATAAAAAGGTTCCTGCGGGATGACGGCATCATCAAGGTAAGCCGTTCCCTGAAAGAGACCTCAAATAAAGCAAGGATAACACGGGAAGTAATGACCAAGGAATTAGGCAGGGAGCCTTCCATCAACGAGTTGTCCGAACGGTTGAATATCCCTGCGGAAGATCTGGTGATGGCCGCCGAGGCCGCATATGTCCCCGAATCCCTCTTCAATGCGGTGGGTGAGGGAGATAACTCTCCCATACTGCTCATTGACAGGATTAACGACGAGTATAACGAAAGCGAATCGGATCTGATTGACAAGATCGCATTGAAACAGGTGCTGGATACGCTAAAGCCAAGAGAAAAGCAAATCATCGTTTTGCGGTATTTCAAGGAAAAAACTCAGGTGCAGATCGCGAAATTGCTGGGAATTTCCCAGGTTCAGGTGTCAAGAATCGAGAAAAAAATTCTCCAGGAATTAAAAACAAAAATCAGTACTTATTGAAATCCTTCCATTATCCGCTGCATATTACACCGCCGTTTTTCTAATACTATAAAAAATGCAAATGATTTAGGAGTACTGCAAATATTACTTCCGGTTTTTCTGAAAATGTAGGCCGCCATGGACTGCGTTTTCAGAAACCTATCCAGGAAGCCATATTTGCACCCGTACTTGTGCGCATGCTGAATTGTTGCGTTATGGAGGTATTTATGACGGAGGTTCTTCGAAGGTACAGAGCTGCGATTATCATAATTTCGCTGCTTCTCTTTGCCCTGTTGATGTGGATTTTCATTATAAGGCAGAATGCGGTGAAAATTCCCACCAGGGGCGTATTTGTCCTATGGGATGGAATAAAACAAACGGTGGATCGGTGGGTTGGCTAATGGAAAAAATAATGACAAAACAGGAATATCAGAAATATGTTGACAAAAAATCTCCCAATTCCAAGCTCTTCAGGAATATCGTACGTGCATTTGTGGTGGGAGGCTTGATCTGCATCATAGGACAATTCTTTTCGAATGTGTTCAAATCCAGGGGCTTGGATGCGGATGCGTCTGCCAGCCTGACCGCAATGGCCATGATTTTTCTGGGGGCCCTGTTTACGGGACTGAATATTTACGACGAGCTGGGGCGTTTCGCAGGAGCCGGCTCAATCGTACCCATCACAGGCTTTGCCAACTCCATTGTAGCTCCTGCCATGGAGTATAAAAGTGAGGGTTACGTCCTGGGCGTGGGTGCGAAAATGTTTCTTATCGCTGGACCGGTAATCGTATACGGGGTATCGATCTCTATCGTTGCCGGCATCATTTATTTTTTGCTGAATCCTTGAAGCTTAAAAAATGAAAATATTGACTGCAAAAGGAGCGTAAAAAATGAAGGTTAAAAAAAGAGGCAAACAGACGGTTTCCCTGCAAAATCCCCCCACTATCGTTTCAACGGCTTCAATTGTGGGCCCCAAAGAGGGGCAGGGTCCCCTGGGATTATACTTTGACGAGATCATAAACGATGAAAAATGGGGCGAGAAGAGCTGGGAGAAAGCAGAAAGCAAGCTAATGCGGGAGACCTTTTCCAAAGCCATCAGCAAATCCAATATCCCCTATGACCAGATTGATTACATCTTAGCCGGTGACCTGCTGAATCAGTGCATTGCAACAAATTTTGGCATAAGGGAAACCGGGATACCCTTTCTCGGGGTCTTCGGAGCATGCTCCACCATGGGCGAATCGCTGGGAATGGGAGCGATCCTTATTGACGGAGGCTTTGCAGATAATGTTGTCTGCATTACGTCGAGCCATTTCTGTTCGGCCGAAAAGCAATTCAGACTGCCTCTGGAGCAGGGGTCGCAAAGACCGCCTACGGCACAATGGACTGTAACGGGCTCAGGCGCTGCGGTGCTGTCGGCCAGTGGAGAGGGGCCTTTTGTTACCCGTGTGACCACAGGAAAAATCGTAGACATGGGGATAAAGGATTCCACCAACATGGGCGCAGCCATGGCTCCGGCCGCCGCAGACACCATTTTGGCACATTTCAATGATACCGGCGTTGCGCCGGATTACTACGATAGGATAGTTACCGGCGACCTGGGGGAGATCGGGAGGGAAATCTGCGATGAGCTGCTGGCTTCCAACGGCCTATATCTGGGCAGCAGGTTTGATGATTGCGGATTATTGATATTTGACAAAAAGAAGCAGGACCCTCACGCCGGCGGCAGTGGCTGCGGGTGTTCGGCCACGGTTTTTGCAGGCTTTCTTTATAACCAGCTGACCCAAGGGAAGCTCGGCCGGATTTTGTTCGTGCCGACAGGCGCCCTTCTCAGCCAGACCAGTGTTCAGCAAAATGAAACCATTCCTTGCATAGCCCATGCGGTTAGCATAGAAGTGAAGGGACGTACTTCTCCCAGCTAGTGCTGTGTGCATTGGTATGAAAGAATCCTAATGTAGGGGCGGCCACTGGTCGCCCACCTTGGAAGGACTTTGGATGGCGATCAATGATCGCCGCTACATCTTTTCATACTCAGGTGTAACACTATGCGGCATGTACATTGGTATGAAAGGACTCTAAACATTTTCACCAGTACTTGACATAAATGGATTTCTAAATTCACATAAGACTTTAGGTATATGGAGGCATATCTGTGCAGAAAATAGTATTATCATATCTTTGGGCATTTTTAATCGGTGGGATAATATGCGCAATCGGGCAGGTGCTCATCGATAAAACAAAACTCACTCCTGCCAGGATTCTGGTCATATTCGTATCGGCCGGGGTCATACTGACGGCGCTGGGACTTTATCAGAAGCTGGTGGATATCGGCGGCGCAGGCGCTACCGTGCCGTTGACCGGCTTCGGCTACAGTCTGGCAAAGGGAGCGTTCAAGGATGTGGAGCAGTTTGGGCTCATGGGAGCATTTACAGGAGGGATAAGATCGGCAGCGGCAGGAATATCGGCTGCAATTTTCTTCGGATTCCTGGCATCTGTGGCATTTTCACCAAAAGCAAAAAGGTAGGAGGAAAAGGATGGACAAGCATAAAGTAATTCTTGTAACGGATGGCGACATGTCTGCCAAAGCAGCGGTGGAGACTGCCGCTGCCAATATCGGAGGACGTTGTATTTCCATATCGGCAGGCAATCCGACGGTGTTGACGGGAAAGGAAATTCTTAATTATATCGGCCAGGCTGCTCATGATCCCGTGGTGGTCATGGTGGACGACAGAGGCTGGGAAGGCGCGGGGCCCGGAGAGCAGGCCATGGACACAATATTGCAGGATAAAAGCGTGGATGTCCTGGGCGTGGTGGCTGTATCCTCCAATGGGAAGGATTGCAGCGGCCTTGACGTTACTTGCTCCATTACCAAGGAAGGCAAGATCATCGACGGCGGAGTGGACAAAAGCGGTTCCGATATGCACAGCGGGTATATTTGCGGCGATACCTTAAGTATTCTTAAAAGCAAAAAGGGTCTGATCATCGTAGGCATGGGAGACCCCGGAAAAATGGATTTCAAGGATGAAGTGGCCAAAGGCGCTCCCATTACCACCATGGCGCTGAAGGAAGTTTTGAAAAGAAGCGGGTATATCCACTGACAGCCTGGATGGCCTGGTGTTATGCAGGCCATCACGTAAAATATTCAATTCGGGCATCTGGAAATCTTTCCATAATCAAGCCGGTGATATGTTCTTTGATCTCATCGGCTTGATTTTTTGGATAAACATATTTAAACCGGCCGAACCTGCCCCATTTCAGCATTCTTTGAGACTCCTCCATATCCAGTTTTGTATTCGGGAATCTTTCCAGAATATATTTTTTTGCCGTAGGCGTATACCTGTGTTGAATCAATTCGAAGGTCAAAGGTTCTACAGCTTTTGTATCCGGCATTTTCGCCTTGAGCCTGTCCAGCAGCTCCAGATATTCTTCCTTCCAGCCTTCATAGATCATTAGCGGGGCTATGATAAAACCGGTGGGATAGCCCGAGGCGGCGATTTTGGCTGCCGCATCCAGCCTTTCGGCAAAGCCCGAGGTGTTGTGCTCAAAGCTTTCAATTACATGGCGGGAGTTTATGGTGAATCTAAAGCGGGTATGCCCGTTATGCCTGAGATTGAGAAAAGAATCCACATTGGCATATTTCGTGACGGTCCGGAGCCTTCCGTTATCCAACGTGCCAAAGAATTCCACCGTTTTGGCCAGACTGCCCGTAAGGTGCTCCAGCGCCAGAGGATCCCCCAGGCTTGCAGCTTCGAAAACCGTAATTTTATTGCCATTCTGTAGTATATGGTTTTTTATATTGGCGTGTATGTCTTCCAGATTTACATAGACCCGCAGATAAGGATTTTGTCCTTGCGTTGTCTGCAGGTAGCAGTATTCGCAATTCCCTGGACAATTGGAAACAAGGGAGAATTCATAATCGGCTGAAGGCTTGCAGGTATCCAAAGGAGTGGTTTTTTTCACCACGACGGCCAATGTTTTTTTGGATTGGGCATATTTTTCTCTTGGACCGGAACCCGGTATATTCTTTGCAATGCTATTCAGAGGAAGCTGTTTGATTTCTGCGTCCGTTTTGCTGAAATAATCGAGCAGATGCTTCCCGAGAGGATACCGTAAAGCTGCGGGCTCAAAGAAAACTCTTTCAGGCATGAATAATTTCATAAAGGCATCTCCTTAAAATAAAGAATATCATTACTATTCCAAACTGTGAAAAGCCTTATACAGAGGCGTTAAAACGATGCAATCCACCATTTTTTTTAATTTTATAATAAAAAGTGCTAATGAAAAGAAGGATTTTTGTCGTAAATATAGAATAGGTATATTGGTTCATTATACCTACATGTTGAACAAAAGGTGGATTTGATTAATGAATATTGAATATATAAACCCTTTTATCGAAGCAAGCCAGACAGTTTTGAAACAAATTGCCTCAATCGAAGCGAAATTAGGCAAGGTGTATTTGAAGGAATCGCCTTACAAAAGCGACAGCATTATCATCCTTGTCGGCTTGACGGGCTCCATCCGGGGCCAGGCTATATTCTCCATGAGCAAGAGCCTTGCAATGAGCATCGCCTCCAGTATGATGTACGGCATGCCGGTGACGGAGCTGGATGAAATATCCAAAAGCGCCATTTCCGAGCTTACCAATATGATCCTTGGCAATGCCGCCACTTTGCTTTATAACCGGGGGACCAACGTTGAGATTACGCCGCCTTCGCTTTTGATGGGCGACAATATGACCATATCGCCCAATAAGATGAAAACGATATGCGTGCCTCTTATACTGGACAATAACGGAGTGATTGAACTCGATATTTCCATTGTAAGCGGATAACAAAGACATAAAATTACATATAATAAATAAGATGGTATAACCGCCATCTTTTTTTTGAGCATGCAAACGTGAGGAGTGTAAGCTTTGGCCTTAAATATTGTTTTAGTAGAGCCTGAAATACCTCAAAATACCGGAAATATTGCCAGGACCTGTGCGGCGACGGGGTCGGCGCTGCATCTGATAAAGCCCCTGGGTTTTTCCATCGAGGACCGGTATCTGAAACGGGCGGGGTTGGACTACTGGGGAGGCGTCAGCGTCCAATGCTATGACAGCTTTGAAGAACTGAGGAGCCGGTTTGGTGATGCAGTTTTTTTCTTCTCCACCACAAAGGCGGCAAAATCTTATACCGAGGTGGCTTACCCCGAGGATTGCTTCCTTGTTTTCGGCAAAGAGACCGCCGGCCTGCCGGAGGAATTGCTGCTGGAAAATTCCGAAAGCTGCATCCGGATCCCCATGAAGTCCGGCATACGTTCACTGAATTTGTCCAACTCTGCGGCAATTGTCATTTATGAAGCACTAAGGCAAAATGAGTTTAAAGGATTTCAATCAAAAGGGAAAATGGGAATGGAGGGAATCGAGTGATTAACAAAGAGAGAATGGTCAATGAATTTATGCAGTTGGTCCGTATAGACAGCCTGTCGGGGAATGAGCGGCAGATGGCGGATACTCTGAAAGAGAAGCTTGCAGCCCTGGGATATCACCCGGAAGAGGATGACGCAGGAACCAAAACAGGCGGAAATGCCGGGAACCTCCTCTGTACTGTCAAAGGGGATAAAAATGTCCCTGCTGTCCTGCTTATGTCCCATATGGATACGGTTGTACCGGGAAATGGCAAGAAGCCTGTTCTTGAAAACGGCTATATAAAAAGCGACGGCACTACGGTGTTGGGCGGCGATGATGCGATTGGACTTGAGTGTATACTTGAAGCGCTAAGAGTCTTGAAAGAGGACAATATCCGGCATGGCGACATTCAAATAGCTTTCACCATATGCGAGGAAATAGGCCTGATTGGAGCAAAGAATCTGGATTACAGTAAAATATACGCCAAATACGGAATCGTACTGGATGGCGGCGGGCCTATAGGAAGCGTTGCCGTGAAAGCGCCCAATCAGAACAAAATAAGCATTGTGGTAAAAGGCAAGTCGGCCCATGCGGGAATGGAGCCTGAAAAAGGGATAAGCGCCATCCAGATAGCCTCCGAGGCAATCTCCAAAATGAAGCTTGGAAGGATAGACAGCGAGACCACGGCCAATATCGGCGTGATGAAAGGCGGTCTGGCTACCAATATTGTCTGCGACCGGGTGGAAATTGCAGCTGAAGCCCGAAGCAGGACCAAAAGCAAGCTGGATGCGCAAACGGCTCATATGAGGGAATGCTTTGACAAAGCTGCGGCACTTTTCGGAGGCAGTGTAGAATTTGTCCCTTCCCTCGAATATGAAGCCTTTACTATCCCTGAAGATTCTGAGATCATGGGAATCTTGAAAAAAGCGGCTGCGGACAGTGCAATCGAGCTGATTCCCGAAGCAACAGGCGGAGGCAGCGATACAAACGTCATTAACGGAAAAGGCATACAGGCTGTCGATATGAGCGTAGGCATGGATAAGGTGCATAGTGTGGAAGAGCAGGTGTTGGTGGACGATATGGTGAAAGCGGCGGAATTTTTGATTGCGATTATCAAAAACATCGGTTGATTTTTGATGCCAACAGACTTTGCGCCGGTAGGCAACGTAAAAAGATAAAGAAACTAATGGAGGTACGGTATGGTAAAGAAAATCGGAGTGTTGACCGGCGGCGGGGATTGTCCCGGACTGAATGCGGTTTTAAGGGCTGTTGTAAAGACAGCCATGGTTAAATACGGCTATGAAGTCATCGGCTTCAAAGACGGCTACAGGGGCCTTGTGATGAACAATTACATACAGTTCATGCCCGGAGATGTTTCGGGAATACTTGACAAGGGCGGCACGATTCTGGGCACCTCCAACAGGGATAACCCCTTTAAGTTCAGGGTTGAAAGAAACGGCAAGGTGGATTTTGTCGATATGTCGGACAGAGTCATTGACAATTTGCATGCCCATGGCATAGACTGTATGGTATTGATCGGCGGAGACGGAACACTGACAAGCGCAAGGGATTTTGCAAGAATGGGCATGAATGTTGTCGGTGTCCCCAAAACCATCGACAATGACCTTTCGGCCACGGATACTACTTTTGGATTTATGACGGCGGTAGATACGGCTACGGACGCCATTGACAAGCTTCATTCCACCGCGGAATCCCATCACAGGGTTATGATCCTTGAGGTTATGGGCAGATACGCCGGATGGATTGCCCTGTCTTCCGGCATTGCCGGCGGTGCGGATGTGATTTTGATACCGGAGATCCCTTACGACATAAACAAGGTCTGTGACAAGATAAAGGCGAGAGCCGCCGCCGGCAAGCACTTCAGCATTGTCGTGGCAGCCGAGGGCGCTAAATCCGTCGACGGCGAAGTGGTCGTAAGCAAGGTTGTCACTGACAGTCCCGATCCCATCCGGCTGGGCGGTATAGGAAACAGGATTGCGGAAGAAATCGAGAAGATCACCAACATAGAAACCAGGGTCACTGTGCTGGGGCATCTCCAAAGAGGCGGGAGACCCGTGCCCAGCGACAGGATATTGTCCACCCGTTACGGAGTAAAAGCCGTGGAGCTTGTAAGCGAAGAGAAATACGGAATGATGGTAGGGCTGCAGGGAAACAGTATTACTGCCGTTTCCCTTGAAGACGCCGTCGGGAAGCTGAAAACCGTCCCCCCCGAAGGGGAGTTGGTGCAAATCGCAAAAAGCGTCGGCGTCGGCTTTGGAGATTAAATGATAAATTTTTGAATATTTTTCTGATTCGGTGGTATATAAATACTGCTGAAAGCAGCTGCTGATTCCAAAACGGCTGAAATATCCCCGCAAGGGGATATTTGGCTGATGCGGCAGCGATTATGGACAGGAGTCTTATTGAATGGATTTTAAGGAAATCACCTTGAAGGATAAACCTTTGTTTGACCAGTATTTGAAAATGCAAGACCCACAAGTTTCGGAGCTTACCTTTACAAACTTATTTGCATGGAGGATCTATTACCGGTTCAGATATGCGGAAATCAACGGACTTTTATGTATTATTGCAAAGCCCTGCGGAAGTGAACCCTATGCCCTGATGCCGATTGGCCGGCCCGATGCCGGTGCCTTTGAAGCAGCTTACCTGGAATTAAAAGACCATTTCAGAGAAAAGGGCTGGAAGCTGGTATTCAAAAAAGTCGCACAGAATGAACTGGCCTATTTCAAAGACCATATCCATTCCGACCAGGATATACAATTGGACCGCGATAACAGCGATTACATTTATCAAACCGCCGACCTCATCCAGTTGAAGGGGAAAAAATATGACGGCAAACGTAATCATATCAACAAATTCAGAAGTAAATACGACTATTCCTATGTACCTCTTGATTGCTCCCTGATAGGCGAGTGCAGCAGAATAATGGAAGCCTGGTGCAAGGAAAAAAACTGCAGCTGCCAGGATGGGGATTATTGTGAGCGCAAGGCCAATATGGAGCTGTTGAACAATTTCAAGTATCTCGGGTGTAAAGGCGCTTTAATCTCAGTCAATGGCACCTATGAAGCTTTCACTGCAGGTGAAATGCTGAACGGCGATACTGTCGTAATACATATCGAAAAAGCCAACACAGAAATTCAAGGCCTATACACCCTGATAAACCAGCAGTTCCTGGAGAATGAGTGGAAGGACGCTCTGTATGTCAACCGTGAGCAAGACCTGGGGATTGAGGGACTGCGGAAAGCCAAATTGTCGTATAATCCGGTAAAAATGATTGATAAGTATACTGTATATCCCTATTGAATTCTGGATACTATATTCAGCAGGATGATAAGGACAGTATGCCCTGAACATGGTATAAGGACATTGTTAAAAAATTAATTTATTTATTTTTAAGTATTGAAAATCACTATGAAATAATATAAAATAGTTGTGATTTGGGATAACTTATCCAATTGATGAATAATTAAGCATGAATGTAAGGAGACCGGCTGGTCTTTCACACATTTAAATTATGGGAGGTATTTGACAATGGCAGTAAAAATGGGTATTAACGGATTCGGAAGAATCGGACGTCTGGTTTTCAGAGCGGCGATTGAAAATCCGGAAGTAGAAGTAAAGGGTATAAACGACCCGTTTATTGATCTCGCGTACATGAAATATATGTTGCAGTACGATACGGTTCATGGCCAGTTTAACGGCACCATTGATATCAACGGTGACAAGCTGGTTGTTAATGGCAAGGAAATCGCAGTATTTGCAGCAAAGGATCCGGCTGAAATCAATTGGGCCGGCTGTGGAGCGGAATATGTAGTAGAATCCACAGGCGTTTTCACTACGGTTGAAAAGGCATCCGCCCACTTCAAAGGCGGCGCAAAGAAGGTAGTTATCAGCGCTCCCTCAAATGACGCTCCAATGTTCGTTATGGGCGTTAACCAGGAAAAATACACAAAGGACATGACCGTGGTATCCAACGCTTCCTGCACCACTAACTGTCTGGCTCCTTTAGCAAAGGTTATCAATGACAAATTCGGTATTGTTGAAGGCTTGATGACCACAGTCCATGCGGCCACCAACACCCAGAAGACTGTTGACGCTCCTTCCAACAAGGATTGGAGAGGCGGACGTTCCATCCTCAACAACATTATTCCTTCCTCCACCGGAGCAGCCAAGGCTGTAGGAAAGGTTATCCCCGAATTGAACGGCAAACTTACCGGTATGGCTTTCAGAGTTCCTACCGCTGACGTATCCGTTGTAGATTTGACAGTGCGTTTGGAAAAAGCAGCGACTTATGATGAAATCAAGGGCGCTATCAAGAACGCTTCCGAGAATGAGCTCAAAGGCATACTCGGATACACGGAAGACCTGGTTGTATCCACCGATTTCATCCACGATGCACGCACCTCCATATTTGATGCAGGCGCAGGTATCGCATTGAACGGCAACTTCGTCAAGCTTGTTTCCTGGTATGACAACGAATGGGGTTATTCAAACAAGGTTGTTGACTTGTTGACCCACATGGCGAAGGTAGATGCAAAGTAATTAAAAGACGGGGGACATTCCCCGCAGCATAAATACCTTGTTGGGACTAATAAGGTCCACTCTTGCCCTTACCTTAAGTGAGTGGTTGCAGGGTGGACCTTTAAATTATTTAAGGAGATGAATAGAATGGCGTTGTACAACAAAAAAACAATTGAAGATATCGACGTAAAAGGTAAAAAAGTAATTGTAAGGGTTGATTTCAATGTTCCGCTGGATGAAAACCTTAAAATAACCGACGACAAGAGAATTGTAGGTGCTCTGCCCACCATCAGATACCTGATTGACAATGGCGCAAAGACAATACTGGTTTCCCACCTGGGAAGGCCCAAGAACGGACCGGAAGCTAAATTCAGCATGAAGCCCACGGCGGAAAAGCTCAGCGAGCTGCTTAAGAAGCCGGTGATCATGGCTTCCGATGTTATCGGCCCGGATGCAAAGGCCAAGGCTGCCGCATTAAAAGACGGCGAAGTGCTGATGCTTGAAAATGTCAGGTTCCATAAGGAAGAAGAGAAGAATGACCCTGCTTTCGCAAAGGAACTGTCCACTCTGGCTGAAATCTATGTAAATGATGCTTTCGGTACGGCACACAGGGCCCATGCGTCCACAGCCGGACTGGCAGATTATCTCCCTGCGGTATGCGGATATCTTATAAGCAAGGAAATCGACGTCATGGGTAAAGCCCTTTCCCATCCTGCAAGACCCTTTGTTGCAATACTGGGCGGAGCCAAGGTTTCAGACAAGATCCTTGTAATTGAAAATCTGATCGATAAAGTAGATACCCTCATCATCGGCGGCGGTATGGCATATACTTTCCTTAAGGCAAAAGGGTATAGAATAGGAAATTCCATTTGCGAAGACGACAAGGTTGACCTCGCAAAGGCATTGCTTGAAAAAGCCGAGAAGAAAGGCGTAAATCTGATGCTGCCCATCGGAAGTATCGTAGGCAAGGAATTTAAAAACGATACCGACCACAAATATGTTCCTTCCGACGATATGCCTGACGGCTGGATGGGGATGGACATCGGTTCTCTTACCATTGAGAAGTTCTCCAAGGAAATAAAGAAAGCGAAAACCATTGTATGGAATGGCCCCATGGGCGTATTCGAATTCCCCAACTTCGCCACAGGTACCAGGGAAATTGCAAGAGCAGTTGCCGAATCCGGCGCTATTTCCATCGTAGGCGGCGGAGATTCCGCTGCGGCAGTTGAGCAGCTGGGCTTTGCAGATAAGATCACGCACATTTCCACAGGCGGCGGCGCTTCCCTGGAATTCCTTGAAGGCAAGGAGCTTCCCGGAATCGCAGTATTGCTGGACAAGAACCCCAGAAAAAAGATCGCTGCCGGCAACTGGAAAATGAATAAGACGGCAAAGGAAGCCGCTGAGTTTATCGAGGCATTAAAGCCAAGAGTTACAGACGCCGCCGCAGAAGTAGTGGTTTGCGTTCCCTTTGTCTGCCTGCCGGATGCTGTCAAGGCTGCGGCCGGTTCCAATGTCAAGGTAGGAGCCCAGAACTTCCATTGGGAGGAAAAGGGCGCCTTCACAGGCGAAATCTCCGGCTCCATGCTGGTGGATCTGGGTGTGGAGTATGTGATCATAGGACACTCCGAAAGAAGACAGTATTTTGCTGAAACGGATGAAACCGTGAACAAAAAGGTTCATGCGGCATTCAAATACGGACTGAAGCCCATCCTGTGCTGCGGCGAAACCCTTACGCAAAGAGAACAGGGCGTTACTGCAGACCTGGTAAGATATCAGGTGAAAATAGGCCTTCTCGGTTTAGCGGAAGAGCAGGTAAAGAACCTTGTTATTGCTTATGAACCCATCTGGGCTATAGGCACCGGAAAGACAGCTACCAATGAACAGGCAAATGAAGTTTGCAGCATTATCCGGGAAACTGTCAAAGCTCTTTATGGAGAAGAAGTGGCAACGGCTGTCCGCGTTCAGTATGGCGGAAGCGTAACCGCTGCAAATGCAGGAGAGCTGTTTGCAATGTCTGATATCGACGGCGGCCTTGTTGGCGGAGCCAGCCTCAAGCTGGACGATTTCGAAAAGATCGCCAAATTCGATAAGATATAACTTATGCAGTTCTGTAGGGGCGGATTCTATATCCGCCCTTTTACACATTTGAAAGGTTTTTTGGCTATTGCACTTAGATAGATTAGATTTATGGACACGGGAGGTTTAAAATGAAAGACAAACTTGTTGCACTAATTATTCTCGACGGCTTCGGCATCAACAAATGTGAAGAGGGAAATGCCGTAGCGGCTGCTAAAAAACCCAATATCGACAGGTATATGACGGAATATCCAAACAATGTCGTCCACACCAGCGGCATGGATGTGGGGCTGCCCAGGGGCCAGATGGGCAATTCCGAGGTGGGCCATACCAATATGGGCGCCGGAAGGATCGTCTATCAGGAACTCACAAGGATTACAAAATCCATTGAGGACGGGGACTTTTTTGACAAAAAGGAATTCCTGGAAGCCATCGAAAATTGCAAAAAAAACAATACCAGGCTGCATTTGTTCGGACTATTGTCCGATGGCGGCGTACACAGCCATAACACTCACCTGTATGCGCTTATAGAGCTGGCGAAAAGACAGGGGCTGAAGGATGTTTTCATTCATTGCTTCTTTGACGGAAGGGATGTTCCTCCCAACAGTGCCAAAGGCTTTGTGGAAGAACTTGAAAACAAGCTGGCGGAAATCGGCGTCGGCAAGATTGCCAGTGTTATGGGCAGATATTTTGCCATGGACAGAGATAACCGGTGGGAGCGGGTCAAGCAGGCATATGACGCCATGGTGCTGGGCCAGGGACTTACAGCTGCCACGGCCGTACAGGCGGTATCCGAGTCCTACGCCAGAGAAGAATTTGATGAATTCGTAAAACCTACGGTAATTTTGGAAGGCAATAAGCCTACGGCGGTAATTGATGCCAAAGATTCGGTGATATTTTTCAATTTCAGGCCGGACAGGGCAAGGGAGATCTCCAGGACCTTTGTCGATGCTGAATTTAAAGGCTTTGACAGGCCAAAGGGCCTCTTCCCGCTGAATTATGTATGCATGACCCAATATGACAAAACCATGCCCAATGTGACGGTAGCTTTCAAGCCGGAAAGCCTTACCAATACCTTTGGAGAATATATCAGCCGCCTTGGCTACAGACAGCTACGTATTGCCGAAACCGAGAAGTATGCCCACGTTACCTTCTTTTTCAATGGCGGCGTGGAAGCCATGTATGAAGGGGAGGACAGGGCGCTGATCCCTTCGCCCAAAGTTGCCACCTATGACCTGAAGCCTGAAATGAGTGCCTATGAAGTGGCGGAAGAAGCCGTTAAAAGGATAAACGCAAAGGATTATGACGTTATTGTGCTGAACTTTGCAAATTGTGATATGGTAGGCCATACAGGTGTTTTCAATGCTGCGAAGGCGGCGGTGGAGGCAGTGGACGAGTGCCTGGGCAAGGTGGTATCCGCAGTGCTGGAGCAGGGCGGAATAGCGCTGGTGACTGCGGATCATGGCAACGCAGAGCAAATGATTGATTACGATACCTGCGGTCCTTTTACCGCACATACTACCAATGTGGTTCCGCTAATAGGCGTGGGACTTCATGGCGTAAAGCTTAAGGAAGGCAGACTTGCCGACCTGGCGCCTACGATCCTGGACATCCTCGGATTGGATAAACCGTCGGAAATGACGGGACAGTCGCTGATAGAGAAATAATGAGGCTCAAAAATGTCCCTCGCCCCGGTGAGACTCCGCGGCTGTAAGGAAATTTGTCTACAACCGGCAAATTTTCTTTGAATCAAGCCGTTAAAGTTTTGCCGGCAGACTGCTTTCAGGAATAAAATAGATTCCTATCAAATAGGCCTGTTTGAATTGTATGATACTGTATGATTTGAAAGGCCTATTTTTTTTCTTCTTCATAAAATCTACATATCTTCATGGTAAACTTCAAACAAATCAATCAATAAAGGGGATATTCAAATGAGCGGAGTGAATAAAAAAGGGAAAAAGTCGCAGCCGGCAGCCAAATCCGGCGGGAAAAGCTATCTCATTGTCGTTGTACTGGGGTTATTAATCCTTGGATATGTGCTGGTAAAAGCTCTTTCCCCCGGGACACCCGATGCGGCAGCCGCATCCGGGGAGATAAAAATCGTTAAAAGCGATATAACCGGAACCGTTAAGTTCTATCCCTATAAGGCAGGTAAAACCAAGATGGAGGTTTTGGCGGTAAAAGCCAGTGATGGGACCATAAGGACTGCATTCAACACCTGCCAGGTATGCTTTAACTCGGGAAAAGGCTACTATAAGCAGGAAGGGGATGAATTGGTCTGTCAGAACTGCGGCAACCGGTTCAAGCTTGACCAGATTGAAGTGATCAAAGGCGGCTGCAACCCGGTCCCCATCATGGAGGAAAACAAAACGGACGACGGTGCGAACATCGTGATAGCAAAAGATTTTCTGGAAGCGAACAAGGAATTGTTTGCCAATTGGAATAAGCAGTAGACACATGGGCTTGGGTGAAATCAATGAACTGGCAAATGTAAGGCCGGAGGCGATAAAACGTGGCTTCCGGCCTCTGATGTTTGGATATAAAACCATACGCTCCTTGTGAGCAGCAAGTTTACACATAAGATGCTAAGCGTATACCGGCGGCTAAAATCGCTGTTGGAAAGATAGAAAATGGTGTACAATAAGTAAGTATAAATGTAAATGATACTGCGGTGGATAGGCGGAGGCTGTCATGGTGGAAAAGAAAATTCTTGTGGTGGACGATGAACCTAAAATCGTCGAAGTTGTCAAATCCTATCTTGAAAACAGCGGCTACCGCGTGAGTGTGGCTTATGACGGAAAGCAGGCGTTGGAGGTTTTTGAAAAAGTCGGTCCGGCACTTGTTGTCTTGGATTTGATGCTTCCGGATATCTCCGGCGAGGAAATATGTAAGATCCTGAGAAAAAAATCCAGAGTGCCCATTATCATGCTGACTGCAAAGATAGAGGAAGAGGATATTTTAAACGGCTTGAATATCGGGGCCGACGATTATGTAACCAAACCCTTCAGTCCCAGGCAGCTTGTGGCAAGAGTCGCAGCCGTGTTGAGAAGGCTTGATGAGGAAGGGGCTCCGCTGTCCGGCATCCTGGTTTACAACAAGGATGAGCTGGTAATCGACCCCTTGAAATATGAAGTAAAAAAGAATGGCGTGCTGGCTAATCTTACGCCCAATGAGTTTAAAATCCTTATGGCCCTGGTCAAATATCCCTCAAAGGCATTTACGAGGGAGGAATTGATCTGCCTGGTACTGGGGGAGGATTTTAACGGATATGACAGGACCATCGATACGCATATAAAAAATCTGCGGCAAAAGATTGAGCAGGATCCGAGAGCTCCGAAGTATATTTTAACGGTGCACGGGGTGGGGTACAGGTTTGGCGGGGAGTAGCGGAAGGAAACCATGGAGGCGGGCATGAAATACAGTTTGAGAACAAAATTATCCTTATCTTATCTTTCGGTAGTCTTAATTTGCGTATTTATCATCAGTATACTTTCAAATATATTTTTGGAAAAGCATTTCAAGGATTATGTCATTGAAAATCAGGACCGGAAAAACAATGAAGTGGTCTCGCTGATTAGTCAGCAATACTCTACCGATAGGGAATGGAATGCCGACGTCATTGAAAATATTGGCGTTAATGCCCTTGAGCAGGGAATGATAATAAAAGTGATGGAATCCTCCGGTAAAATGATATGGGATGCAACCGTGCACAATAACGGTATGTGCCAGCAGATGATCACACATATGGCCCAGAATATGAGCAGCCGTTATTCAAACTGGAAAGGCGGATATGTGGAAAACAAGTATGCGGTGACCTATGAGCTAAACCAGGTGGGGACCGTTGAAATAGGATACTATGGCCCCTATTATTTTAATGACACCGACCTCGCATTTATAAATACTTTGAATAATTTACTGATGATCGTAGGGATATTTTCACTTTTCTTGTCGCTGCTCATCGGCACATTGATGGCCAGGTGGCTGGCCAGGCCCATTTCCAGGGTTATAAGCACAGCGCAAATGATCGCGAAGGGGTATTTTGGAGACAGGTCCACGGTGAAATCCAGTACGAAGGAAATCTACCAGCTGACGGAGACCGTAAACAATCTTGCGGAAACTCTTGAAAAGCAGGAAATTCTGAGAAAGCGGCTGACAGCGGATGTTGCCCATGAATTAAGGACGCCTCTTGCCACGCTGCAAAGCCATATGGAAGCCATGATCGACGGAATATGGGAGCCGGATACGGAGCGGCTGACAAGCTGCCATGAAGAAATCCTGAGGATAAAAAGGATGGTGGGAGATCTTGAAAAGCTGGCCAGATATGAGGGGGAAAGCCTTATTCTCGACAGGACTGTCTTTGACGTCTCCGAGCTTATCGGGCACCTGATGAGGAACTTTGAAACCGATTTTGTCAATAAAGGGATCAGCCTGACTTTCAATGGGCGGAAGGAGATCATAACGGCAGATAGGGACAAAATCAGCCAGGTCCTTGTGAATCTGCTGTCCAATGCTTTGAAATATACCCCCGAAGGGGGAAAGGTGGAAATCGCGGTCAAGGACGGCGAAGAAACCGTAGAGATTATCATAAAGGACAATGGAAACGGCATCCCCGCAGAGGATATCCCCAATATTTTCGAGCGCTTTTACCGGGCGGATAAATCCAGGAATAAACTGACCGGAGGGGCGGGAATCGGGCTTACCATAGCCAGGGCCATTGTGGAGGCGCACAAGGGAAAGCTGGAGGTGCGGAGCAAGATCAATGAGGGGTCGGAATTTATTGTGGCATTGCCGAAGCTGTCAAACTGAAGCAGTACCTAAGATAACTTTTTGTGTTCATCTTGCATGTGGTATAAAAAAGTTATATTATTATTCACATACATTCATCGTATAAGTTGAGCCATCCTGTCATTCCGGGGGCAGCGAGAATCCTGACGCAGCATTTGCAAAGCCCTTTGCTGCCGTTCAGTCCGACAGGCGCATTCGGATGATTTGCTTCAGCTTATAGGGATACGAAAATTTGAGAGGTGGCGGCTTATGCCAATTAAAATACAGGACAATCTACCGGCAGTTGAAATCCTTTCGGGGGAAAACATCTTTGTCATGACCGAGGAAAGAGCGGCGCATCAGGACATTCGACCATTAAAGATTGCCATACTCAATCTGATGCCGACAAAAATCATAACGGAAACGCAGCTGCTGCGTTTACTGGGGAATTCCCCCATCCAGGTGGATGTGATATTTATCCATCCCTTGACCCATACCTCCAAAAACACGCCGGAAGAGCATCTGGTCACCTTCTATAAAACCTTTGACGACATTAGGCATGAAAGATTTGACGGGTTGATCATTACCGGAGCGCCGGTGGAGAATCTGGAATTTGAAGAAGTGACTTATTGGGAGGAACTGAAAAAAATCATGGAGTGGAGCCTGCATAACGTATACTCCACTTTCCATATATGCTGGGGGGCACAGGCGGGACTGTACTACCATTTTGGCGTTCCCAAGCACCCGCTGGATAAAAAGATGTTCGGCGTTTTCAAACATAAAATAAATAAAAAGAACGTCATGCTCTTCAGAGGCTTTGACGATGAATTTTATGCGCCCCATTCAAGGCATACGGAAGTCAGACGTGAAGATATTCAAAAGGCTGAGGGCATCGAAATATTGTCCGAATCCCAGGAAGCCGGCATTTATATTGTGAAGGCCAGGGGCGGAAGGCAGATATTCGTTACGGGGCATTCGGAATACGATCCGCTGACCTTGAAAGCGGAATATGACCGGGACGTTGCTAAAGGTCTTGAGATCCAGGTGCCCGATAATTATTTTCCCGACAATAATCCCGCAGAAATGCCCGTTGTAAGATGGAGAGGCCATGCCAATCTGTTATATAACAATTGGCTCAATTACTATGTATATCAGGAAACTCCGTTTAATCTGAATGAATTGGAGTAAATCAGAAAATATTATATTCCGTAAGCATCGGGAGAATTTTTTCGGTGCATATTGAAGAGTACATGATTTTGTTGACAGAATCGGATTTTCATTGTATTATTGTGTTATAAAACATATCGGATTAGTTGACTATATAAAGGAGTACAGGTATGAAGCTTTCTACAAAAGGAAGATACGGATTAAGGGCTATGGTTGATCTTGCAGCGAATTCTTCTGTAGAACATGTTGCATTGTATAGCATAGCTGAAAGGCAGCAGCTGTCGGAAAATTACCTGGAGCAGGTTTTTTCCGTGCTTAGAAAGGCCGGTTTGGTAAAGAGTGTCAAGGGTGCCCAGGGGGGATATACCCTGGCGGATAATCCTGCCAGCATAAAGGTGGGGACGATATTAAGAGCCCTTGAAGGAAGCCTTTCCATCGTTGACGAGGATGCGGAATATGGCGATTCAGCCATAAACAGCATACAGCACTGCTTAAGGGTAAACATATGGGACAAGATCAATGCCAGTATAAACAATATTGTAGATTCCATTACGCTGGAAGATCTTGTGAATGAATATCGGAAAATCAACAATGGAAATGCATTTATGTTTTATATTTAATGCTTAATTTAAAATTTCCGTATGAATTCTTTTAAATTTAAATCCTTAGTATTAGTATAGGAAAAATAACAATAAAGGAGAAGGTCAAAATGAGCGAAAGAAAATTGAAATTCGACACGCTGCAGGTGCATGCAGGACAAAAAGCGGACCCGACAACAGGTTCAAGAGCAGTTCCCATTTACCAGACAACCTCTTATGTATTCAATAATGCAGAGCATGCGGCAAACCTTTTTGCATTAAAGGAGCTTGGCAACATTTACACCCGGATCATGAATCCTACCAACGATGTTTTCGAGCAGAGACTGGCAGCTCTTGAGGGTGGAGTTGCAGCACTGGCAGTGGCTTCAGGCTCCGCGGCAGTAACATATGCAATTCTCAATATTGCCGGAGCAGGCGATGAAATCGTTTCTGCCAGCACCCTTTACGGCGGTACATACAACCTGTTCCTCGTCACGCTTCCCAAGCTGGGTATCAACACCGTATTCGTTGATCCCGACGACCCGGAAAATTTCAGAAAAGCCATCAACAGCAAAACCAAGGCCGTCTATATCGAGTCCATTGGAAATCCCGGCATAAACATCATCGATATTGAAGCCGTTGCAAAAATAGCCCATGAGAACGGGATACCGCTGATTATCGACAATACCTTCGGGACGCCCTACCTTATAAGGCCCATAGAATATGGAGCGGATATTGTGGTACACTCCGCCACCAAGTTTATCGGCGGACATGGGACCTCCATCGGCGGCGCAATTGTCGATTCCGGTAATTTCGACTGGATCGGCAGCGGGAAATTCCCTGGTTTGACCGAGCCTGACCCTAGCTATCACGGCGTCAATTATGCCAAGGACATTGGGCCTGCGGCCTATGTATTAAAAGCCAGGGTCCAGCTCCTCAGAGATACGGGCGCGGCCATCAGCCCCTTTAATTCTTTCCTGCTGCTTCAAGGGCTTGAGACGCTTTCGCTCAGGGTTGAAAAACATGTATCCAACACGAAAAAAATCGTTGATTTCCTGGACAATCACCCGCTGGTGTCATGGGTCAATTATCCCAGCCTGAAGAAGAGCAAATATTATGAGCTGGCCGAAAAGTACCTTCCCAAAGGCGCAGGCTCCATCTTCACTTTCGGGATAAAGGGCGACATTGATACCGCAAAGAAATTCATCGACAGTCTGGAAATATTCTCGCTCCTTGCAAATGTTGCCGACGCAAAATCACTGGTCATTCATCCGGCAACCACAACACACTCGCAGCTGTCGGAAGAAGATCAGAAGGCCGCGGGAGTGACGCCGGATCAAATCAGGCTGTCGGTTGGGATTGAAGATGCCGACGACCTTATCTATGACCTGGATCAAGCTTTGAAAAAGGCTGCCGGCCAGGCATGAAAAGCGAATGGGCGATAATACTATAAATAAGAGGCATAAAAGACACAAGACCTATCACCTGCATGCGGCAAGAGAAACAGCCTGCCGCATGCAGGCTAATAAAAACAAAGGAAGGGTTGATCTTATTGGGAATGTAAAGGCATTAAAAATTGAAACGAAAGCGGTTCATGGCTGTAAGGGCTGTGACCAAAATACGGGAGCCGTAAGCTTCCCCATCTATCAAAGCGCCACATTCAGACATCCGGGGCTGTATCAGACCACAGGCTATGACTATTCAAGGCTTCAGAACCCTACCAGGGAGGAGCTGGAAAATACTGTCGCCGCTCTTGAAAACGGAAGATACGGCTTTGCCTTTTCCAGCGGGATGGCAGCGGTTTCCACAGTTTTAAGGCTTTTTTCGCCCGGAGATCATATCATTGTATCCGACGACCTGTATGGCGGTACGTACAGGATTTGTGAAGAAATCTACAAAAAGTACGGCATTGACTTCAGCTACGTTGATTCGTCGAAAATTGCTGAAATTGAATCGGTTGTGACGGAGAGGACTGCGGCTGTCTTTATTGAAACCCCTTCCAATCCGATGATGAAGATAACGGACATCTCAGCGGTTACAGCGCTTGCCAGGTCCAAAAACATGCTTTCCATTATCGATAACACGTTTCTTACTCCATATTTTCAGCGTCCTCTCGAGCTGGGAGCCGATATTGTCATCCATAGCGGGACAAAGTATCTCGGCGGTCATAATGATACGCTTGCGGGGTTTGTCATTACGGATGCCGAAGAGCTTTCGGAAAGGCTGCAATTTATACAGAAATCCGAAGGTGCCGTTCTTGCGCCGTTTGACAGTTGGCTGCTGCTGCGGGGCATAAAAACCCTTGGTATCCGCATGGAAAAGCAGCAGCAAAATGCTCTTGCCATCGCCAATTGGCTGAGAGAACAGGAACAAGTTGACAGAGTATATTATGCAGGCCTTCCGGATCATGAAGGCTATGAAATAGCAAAGAGACAGGCTTCAGGCTTTGGCGCCATGATATCCTTCAGCGTGAAGGATGCTGCATTGGTAGAAAAAATCCTTGGCAGCGTCCGTCTTGTTATGTTTGCCGAAAGCCTGGGGGGCGTTGAGAGCCTTATCACCTATCCTGTTGTTCAAACCCACGCCGCCATTCCTGAGGAAATGCGGGAAAGGATCGGAGTAAATAACAGACTTTTAAGGCTTTCTGTGGGGATTGAAGCGGTGGAAGACATAATCGGCGACCTGGAGCAGGCATTGGCAAAGTAATGCCTACTAAACGTATAGGAGAATTTAAAAATATTTTCAAAAGCTATTGACAGGCAAGGAATTTGATATTACTATTAATATATTATATAAAACATATACGAATACTAGGAATAAAATTTTGGGAGGGATATTATGTCAAAAATAGCAAAAAACCTGACGGATCTCATCGGCAATACGCCATTATTGGAATTGTCCAACTATAGCAAGGCAAACAGTCTGGAAGCAAAAGTCATTGCAAAGCTGGAATATTTCAACCCATTGTCCAGTGTTAAGGACAGGATCGGATATGCAATGATTAAAGATGCGGAAGATAAAGGACTCATCAACAAGGATACGGTTATCATAGAACCCACAAGCGGCAATACCGGCATCGCGCTGGCTTTTGTTTCCGCTGCCAAAGGCTACAAGCTTATACTTACAATGCCTGATACCTTCAGTATAGAAAGAAGAAATCTTTTGAAGGCTTTAGGCGCCGAACTGGTGCTTACCCCCGGTGCCGAAGGCATGGGAGGAGCCATAAGAAGGGCTGAGGAGCTGGCGGCTCAAACTCCCAACTCTTTCATACCGCAGCAGTTCAAGAACCCTGCCAATCCGGAGATTCACAGGAAAACCACAGCCGAAGAAATCTGGAGGGATACGGACGGACAGGTGGACATATTCATTGGCGGCGTAGGAACCGGAGGAACAATCACCGGAGTCGGCGAAGTTCTGAAGCAGAGAAACCCCGGCGTTAAAATCATCGCGGTAGAGCCCTTTGATTCTCCGGTGCTTTCGGGAGGGACCAAGGGACCTCATAAAATTCAGGGAATCGGGGCAGGTTTTGTACCGGAGGTATTAAATCTGAAGATTGTCGATGAAGTATACAAGGTAAAGAACGAAGAGGCCTTTGAAACAGCAAGAAAGCTGGCAACTACCGAGGGACTGCTGGTTGGTATATCTTCCGGAGCTGCGGCCTTTGCTGCCACACAAATTGCCAAGAGACCGGAAAACAAAGGCAAAAACATCGTTGTCGTACTGCCGGATACTGGAGAGAGATACTTGTCGACCGTACTTTTCCAGGAAGCATAAATCTTACAATTAAAAAGTATAAACAATTAAAGGGGATGACCTCCCCTTTAATATTATGCAAATCCCTAGTAAACAGATATGAAAACGTACTTTATAAGGAGTGATTCTTCTGTCTTCCAGTGTAGAAACCATCGAAAGCGGCAGTGTAAACCAAAGCCTTACAAGTAACCCAAAAACCTCTTCAAGAAAGAGCTTTCTTACGTATTTACTGATGATCCTGCCCCTGGCAGTTCTGCTTATAGATCTAGCCTTCCATCTGACGCTTCCCAACAAGCAAAGCTTTGCGAAAACCGGAACATATCCGGCATTGCTGGGGGCGTTCATTGCAATTTATGCGGTTTTGCTGATTCTGTCGGTAAAATTCAAAAAGGTCAGGGAAAAACTCGCTCACTATGCACAGCTGCTCATAGCAATCTTTCTCTTAATCGAGGTATGGGATATAGCGACATTAAAGCTAAAACTGCTGCCAATGCCGTATTTCCCGGGTCCGGATAAGGTTTTGAGCGTATTGGTCAATGACTGGCAGCTGCTTGCCGTCAGTACCTTTTATTCCCTGAGGCTTTTGTTTACAGGCTACATAATCGGCATACTCCTGGGCTTCATAACAGGTGTCTCCATTGGCTGGAATAAAAAGTGCAATTACTGGATCATGCCGGCTTTAAAGGTCATAGGACCTATCCCTGCAACCGCCTGGATCCCTATTGCAATGTCGGTTTTCCCTACAAGCTTTTTAGCAAGCGTATTTCTCATCGTATTGGCAGTTTGGTTTCCGGTGACGGTGATGACAAGCTCGGGGATTGCCAATGTGAGGAATGCTTACTTTGAAGTTGCAAAAACCCTGGGCGCCAATCAAAGGTATCTGATTTTCAAGGTAGCCATACCGGCTGCTTTTCCAATGATTTTTATCGGGCTTTTCATGGGGCTGGGCGCATCCTTCCTGACGCTGATTGTTTCGGAAATGCTGGGAGTAAAAGCCGGACTTGGCTGGTATATAAACTGGGCCCAGGGTTGGGCGGAATACAGCAAGGTTTATGCGACGCTCATCGTCATCGCCGTGATCTTCTCAAGTCTGATTTCACTTTTATTCAAGCTTAAAGATAGAATACTCATCTGGCAAAGGGGGCTCATTAAATGGTAGTCGAAGCAACAGCAGCAGCTCCTGAGCAGGGTAAGACCGTTGGAGCCATTACTGTCAGGAATATAAAGAAGGTTTTCTATGACACAGAAAACAAAGAAATAACAGCGCTGAACAATGTCTTTCTGGATATACTGCCCGGTGAATTCATTTCCCTTGTCGGTCCCAGCGGCTGCGGAAAATCAACTCTTCTAAGGCTTATCACAGGTCTTGAAACTCCTACGGGAGGTGAAATCTACCTTGACGGCTCTGTCATCGAAGGGCCGCATTATGAACGGGGCCTGGTTTTTCAGGATCCTACCCTTTTTCCCTGGCTGAATGTATATGATAACGTGGCGGCTGGGCTAACTGCGAGAGGGGTCTACCATGAAAAGAAAAGCGAAGTGGCGGAATATATCAGCCTTGTCGGACTTAAGGGCTTTGAAAAGTCATTTCCGCATCAGCTGTCGGGAGGCATGGCACAGCGTGCCGCCCTTGCGAGAGCCCTTGTAAACCATCCCAAGGTATTGCTGCTGGATGAACCTCTTGGCGCTTTGGACGCCTTTACACGCATGCAGCTTCAGGATGAGATTTTAAGGATATGGAAGGAACGTGGGACTACAATGGTGCTGGTCACTCATGATGTTGATGAAGCCATTTATCTGAGTGACCGTATTGTCATCATGACTCCGAGGCCCGGCAAAATTGAAGAAATTATCGAGGTCCGGACAGGCAGGCCCCGAAGCCGCAATCATCCCGATTTTTTCAGGCTCAGGTCAAAGATCCTGGAGATCCTGCATTTTGCAAAAGAGGAAGAAGAATTAAATTATTATTTGTAATGGGGAGTGGGAGAAGAATATGTCAAAAAGTAAAGAGGAATTGTATAAAAGCTTATCCGATGCCGTTGTAAATATGGAGGAGGAAGAAGCGGTCATACTTGCCAATGAGGCTATCCTTGAGAAGCATGACGCATATGAGGCTATAGATAAAGGACTTGCAGACGGAATGGAAAGAGCGGGAAAGCTTTTTGAGGAAGAGGAGTACTTTATCCCGGAGCTTTTGATGTGCTCCGACGCAATGTATGCAGGCCTTGATGTGCTGAAGCCCCATATAAAAGCCGATGATCAGGCGGAGAAGCACAAGGTGGTGATCGGCGTCATCGAAGGCGATACCCACGATATCGGCAAGAACCTGGTGAAGATAATGCTGGAAACCTCGGGATTTGAGGTCATCGACCTGGGAAGGGATATACCGCCCAGGAATTTCGTGGAAAAAGCCAGGGAGGCCAGCGCAAAAATCATTGCCCTGTCAACGCTGATGACCACCACCATGGATGGAATGGCTGAGGTTGTCAATATTTTAAAAAATGACGGTATCCGGGAGAATTTCAAGGTCATCGTCGGGGGAGGGCCCATTTCCCAGGGCTTTGCAGATAAAATAGGAGCAGACGGCTATTCCGTCAATGCGGCAGAGGCGGTAAGGCTTGCACGTAAGCTTACCGGAGGTGCTGTCTGATGCCTGCGGATCAGTTGACGCCGATTGAAAGGCTGAGTGCATATAATAAGGGTCAGGCAGTAGACCGTCTGCCATGCGTGCCCATCGTCGGCAACACGGCAGCCAGGGTCATAGGCGTCCGGATATCCGAATTCCGTGGAAACGGCCTTTTGCTGGCAAAAGCTCATATTGCTGCATACAAGCTTTTTAAATATGATATTATACGGATTTTTACCGATTTATACACCCAGGCGGAAGCAATGGGCGCTACGGTACATTATCCGGAGGATGAGACAGCTTATCTGGGGGCGCCGGCAATCAGCGGGGTTTCGGAAATCGATGCCCTTGAGCCTGCCGACCCCCATAAGGATGGAAATCTTCCGCAGCAGCTCGAAGCAATGAAGATTGCAGTGGACGCGGTAGGGAAGGAGGTCGCGGTTACAGGCGCCGTTACCTGTCCATTTACCAACGCATCCTTGCTGATAGGAGCAGAAAGCCTTGTAAGGCTTACGCTGAAAGATCCTGAGGCAGTGCATAAATTGTGCAGGGTTTCTCTGGAGACCAATATCCGGTATGCAAAAGCCATTATTGACGCAGGCTGCACTCCCAGTCTGACGGACGCAATGTCTTCCGCTACCGTTATCAGCCCAAAGCAGTTTAAGGAATTTTCCTATCCGTATTTGAAACAGTTGATCGACTATATTCACTCCAGGGGGAAGACCGTAACCTTGCATATCTGCGGCAAGACCGGCAAGATATGGGAGCTTATGGCTGATGCGGGAGCTGACTGTATCAGTATAGACAATGACGCCGATTTGCTGGAAGCCAGGAAAAAAGTGGGTGAAAGAGTACGGCTCATGGGGAATGTAAAGCCCTCGGAAGTAATGCTTCAAGGGACCGTGGGAGACGTCAGGCAGGCGGTAGTGGACTGTATGCTGAAGGCTTTTGACAACCCACGGGGATATATTGTCGCTTCGGGGTGCAGCCTTCCTACGGAGACGCCCTTTGAAAACATAAAAGCAATGCTGGATACCGTCAGAGAAATAGGCTATCCGCTGACGGAAGATAAGATAAAGCTTTATTTGTAAAACTGATCAACTCCTTGAACGGAGCTTTTTTGGAAGGTACAAACCATCAGGAGTAAAGGAAAAGGTGAAAAAAGTTGAGTATAATCAGCCCAAAGGAAAGATTGGTAAGGGTTTTACATAAAGAGAAAACCGACCGGCCCCCTGTGGTATGCCCGGGAGGAATGATGAACGCCGCGGTTGTGGGTGTGATGAACAAAACGGGACATACCCTTCCGGAGGCCCATCATGACGATAAACTGATGGCGGAGCTTTCTCACGATGTCAATGAGCATACGGGCTTTGAAAACTTTGGCATACCCTTTTGCATGACCGTTGAGGCAGAGGTCCTTGGAAGTGAGGTCAACTTCGGCACTCTCGCCTGCGAGCCCAAAATCCAGAAAGAGGTTTTTCCGTCGGTATCGGCCATCAAGTATAAAGATACCGGCGAAATTCTGAAATCGGGAAGGATAGGTACCATTGTTCAGGCAGGCTACCGCCTGTCAAAGGCTTTTCCGGATGTGCCCGTGATAGGAAATCTGACGGGTCCGGTAAGTACTGCCGCGTCCATTGTGGACCCCATGACTTTTCTGAAGGAACTCAGAAAGGACAAGGAAAATGCGCACAGGGCCATGGACTATGTGACGGATTTTTTGATTGAATATGCCAGGCTTTTGCTGGATAACGGCGCGACGCTCATATCCATCGGCGACCCCACGGCTACAGGCGAGATTTTAGGACCTAAAATGTTCGAGGAGTATGCGGTAAGGTATTTAAACAAGCTTCTTGACGGAATACACTCCATCAATGCAGAAGCCATTGTTCATATTTGCGGAAACATGAATATTGTCTGGCAGCTTATACCCCGGATCAAAGCAGACGCCATAAGTACCGATGCGCTGGTGAATCTGCGCTTGTTGAAAGACGAGTTCCCCTCCCTTACAACCATGGGGAATTTAAGTACCTTTCTTCTGGAATTCTCTACTCCGGAAAAAGTATCGATAAAAACGGAAAAACTTTTACAAGATGGGATTGACATTATATCTCCCGCCTGCGGGCTCAGCACCTCATCTTCTCTGGAAAACATCAGGGCTTTGACCGATACGGTAAAAAATCGGTAAATCATTACGACGGGAGTTTATTTGCGGATGTCGACAGTTGTATTTATCAAGGAAAACAGGACGATAACGGTGCCTGAGGGGACAACAATCCTGGAAGCGGCAAGGCAAGCGGAGATATCGGTGGAGTCGCCCTGCAACGGCACCGGCGTGTGCGGCAAGTGCAAGGTAAGGCTTGGGGCCGGATCAGCGGAAAACATCGTGACGGGCGGAAGACACAAAGTTTCGGAGGAAGAAGAGCAGCAAGGCTTTGTATTGGCCTGTGAAGCCAGGATACACGGGGATATCTCCGTAGAAACCTCTGAAAGCAGGCAAGGTGGGACCATAAAGATATTGGACCACGGAAGAAGCTTTGATATAAGCCTGGACGGCTTTATCAGCAAAAAGTTTGACCCATATGAGAGCCGCACCCAGGTATATGGCGGCAATGATCTTCTGGGAAGCGAAAACGGCGATACAACCCATGAATGCTTCGGAGCTGTTGTCGATATAGGGACCACCACATTGGTTATCTCTCTTGTGGACCTGAAGAGCGGCAAGGAACTGGATTCCCTGTCGTCACTGAATCCCCAGGCAATCCATGCGCAGGATGTTTTGTCCAGGATAAAGCTCGGGTCTGAAGAGAATGGATTAAAGCTTTTATATTCCGGACTCCTGGAAGAAATCACCCGGATGGTGGCGGAGTTGGCTTCACGAAACGGCGTCAACCCCCAAAGAATTTATGAAATCGTATTCAGCGGAAATACCTGCATGCTGCATCTGGCGGCCAATATTAACCCCAGTTCCCTGGGGAAATACCCATATAATCCTGAGATAACCGGCGACATCCACTTAAAGGCCTCCGAACACAGGCTGGGAATATCCGAATTCGGCGTTGTTTACCTTCCGCCGGTGATATCCGCTTATGTAGGCGCCGATATCACTTCCGGGGTCCTTGCTTCGCAATTGCATGATAAAAAAGGTGTTACCCTTTTTGTAGACATCGGTACCAACGGCGAAATGGTGATCGGGCTGGACGGTAGGCTTTCGGCTACGTCAACGGCTGCGGGACCTGCCTTTGAAGGAATGAATATAACCCATGGGATGAGGGCCGCGGCCGGAGCCATCGAATATTTTAACATTGAAGAGAATGGGGGCATCACTGTTAAAACCATCGGAGGCGAAGAAGCCAGAGGCATCTGCGGAAGCGGACTACTGGATATTGTGGGAGAGCTGGTAGCCCATGGCGTCATCAATAAAAACGGTAAATTTGCCGAAGCAGCGGATGAAGAGATTTCTGCCGCCTTAAGGGAAAGACTTGTACGGCAGGACGGCAAACCGGTTTTCAAAATATCCGAAAGCATCGTGCTTACGCAGAAGGATATCCGGCAGGTACAACTGGCAAAAGGCGCAGTAAGGGCCGGCATCGAATACCTGCTTAAAAGCCTTGGGGTAAAAGCCTCGGAGGTCGACAGCGTATTGATTGCAGGCTCCTTCGGATATCACTTGCGTGCGAAAAGCCTTATCAATATCGGCCTTTTGCCTTCTGAGCTGGAAGGAAAGATCGAGTTTATAGGCAATACCTCCAAAACAGGAGGCAATGCGTTTTTGCTGAACAAAACCTATCGTACCTTGATGGCCGGATTGGTAAAAGAGGTAGAGGTGCTTGAACTGGCCAATTACAAGGATTTTGACAGGGTATTTGTAAGCTGCCTGAATTTCTAAAATGTCATCGGATTTCACATAATTTTGTGCCTGGGGCACGGGGAAAGGGATGGTGGTCAAAATGGGCAATGATAAGAAAAACTTAAGTTGTTCCGACTGCGGCGTATTGAATTGTTACAGGAAAGAAAAGAGTTTTCCCGAGTTCTGCCTGACAACACAGACTCCGGATGCGGAAATTGAAAAAGTCAACGAGCTGTACAGAAAGGATGAACTCGTAGCGAAAATTTCCAGGGCGGCTGCAGAAATTGAAGGGACCTATTACGGAAAGCTTACCAGAGTTGAAGAAATCGTCGCTTTTGCAAAACGTATCGGAGCGAAGAAAATCGGGATCGCAACCTGCATAGGCTTGATGAGCGAAGCGAAAACCTTCGCCAAAATACTCAAGGCAAAAGGCTTGGAAAGCTACAGTGTTATCTGCAAGGTGGGTTCCACAGACAAGACCGAGGTAGGAATACCGGAAGAGCTGAAGGTGCAGAAGGGATGTCATGAGGCGCTTTGCAATCCGGTGCTGCAAGCCAGGCTGCTGAATAAGGAGAAGACCGAGCTGAATGTGATCGTCGGGCTCTGTGTAGGGCATGATTCCTTATTTATAAAGTATTCCAAAGCTCCTGTCACCACGCTCATTACAAAGGACAGGGTGCTGGGGCACAATCCGGCGGCTGCCTTATATACCAGCGGCTTCTACTACAAGCGGCTGCTGCAGGAAGGCGATATTTGAGTGTCAATGACCGGATTGCATTCGAGGGATAAAATATTAATTATTTATAAATAAAACCTATTGACATTCTAGGGATTGTATCTTAAGATATATTAATATGATAGGAAAACTTGGTTATCATTGCGGCAGCTGACCAGAAAGACTGGAGGCTAAGCTATATGGGCCTGTTCAGGTCTGTTTGGCTTAGCCTTTTTTTATAAAAGGTAATTATTCCAGAGAAATCGACCGCTTGGCACAAGAAGTTTTGTTTTTAAAAAGCTTAAGATACATAAGGCTTTTTGAATAAATATCAATCATTGAGGGGAGTCAAAAAATGAAAAAACTTAGAACCGTTATCGGAGTATCACTCATTGGCGCATTACTGCTGAGTATGACAGCATGCGGAAATAAAAGCGCTTCGACATCAGGACAGACAACCATAGGCCAGACGGCAGCAGGTACAACAGCGTCAAAGGAACTTAAAAAGCTCAAGGTCGGCTATTTCGGCAACACTTGCGAAGCAGGGATATTTGCGGCTTACGAGAAAGGGTTCTTTAAGGAAGAGGGCCTGGATGTGGAATTGATCAAAGGCGATGCCAATACACTAAAAGATGGGCTGGCAACCAATAAGATCGATGTGACCGACGGACTTCTGAACCAGTGGTTAAAGCCTATCGAGCAAGGCTTGAATGTCAAGTTCACCGCCGGTATCCATACCGGCTGCATACAGATTCTTATTCCGGCTGACTCAGCAATTACGTCGGTAAAGGAATTCAAAGGGAAGACAATCGGAGTGCCTGCACTCGGCGGCGGCCCCATGATCCTGGTATCCAGGCTTTTGAACAAGGAAGGGCTTGATTCGAAGACGGATGTCACATGGAAAGTGTTCCCCAATGCAGAGCTTCCCATCGCGCTTGAAAAGGGTGAAGTTGATGCCATATCCGTTGCGGACCCCTTCGCTCAAATCCAGGTGAATGATGGTAAAGCCAAGAGTCTTTATGATTCGGCAGTCGATGAACCCTTCAGCCTTGAATATTGCTGCCTCGTGGTTGTAAACGGGACCTTGCTTGAAAAGGATCCTGCCATCGCCGCAGCAGCAACCAGAGCAATACTGAAAGGTGCGAGCTGGGTAAACTCCAACCAGCAGGAAATTGCGCAAATCGAAGTGGATAAAAAATATGTGCCGGGTGATGTAACAGTAAATACACAGGTTCTGGCAAACTACAATTTTGAGCCCTCGGTTCAAGGCGGACAGGATGCCGTTACCAACGGTGCAAAGGAAATGAAGGAAATCGGTATACTCGAAAAGGATACGGATCCGGATGCTTTGGCCAAGGCCGCTTTTATCAAATTGGAGGGTGTAGAATAAACAGGTGGGGTTTATGAATTCAAAGGAAATAATTCTAAATGCCTTAACGATGCAAGAAACTCCCCGGGTGCCGGTAGCGCTGCTTTCAGGCGGCGCCTGGACCTTCAACAGGAAGGGCCTGACCCTTGAAAAAGCTCTGGCCATAGGTCCCGGACCAGCGGCGGAAATCATTGCGGAAACCAATGAAACCGTTCACTCCGATATCGTATGGCCCGGCTCGGGGTACCACAATCTGGCCATACGAGCCATCGGCGGAAAAATCAAATTCCGTGCAAAGGGTACTCCCGATATACAGGAAGTCCTTTTAAAGGATGCGAAGGCCATTGATTCAGTGAGGCTTGACGGCATAAAGGAAGATGAAGACATTCATCTGCTTGTGGAAACTGCCGGAGTTTTGAATAAAATTGTGGGTGAGAGGACCCTTGTGGGCGCAAGCCAATGGGGTCCCTTTACCCTTGCAGGACATGTTTACGGTGTGGAGAGGATCATGCGGAATATTTACAGGGATAGGGCAGCGGTGCATGCGGTGCTTGACTTTACGGCAGAGCTTTGCTTCCAGTACCTGGAGCCTTATATCAATGCCGGTGCCGGCATTATCTCCATTGCGGATCCCACCTCTTCCGGCGATCTTATTTCACGGGAGCAATTCAGAGAATTTTCTCTTCCCTATTTAAAAAGAGTTGTCGACCGTGTGAAGGAGAAAGGCGCAGTCGTAAGTATCCATATTTGCGGCAATATAACGAACCGGTTGGATTTGATCCCTGAAACCGGCGCCGCCAACATTTCCCTGGATTACAAGGTGGATCTGGCGAAAGCCCGTGAGCTTGTGGGGGACAGGATGGCTTTTTCCGGAAACATGAACCCAGTGGCAATTATGCAGAACGAGACTCCGGAAGGCGTGAAGGCAGCATGCCGCGCTTGTATTGAGAAAGCAGGCACGGGCAGCAGCTACATTCTCATGCCCGGCTGCGACATACCGCCCGGGGTGCCGTTGGAAAACATCTGTGCCATGGTGGAAACGGCGCGGGAATATATAAATAATTTGGAGGTGCAGTAAAATTGAGCTATCTGGACCATAGAGAGCCACCCAAAAGAGAAGACCGTCTAAAAGCCTGTATTACATACGGCGGAACACTATGCGGGCTGGCAAAGAAAACTGGGGGCTGCTGTATGGACGATGGTGACCGTGTGTTTACACAGGGCTCCATTTGTCTTTTGTTACCAGGCCTTGCAATGCTGAACAGCCTGCCGGATAATGTGGTGCTTTTGCATGGCGCTATCGGCTGCGGCTCATGTGCCCATTCACAGAATGCCAATGTCAGGAGCGGCGGAAATGTGCGTTGGGGTAAGGTAAAGGATGCCATGTGGCTTTCCACGGCATTGGATGAATCGGATGTAATCAGCGGCGGCGAGGGTAAGCTTGAAAAAGCCATCATTGAAGCGGACCGCAGGTACCGTCCTGCCACCATTACGGTTGTTGCAGGCTGCGTACCGGGTATCATCGGAGATGATATCGATGGAGTGGCGGACCGTATACAGTCTCAGGTTTCCGCGAGGATCATTCCTGTACATTGCGAGGGTTTTAAGACAAAAATCTGGGCCACCGCCTATGACGCGGTATATCATGGGATAGGGCGCAAGCTCCTGGATGAGCCGGAAGACCGTAAGCCCCTTTTTGAAAATGAATTTGAAGAATTGAAGGAAAATTACAGAAGAAAGCGGACGGTAAACCTGCTGAACGTTTCCTCCATGGGAAGGGTGGACGAGCTTGAATTGATAAGGCTCCTTGCAGCCCTGGGCCTTGAAACCAATGTTTTTCCCATCTTTGCCAAGCCCGAGGAAATGTATAAGGTGACCCATGCTGCGGTATCCATCAGCACATGTCCTACCCATGACGACTATTTTGTGAAATTCCTTGAAGAGAAGTTTGGAATACCCTATATTCTGAAGCATATGCCTATAGGCATCGAAAATACAAGCATATGGATCCGCGAGGTAGCGGAGTTTTTTGGTTTGGGCCCGCTGGCGGAGAAGCTTGTCCGTGAAGAGGAAAAGGAGCTGAAAGCAGCGCTGGCAGATTTCCTGCCCGTCTTCAAAGGAAAGAAGGTATTCGTAGGCGCCGGAGAATTCAGGGCATTGGCAACGTCGGGCCTTCTGAACGAATTGGGGTTTGATCTGGTGGGAATCCGTTCCTACCATCATGACGAGTTTGCCAATGTGGAATACGACAAGCTGATAAAAAACATTCAGAAGGATTTTGTCATCAATATTGCCAATGCGCAGCCCTTTGAAGAAGCAAACCTGTTGAAAAAGCTGAAACCCGATGTGTTCCTTGGCCATTGGAATGGAAATGGCGTTGCGTCCAAGCTCGGATTGGCAACCCATGTCATTTACAATACCGGCTTAAGCTATATCGGCTACAAAGGCGTATACGAGCTGGCATCCAGGCTCTACAGGCAGCTGAAAAACCCGACGTTCAACAAAAAATTAAGCCGGTATGCAAAGCTGCCCTATTCGGAGCAGTGGTACGGCTCCGACCCATTCAAATATATCAAGGCAGCCGGAGGTGGAGAAAATGAGTAGCTTCATAGAAAGGCCGAGATATCTCTGCTCTCTGGGAGGTGCGATGTCCACTGTAACAGCATTGCCGGACACCATTCCCATATTGCATGCGGCATCAGGCTGTGCAGGAAACATCACCTGGACTCAGAATGGCGGCAGCGGCCTGCAGGTGGGGGGGTATTGCGGAGGACTGAACGTACCCAGCTCCAATGTCCAGGAGCGGGAAGTGGTATTCGGCGGCGCTGAAAGGCTGCGGGAGCAGATCGTGAATACCCTGGAGGTCATGGACGGCAGCTTGTTTGTTGTAATGACAGGCTGTGTCACCGAGGTGATCGGAGATGATGTAAAGGCTGTTGTTTCAGAATTCAGGGATAGTGGAGTGAGTATAATCTCCGCCGAAACCGGAGGCTTTAAGGGAAATTCGTATTATGGATATGATCTGGTGCTGCAGGCGCTGGTGAAGGATTTTGTCATAAAGGGTAAGGAAAAAGTAAAAGGCAGTGTGAATATCTTCGGAATCGTACCCTATATGGACGTATTCTGGAGGGGAAACCTGGAAGGGGTCCGCAGTCTTCTTGAGAAGCTTGGCCTTAAGGTAAATACGTTTTTCACCCACGACGACACCCTGGATGGAATCAAAAACGCGGCAGAGGCGGAATTGAATATCGTTATTTCAGAGGTGTACGGCGTGGAAACTGCCAGGGCCTTTGAAGAAGTTCACAGCACGCCTTTTATCGTATCGGCGCTTCCCATAGGCCCTGCCGCTTCCGACGCTTTTCTCCGGCAGGTAGGCGCTGCCCTGTCTCTGGACATTGATGCGGTTGAAAAGCTGATTGAGAAGGAAAACAATCAATACTTCAGCTTCATCGATCCATTGACCGAAGCATACAACGACCTTGATTTGCAGCGGTATGCCGTCGTTATCGGCGACGCCAACTATGCTCCGGCAGTGACGCGGTTCCTGTCCGACGACCTGGGATGGCTTCCCGAATTGGTGGTCTTTACCGACCAGCTCAATGAGGACCAGAAGGATTTGCTGAAGAAAATTTCTGAGAATTTGGCGTCCGGATTGAAGCCCAGAGTTGTTTATGAAACGGATACCAGCGAGGTTATCCGGTATTTGAACGAGCTTTATCCTAAAGTTGACAGCGGAAAATATACCAGGTCCTTCAGCCCGGCCTTTGTGGCAGGCAGTTCCCTGGACCGTGAACTGGCACAATCCATCGGCGCGGCACATTTGAGCATAAGCTTTCCTGTTGCAAATAGGGCGGTGCTCGACAGGGGCTACACCGGATACAAAGGCGGTCTGAGGCTTGTTGAAGACCTGTTGAGTTCGGCTGTTGCCGGCAGGTAGGAATTTAGCCCTGTGCCGGTGTTTTTTTAGCTGGTCGGTGAGTGATGCCGAAGCAATGCCGATATCTGTATACAAATAACATAATGCTTAATTATAAAAGCGTTTGGCATGCCGAACGCTTTTATAATTTGCTCTTTCACCCTTTATTCTGTTATTGGCTGACGAAAATTTGCACCTATGGCTGAAGGAATCTGAGAAGATATAAGAAATACTTGCTCACAGCTGTATTTATGTCTATTGCCCTGATCTTACCTCCGTTTTCATGCCATAGCTCTATAAGTAAATATTTACAGCATTCATAAGCTTGGGTATGTATTCTTCTCCAAAAAGGGCAACATGCCCAAGCCATTGATTGATTTGCCATAGCGGTTTTCTCTCTTTATATCCCGAATCGATTGGATAAACTTCATTATAGGCACTAAAGAAATATTTTGATACAGGATAAAAAAAGTCAACTGTAGATAAATCGATTTCTCTATTTCCATAATAAATACTGCAATCGATGGCGATCATCTGTTTTCCGTCAAAAAGCAGATTCCCGGGCCATGGATCACCGTGAAGCAAAGAAAATGCCTGTATTGGACCGCATATTTCAGGAAGCTTGTTTATCAGCTTTTCAATAGGGAGGCACTGCTCATATGTCATATTTCCGGCATCAACTGCCATTTTCATCGTATCCCTCAGTCTTCTTTCACCGAAAAATTCCGGCCATGTATCCATAGGTCTATTGTCTTGCCTGAATATACCCAAATAACTATGCGTTTCAAGCCCACATTTGTTCCAGCTTGTCTTGTGTAGAGCAGCAAGCCCTCTGCCGAGAGTTTCCCAGTCTTTATTTTCTTCAACGGGCTTTACATCGACGGCTTCCATAATAAGCAGCGCTACCCCGTCAATAGTAAGAACATCAATTATATCCGGAGTTTTTATCAAGGAATTATTTCGGATATAATTGAGCCCCCATGCTTCTTGAATGAACTGGTCGAAGGAAAAAGAGTTTGTCCCTGCTTTTACAAAAACACGATAGTCTTCACCTTTAAAAATTGCAGCGTCATGCATAGCACCAACGGTATTATTTTTTATGAAGAGTATTTTAAACTGTCTATTTAGATATTTTGTAACGGCTTTTTCAATTTCCCTGTTGAATACCCCATCAATAAGCTTGTTCATTAAATCTACGCACCTTTCATAAATGCTTTAGGCCATAAGCAGGACATAGTATACAGGGAAATATAGCAAGATTCTATGGCCTATGACACCTTTTTTGGGGTAGAAAATTATCCTTTATGCGGTTACATTCGATAAACATTTCCTGTGTCCTTATAAAACAGGACATAGGGGAAGGAGTCTAGCCCTCAAACCTGTTTCTGAATCTGGAAGGCGTAATGTCGGTATGATGACGGAAAATTGTTGTAAAATAGTACTCGGTATCAAAAGCTCCTTCGGATAATCCAAACCGAAAAGGCTATTTGACAGGGATGCAAACTTTTCGGCTGTTGCCAGGAAAATAGCAAAATCAATGAAACTGCCAGAATTTTATAAAATTCTGCCATGGTCACGGAATAGCGCGCCCCGCCTTTAAGCATTGTTTCATAACCCATCCGCATGTCTCACGCTTCAATAATAGAGTAGAACCGGAGCGCTGCGATAAATTAACTGCAAGGAGAATGCACATGCCATAAATTGAAGTATAAGAAATATCTGGTCAAAAAGGAAATGGTTATATAAAAAGTGAGGATTTTGTGGTATAATTTTTGTCGAAAACCCAGAAAGCTGTCGCATATAAGAGTAAATTATGTAGAAACATTGATATATTTGGGGGGATTGGCTATGAGCGTGCCAAAGAGACTCGAATTTCTAGCTGGAGGCAGCGAGATGGCGAAACGGATGTTCGAATTTGATTTCTCCGACACCCCGCTGGGCCCGGTGCCGGGCTGGCCTCAAAGTTTGCGATCGGCGGTTAACATCTGTCTCACAACCAACTTTCCCATTGTCCTCTTTTGGGGGCCTCAGCTGGCAGTGCTATATAACGACGCCTACATCCCCATGCTGGCAGATAAGCACCCGTGGGCGCTTGGCAAGACCTGCGAGGCGGTGTGGAATGAAATCTTTGACGTTATCGGTCCCCTGCTCATGGAGGTGATGAAAACCGGAGTGCCTTTCTCGACAGAGGACTTTCTCTTTATAATGCAGAGAAAAGGATATAAAGAGGAAACGCACTTCCAATTCTCATATGGGGCTGCACGAGATGAGTCGGGTGCAGTGGGGGCATCTTTTGTGTCGCGGTGGAGATTACCGAGCGCGTGTTCTATGAACGGAGGCTGGCGGCACTCAGCAATTTAAAGTCCGATGCAAGAAATCCCATGAAAGCAGCAGAAGACGTGGTAAAGATTCTGGATGACCATGCTATCGATATGCCATTCTCGCTTATTTATCTGCTCAACAAGGATGGAAAGACGGCCAGTTTGGCAGGACACGCAGGACTTCCCGCCGCCTCTCAAGCTGCTCCGGTCACGGTGGAGCTGACGGCGACGAATGAAAAGGGTTGGCCTCTGGCTCAGGTTGCCGCAAGCGGGAAAATGACGCTTGTCAGCGACCTTCAAGGCCTTTTTGGCGATATTCCCGCACGCCACTGGCCCGATCCTCCGCATTCCGCGGCGGTTCTGCCACTGGTGCAGCCGGGCCAGCAAGCCCCTACAGGACTGTTAATACTGGGAATCAGTCCGCGCCGGGCCTTTGACGATGCCTACCGGCGCTTCTTCGAGCTGGCCTCTGAAAAGATTACGTCGATGATAGCAAATGCCGATGCCTTTGAGCAGGAGAGGCGCCGCGCCGAAGCCCTGGCCGAACTTGACCGTGCCAAAACAACTTTTTTCTCCAATGTCAGCCACGAGTTCCGGACGCCGCTGACGCTGATGCTCGGCCCCATGGAGGAGCTTCTTAACAAGGCCGGTGAAGGCTTGCCCGCAGAGGAGAGAGCGCAGGTTTCCCTGGCTCACAGAAATGGCCTGCGCCTGTTAAAACTGGTGAACACCCTGCTGGACTTCTCCCGGATCGAGGCGGGACGCATCCAGGCTTCTTACGAGCTTACCGACCTGGCGGACTACACGTCTGAACTGGTCAGCGTCTTCCGTTCGGCGATCGAGAAAGCCGGCCTGCACCTGAAAGTGGACTGTGCCTCGCTGCCCGAGCCGGTCTATATTGACCGTGAGATGTGGGAGAAGATCGTGCTCAACCTTCTTTCCAACGCCTTCAAGTTCACCTTTGAGGGCGAAATTGAAGTCAAGCTTTGCCTGGAAACGTCAAATGCTGTTCTGAAAGTGCGGGATACAGGCGTCGGAATCCCTGCTGAAGAGATACCGCGCCTCTTTGAACGGTTCCATCGCGTCGATAATATGAGGAGCCGTACCCACGAAGGCAGCGGTATCGGTCTTGCTCTTGTCCAGGAGCTGGTCAAGCTTCACGGCGGCTCAATTCACGCCGAGAGCCGTCTCGGAACCGGTACCACCTTTACAGTTTCTCTCCCTTTAGGCAAGGAACATCTGCCCCCGGACCGCATCGGAGGCAGCCGGACCTTAGCCTCCACCGCAGTTGGGACTTCGCCGTTTGTGGAGGAGGCGCTCCGATGGCTGCCGGGGGAATTCGAAGCCGGGGATGCGGCTCCGCAGGTTGTGCATCATGATTTGATCTCCGTCCCGCGCCCCGTGGGCGAAACGGAAGATCCCTCTGACCGGCCAGCAATTTTAATCGTCGACGACAACGCGGACATGCGCTGCTATCTTGCCCGCCTGCTGGCCGGGCGCTACAGTGTCTTGACCGCGCCAGGCGGGCTGGCGGCTCTGGCGGCAGCCCGGGAAAAGCGTCCGGACCTGATCCTCAGCGACGTGATGATGCCGGACCTGGATGGATTCGGCCTGGTGAGGGAAATACGTTTGGATGCAGCTCTCAAGACTGTTCCGATCATCCTTCTTTCCGCGCGGGCCGGAGAGGAATCCAGGGTAGAAGGCTTGGAGTATGGTGCGGATGATTACCTGATTAAGCCTTTCAGTGCCCGTGAGCTGATGGCGCGCGTTGCGGCGCACCTGGATATGGCCCGGCTGCGTAAGGATGCCGCAGAACAGGTCCGCCAAAGCGAGGAACGGCAGACATTCCTGCTGAGGCTCAGCGATGCGATCCGGCCCCTGTCCGGCGACAAATTGATTCAGGACGCCGCCGCACGCCTTCTGTCGGAGCATTTGGTCGCGTCCCAATCGAACTTCACCGAATATCTTGAGGAATCCAACATGGCCGGCAGCGAGAGCCTGAACGACGTTGAGGTCAGCCAGGCGGGGTTCTATAGGCATAGCGGTTTTGCAGCGACGATGGCCATCCTGAACTCGGGAAGGGATCTGGTTGTGCCGGATACTGCCGCTTTCCCGGAATTCTCTGCGGAAGAACGCGCACTCTATCTTGCCCGCGATGTCCTTGCGAGCGTTTCAGTGCCACTGAACAAGGAAGGAAAACTCGTCGCCGCACTCACCGTCCGGCAGACAACCCCACGCAATTGGACGCCGGTGGAAGTGGAAATGATTCGTGAAACCGCTGAACGCGTCTGGGCATATGTCGAACGCGCACGAATGGAAGAATTTTTATTAAAAGCGGAACATGATAAAAATGATGCTCTCCAAAAAGCCATAGGAATGAAAGATGAGTTCCTTTCCCTCGTCTCCCATGAATTCAAAACCCCTCTGACGGTGATCAATTCAGCAGTGCAAGCAATGAAGCTGATCTGCAGGGATGAATTGTCCGACAAAGCGAATCAATACTTGGGCAGGATACTGCAAAATTCAAACCGGCAATTGAAACTGGTGAATAACCTCCTCGACATCACCCGCATCAATGCAGGCATAATCAAGATAAACTTGAAGAATATCGATATAGTTCTTATGACCAGGACAATTACCGAGTCTATCATGATTTTCGCCGAACAAAAGGGGATCAGGCTGTTATTTTCGTCAACGCTGAAAGAAAAAATCATTGCGATTGATGAAGAGAAGTACGAAAGATTCTTGCTGAATCTGCTTTCCAATGCAATCAAATTCACCCCAAGAGGTAAATCAATCTATGTCAGGGTATTCCAGAGAGTCGTCGGGGGAAAATGCAAGGTGTATGTCCAGGTAAAGGATCAAGGTATCGGTATCCCCCAGGATAAGCAGCAGCTTATCTTCGAAAGGTTCGGGCAGGTAGACAGCTCTCTTTCCAGGCAGGCTGAAGGGACGGGTATTGGCTTGTCGCTCGTGAAAATGTTTGTTGAAATCATGGGTGGTGAGATAACCGTAGAAAGCGACGTAGGTAAAGGCAGCGCATTTACAGCTCTTTTCCCTGTTACGAAGAAAGAAACGCCTAAAGAAAAAAATTTGCAGGAGATCAATGATAACCGGCTGATCCAGGCAACAGCCATCGAGTTTTCAGACATTTATTGATAAAAAAAAATGATTTCTATCTGCTTTTATTTAATTGAAATTTCTTATTAAGCTTTGATATAATACTTTCAGAAGATTAGTCAACTTTATGGGAGATAGTTGCATAGTATTGCTTAAATGTATGTGGGAATGCGTTAAAGCAAGAAATAAATAGGTCTATTGAGGAAAGGTAGAGGTGTGCCAAATGAAAAATAACAAAGTCATAGCTGCCAGTATAATTTTCAGCATTATATTGGTTTGTGGTATCATACTGGTGCTAGGGTCACTCAGTTTGGGCAATTTTTATGCAAGAGAGTATACTGAGGGTGGCAGAGGATGGATGTTATCTCCGGAGGTAGCAAACAGGAAAGCAATTCCTTTTATGATCGTAGGGACACTGCTGTCATTCTTATCCGGGTTCGGATTAGTATTATTGACCGTTAAGAAAATTTTTAGTGTGCACAATTAAAAGAGGCATAAACAGATTGCATATCGGCCTTTACACAAACTTTATCAATAAAATAACCGGCAAAGCGTGCAAGCTGAACGTATGAAGTTATGACCCTGGTAATACATAAACGGAAATATAGGTAGAGCATTGAAGATCAATATTTGAAATGCCTTTAGCAGGAGGGGATAAAATGATTCAAAAACTGAGATTGCTTCATTATCTTTCTGAAAATACCTATAGGAAAATTTGTGAGAAAGTAAATCTTGTTTATAGTCCCAGTCATATAGGGGATAATTTCATTGTCTATCCCAGAAAGCCCATAGCAAGAGTACAGCTTTTCAATATAAATTATAGAGATTTCGGGCATGTCTGGTTTATGCACATTGATATCGATTTCCCCAAATTCAATTGTTCCTATCATGACTTTAATGCAAAACTGTATGAGAGGTATAACTTACTTTTTGATATGGAAATCATGTCTGAGTTTCCTGTATATGACCATATTAACTGTGATTATATCGAATACTCTGCCATTGTGGAAGTTGATAATACAAAAGAGGTTATACAAAGACTGCGTGTAAAAGGCTGTGTTCCTGAGCAGCTTGATAAGTCGTTATGGGGACAATATAAAAAAGCACACAGTACCATCGAATTTTGCCTGGCGGAAATTGACGATACGCATATAGAAACATTGGCACGCTGTCACGGCACAGCCCTGAAAAAGCGTATTACCAATACTGATTTTCATCGTGCTACAGGAATCACACCTACGATTACGGTAAATATGGAAACGGAAAATGAAATTTTACGTTGGCTTCGGCAGAAGTATGCTATTTAATCGCTGTTACGAAGGACAGCCTAAATACTGTCGGGCAGAAATTGACGAAAAATAGCATGGCACGAGGGGATGGTATTAGATGAAGAGTTTAAAGATATTCATGGGATCAGAAAAGTAAAGACGTGGGTATTGTAATGTCATCAAGCACATCTATACACATCCGTTTGATTATCTTTTCTGAGAAATAGAAATTTATTATAATCATTTATTCAATTTTAATGGCAAATATATTTTCATATACTTAATAGTAAGAGGGTACGACGATGACAAAATCAAACTTGACTTTGCGGCTTGAACTTCCCGAAGATTACCGTTCTGTAGAAGAATTGACCCGTGAAGCCTTCTGGGAAAACAGCCGCCATCCCTGTGACGAGCATCTGCTTGTACAAAGGCTCCGCAAGGTTCCTGCATTTGTACCGGAGCTGGACTATGTGGCTGAACTGGACGGCAGACTTGTGGGCCACATCATATATACCAAAAGCAGGATTGAGGACACTTCTGGCAAAACTTACGAGACATTGACTTTCGGGCCGCTTAGTGTGCTGCCCGGATACCAGAATATGGGCGTGGGCAAGGCACTGATGCTGCACACTTTTGAAGAGGCCAGACAGCTTGGGTACCCTGCCATATTGATCTTCGGACATCCGGATTATTACCCGCGTGTCGGATTCCAACGGGCATCCGAGTTTGGCGTCACGACCGCTGACGGTAAGAACTTTGATCCTTTTATGGCATTGCCCCTATATGAGGGTGCACTAGACGGCATACATGGACGGTATTTTATCGATGCTGTTTATGACGAGCTTAATGAAGAGGATGTTCTGGAGTTTGAAAAAGGGTTTCCGCCAAAGGACAAATTCGCCCCCGTTTCTATGGACATATTGCTTTGCCGGCTTGAATCTGACGCCCGGAAGGCAATTGAGGGATTGGGATGTCTATCCCTGGATGAGATGAAATCCAAAAGTGAGCGTGAAATATCAGCGCTCTCAGGCGTTGACAGAAAGTCCGTGGACACCATCCGGGAGGTTATGCTGGAACATGGCTACCACTGGGGGGGAAGGAAAGTAAATGGTGAAGATCGTTGATTTTACTGCGGCGCATATCGCGCCGGCTGAGCAAATCGCCCGCCAGAATTATGAAGAGGAACGTTGTTTTGTCCATATGCTGCCGCCGGTGAAAGATTTCCCCCAACTGAGGACCTTTGCTGAAAACAGTCTTGGTGTTGCCGCCTTTGAAGGCGGCGATATGGTTGGTTTCTTGTGTACTGTATCACCTTATGGCAGTGCCTTTCGCTCTACCGATGCCATTGGGGTATTCTCGCCAATGCACGCAAACGGGACAATAGCTGAAAACCGCGCACAGATATATGCGCAGATGTACCAGACAGCCGGTGAAAAATGGATGAAAGCCGGAGCCTCCAGCCATGCGGTCTGTCTATATGCCCACGATAGGGTGGGGCAGGAACAGTTTTTCCGCTACGGCTTCGGCATGCGCTGTATTGATTCAATCCGGGGAATGGATGAAATCGAAACACAGCCATGTCATGACTTTGAATTTGTGGAGCTTGCACCGGAGGAATATGGAAGTGTGCTGCCGCTTGAACACATGCTGGATGCACACATGGCAGCCAGTCCGACCTTCATACTGCGTCAGTCTGATACCGAAGCCTCATTGATGCTTAAGGCAAATCACAATCATTCCCGTTATTTTGCCGCCAAAACTCAGGGCAAAATCATTGCATACCTTAAAGCTGAACGGGAGGGAGAGACCTTTATATGTCAAAGGCCTGATTATATCCATATCAATGGAGCTTTCTGCCTTCCTGAAAGCCGTGGGAGGGGTGTGTATCAAAATCTGCTCGCACGTTAAGAAGTGAGGGCTATACCCGTTTAGGCGTCGATTTTGAGAGCATCAACCCAGCGGCTTACGGCTTCTGGAATAAATATTTCACACCATACACCCACAGTGTCGTGCGACGTATCGACGAGCATGTCATAACAAAGAGACAGTAAACGAATACAGCACTCTAGTTTTTGCTGTGGGCTATAAATTCTGTGGTGCAAAAAAACCTTTGAAAGAAAGTTGATCTGATAATAGACAATAATTTAAGAGAAGAGCTTTAGCAGGAAATTATCAGATACTTTTTATATATCGGCATTCATTTAGTGGCTTACCTATATTCAACCCCTTTATTGTTCCATCATGGGTGAATCCCATTTTTTCATAGAATTTACGAGCATTGAAATTTCCTCAAGCACCCAAAGAGATACTTTGTTATATCCCCGTATATGTAATTCATTGATTCCCCAATTTATTAGTTCTGTTCCTAAACCTCGCCCCCAATACTGGGGTAAGAGATAAATTCCCCAAATTTCTCCATAGGAATTATCTAAATCTTTATCTCTGCATTTCCCAAAACACATGAATCCAGCAATTTGATTTGCATTCAGTATTAAAACATTCTCTTCTTCTCCCTGTACAAAAGCGTTATAAAATCTTTTCTCACTTTTTTCAGCAGACATATTATCCAGAATAGAGTCTGGTACAATATCCTTGTAAGTAACCTTCCAAGATTCGGAATGAATTATTCCTAGAACAGTACAATCATTAATATCTGCATATCGTATATAAGAATTCACAAGCCTATCCCCCAAATAGTAGAATAAAAATTTCCTGCATCGATTTCCTTTTAAATTTCCATAATTGACAAATCCTTTATATTTAACATAATGACTCCTTAAGAAAAACAATTCACTCAACAATAATATCAATAATTTTCCATAGGTACAATCAATAATTTGAAATTAAATCACTACTACTTTATTATTTGCTAACTTGACATGCTTTTACTGGTTCGATGAGCTCCATTTGATAGTGTTACAAATAATGTAATTCGAAACTTGAAATTAAACATGATATAATCGGAAGGTATATTTTTTGCAGAATCTCCTCGTCAAGCGGCAAGAACTGTCTATCTTGCAGTCAGCGTTTTTATGTACCCAAACACATTCGAAGATCCCGATCGAAATCAAAACATACAATCTGTTATAGGCCTTCTGCTAAGAGGACTTAAAAATCCTAATAAATGAATCGAATTGATGGGTGGCCAGCCCTCAACCTCTCACAACATCCTTTAACAATATTGCGACAAGTTACAAAAATTATATATTGTAATCAGTAACAAAGTGTGATACTATTAACATATCAAATTACAGATAATAAATGATGTAACAAGTAATATTAGTTCTAACGGTTAAGGGGGATTTTTATGCGCATTTTTGTAACAGGAGCAACGGGTTATATCGGTTCTGCGGTTGTCCGTGAACTCATCGATGCTGGACATAAAGTCATTGGTTTAACGCGCTCAGACAAGGGTGCATTAAAATTACAGGAGGCTGGAGCCGAAGCGCACTACGGTTCACTGGATGATTTAGATAGCCTTCGAAGCGGTGCTGCTATGGCAGATGGCGTAATTCATTTGGCATTTAAGCACGATTTCTCGGACTTTGCCGGTTCACTCAACACAGATTTGCAATCGATCGAGGCAATAGGAGAAGTGCTTGTGGGCAGTGGCAAGCCATTTTTGACTACAGCTCACGCAAATGGCACAGCATCAGACAATGCCACTTTTTCGCTTGCAAAGCGTGGTGTGCGGGCATCGGTTGTGTCCCTTTCACCATCTGTACATGGAGAGGGCGATAAAGGTTTTGTTCCGATTTTAATTACTATTGCCCGTGAAAAAGGGTTCTCTGCATACATCGGCGACGGGTCCAACCGCTGGCCGGCAGTTCATCGTTTCGATGCTGCCCGCCTTTTCCGTCTGGCGTTGGAGTCTGCCCCAGCAGGATCAAAACTGAATGGGGTTGGGGATGAGGGTATACCGTTCCGTGACATTGCTAATGTAATCGGTCGCCATCTGAACCTACCCATAGTCAGTATTACACGCGAGGAGGCAGGGACTCACTTTGGTTTTCTAGGCCCTATTGCAGCTCTTGACATCCCGCGGTCGAGTGTACAGACTCAAGAGCTCTTGAACTGGAAGCCAGTGTATCCTTCCCTGATCTCGGACCTCGAACAGGGGCACTACTTTGAAAAATGATCCGGAGCTTGCGTTCACTGCCCGGGATGATCAAAAGTGTGGTTAGCAAACGGATGGGCAGGCTGGTAGTTTTGATTTTTGACTGCATCAATATTAAATAATAATGAAGATCTTTATCAAATTAAATAGGAGGGCATACAAAATGAAAAGTGTTGTTTATTACTTTACAGGAACAGGAAACAATTTGCAGGTAGCGAAAAAAATAGCTGAGGCATTGCCGGATTGTAAGTTGGTATCAATGGGTAAAGGGAGGCATGACAGCAATGAAGTGTATGATTATATCGGTTTTGTGTATCCAACATACGCTTTTAATTTGCCGAGAAGAGTAACGCAATTTATAAGCGAGATGTCACTTGAAAAAAGTAAAAACGCCTATTTCTTTGCTGTGAATGGATGCGGTGGCGCAAGCGGTGTTACGTTGACTGTCCCTGCCAAAATTTTGGCAAAAAAAGGTGTGACACTGAATTTTGCCGAGAAAATTAGTATGGTTTCAAATTATGTTGCGATGTATAAAATGAACGAGAAAAACCCGGAGAAATATCAAATTGCTACTGATAGTATACCTGCATTGGTACAAAAGATTAAAGCCAAAACACAGCAACCCGCAGGCAAGGTGAACGAGTTTCTTAACGTCTCGACTGCAGTTGGTCTAAAATTACTATTCGCCGGAAAAGACAAAGGTTTTAATGTTTCCGATGCTTGTACGGGTTGCGGAACCTGCGAGGCAGTTTGCCCTGTTGCCAACATAGTAATCAAAAACAAAAAACCGAGTTTCCAGCATAATTGCGAACAATGTATGGCGTGTGTGCAATGGTGCCCGGAGCAGGCTATTAACTATAAGAATAAAACGCAAAACAGAGGACGATATACCAATCCCAGCATTAGTGTGAAAGAATTAATCGTAGGCAATAAGAACAGTCGACAGTAAGCTTAATACAGTGTACTTGGTCGTTTTCATTGAGCGGCTGGTCAAACTGCCGGTTTACGTAATGCTGATGTCTGGTGCTGTTGCCGAAATAGTACTCACTGCGGGTCCGGTCGTGCTTGCGGTTTTTATTTGTCAATCGCAACGAGCATGAATACTTTGTGAAGCCGGATTGCCTTTTTTATATTCGCCCGGCGTTTTGCCCATGATTTTCTTAAATACCTGGTTGAAAAACTTCACATCCTTATAACCCACCTCGGCAGCGATGTCAAGGACCTTCCGGCTGGTCCCGTCAAGGAGGCGGCAGGCTTCTTCGATCCTGATTTTCTGGGTGTACTCCAAAACCGTCATTCCGGTGCAATCCTTGAAAAGCTTGCAGAAGTAATTCCGGCTGAGAAAAGCCATCATTGCCAGGTCTTCCAGCTTCAGCTCCTTTGTGTAGTTTTCCTTCATATACCGGATCACAGTATCGATGATATGCCTTCGGTTTGCCTCCAGCTTTATGCTTAATTGATCTTTTTTCCGGTAAAGCCTGAAGATTTTTATCAGAAGATGGATAATGCAGGAACGGAGTACTTCGACATATCCGGGCTCCTTAATCATATATTCCCGGAACATGGTTTCATAAATATCTTCAATGCCTGAGCTGTCGCTGTCGCTGAGCTTTATGCCGGCGCAGCTGTCCTTTTCCTCGGGAAACAGGGAACAGAAAAGGAAGTGCCTCGAAAGGTCCGAAAAATCCTTGCAATTCACCAGGGAAGTGTCAAAAAACTCCGCTTTGAAAATACAATTATATACATAAAGCGGCGGGTGGGATGGGTCTATATGGGATCTGAATTCATGGGGGATGTCATAATTGATGATAAAGATATCGCCTTTCGAAACGGCATACTCCTGATCTCCGATCCGGTGGATACCCTGTCCTGCCACAACATAGGCTATTTCTATGAAGTCGTGGGCATGGAGGTGGGGCTCGGGCTGTTCATACGACTTGCCGATATAGACGGATTCCCCTTTTCTGAACAGATTCTCGCCCGTACTGTAATAGGATAGGTTTTTACTCAATAATATCACCCCCTTAACATAGTAATATAAACCCGCGCGAAATGAAATGATATTCGATAAAATTTTGACAGCAGGCCGTACCGGAAATAGGAGAGAGTGTATTTTCCGGGAGCAAGCAAGTATGTATGAATGATAAAGGAGAATGCCCGTATGGAAGAGCTGTTGAAAAAGTTAAGCAATCCTTCAAAGGAATACAGACCCGTGCCTTTCTGGTCGTGGAACGACAAGCTGGAGCCCGGAATGCTGCAATGGCAAATCAGAGAGATGGACAAAGCCGGTTTAGGCGGGTATTTCATGCATGCCCGGGGAGGACTCCAGACAGAATACCTGGGGGAAGATTGGATGGACTGCATAAAAGCGTGTCTGGAGGAGGGGGACCGGCTGGGGATGTCCTCCTGGTGTTATGATGAGGACGGCTGGCCAAGCGGATTTGCCGGCGGCAAAGTAACTGCCATGGGGGATAAATACCATGTCCGGTGGCTTGAAAGGGAAGAATTGGTTTGGGACGGCAAGGGACCGGCGGATACCGGCATTCTGGGATATTACAGGCTGGAAGAAGGAAAATTCTCCAGAATGGACGGAGAGGACCTGACACCCGGGGAAAAGGTGACGGTTGTCAGGCACAAGTCTAGTCCCTACTATATCGATATACTCAATGAAAAAGTTATCAAAGCTTTCATTGAGGTAACGCATGAAGAATATCACCGGTTGTTTGGAGAAGCTTTCGGAAAAGGGATGCCCGGCTTCTTCACAGACGAGCCCCAGTTCTCAAGAGGTCAGATCCCCTGGTCCTATGTCATTCCTGAGAAGTTTAAAGACAAATACGGATATGATTTGCTGGAGCAGCTCCCTTTGATTTTCTTGGACAATGCCGGGTATGAAAAGGTACGGTACGATTTCTGGGCCCTGGTAAGCGAATTGTATGTCGGCTCCTTTGGAAAGCAGATATATGATTGGTGCGAAGAGCATAACTGCAAACTGACCGGCCATGTGATGTCAGAGGATTCCATATTCTCTCAAATGATGTGTACGGCTGGAGCGATGCCTTTTTATGAATACATGCATATACCGGGAATGGACTGGCTGTGCAGAAAAATTGAGAGTCCGGTCATACCCAAGCAGGTGGGGTCCGTGGCAAGCCAACTGGGCAAGAAATTTGTACTGTCGGAAACCTTTGCTCTCTGCGGCTGGGATGTGAGCTGGGAGGAACTGAAATGGATCGCCGAATGGCAGTATGTCAACGGTGTAAACTTTATGTGCCAGCATCTTGAGGCTTATACCTTACGGGGCTTGAGAAAGAGGGATTATCCGCCTTCAATGTTCTACCAGCAGTCCTGGTGGGAGGAGTACGGCAGGTTTAACGATTATTTCTCCCGGTTGGGCGTCCTTCTGACATCCGGCAAGCACGCCGTGGAGGTATTGCTGCTGCATCCCATAAAAAGCGGCTGGATTGCTTACGATGGCTGTGACAATGCTGCGGTGAAAAAGCTGGATGAGGATTTTATCCATGCAACCGAATGGCTATCGGGGCTTCATATTGAACATCATTACGGTGATGAAACAATCGTAAAACGGTATGGCAAGGTTGAGAAGGATAGATTGATTGTAGGCCAATGTCAGTATAAGGTTGTCGTGATGCCCTCCATGCTGTCAATGGATGAGAGCACAGCAGACTTGCTGGGCAGATTTCTCGACAATGGCGGCATGGTGATATCCATAGGGGATTTCCCATATCTTTGTGAAGGAAAGCCGGATGAAGTCTTAAACAGCATAAAGAAAAGGGTAAAATGCATTGGGTATGACTCAGAGGAGCTTAAGGCCGCGGTGCTATCCAGAGGCGTATCTGTTGTTAATATCCTTGAGGAGAATACCGAGGTTGACTCCATACACATCATGCAAAGAGAAATGGAGGATAAGCAGGTATTCTTCCTGGTTAATCTCAGCCAAACGCAGACGTTCCACACAGAGGTCACAATCAAGGGCTGCGGAGATTTGAAGAAGTACTCTCCTTTCAGGAATGAGTTGGAGGCTATTCCTTTCACGGCCAGCAACGGTATGATACGGATGAAGCTTGAATTCCTGCCAATGCAGTCACATGTCCTGATACTGGAAAAAGACAGTATGGCACAGCCGGATTTGGTTTTGACGGACCACAGGGAGATAAGGCCGGGAAGTGATTGGACTGTGGAAGAAATGGATCTGAATTCCCTGACCCTTGACTACTGCAGTTACAGCATTGACGGCGGGGAATGGGTCGGACCCGTCGCGGTTACTAATCTTATGGGGATACTCCTTAAGCATAAAAAAAGCTGTGGCATTTCCCTCAAATTCAATTTTGAATTTAAGGCAGCTCCCGAGAATGTGAAAGAGCTTTATCTTGTGGTCGAAGCGGCACAGGAGTTTGAAATGGCTTTAAACGGCAGGCAGGTTAAATATGCCGATATTGGCTGGTGGAAGGACAGCTCTTTCAAAAAGGTAGATATTAAGCCTTATTTGCAGGAAGGGGACAATGAGGTGATTCTTAGCAGGAGCTTCTATCAGCAGCAAAAGGTATACGATGTGCTGTTCGGAGAGGATGTCCTGGAAACCGAAAGAAACAAGCTGACCTTTGATACCGAGCTGGAGAGCATTTATATTGTCGGTGATTTCGGCGTTATGAGCAAATCCGGTTATACTTACGGAGAGCGAAAGGCTGTGTTTACAGAGGGGCCTTTTGCCATTGTGGAAAAACCCATGGAAGTGAGTCCGGCGGAGCTGACGGAGCAGGGCTTCTGCTTCTTTGCAGGAGCCGTAAAGCTCAGCCGGAGGATGGAACTGGAGAAGGATGGCAACTCCAGGCTTTTACTTGACATCGGCAACCCTTGCGCAGTCCTGGCAAAAGTTTTCGTCAACGACAGGGCGGTGGAAGTTTTGCCATGGGCGCCTTACAAAGCAGACATTACGGATTTCATCACGTCGGGGGCCAATAAAATAACACTTCAGCTTTTCTCAGGGAACAGAAATCTCCTGGGGCCTCATCATCATATTGACGGAGAGCTTTATGCAGTCGGTCCCGCCAGCTTTTCGGAAATGGAAGGCTGGGAGGGTGCATCGGGCAGAAGGATTTGGACGGATCGATACTGTTTTGTAAAATTCGGTCTCGAATAAGGCAGAGTAATAAACAATAAGACGGGGGGGTGTCATTTGAGTGACAGCAGCCCCGTTTTTTTTTACTGCGGCTATTCAGGTATCCGTCTGTCATTCGTAGAAAAAGGTAACGGAAAGGGCGTCAATGGCCGCCGCTGCAATTTTTCATGCCCGGGTTTGCTGCACAGGAGGCATGGTATTAGTATGAAATGAAAAAGATAATTTGTCGACGTGTGTTGAAGAAAGTCCTTTCATGAAATATAATGTATGGTGTGGTAATTCCTATAGGATATTGGTGGAGGTGCTGATGGGCAATGATGCAGACTACGATCCGTTTTGGCTGAAAATAGCCAAAATCATAGGCATTCATAATAAAAGAAGGCCAGCTTCTTTTAAAGAGGTAAGAGCTGTTCAGGATGAAACGGGTAGAAGCTTTGACGAGTTGAAGGCCGCTTATGACGAGTTGGCTGCTTCCGCAGAATCTAACACGGCTGTTATTGAAAAAATGCTGAATGCATATGCTCTCCATAGAATCATATTGGATAATGCGGGAAGGCCATACGATTACGAATATGTTGATATCAATCCGGCCTTTGAGGCATTTGCGGGTTTGAAGAGAGAGGATGTCTTAGGAAAAAGATATAGAGCGCTGATACCGAAGAGTGAAATAGAAAAAACAGATTGGGTTGGTATTTACGGTAAAGTTGCGCTTACCGGAGAGCCAGTAACAATTGAAAGCTATACCGACGCTTTCGGCAAATGGGTGGTCGTAAATGCATACAGCCCCAAGAAGGGCTACTTTATAACGGTTTTTAACGACATCAGTGACATCAAGAGAAGCGAATTGAATGAAAAATTAAAAAATGAGGAGCTCACATCGCTGTATGAGGAATTGGCCGCTTCGGAAGAAGGACTGCGGCAGCAGCTTGACGAGCTGCAATACCACGAGGAAAGATCAAGGGACAGCGAAGAACGTTTCAGGCTTGCTGCCGACGGGTCCGACGGGTTTATCTGGGATGTGGACCTGGTCAACGATAAATTTTATATGTCTGACCGGTGGTTTGACTTAATGGGGTATGATAAAACGCAATCCATGGATTTGTTTTTTGCCGGATGGGACCAATTAATCCATCCGGAGGATAGAGAAGAAGCCGACAGGCTGTATGCAGAGCATCTGGAGGGCAGAACCCCCGTCTATTGCTGTGAATACCGGATGAAAAACATTCATGGCGGCTATAAATGGTTTATTGCCAGAGGGAAAGCATTATACGATGTCAACGGTAAAGCCGTCCGGATTGCAGGATCCCTGACGGATATCCATGAGAGAAAGAAAAATGAGCTCAGGCTGCAGGAAAGCTATGAAAAGCTTGGATCAACCTATGAGAAGCTCTATTCAACCCAGATGGAGCTGATGAACCAGTATTCCGAACTGAGGGATTACCAGGAAAAGCTTCGGAAGATCGCTTACCATGATTCCCTGACAGGACTGCCGAACAGGCTGGCGCTCTATGAAGGGCTGTCAAACCGTTTCAGGGATTTGCCGGAGGAAGGGAACGCCCTGCTTTTTATCGACCTGGATAATTTTAAGTTTATCAACGATACCATGGGACATTCCTTTGGTGACCAGCTGATTATTGAAATCGGAAAAAGAATGTTTTCAATGTTCGACAATCAGAATCTGGTATACCGATTGGGCGGAGATGAGTTCATCATTTGCTGCTGCGGCTTTGACTGCCAGGAGCATCTGGTTGAATGTGCGGAGAAAATAATCCAGAACTGTGCCGTTCCTTACGAGATAGGCGATAGTACGATATATACCACCGTAAGTATCGGAATCTCCTTATACCCGCAAGACGGTACAGACCCGGATGGTCTTATGCGAAGCGCGGATATCGCCATGTATATGGCAAAGTCCCTGGGGAAAAACAAATATGTATTCTATGACCCTACCATGCAGGAAGCCGTCAACGAAAGAATGACGGTAGAAAAGCACCTGCGAAGCGCGCTGCAAAATAATGAGTTTATGTTGTATTACCAGCCGCAGTTTGACATAAAGTCAGGCAGGATTTCCGGCTTTGAAGCGCTGCTGCGCTGGAAGAATCCGGAATTGGGATTTGTGCCTCCCATGAAGTTTATCGGTATTGCGGAAGAAACGCACCTCATTATATCTATCGGCCAATGGGTCTTGCGCAATGCGTGCTTTTTCCTTAAAAAGTTACATATGAAAGGGCATAAGGACCTTACGATTTCGGTAAACATTTCAATTCTGCAGCTGATACAGGAGGATTTTGTAGATTCCGTCCTGCAGATCCTTGAATTCATCGACCTGCCCCCGGAATTCCTGGAGCTTGAAATTACCGAATCGATTCTGATGGAATCCTATGAGACCATCAGTGATAAGTTACGCCGGTTAAAAGGGATGAAAGTAAAAATTGCGCTGGATGATTTCGGGCAGGGCTACTCCTCCTTAAGCTATTTGAAGCAGCTGCCCATCGATACGCTGAAAATCGATAAATCCTTTATCGACAGTATCAATTCTGAAAAAAACAGCGACAGTCTGACGGGTACGATTGTGATGATCGGCCGCAAAATGGGGCTCACCATTCTTGCAGAGGGAGTGGAGAACCATGAACAGATGGAATATCTTATAAAGCACAAGTGCCATAAGGTTCAGGGGTATTTAATCAGTAAACCCCTGCCGGAGGATCAAGCCATCAAAGTCTATGAGGAGTGGGACGAACCTCCTTTTATAAATAATTATACCATATAGTACTACAGCGGCAATTACCGATTTTATCCTTACAGAATAAGCGCGTTAAAGCGTTCGCACTAATTCTGTAAGGCGCATAAATGCCGATATAATAATGGAATTGCCGCTGTAGTATTAGCCAGGGATGGAGGAATGTTTGGTGTATTTTGCATGGAAGAATGAATACAGCATGGAGATAAAAACCATTGACGACCAGCATAAGAAGCTTTTTGAAATCGGCAGAAGGGTTTCAGATTATGTGTTTTCCAATGATCTGCCTGTTGGCAGGGAAGAGGTCGTTTCTATCCTTCTGGACCTTAAAGCCTACACCGAGTTTCACTTTAAATTTGAAGAAAAGCTCATGGCGGAATATGGATATCCCTACTATGGAACCCATAAAAACGAGCATGACATGATTATCGGGCGGATACAGAAATTGGAAGACGGCATTTCGGATTTAATTCAAAAAGAAACCCTGATGGAATTGATCAATTTCATTTTTGAGTGGATTTCCAAGCATATCCTGAAGGATGATAAAAAGTACAAGGGCTATTTTACCGATATGGAAGATAAAGAATAGTTGAGCCTCCCTATGGCAGGATATTCAGCACAGTTCTTATGCCGGTGACATAGGATAGTATTGAATACATAGCATATGGAGGGCTTTTTTATGATCGTAGCCTTTAAACGCGGGGATGTCAACGGCGACAGGATTCCCGACAATATATATCTGACCGGCACGAAAACGCCGGACAGTCCGTTTATTCAAAATATCACCCTTGTCATCCAGGATGGCCGTACAGGGGTACTTACCAGCGAAAGCATGAAAGAAAACGCCGGATATGATCCGACGCTGTTTCTGGGCGACATGACGGGGGACGGGGTGGATGATATCCTGGTGGGTATCAACTCCGGAGGAAGCGGAGCGTTCATGTATTATTACATCTATTCCGACTATGGCAATATGCTCCGCATGATCTTTGACTTTAACATATTCAATAACTTCTACCAATATGACGTTATTTACAGGGACAATTACAAGGTGGAAGTGATTAATAAAACATCAAAAATCAGTTATATGATCGATCTTACATACAAGGGCAAGCAGTATCTGTCTGAGATCTATGACAGCAACGGCAAGCTAAAAGCACCAATCACGGGGTGGGTCGACGGATTAAGCGGACTGTATCCCGTGGATTTTGACGGCAACGGCGTATATGAGCTCCTGGGCTACCAGAAGATTGCAGGACGGTACAATGCGGATTCCCTTGGCTATGTCATGACATCCTTGAAATGGGACGGCAAGGTTTTTATTCCTTTCGACCAAATGGTGGGCGTATGGGGAATCAAGATTTAACGGCAGGTGGCCGGAACGGCATCACAGCGCTTAGCCTTTCCGGCTTTCTTTCCTGTAATCATACACGGTTTTGCCTGTGATCTTTTTAAAAAGCTTGCTGAAATATTTGGGATCGGAGTAGCCTACCTTCTCACTGATGTCACTGATGTTGCAAGGGGTAGAGTCCAACAACCTCTTGGCATTCTCAATCCGGACAACCGTCTTGTAATCGACGAAGCTCATGCCGGTATCTTTTTTGAAAAGCTCGCTGAGATAGGCGGGACTCAGGTGCACATGCTTTGCAACATGCTCCAGGCTCATGTCTCCGGCATAATTTGCCTCAATGATCTTTCTGGCGTTATCAATCAGATTTACACTGTTTACAGGATTCTTGTCATGGAAAAAATCATAGACATGCATCAGCAGTTCCTTGGTGTATGCGGCAAGTCCGTCGGAGAAGGCGGTCATAGTAATCCGCTGGTAAGGCTGTTCTCCCGTCAGTTTTGTCTCAAACCGGATAAAAGGAAGCTGGATATTCAGCACGCTGATGATGGACTGTACAAGCTGCCAGAAATATTCCCTGACAAAAAGGGGATTGATGTCGGACTGCTTCTTCAGGTCTTCCATAACGCTGTCGACATGGGATAATGCAGTTTGAATGTTTGAAAGCTTCAGATTAAGGATGATCTTGTTCAGGAGCTCGTCCCCCAGGGGTAAATCCGGCTCTTTCTTCAGCATCCCCGGGGTGAAGAAATGCATTAATCCGGGTCCTGCCCAGAAACGCGTGTCCAGGGCATTTTCCGCCTGAGTGAACAGCTGATGCAGCAGGCAAAGCTGATGGGAGCTTTCGCTCAAGCCAGCCGATAGCGTTGTGCCAATCCGCTTTTTGTAAATTTTTTGGCATAGATGGAAGGCACGGGTTAATTCTGCCCGTTCCAATCCGTTCTGGCAATTGATGATGGAAATGGCATCGGCAGTGGAGCCTTTGCCTGAGAATGTAACCGCTCCGGTATATCTTCTCATTACTTTCCGGAGGATATTGATTTTATATTCCAGGGCGTCCTCCGAATCGGAGCCGTCGGGGGAGTCCGTTGAAAATACTGCGATATGGAAGGTATTCCCTTTGAATTCTATTCCGTATTCCATCAGGCTGGTTTTGATTTTCTCCACCGTATAGGTGTTTGGCGAAACCAGGCGCTTCAGAAAAGCTTCTTTCAGCACCGGGACCGCAAGCTTTATCTGTTCTCTTTCCAGATGGCTGTGATGAAGATTTTTTTGCTCTTGCGCAATCTCACTTTTAAAGCGTTCCAGTACCTGAAGCAATTCGTTTTCTTCCAGGGGCTTCAACAGATAATCCGTTATGCCGAATTTCATTGCGGCCTTAGCGTACTCAAAATCGCTGTACCCGCTGATAATGGCTATTCTAACTTCCGGATGGCTGCCCTTCAGCTCATCGATGAGGTCGAGGCCGGTGAGCCCCGGCATCATGATATCCGTCAGAACAATGTCCGGCGCCTGAAGCTTGCAGATTTCCAAAGCCTCAATGCCGTTGGAGGCTTCACCAACCAGCTTCAGATCAAGTTTTTCAAAGGGGATCAGGGTTTTGATGGCGGCCCTGACCCATTTCTCATCATCGGCAATAATGACCTTCAACACAAAGGTAACCTCCTCAATCTTTTTTTACGGCAGGAAGGATGATTTCCACAATGGTTCCGGTATAGGCTTCTTTAAAATATAAACCGTACTGCTCCCCGAAATACAGCTTTATCCTGGAATTGACATTCCGCACGCCTATCCCGGCGCTGGAGCTGTCCCCATTTTCCAGGCCCTCCCGGTTGAATTCGCCGGCGGAAAGACTTTTGTTCAATTCTTCGATCTTCTTGGAATGCATACCGATACCGTTATCGGATATCTGGATCCGGATATTCTTTTCCAGGCTCAGGATTTCTATTTTTATGGTGCCCTTGCCAAGCTTCATCTCCAGACCGTGCTTGATGGAGTTTTCAATCAGAGGCTGGAGGGTCAGCTTCAGGATTTGATAGCTGTAAAATTCGGGAGGGATGTTGTAAACCAGCTCAAACCGGTTCTCATACCGGAAATTCTGGATGGACATATAGTTTTCCAGGTGTCCCAGCTCTTCCCGGATAGTTACAAGCGGCTTATCGCTGATGCTGTACCGGAATAGCAGTGAAAGGGCCTTGGACATGGCGGCGATCTCATGTATGCCGTGATATAGCGCCGCACCCCGGATGGACTCCAGTGTATTGTACAGAAAATGAGGATTGATCTGATTCTGGAGGGAATTCAGCTCAGCTTCCTTCTGCTTTAATCGGATATCATAAACCTTGTTTATAAGGTAGCCTATTTCGGATGAATTCGAAGAATTGTCTGAAGCGGCATGTCCGCTGTCCCCCTCAGCCAGAAAGAATTTTTTCGGGTTTGTACTCCGTTCGTAGCCTGATATGACAGCGGTTAATTCATTGATAGGATTAAGGTGCATTGACGATATGATAAAATAGAGAATGAGCAATAAAGGGCAAAGGATTATGCAAACCGTAACAAAGGGGTTGCCGAAGGGGGACAGACTGCCTGTTAAAGCTTCTTCAGGAAGGATGTGCAGGAAAGTCCATTTCTTGTCCTCTGAGGTAAGATGGGTCATAAGCCTTTTGGATTTGCCTTCTCCCGGAGAAGCCAGCCATTTGTCCTGACTTGCCATGCCTTCCAGGATCTCGCTGTCAAGGGGGAGGGTCAAGGCGGAGGCGTTGGTACTGTACATCACTTTATTGCCGCTGTCGGCCAGTATTCTCTCCTCGCCGTCAAAGGGCCTTGCGGCGGGTTCCAATATTTCCTGCAGCAGTAGATAGTCAAAATCAAGCAGGAGTACGGAGGAGGGCTTTCCTGAACCGCTATCGCCTATTGCTCTGGAAACGGAGAAAACCATGGCGTTTTTCCCCTGGAGGTAAAAGCGCTGGTTTGTACCGTATATGCAGGCAGTTTCGGGATTTGCCAAGGCATTTGCAAACCAGTCCTGCTTCGAAGGCTCGTTGAAAACCGGCGTGTCTTCATTTCTTTGCCAATGAGCGGCAATATCGTCCCCAGTGACGACATATGCGCCTTCCAGCCTGGCTGCGATGGAGGGGTTGATATTCCTGAAAACAACCTCCTGCAGGCCGGAACCGGCTTTCAAATTCCCGGCGGAGGCGTCGGCAGCAACGGTCAGGTCTCCTAGAAGCCGGTACAAGGCTTTTTCATTGTATTGAAGCGCCTTGACATCCATGTCCCGGGTGCTTTTCTCGAGGACGGACCAGGTTTGAAGATAGGCGGCATAAATAAAAAACATAAAGGGCAGCAGAATCAAGAGAAAAAAGGAAATGGCAAACTTTGAACGAAGCTGGAGATAAAGCCTGCTGACACGGGATGTTTGATAGGATTTGTTTTTTAAAAAGGTCACAGGGCGCAAATGGCATTATCTCCTTTGCAAAAGGAATTTCAGTGCTGCTGCTTCTTTTATTTTAATGAATGCAGGCGAAAAAAGCAATGAAAAAGATGACTTCTTCTTTGGGCTTTACTCCTTTAAGCGCCGGGACGCTTCCGAAGCTATCCTCAATCTGGAACTTCCTCATGGAAGAAATCAGAACAGCCTACAAAAACTATTTTGGGTTTTCGCTAAGTGAGTACCGGGTGGCGGAAAAGCAATAAGTGAATACAAAAATAGAAAGCGCAAACACAAGGTAAAGGTCTCTTATTGTAGCAGTAAAGCTGCAATAGAGACCTTTATATGCCGCAAGAAAATGGCGGTCAAGTTAATATATTACCTGGCTAATCTGATTACATTCCAGGAGTGCTTGTTTAAAATACACTCCGCGGACCTGCCGTCAGTTTTGAAATTTGTAGTAGAGCTGGGTATTACAGTGTTTGGCGCATCTTTGGTATTTACAGCCTTCAAATTATCATGTTCAAGCACAATGTGTTCTTTAATGCTGTAGCCATTAAAATCTCCCAGGTCTATGCCGAATAAAATATCTTCATCCAGGGAGCGGTTTACCGAAAAGACTACCACCTCAGCTTTATCCTCGTTATAGACTGCAACAGCTTCAACATATGGGATGTCGGTTATTTCACGGGTATCGTACCTGTCGCTTTCCAGGATGCCCAACAGTACGGTGCCGCGACCATAACAGGAAGTATGCATAAATGGGTAGAATATGGTCTGTGCCCATGCACTGCCCCCGTTTTGTGTCATTATGGGAGCTATCACATTGACCAGTTGTGCAATACAGGCAATTTTAACCCGGTCTGCATTTTTCAGCAGGGTTATCAGCATGCAGCCAACCACCAGAGCGTCCTCAAAGGTATAGATATCTTCAAGCTGAGGAGGCGCAATACTCCATCTTGGAATTTTTTTATCCTGGTCATTGCTGTGGAACCATACATTCCATTCGTCAAAAGAAAGGTTGATTGTTTTTTTAGAGTGCCGCAGAACCTTAACATAATCGCAAATCGTAGCCACGGACTTGATGAAGGTATCCATTTGAAGAGACCTGCCCAGGTAGGTCCCTGTATCGTTTTCATGGTTGCCGTAGTAGGTATGCAGGGAAATATAGTCCACATGCTCGTAGGTATGTTCCAACACAGTGCTTTCCCATTTGCCGAAGGTTGGCATGTTCAAACCCGAGCTTCCGCATGCGACAAGTTCTATCCCTGGGTCAACCCATTTCATGACTTTTGCAGTTTCACAGGCAAGTCTTCCGTATTCTTCTGCTGTTTTACTGCAGATTTGCCATGGCCCATCCATCTCATTTCCCAGGCACCAGGTTTTGATCTTGAAGGGTTCGCTGAAGCCATTTTTAATTCTCATGTCGCTGTAAAAGGTTCCTTCTTTGAAGTTGCAATACTCAACAAGCTGCCTGGCCTCATCGGCGCCACGGGTACCCAGGTTTACAGCCATCATGACTTCGGCGCCGGCTCGTTTTGTCCATTCCTGGAATTCATCGATACCAACGTCATTGGTTTCGATTGTTCCCCAGGCAAGTTCGGGCCTTTTAGGCCGTTTACCCTTCTCTCCCGTGCCGTCTTCCCAATTGTAGCCCGAAACAAAATTACCTCCCGGGTATCTTACAATGGGGATTTTCAGTTTTTTTACAAGCTCCAGGACATCCTTCCTGAAGCCCATATCGTCAGCGGTGGGGTGCGCCGGCTCATAAATACCCCCGTATATGGCCCGGCCCAGATGTTCGAGAAAGGAGCCATAGATTCTTTGATCAATTGAACTGATTTTATACTCACGGGCAATTTTTAACCTGGCTTTCATCATTGCATTTTCCTTCCTTTAGCAGATTGCCTGACATGCTTAATTTTAATATTTATTTATCAATAAAAAAATGATATATTATGCTTATTAACTGACCATTTCTGCTTTTTCCGGGAGTGATAATTTATGCAAATAGTGAATATAGGATATAATTACAGGCATAATAAAAACTTCTTAATCGACAGGCCCAATGGAAGCGGGGATTATCTGTTTCTGCTTGTAAAAAGCCCGGCGGTTTTCATACTGGATAACCGCGAGGTAAAAGTGAGCGGTAATGCGATAATATTGTATGAAGAGGGGACGGCCCAAAACTACAGGGCATGGGACAAGGAATTTTTAAATGACTGGTTTCACTTTACTGTCGACGATATGGGCTGGTTTGAACAGCTAAACCTGCCGTTAAACAGGCTTGTCGAAAATTTCAATATTTATCGGGCCAAAGAGCTTTCAAAGCTGATAATGGAGATGGCAAACGAAAAATCAGGCCAAGGCATCTATTCGGAACAAATCATGCAGCTGAAGCTCAGGTGCTTTCTTTTAAAGCTAAGCGAGTCTTTTTCGTATAAGGATAGCGAGAAGGTTATGCCCGACCAGTTTGAGGCTTTGAAAATCCTGAGGAATGAGATTTACAACCACCCGTATAACAAATGGAATATAGCGGAGATTTCTACCAAAGCGAATATGAGCGTATCCAATTTTGAGCATGTCTATAAGCGGATCTACGGGGTATCCTGTATGTCCGACATCATAACCAGCCGGCTTGAATATTCCAAATACCATCTTGCAAAAAGCAATTTGAAGATCAAGTATATTGCCGAAATATGCGGCTATGAGAATGAAGTGCATTTTATGCGGCAGTTTAAAAAGTATGTGGGGAAAACTCCCACGGAGTACAGGAAAACTGCCTTAGGCTCAAGAAGCCGCAGAGAGTAGTGTCCGGCTTCAGGGACCTGCCGTTGAAAAAGCTTCAGCAAAAAAATCAATTCTGAGGAATACGCGTCTTACTCTTCTGTGTAAAAATAATTGAATAAAAGTAAAAATTTTTAAATTATTACACATTCTATTTGATTTATAATATAGACATAAGAAACCGAAGCAATCCAATAGCCCTATGTAAGCAGCAAGCAGGATACATTGTTAGCCTTGGGCGCCGGGGTTAATATTGATCAATAAAATGATAAAGTGGATAAAAGGGGGTAAGGATTATGAAAAGAATCATTTCTTTAGGATTGGCAGTTTTTATGACTGCATCGTTAGCCTTGACAGGATGTGGATCCCAGGGTACGCCCAAGGATACGACAGGAGCTGCGACAGAAAGCAATGCTGAAACCTCAGCGGTAGTCAGTACGGAGCCAACGACCGGTGCTCCCGCCAAAGTATCAACTTTGAATTTCTGGACCTTCCAGGAGTTACATAAGGGCTTTATGGATGATGCGGTTGCAACTTGGAACCAAGCGCATCCGGATAAGCCGATAGAGCTTAAGGTGGATGTCTATCCGTTTGATGATATGCATAACAAGCTTTTGATAGCGCTGCAGTCCGGTGCAGGGGCTCCGGATATAGCAGATATTGAATGCGGCCGTTTTCCGACTTTTTTAAAGGGTACGCCGGCATTAGCTGAATTGAACAGAGTCGTTGAACCAATCAAGGATAAATTGATCATGGGCAGAATGGACAACTATGCAAAAAACGGAAAGTATTACGGTATCGATTACCATGTTGGTGCGCAGGTTATCTATTACAATAAGGAAATACTTGATAAAGCAGGTGTGAATGCTGATGATATCAAGACCTGGGAGGATTATACAGCCGCGGGTAAAAAAGTTCTGGAGAAAACCGGCAAGCCGATGACTACGGTAGAAGTGACCGATCACTGGACCTATTATCCGCTAATCACCATGCAGAATTCCGATTACCTGACAAAGGACGGCGCCCCACAGTTGGATAATGAAATAAATATCAAATCCTTGCAGCTCCTGAAGGATATGGTGTACAAGGACAAGATTGCTGTTCTGGCTCCCGGCGGATGGCACCACGCGGAAGAATACTGGGCCTGGATGAACAAGGGCAACGCGGCTTCAGTTTGGATGCCTATGTGGTATATGGGAAGGTTTACACAGTACATGCCCGACTTGAAGGGCAAAATGATCATCCGTCCAATGCCTACGTTCCAGGGCGGGATGAAATCAGCCGGTATGGGCGGTACAGGGACGGCTGTTACGGTCCAAAGCAAGAACGCGGATCTGGCCGTAGATTTCCTGGCGGAAGCAAAGCTTTCATTGGAAGGCAGCATCAAGACATGGACGATCCTCGGCTTTGACCCAATCAGAAAGGATGCATGGTCAGACCCGGCGATGAAGGCGGACAATCAGTATACGCAATATTTCGGAAATGATATATTCGGCACGCTTCAGAGCATAGTATCAGATATTGGACCCATACACTACGGCGATTTGTATCCGACAGCTTTATCGCTTGTACAGAAAAATATTCTGTTCAAAGTATTGAAGGAACAGAGTCAGACGCCTGAACAGGCTTTGAAGGAAGCAAATAATGAACTGAAAAAGAAATAGACGGTAATTTGATCCTCTAGGCAGGTTTTTGATTCGGCAGCTGAATAAAATCTCCTCTGGACAATTCACAAATTGAAAGGAGGAGATTTTAATTATGACAGTAAGGGGGTTTTAGGATGACTGCCCGTAAAATTAGCGCTACGGAGCATTTACATAAAAAAGCCGGTAAGGACGTACGGCTTAAACAACAGAAAATCGCGCCCTATATTTTTGTTTTACCCTTTATCCTTTCTTTTTTGATTTTTTTCCTGTATCCCATAATATCGACCGTAATAATGAGTTTTCAGGAAATCCTTGGACCGAAAGACGTGACCTTTATAGGCCTTAAAAACTATAAGAACATGATCAATGAGCATTTTTTCAACGCATTATGGGTTACAACCCGGTATACTTTCTTGACGATATTGGTTTTAGTGCCGTTACCAATGGTACTGGCTGTATTTTTAAACCGTAAGAAAACCATAGGCAGCAATTTTTTCCGTTCTGCGTTTTTTTTACCGGCTTTGACCTCCGTGATTGTTGCGGGGCTGTTTTTCCGGTTAGCTTTTGGCGAGCAGGATACAACTTTGGTCAACATGGTCCTCGGAGCTTTTGGAGTGCCCAAAAGAACCTGGCTGCAGCAAGGGAATACCGCGATGCTGGTCATGGTTATTCTGTGTACCTGGAGATGGCTTGGCGTAAACATTATCTACTTTCTATCAGGACTTCAGAGCATACCGGTGGAACAGTATGAATCCGCCTCAATCGACGGCGCGAATGAATGGCAAAAGTTTCTGCGGATTACGGTGCCTGGCCTTAAGCCGGTGATAGTATATGTTGTTACAATCAGTGTCTACGGCGGCTATGCAATGTTTTCAGAATCGTACATATTATTTGGCCCAAGGTCCCCGGGGGATATCGGTTTGACGCTGGTGAGCCTGATCTACCAGTTGGGCTTTTTTGAAAATAACCTTGGAGCGGGCTCCGCGGTTGGTATAACCTTGCTCGGTATTGTTATGCTGTTAAATCTGGTCCAGCTGACACTTACGGGTTTCTTTAAGAAGGAGAGTGACTGAAATGGTATCAAGCCGCTATAAAAAAAGACTGATCAGCTTCGCATTGCTGGTAATAATGATTGCGTTCGCCCTATTCTGCCTGGCGCCATTATTCTTTCTTCTATCTTCGTCTTTCAAGCCCGGCTCGGAAATGATCCGAAACGGGATAACGCTGAAGCTGGATATTGGAAATATGAATTTTGACAATTATACGCTGTTATGGGAAGGTAAAGACGGGATATACCTGTACTGGTACAGGAACAGCGTTGCCATTACCGTCCTTGGTACGGTTTTATCTTTAATCCTTGCATCCTCGGTGGGCTATGGCCTGGCAATGTATCAATTCAAGGGCAGGAATTTTCTTTTTATCCTGATATTAATCGTTATGATGATTCCGATTGAAATATTAATTTTGCCCTTATACAAATTATCTATCACAATCAAGTTGATTGATACGTATGGGGGCGTCATTTTGCCGTTTGCCGTATCACCGTTCGCGGTATTCTTTTTCAGACAATACGCGAGCAAGCTTTCAAAGGAATTCATGGATGCGGGGAGGATCGACGGCTGCACAGAGTTCGGCATTTACCTCAAGATAATGATGCCATTGATGCTGCCTGCCTTTGGCGCAATGACCATACTGCTGGCAATGAGCAACTGGAATGGTTTCGTATGGCCGCTGATCGTGCTTCGTTCAAATGAAATGCTTACATTGCCCATAGGATTGCAGTCACTGATTACTCCCTATGGAAATAATTATGACTTGCTGCTGTCTGGTGTAGTTATGTCAATCGTCCCAATCATGATCGTCTTCTGGTGTAACCAAAAGGCCTTTATTGAGGGACTTACGGTTGGCGGCGTCAAGGGATAGACAGGAAATATTTTCTTTTTAGAGCTGAAACCTGCTATAATAGCCTCGTGGAAAACTTTAGATCAAGCATGGTTAAAAACGTTTTACGAAGGAAGGGTTGTAAGTGAAATTGTTTTTATCATTTCCCAAAAGGCTGCTGAAAGCATGTAATAGCTTTTTTGCCCAAAGCGTCTCTTTTATTCAAAATACAAAAATACAACCAAGATTAATTGTACTATTTATTATTCTTTCTGTGATACCTCTTGCAATCACCAGTTTTTTTTCTTATAAGGAGTCCGTCACTGCTATTACAAATAAAACCAGCACCTATTCCGCGCAGGTAATGAACCAGGTCGGAGTTAATATTAAAACCGAGCTGGACAGATTGGAAAATGACAGTGTAGACATAGCGCTTTCAGCGCTAACCCAGGATGTATTAATGAACAATGAGCATATGTCGGATTGGGAAATCCGGAATATCGAATCTGCCCTTAAAGACGATTTAGTAAAAAAGTTTTCTATTTTGCATGATGTTTCGGATGTGCTATTGTTCAGCAATAGCGGCAGAAGAATAACCGCATATGGCGATGACAGGAGTTTTAAGCTAAATTTCAAGAAGGATTTCCTGGATACCTATTTAACACAGTTAATTGAAAAAAAGGGTACCCCGGTTTGGAAGGGCTTGAATAAGGATGTTGAGGAAAGACTGGTACAGTTTGCCACAAGCCCGGAACAGATGAATAAAAGTGATTGCATTCTGCTCGGCAGAGCAATTCTTTCCCTGGATACCCGGGAAAGAATCGGCATACTGATCATCCGCACAAACGAGCGGTATTTTTCCGATATTTATCAAAATACAAATATGGGCCTTGATGCCGATGTCTTTGTAATGGATTCGGATGGAAATGTTGTTTCCAGCAGAAATCCCCAGATCCCTGTTGCAGAAAAGTACAGGGACCCGCAGCTCCTGCGCGGGCTTCTTGCCAGAGAGGAAAGCGGCAATAAAACGTTTAGCATCACGATGGACAAAAAAGCCTATTTAGTGGCATTTTCGCCGATAAAAAGCTCCGGCTGGTACGTTGTGAGTACAATACCCAAGTCATACATAAATTCAGAAGCCAGGGAAATACGCAGTAATATCTTGCTTCTCAGCCTGGCGTGTTCCATATTGGCAGTTTTTTTATCCTATATTTTTACGCTTACAATATCAAAGCCCTTAAAACGATTGGTATCGGCGATGAATGAGGTGAAAAAAGGGAACCTGTCCATAAGCATGCTGGATAAGACGAACGATGAGATCGGTGAAGTGACGGACAACTTTAACAAAATGCTGAATGAAATAAAAAACCTTATGGAGGATGTGAAAAACCAGGAAATTCAAAAGCGGAAAGCGGAAATAGAGACGCTTCAGGCGCAGATCAACCCGCATTTTCTGTCGAATACCCTGAATACCGTCAAATGGCTGGCAAGTGCCCAAAAGGCAGATAATATAGAAGCCATTGTATCATCCTTGATTCAATTGCTGAATGTAAGCATGGGGAAAGGGGGAGATTTTATCACGATGCGGCAGGAGATTGAATATATAAAAAGCTATATCAATATCCAGGAATACCGCTATTATGATAAATTCAAAGTGGTGTTTGAGATCGAGGAGGATATACTTGACTATAAGATATTAAAATTCCTGATACAGCCGATTGTTGAAAACTCCATTATCCATGGTACAAAATCAAAGGTGGAACAGGAACTCATTGTTATCAAAGGCTTTATATATGAGGGTGTATTAAAAATTTCGGTCACCGATAATGGGGTGGGCATACCCTATGACAAATTAAACACGCTGGCTGCAGCGGACCATAAGGATAAAAAGCGCAGCTTCAGCGGCATTGGGATCAATAATGTCAACGACAGGATCCGGATGAATTACGGATGCACATACGGGCTGCAGATAGAAAGTGTGCCGAATCTTTATACGACGGTTGAATTATCCATTCCGATCATTTCGTAGGGAGGCATAGGTGATGATAAAAGTATTGCTTGTCGATGATGATAGCATTGCAAGAACAAATATCAAGATATTGATCGATTGGGAGAAAAACGGCTATGAGATATGCGGGGAAGCGATGAATGGAGAAGAGGCGATACAGCTTATCATGGAAACCATGCCGGAAATCGTAATTACCGACATGAGTATGCCGGTGATGGACGGAATAACCCTGATCGAATACTTGAGCAAAAACTATCCTCAAATAAAGGTACTGGTTTTGAGTGGATACCAGGAATTTGATTATGTTAGAAGGAGCATGAAGTATGGCGCGGTTGACTATGTTTTAAAGCATTTCCTTAATGCGCAGGTCCTGCTGGGGATTTTGAAAGCTGCAAAAGAAAAGCTGATGGAGGAACTCTCGGAACACGCCCGGAAAAGTATGCTGGAAGAGCAGATTAACGAAAGCAGGACTTTGCTGCGGCAAAAATTTATATATCAGCTGGTACAGGGAGCTGTCAAAGAAAAGGATGAAATCCTGCGAAAGATTGCCGAATTAAAGCTGGACATAGAAAATAAGGGCTTAGCCATAATTTTATTTGAAATAGACGACTATACCAGCATTCATGAAAAGTTTTCGTCTGCTGAAACAGATAAACTGATATCCTCGGTAGAGGTTATCACTGCTGAAATATTGAAAGGAAATATAAAAGCGGTGGTATCACACCTCCAAGCCGGTAAATTCGTAGTGATATTTTCATTTGGCAATCTGCGAAGCGATATGTATACCTATAATCTCATCATTACCACCATTAGCAGGATAAAGTCCAGCATCAAAAGGTATCTGAACATAACCGCATGTTTTAGTTACAGCAAAATATTTAATGATGTCCTGGAGGTGCACAAGTATTTCAGGGAGACTGAGGTCGTACTTCAGGACAGGTTCTTTAAGGGCAAGGACAGAATAATCGACGAAGCCTCACGCACCGGTTTGCACAATGAATACATAAGCTTGGGACTAACGGAGGAAAAGAACATCATCGAAGCTTTAAAGGCCCAGGATGCTGTAAAAATTGAAAAATGTCTGGATATGGTTTTCTCAAAAATCATTGATGACAAACTCAGTTATAATTCCGTGCAGATGATATGCGCCGAGCTTATTAACATTGTTAACAGAGTAGCCAGAGAGACCGACATTGATATAAAGAGGGTATATTGCAATAAAGATATCCCCTATGATAGTGTGAAAAAACTGGAAACGTTAATTGAAATGAGGGAATGGATCCTTAAGTCTTATAGTAAGCTGGCGGATATCATCGGAGAAGCGAAAGCAAGCGCGAATTACTCCGAGTATACCAAAAAAGCAATCAGCTACATTCAAAAAAATTACACAAAAAATGTGTCGCTCAATGAAGTGGCAGAATATATAGGCATCAACAGTTCCTATCTAAGCAGGGTTTTTAAGGAAGACAGCGGAATGGGTTTTGTGGAATACCTGAATCATATTCGCGTAAGCTATGCAAAGCAAATAATTGAAACCAGAAACCTTAAATTGAAGGATATTGTAAAAGAAGTAGGCTTCAATAATTACACCTATTTTTTCAAGGTTTTTAAGGATGTTTTAAATGTTACGCCCGTCGAGTATGAAAGGATGTATAACAAAACTTTGTAGCAAATAGCCGCAAGCTTTTACGGTTGTAAAAATAATTAATTAAATGTAAAAATATTTAAGTCCCTGCTCTTTTCTGCTGATATATAATAAAATTATAGTCATATAATTCATGATCACTGCAGCGGGGCTGCAGATTACACCAGAGAGTTTGAAAATAATAAAATAGACGGAAAGTTCCTATCGGGTACGATAATTACCCTTTTCAACAATTGCTTAAAAAGAATATAATTCCCTGCTAAAAGAATGCGTTTTTTTCGTATTAGCTTCATCATGCCACTTCTGGATTTAGATAGAAGGGAGATGGTTCCGTTGGTTTATCTATCGGGTCTTCTATAAGACCGGCCATTTATCCAAAGGGAAAAATTAAAAAAGGAGAGTAGTTATGAAAAGAAAAACTTACAAAAAAATTATTTCTGTAATTTTGAGTCTTGCCTTCCTGTTTACTTTGATTAGTTATGCAAGCGCCGATGATACCCTGGTCCCAGGGCCGACCGTTATGAAGGATTCCAGCTCGCCCACCGGCTACACCGTACGGTTTGTTTACCAGAACGAAGCCGCTACCAGCGTGACGTTCAATGGCGACATCCTGTTGAAGAACTGGGTCGATACCACGGATACGAAAGTATACCAGCCATCTGAGTACAGGCCCGGTTTAATGCGCGGAGGCGGCGGGTATTCGGCGCCGATGGAAAAGCGCGACGGCGGCTATTGGGTCATCGACGTACCGCTTGCAGCCGGCGCCAACCAATACTGGTTCTACGTGAACGGCAACACCAACCTATGGGTGACCGACCCCGCAAATCCGCCGGTATACTCTCCGGACGGGCTCACAGGAAACGCCAGGCGTGCCTTTAACAAGGTGAATGTGCCCTATGATGAGGAAAAACAGAACTACGGACCCATGGGGGCGCGTGTGATTGAAAACCCCAGAACCGATGGAACAAAAGGTACGTGGTCCTATGTGGCAATACCCACTCCGATCGGCGGCAAAGCGCGGTATCTGGGCGTGTATTTGCCGTACGGATATGATCCGAACAGGGCGGAGCCCTACAAAACGATTTACATGCAGCATGGCGCCCAACAGGATGCCTCCGACTGGATGAACATCGGCAGCGTACCGGTCATTATGGACAACCTGCTCCAGGATGGCCTTACCGAGCCCGCCGTCGTTGTTTCGACAGACTCTACATACATGGGAAACTCTCCGTATAACAATTTGGAAAATATCATAATACCGTTTGTCGAGAGTCAGTATAATGTGTCCAAAAATCGGATGGATCGGGCTTTTGCCGGTCTGTCCATGGGCGGGTCAATGACGACAAACATCATAAACAATAATCCTTTGCGCTTCGGATATTACGGCATATTTAGCCTGGGCGCGTCGGTCAATAAAAATACTCCGAATCTGAAGTCGTGCTATATTCTCATTGGCGGCGGGAAATGGGACTTCGGGCTGGCAACTGAGAGCGCGGTAGCCGCATTGAACGGATACGCGAATTATAAGAATCTCGTGGTTGCCGGCGCCCACGACTTTAATACCTGGTGCCAGTTGTTCACGATGTTTGCCAGAGACTATTTGTGGCAGCCGAGAGCGTTTCTGGAAGTGTCAGGCATTGAGGATACCCATGTCACGACAGCCGCAGGAGTAGCACCTGTACTTCCCGGTCGGGTGACCCTGAACTGGAGCGACCAGCAAACGACCACACCGGCAAACGTAGTATGGGATGCAATTGACCCGATGAGTTATGCAACGGACGGGACGTTTAACGTACAGGGGACGGTGGAGGGTACTTCCTTGAAGGCTAAAGCCATCGTAACAGTCACAAGCTCAGCCGTGGCGTCTTTGGCTGGGCCCGGCTTGATAAGCACGGGGGAAACGTTCAGCCTGACATACGGCCTGGGCGGAGTGCAAGGCATATCCGCGCAGGATATAACCGTAAGCTACGACAAGGATAAGCTTGACTTTACAGGCGCCACAGCGCTGCCTGAAGGCACGTCGGTCCAGCAGACAGTCAATAAGCCGGAGGAAGGGACCGTAAGGTTCATCATTGTCAGCACCGGGGCGCAGAACGCAATAAGCGGGAGAGCAGACATCCTCAAGCTGGACTTCGTTTCAAAGGCCCAGGGAGTCAGTACTGTCGCCATCACCCGCGCAGCACTGGCTACCGGAATCGGTGAAGTCTCCTTTGCGGCTGTCTCAGGCATATCCGTAGACGCTGTGGATAAGACCGCCCTAGCGGCTGCAATAACGGCTGCGCAGGCAAAACTTGCTGCCGCGACGATAGGAGCAGAACCCGGAGATTACCCGCAGGCTGCGGCTGACGCCTTCCAGGCTGTCATCGCTGCCGCGATTGATGTCAGGGACGATGCGTCGGCAACGTCCGCGGACCTTGAACAGGCCATTTCCGCTTTGAGAGCTGCATCAACAGCATTCAGTGCAGCGGTAATACTCGATACCGACAAAGCTGCATTGACGACGGCAATCGTCGGCGCCCAGGCAGTCTATGACAATGCTGTTGAGGGAATTGCCATAGGACAGTATCCGATAGGGGCAAAGGATAGACTCAATACAGCAATAGCAGCGGCTACGGTTGTCAAGGACAATCCTGCCACTTCAGCGCAGGTTTCCCAGGCGATAACTGACCTGAACGCAGCGGTGAGCGCCTTCCAGCGCCTTGTGATCACAGGCTCTACAGGAAACCTGAACAACATCTCCGGAATAGACATAGGGGACCTTGGAATCATTGCCAGCCATTATGGAATGAAAGCGGGAGATCCGGGCTGGGATTCCATCAAACATGCCGATATCAACGGCGATGGTGAGATCGGGCTCTATGAATTGGCCTTCATAGCCATGAGAATACTCGGCAACTAAAAAGCGATGCTGAAAAGGGCTGTCTCAAAAGGACCACTTTTAGACAGCCCTTTATCAGGGGACACCCTGATAAACCAATGAAGGTCATTATGGGGGCAGACCCCCATTGGAAATTGAATGAGGTGTTATTATGAAACTGAAAATCGGTTTTTTGATCATCACGATGGTAATCAGCTTCATGAGCTGGACGGGTGTCGTCTTTGCAGATAATTCCACCGTTCAGATCGGCGAAGAGTATGATATAACGGTTACAGGAAAGGATATAAGCATCAAGATCACCCCCGGCGGTTCGAATGTGTTGTCCGGAGCCGCCGCATCGTGCTCGGACGCCGCCGGCCCAAGCGAAGATGCTTTCAAATTGACGGATGGGAATTATGCTACCAAATGGCACGATACCGAAAACGGACCGAAATGGTGGCAGGGTGACATGGGTGTCACAAATAGAATAAGTACGTTTGTTTTATATAACACAGGGACAAAAGAGACCAATAGCAATACCGGAGCTTTCACGATAAAAGTAAGCTCCAACGGAACCGACTGGTCCGGTGTGTGGGTCAGTACCAAGTCTCCCTCTCAAGCTGCCGACATTATGGTATACAAGCTGAATACGCCCGTATCCGCAAGGTATATAAGGATGGAGATCAACGACGACAGTGCGGCGGCAGCCAGCCTTTATGAATTTGAGGCATGGGGAGAGGCGAATACCGTCGACAGAATTGATCCCGTCAATATTACGACCGCTGCAGGATATGCACCGGTTTTGCCACCGAGGGTCAGTATATTTTGGAAAGACGGCTCTACCGGAGAGGCAGCGGTAACGTGGGACAGTGTAGACCCGGCAAGTTATGCACAAGCCGGTACTTTTACAGTGCGGGGGAGTGTGGAGGGTACATCGGTAGCTGCACTGGCATATGTCACGGTTACAAACAGCCAAACAGCGACCCTGACCGGTCCCAACCAGGCCACCGAAGGGATTCCCTTCGTCCTGACCTGCGGGCTGGCAGGAGTGCGGGACATATCCGCGCAGGATATAACTATCAGCTATGACAGCGGTATATTTGAATTTGTGAGTGCGGAACCGGTAAGGGAAGGCACCGTACTGCAGGGGGTCACCGACAAGCCTGATGAAGGGAAAGTAAAGCTTATTCTGGCAAACCTCGGACAGGAAAATGCAATAAACGGAAACGCCGACTTGTTTGACATAACCTTTAAGCCGAAGGTTCCCGGTACAGGGACTATCGCGGTAACCAATGCAAGCCTTTCCAACAGCCAGGGAGGCGTATCCGAAGCTGCAGGCATGAGTAAGGCGGTTGACGTTGAAGCGGACAAGTCCCAATTAATTTCTGCAATTTCCGCAGCACAAGCCAAATATGATTCTGCGGAAGCCGGTTCGGAGCCCGGGCAATATCCGCAAGCTGCAAAGGAGGCGCTGTTTTCTGAAATAAGCGCTGCAAACACAATACTTGCGGACAAGGACGTTACGAATCTTCAGGTCGCACAGGCAGTAACAGATCTGAACGCCGCCGTGGCATTATTTGATGCGGCCATGATCCGGGACGTGGACAAAACCGCGTTGGCATCCGCAATAACAAATGCCCTGACAATTTACAATCAAGCGGAGGAAGGGGTCTCCATAGGAGATTATCCTGCAGGAACAAAAGGGAGGCTGAATGAAGCAATTTCAAAAGCGATAATCACCAGGGACAGTCCGGCGACGGCAAGCCAGGTTGAAGCGGCCATCGCGGAATTGAATACGGCTGTCGCCAGATTCCGGAGTCTGGTAATAACCTCCGGGACAGGTGATATAAATCGTATCGCAGGAGTTGATATAGGAGACCTGGGCATGATAGCCATGAATTACGGACTTAAAGCGGGGGATCCGGGCTGGGATATGATAAAGCAGGCTGATATCAACGGGGATGGCGAGATCGGATTGTATGAATTGGCGTTCGTAGCCGGGAATCTCGTAAACGGTTGAACAACGTCACAGTCCCCCTCGTGTAGCATAAGCCGAATTTATTATGCCCGCGGCGAGGGGGGATGGGGGCATACCCCCTATGAAAATTGAAAGGGGGGAGGGTGAAGCGTATCGGATTCCAAACGGATGCCGGGATAAAAAATGTATCCGGGGTTCCAAGGCCTGCTGCGCTTCATTCATTTAAAAAGCTTCTGCCGGTTTGTAAAACGGCAGATTTCTGTGGTCGAAGTGGATGCAGCAAATCTCATTTTTATAAGGAGGCAATGTCATGAAAATTACAGTCTGTTTTTTGATTGCGGCGATTCTTATAAGTCTTATGCCCTTTACGGGTGCAGTACTTTCAGCGGGTACTACCACCTTTGATATGTCTTCCGACGTATCGGTCGCAAAGGTGGGAGAAACCTTTACCGTTACGGTTACCGGCAAGAATGTAAAAGATCTTGACGCCTTTGAAGCGCGGGTCTTATTTGATTCGGATAAGCTTGAGGCTATACCCGGAAAAATTGTTGCAAACCTAAAAGGCGGCACGGTAAATCCGATGGTCAAAGGGAATACAATAATACTTGCTTATGCGAAAATGGGAAATGAAGCCAAGGAAAACGGCAACCTGCCTCTTTGTTCTATTTCCTTTAAAATAAAGAAGCCGGGAGCACCTAAAGTTACTCTTGATTCCATGAAAGTACTGGATAGCATTCTCGCGGAAGCGAATTACACCATAGGAAAGACGGTGACAGTCTTTGCCAGTGATGCTTCGACAGTAGTAACGGCCGCAGCATACGACGCCGCGGCAAAAACGGCTACGGCCAATGTCAGCATTGAAGATCTTCAAAAAGCTATAGACAATACCGCTAAGACAATTTATATAAATGTACTTGGCATTGAAGAGGCAGACACGGTCATAGTGAACATGCCTGCTCAATTGTTAAAGGATGCCCAGCTGAAGCAGGGTAAAACGATACGTATCAATGCAGGAATCGCAACCGCTTCATTTACGAACGATATGCTCGAAGAATCCGTTATAAATGCATCCATCAATTTGCAGTTTAGAGTTTCCAAGAGAGTCGATATAGAGGCCCTTTCAAAAGAGGTAAAAACCCAGATGGACGGCAGACCTTCATACGATGTCAGTGTCAATGTGGATGGAAAAGGGATAAATAATATTAAAGGAAATAAAAGGATCGCAGGCATGGAAGTGGGCTACTCCTTAAGGGATGGGGAAAATCCGGGCAAGGTAATTATATACTACATAGACAGCAATGGTAAGCTCACACTGGTTAAAAACGGAAAATATAATTCAGATACAGGCAATGTAGATTTCAAACCCCAACACTTCAGTATATTCGTTGTGGGGTATTCAAAAATTACGTTCGATGATTTGCCGTCGGCCGCCTGGGCGAAGGACAGCATCGAAGCGCTTGCGGGCAGAGGCATCATTAACGGCACAGGAGGCGGGAGGTTCGACCCGGCAGCTCCGATAACCAGGGCGCAGTTCATCAAGCTCCTGATGCAGGCGTTTGATTTGGCTGATGACGACGCTGTATGCACTTTCAAGGATGTGAAAAAGGGAGAATGGTATTACAGCTCCGTGGCTGCCGCGCAAAAGCTGAAAATCGTAAGCGGCAATGCCGATGGCAGCTTTGGGATCAATGACGGGATCACAAGGCAGGATATGGCCGTAATGGCGTATAAGACGGCGTTACTCCAAAATATAAGCCTGAGCGGCGGCCCGGCTGTTACGCAGTTCACGGACAAGGCAGCCATAGCCTCATACGCTGTAGAGGCTGTTGCTGCAATGCAGGAGAGCGGAATAATAAGCGGGGTCGGGGACAACAGATTTGCGCCGAAGGATACGGCTACCAGAGCTGAAGCTGCTGTAATCCTATATAGATTGTTTTCAAAGTCATAAAGGAATGCCTTATTCGGAAGTTTTGCGCCAAATGAGTGGTAGTTGATTCAAGGTATTCACTAAATACTTGTATAGATTGCGCAAAATTCTTGAACAACGTGTAGCATAGAGCGAATTCATTTCGCCCGCAGCGAGGGGTATGGGGGCCCTGCCCCCTTCCCCCCATTGGAAATGGAATGCCTCAGAAGCAGGATTTTTTAGTCTTCATGAATTCCGGGTCCTGCCAGATCCATGCATAGGGGGTGTAAGGCGGCTTTGCCGTATCAATACCTTCGGAAGGTGCGGTCATTTGAAGGGGATAGAACTATACCTCCGAAACGTCATCTTGTATTTTTCCTTTACACTGTCTGTATACATTTGGGGTTACACCGACAGCCTTTTTAAACGTCGCATGAAAATAGTTGCTGCTGGAGAAGCCGATCTCATCTGCGATTTCATTCACTGAATTTTCGGTTGAAATAAGCAGCTCTTTTGCTTTTCCAAGCCTGATTTCATTCATATAATCCGCGACAGACTTGGAAGTGATCTTTTTAAACAATCTTCCAAGGTATATTGAAGACATGTTTACCGAATCGGCTATGCTGTCGAGGGAAAGATTCTTGTCGGTATAGCAGGTATTGATTTTCTTTACAATCTTATTCATTAACGCGGTGTATTTGGCAGATTTTCTATAGTCTATCCTGGTATTTATATACTCGTTGATTTGTTCAAACGTTGTGAAGAATTGGGCTTCTACCTCTTGCAGAGTTTCAAGGCTGTTAAGTACTGAAATGAAACCGTCGAATTTGTATGGCGTATTCAGATTGAGGTCTTTCTCCAAAGAATCCACGGCGATGTTAATTGCGGTCAGCAGCCTTAATATGGTAAGGTTAAAGGTATTATAGGTACAATTCAAGGTTTGATTGATGATTTCAAGGTATAAGCTTTTTGCATTGTCTGCTTTTCCGGTCATGAGAGCATCGATCAATTCTTTTTCCTTTTCAATGGGATAGATATAATTCTGGTTGATGGAGGCGGCAATCTCATCGACATGGATGATGGAGCAACGGCCTAAAAATATCCGATGCTGAACATAGATTAACGCCTGCTCATAAAGGAGTTTAAGATCCGCCGACATATTTCCCCGGGGTGTGATCACCGAAGTAAAGGAGAGCTGAAGGTGTTCTCTGATAATTCCCTGCAATTTTTTTATGGTTTGATCGATGATTGCCTTGAATGCTGCGGGATCATCGTCTCCTATCTCCAGAATGAGCACCATATGGTCATCGCCGGCATCAATGCCTTCAACGGTAAATATCTCGGAAAAAAGCTCGGAGGCGATGTTTATAAACGAAAATTTATATAAGTTTCGATCGGAAGAATTGAATCTGTTGCAAAATTCAAAGAAATGGTCAATTTTAAAAAAAGCAAGCACAATTTGCGATTTGGGACTGACTTGTATGTTAAGCTCCGAGAAATTGGTCTGAACATTCTTTCGGCTGTCAATTAGCCCTTCATGTAAAAGCTTCCTTAAGAATTCCTGCTTGACCACAGAAAAACGGTTTCTGTTTTCCGATTCCAGTTTTTTGAGTTTAACAACCATACTGTCTATAGGTTTATAGAGCTTACGGGATATAACTACTGAAGAAAATATCCCGCACAGGAGGATCAGAATGCCTGTAAGAATAGTGAAATACCGCATTCTGTTAATTTTGCTGACAATGCTTTCATAGGGTGTAATACTGATAAACCGCCAGCCTGTAGAGGGAGAAGAGACATAGGTGACAAGGGATTGGACACTCTTAACATCCGATATGAAAAATCCGGAGCTTAAGGGGAGACTCAATATTTTCCGTATATATTGCCGGCCGGATATGTCGGTTAGCATGGTGCTGCTGTTGGCACTGCTGATGACCTTGCCTTGTGAGTCAATGACAAAAATATCGCTTTCATTGTTTGATTCCATGGAAGTGATAATATCACGGATCCATTCGGTGGAGACGTTCAAAATAATGGCGCTGGCAGTATTATCAGGGCTTGACGGAAAATCATATAAGGCGAAGGTATACACATTCGCCTGCTTTTCATAGGAATTGTCTGCGGGTATGCTCCTGGGGATCGGATTCTGAATGTTATATTTTCCTGGATTTTCTATTACGTTTAATACGGAACGGTCGGAAAAGACGCTCTTGCTTTCAACACCATTATCCAGGGATGAATAAAACGTATCCGTCCGGCTGTTAAAAATATAGATGGAATGGATAAACGGCGAAGATGCCTTATAGGCGTTCAGGCGGTCTAAAGCAACGGACAATTGGGGATAGTCCGGCTTCAGGTTGTTCAGCAGGTACAATATATTTGTGTCCGAATACAGCTGCTTTATCATTGTATTGGCGGAAACAGTCATGAATGTGGCGCTATAGCTTATCTGAGACAAGCTGTCTTTTATGTAGGAATTGATGATGGATAGAGAAATGTTGCTAAAATTAACATAAAATATCGCCGAAAGGACGAAGATGGTTATTGAGATGGAAGTTGTCATATATAAAAATATCTTTGCATAGATGGTATAGTTGCTTTTTAGATATCTCAGCTTCATTTGGACAGCCCCCTATGTTTTCATTATATTTTCATTCAAAAAAATAGTCAATGTCAGTAGATAGCATATGCGTATAGGCTGAACTGCTACAGAACAGGCAGCCCTGAGGCTGGAATGGTTAAAAATCTAACTGTTGTGTTTAAAATTCGTAGCCGCAATGGCAAATAATCTAATGGATAAGTTCATTATTTGCAGTATACGCGCTTTATAGGGTGCTTCTATAATCAAAGCATAATCCCTGATGCGGAACAGGAAACGGAGGAAGTGATAATCGAATGAATGCTTTACAATCTGTTTTTCCCAGGAAAGAAAAGTATAAAAGGAAGACAAGAAAAAGGCTTGACGGTAACAGTGATTTTCAGCTTTTATTTATGGCAATGCCTGCGGTACTGCTCATATTCGTACTGAATTATATCCCCATGCTGGGCGTATTTATCGCATTTAAGGATATAAATCTGGGTAAAGGCTTTTTTGCCAGTGATTGGGTCGGCTTTAAGAATTTCAAATTTCTATTCACCTCATCGGATGCAGTCAGAATTACGGTAAATACGTTAAGTATGAATTGCCTTTTCATTTCAGTAGGCCTGATTGTTTCGGTATCGTTTGCGTTGATGCTGAATGAAATCACAAAGCGGTGGATGGTGAAAACGCTGCAAACTACCTATTTCTTTCCATATTTTGTTTCATGGGTGGTTGCAGGTTTTATGTTCTATTCTTATTTTAATGCACAGTACGGAATGCTGAACAATTTATTGGCAAAGCTTGGCTATCAAACGGTGGAATGGTACTCGAAGCCGCAGTATTGGCCGGTAATTTTGCTGCTGGTATACCTGTGGAAATATATCGGCTATTATAGCATAATTTACTATGCAGGTATCATGGGGATTGATAATGAGTATTATGAAGCTGCTGCAATTGATGGCGCATCAAAATTTAACATCGTCACCAAAATCACTATTCCATTATTAAGCCCTTTAATCATTGTGATGCTCCTTATACAGCTTGGCAAGATCTTTTATTCCGACTTTGGACTTTTCTATTTCATACCTGGAGACAACGGAGCCTTATATTCCACGACGGATGTTATTGATACGTATGTCTACAGATCATTCAAGGTGCTCGGAAACATCGGAATGTCTTCGGCGGCCGGGTTATATCAATCATTCGTCGGGTTTGTCCTGGTTATGCTGTCAAATTTGGTTATTAGAAAATACAGTCCGGATAACTCACTGTTTTAAAAAAGTATTACGGCGGAGGTTAGACATGAACAAAAAAAGCAGAACCCATAGCATTTTTACGATAGTAATTTCGATCCTACTTGTTTCTTTTTCATTGCTTTGCATTATTCCCATCGTTTCAATTATTTCCATTTCGCTGTCAAATGAGGCGGATATTTCTCAGTACGGTTACAAGCTGATCCCTGTAAGACTGAGCATGACTGCATATGAGTTTATATTTAAAAATCCTTTGCAGATTCTGAGAGCATATTTCATGTCCATAAGCGTGACAGTCACTGGAACTCTTTTAAGTCTATTGGTCATATCCATGTTTGCATATGCCATATCACGCAGTGATTTCAAATATCGGCGAAAGCTCTCTTTTTATATCTTCTTTACAATGCTTTTCAATGGAGGGCTTGTTCCATGGTATATGCTGATTTCAAGAGGTCTTCACCTGAGAAACACGTTCTGGGTTTTGATTATACCCTATCTCACAAACGCATGGTTCATTCTGTTATTAAGAACCTATTTCCAAAAGATACCGATGGCTTTGATAGAATCGGCCAGGATTGACGGCTCCATGGAAATACGGACGTTCCTGAGCATCGTATTGCCGCTCTCAAAGCCGGCAATTGCAACGGTTGGGCTTTTTATCACCTTGAACTACTGGAACGATTGGTGGCTCAGTATGCTGTACATAGAAAATCAGAAGCTGATACCTCTCCAATATATGCTGGCAAGAATGATGAGGGATCTGACGGAATTACTGCAGAACATGACCGAAATTCCATCCGGCAGCAGTCTGCGGCAATTCCCCAACGAATCCGCCAGAATGGCTATGTGCATATTGGCTGCAGGCCCCATGCTCTTTGTATTTCCGTTTTTCCAGCAGTACTTTGTGAAGGGCCTCACCGTAGGCGCCGTAAAAGGATAAAATCTTGTGGGCCGGAGTTATGAGAAAGCTGTTTCCATATAATCCATAAAAAACCCTTTATCAACCTGGTCAAAAGGGTATGACCCTTTGATATAATATAATTAACTGAAGGAGGAGTTTTTATGTCAAATTTGAAAAGGCTGGGGTGCCTGGTTTTAGCTATTGCTCTCATTGGAGCGCTGATAACCGGGTGCGGAGCGGGAAAAGCGGGTGAAGTGCAGCAGACAGCAACGCAATCAGGCACAAATCAGGAAGCGCAGCAAACAACCCCGGGGGATGGAAGGAAACCGGCCGAGTTGAAATGGTATTTTCCCATGCCATCCCAGGCTGACCAGGATAGTGTATTCAGTGAAGCCAATAAATTGATTAAAGAAAAATTGAATGCAACGGTTAATTTCAATCCTATTGCTTTTGGGGATTACAATCAGAAGATGCAGATCATAATTTCCGCGGGAGATGAGTTCGATTTTTGCTTTACGTCAAACACCCGGGCGGACTATTTCCAGAATTCAGCCAGGGGAGCTTTCATACCGCTTGACGAGCTTCTTGACAAATATGCTCCCAATCTGAAAAAATCCGTACCGGAGGCTTTTTGGAATGGAACAAAGGTTAATGGGAAAATCTACGGTGTTTTAAACTATCAAATATCAGCGCTGACCAACGGTTTGTTTTTCAAAAAGGACCTGGTGGACAAATATTCCTTTAATTATTCCAATGTGAAGAAACTTGAAGATCTGGAGCCTTTCTTCGATAGCATCAAAGCCGGTGAGCAGGGGATCATTCCATTTGCCTACCAAAAAGCTACAACAAACTGGGGGTACCTGCTTGGCTATTATGGCTATGATGAAATAAGTACAAGAAATGTTCCCGGCGCTATCAATTTCAATGACACCTCCCTGAAGGTGGTAAATCAATTTGCAAGTCCCGAATTTAAAAAGCATGTTGACCTGATGAGAAGCTGGTACCAAAAAGGATATTTCCTGAAAGATGCCGCAGCCGTGGCAGACTGGACCACTGACCTTAAAGCGGGAAAATATGCGGCATGTTTTGAAGGAAACCATAAGCCGGGCGGAGACAGCGAACTGAAAATCAAATGGGGGTATGATATTGTTACCGCCCCTATTTCAAATCCGGTTGTCCTTACAAGCTCTATCGTTTCTACCATGCAGGCAATAAGCAAATCCTCGAAAAATCCTGAAAGGGTCATGGAATTCCTGGAATATATCAACACGGACAAGCAGATCTATAACATGCTTTGCTTCGGTATCGAAGGTACGCATTATAAGAAGGTGGCAGACAGCCGCATAGAGCAGACGGCGGACAGTAAATATAATCCCGGGATCAATTGGGTCTTTGGATCAGCCTTTAATGCATATTTTGTACCTGGTCAAGACGATACGGTATGGGAAGATACCAAAAAGGTAAACACTTCTGCAAAAACCTCGCCGCTTCTGGGCTTTGCCTTCGATTCAGCACCGGTGGCAGCTGAAATTGCACAGTGCAAATCAGCGGTGGATGAATTCCTTCCCGCATTGGACACCGGGTCGGTGGATGTGAATGAATTCCTGCCCAAATTCCTGGATAAATTGAAGGTTTCGGGAGTAGATAAAATCAACGAAGAGATGCAAAGGCAGATCGACGCCTGGAAAGCGGTAAAATAACAGGCTGCCGGTGTTTAAAGGTAGGGCTGTGCTATAACTGCAGCCTTACCTTTACTATTAATGTCCAAAAGGGAGTAAACATATATGAACCTAAATAAGTATTTACAGCTTGATGACAGACATTTGGCCAGATTTGACCTGATTTGCAATAATTATAAAAAGATGTATGAAGACCCAGCCGGCTGTGAGCCGATGTTTATCATCAACACGCCTGTGGCATTACCTGCCTGGGAGGAGCGTTTGAAGGATCCGTTGGTTATGCTTAAGGCTGAATTGGACAGTCTGCGTCCTCATCTGGAGCTGGAGGATGACAGATTGCCTACGGTAAGGGTACAGTTTGGAACGGCGCAAATTGCAGCTGCCTTCGGCTGCGAAATGTTTATACCTGAAAATAATTTACCCGCAGCAGGGAGCCATGTGCTTAAAAATGCTGAGGATGCGTACGGGCTTAAGCTGCCTTCCCTTGAGGACGGATGGTATGGAAAGCTAAAACAATATACCGGCATATTCCGTGAAAATCTTCCTCAAGGTGTACATATCCAGCTTCCTGACATACAAAGTGCATTTAACTCCGCACATTTAATCAGAGGCAATGATATATTGCTGGATTTCTATGATGATCCTGAGGCTTTGGAAGCATTGCTGGATAGGATCACCGATTATATGATTAAGCTTGTCCCCTATCTAAACAGTATGATCAATGGGGACAAGGAATGGTTTTTTGACTGGGGCGCCATGTGGAAAGGTGCGGCAAGAATCAGTAACTGCTCCATGCATATGATCAGTCCGGGAATGTACTTTGAACATATCCTGCCAAGGGATATCCGGCTGATGAAAGCCATAGGCGGCGGAAGAATACACTACTGCGGGACCAATGACCAGGTGATTGATGAATTCTTTAAAAACCCTGAGATCACGGGGTTGGATTACGATATACGGTACCATGACCTGTGGAGCCTGTCGGAAAGAGCTCCAAAGTATCTGACGCTGGCAGCCTTTCAGTGGGAAGACAAAGGGGCTGAGGAGGAAAAAATGCTTCAAAGGCTTCTGAACGGAGACTGGCCGAAGAAAAGGAATATTATCCTCCAGTTGTCAGCTTCTTCTGTAGAAGAAGGAAAAGCACTGCTGAAGGAACTTCGCAAATCTGCAAAAAGCAGCATGTAAGACACTGCTTCGAACTAGCACTTTGTAAAATTTAAAATGTACTTTTGGTGTCAAGTCTTCTACTGGATCTATAAACAGTAAGCTTGGTTCGTATACATAAAAATAGACTTGACACCCAATCGGGAGGACAAATATGGGTGAAATTTATTCCGAACTGCTTGAAACCTGGTGTGAGTCGCTGCTAAAGCTCCAGGTAACGGAAATACAGATGAAGGGTATCTATGGCGGTATTATGTGCCCCGTATGCTCAAGAATCCACGGAAGGTGTTCAGATGCCATCTATCCCTTTATGCATATGGCACACCTCAAGAATGACGAGAGATATCTCGACGCAGCAATAAGACTTTTTGACTGGTCCGGCCATGTCTCCCGGCCGGATGGAAGCTGGATATGTGAGACAAACAGTGATTGGAAGGGAATAACGGTATTCGGTGCCATCCAACTGGGAGAAGCCATAAAATATCATGGTAAAATACTCGATTCCGGTACTTATGCAAAATGGATACATCGGTTGAGAAGTGCCGCAGATTATTTGTATAACAATATAGAGATGTCAACCGGTAATATCAACTACCCCATTACCTGCTCCTCTGCAATGGCACTTGCAGGAGAAATCCTGGAGGAACCGCGCTATACCTTCAAAGGACGTGAACTGGCACGCAATGCCCTGGGGTACTTTACGGAGCATAGACTTGTTTTTGGTGAGGGAAGCCCTCAGACAGGGATTACTGCAAGAGGCTGCAGGCCGGTGGATCTTGGATACAACGTAGAGGAGTCTCTTCCCGGACTTGTGCATTATTCCCTGCTGACAAAGGATCAGGAAGTACTGAAAACGGTAATAGAAGCCATGAAACAGCATTTGGAATTCATGCTGCCGGATGGAGCCTGGGACAACAGCTGGGGTACAAGGAGCTTCAAATGGTCCTATTGGGGAAGCCGTACTTCAGATGGCTGCCAGGCAGGATATGCATTATTGAAGGATTATGACCCCCATTTTGAGGAAGCCGCATTAAGAAATGCTTCATTGCTTAAAGAATGTACCCATGACGGAATCCTGTATGGAGGTCCGCATTATTACAGCCGGGGTTTACTGCCCTGCATCCATCACACGCTTTTCCACGCCAAAGCCTTCGCAGCGGTACTGGATCATGAGGCGCAGGACTCTCCTGCCGCCAGAGTTGAAATACCGCGTGAAAAGTCTGCCGGAGTACGCGAATACAATGAAATAAATACCTGGCTGGTATCGGCAGGAGAGTGGCGGGCGACGGTCACAGCCTATGATTGGGAATACATGAAGGAAAGCCATGCAAGCGGCGGCGCGATCTCATTGCTGTGGCACAATAAAGCCGGATGTCTGTCAGCAGGTAGTCTGACGGAGTATCAGATGGAAGAGGAAAATAATATGCAGCTGCCGGTGGATTTTGCCCACAAGTGCATAACACCCCGCCTTGAATTCCGGGAGGAAGGCAAATACTATCGTAATATCAATGACACGGATGCAGAGGTTGCGTATTCGCAGGATAAAGATGAAATCAGGTTTAGCGTAAAAGGCAGGCTGGTAGACCTGGATCATAAAAGTCCGGATACCGGAGACATGAAATTTGCCATACAATACACATTCAGCCCTGAATTTTTAGAGATTTTACTGTCCGTGCAGCCGGAGCGGAATACCGGAAAGATATTTTTCCATTTACCCATAATATCTGAACACCTGGAACGTGCGGAATATGAAAGTAAGCAAAGCTTTGCCGTATACAAGAATAATTGCCGGGTGCTTGTGGAGACCAATACAGCTTTTGCTGAAGATGACAGGGGAAGCGATCGCATATTTAATCTTGTACCGGGCTTTGAAGCGGTACCGCTGTTTATCCGCTTGTCGCCTGACGGCAGCGCAAAAATAACAATCAAAGTATGTTCTTGAGAGGAGCTGAGAAGCAATTGGAAAACAAGTTCATAAAAGGCATTCTGCACAACATGAGCATCGAAGAGAAGATAGGTCTCACCTTTACCGTAATATGCGAGGGAAGTACATTTTTGCCGGGAATGGCGGCATATATCAAGCAATATCACTGCGGAGGGCTTCGCGTGGTTCCGGCAGTAAGATATGGACAAAAAATGTTCATTGACAGGGAAAAGAGAAATCGCGGAGAGACCCATCTTGAAAAAATATATATGACTGCTTCATTGAAAAATCCGCCCAATATAACCTTGCAGCAATATGCCCAAACGATTCAAAAGTACCAGCAAATGGCGCGGGAACGCAAAAACGGTATTCCTTTGCGGATTGCCTATGATCAGGAAGGCGGGTTTTCAAGGGACCTGACCTTTGGCGGTGCGCATATATTCCCGATACCTATGGGAATTACGGCTACAGGCGATCCCAGAATGGCTTATGAGATTGCAAAAGCGGTGGGGAGAATGGGTAAAGCCGTGGGGATGAATATGATTCATTCACCGGTACTGGATATCAATGTAGAACCCAAAAACCCTGAAATATACAATAGGGCTTATTCCGATATCCCGGAAGCAGTCGCGGAATTTGCCCTTGAGACAGCACGGGGCTTCAAAGAGGTTGGAATGCTGGCTACAGGAAAGCATTTTCCGGGCAGAGGGGATTCGACCGGAGACGCTCATTTTGATATTCCGGTATTAGGTATGGACTGGGATACGCTTTGGAACCGTGAGTTATACCCATATCGGATTTTGATAGAAAATGACCTTTTGCCTGTAATAATGACTGCACACAGCATATACCCGGCAGTAGACAGTGAAGAGATAGCCACTTTGTCCGAGAAGATGCTCAAGGGGGTCCTCAGGGACAAACTGGGCTTTAAGGGAGTCATTACAACAGATGCCATTGGAATGAAGGGAGTCACATTGAAGTATGATGTACCTACGGCTTGTCTGAAAGCCCTCAAAGCAGGCGCGGACATGATTCTGATGAGGATGGCTACTTCAGAGCCCATTGGACCTGTTATTCCCAAAACCGTTGAAAAGATAATGGAAGCCATGGAACTGGGAGAGTTTAAAGAATCGGAACTGGATGAAAAGGTATACAGGATTCTCCAATCCTACTGCGGTGCAGGCATGCTGCAAACCGGCGGCAGCGCGGATGAGACCATAGAGGACGTATTGGAAGATCCCCATGTCATAGCAATTGCGCAAACAGCATCTACAAGAAATGTTTATTTATACAGGGATACAAACAAGCTGCTCCCGTTGAAAAAGGAGCAGAGGGCCCTGGTTATTGAGCAGAGGGTGCCCAGGCAATTTTGTCCCAACGACGGCCACTGGTACAACGGAATGTTTTATGACAGGCTGTGTGAATTCTCTGATGAACTGAGCTTTATAGAGACGGGAATGCGATGTTCGCCGGAAGAGGAGGAAATGATATTGCGTCAGCTTGACAATTATGACGTTGTAATCATTACCAACTGGTATTACCGTGATGAGTTGGGTTCAAACATCGAATTGGTAAAAAGGATTGCCACTGCCGGGAAAAAAGTGATAGTGGTGGGAGATACTCCCTATGAAACACAGTGCATTCCCAAAGAAGCGGAAACTGCTATAGTCCAGTTTGGGGTTACGCCTATAAGCATACGGACAGTGGCGGAGGTCATTTATGGAAAAACCCTGCCCAACGCGGTGTGGCCCGTCAATTATAGGCCATGAAACAATGTTTTGTGAATAAAATCGGGAAAGGATATTCTCATGGACAATCCGGTACAGGTTTTTGCAAATTTTAAAAAAGAAAAAGATTTTCTCCTATGTATTGATTCTGACGGCTGTGCCTTTGATGCGATGGAAATCAAGCATAAGGAGTGCTTTGCACCGAATTTCATCAAATATTGGAACCTGCAGGCAGTTTCCAGATATGCACGCGAAGTTTGGGAGTATGTCAATCTTTATTCCAACACCCGCGGCTGCAACCGCTTTCATGCGCTTATCCGCTGCCTGAACCTTCTGGCGGAAAGGCCCGATGTTCTGGAACGGGGCTACAAGCCGCCCGATATCACTTCTCTCCGGCAATGGACAGCAAATGAAACCCAATTATCCAATCCTGCACTGAAATGTGCTGTAGATGCCACGGGAGATGCTATTCTGGCGCAAACACTGGAATGGACAATTGCCGTGAATCGGTCTATAGGTGAGATGATTCACGGAGTACCGCCTTTTACCCATGTACGGGAGGTGCTCGAAAAAGCGTTTGCCTATGCTGATTTGATGGTAGTGTCTGCGACTCCCGAGGAAGCACTTAAGCGGGAATGGAACGAGCACGGACTAACCCGGTACATGAAGCTGATTGCCGGTCAGGAAGCAGGTACTAAAAAAGAGCATATTCATTTGGCAATGGCAGGGCGTTATGAAAATTCCAAGGTAATAAAACTGGGGGATGCACCGGGCGACCTGGAGGCAGCCAGGGCAAACGGCGTAAATTTCTACCCCATCCTCCCGGGCCGGGAGGAAGAATCATGGAAACGGTTTCTGGAGGAAGGCCTGGATAAATTCCTGAATGGGAAGTATGCCGGGCAGTATGAAGACAGGTTGATTGCTGAATTCACCGCTTGTTTACCTGCGGAGCCTTCATGGAAATAAAGGCGTTTAAATAATGAAATTCTGGTTTGCCGGCAAGATAATTCAAAAAGACGGTTCATACTGTGTACCCGGAAAAAACCCTCCTTTACCCAGAAAAAAACTCCTGCTTTCTTCGGGGGTTAAATGATATTATAATAAAATGAAACAGGTAGAAATAATTTCTGGAATTTAAGGGGTGCATTTTTGTGATTTCTTTAAGAGCCGGCAAATACCCGGGCTTTATAAAAGTACGCAAGGTTAGGAGTACTGCAAATATTACTTCCCGTTTTTCTGAAAATGTAGGTTGCAGAGGCGAGCAGCAAATGCGGGCATTTGCGACCAGCCCCGGCCGCAATGGACTGCGTTTTCAGAAACCTATACGGGAAGTTATATTTGCACCTGTACTTAACTACATTCTGGCGGCTGTTTTCATTTCTTTCCTTTTTTCGGGATGTACGCTGATGCCTGTAGAGGAGGAGGTTCTGGCCCCTCCGGTAAAAGAGCCTCAGAAGGTCACCTATGAAACCCAGGAGGCAAAGAAAGGGACCATCGAGAAAAAAATCCGGTGTACCGGTTATTTTGTTTCCGTATCCAAGGAGGATATGTTTTTCCGTTACAGCGGCGGACGTCTGAACAAGATTTATTTCAAATACGGCGACACGGTCAAAAAGGGTGATTTGATCGCCGATCTTGACGGCGGCGCCATCGCAGATAACATAGCGCTTCAGAAATTAGTGGTCCAAAAGGCGCAGATAAGCTATGACAGAATCAATACGCAGGCGGAGCTTAACGGCGGCGGAGGAAAGTATGATCTGGAGCTTGCCGGCATCGAGCTGGATATGGAAAAGATGAAGCTTGCCAACCTCTACAAGGAACAGGAAAAGTCCAAACTGCTTTCGGAAATCGACGGGAAGATCGTGTACCTCAAGGACGTGAAGCAGGGGGATTTCGTCAACGCATATGACGTCATCGCAACCGTTGCCAATCCAAAAGCTTTACAGCTCATGTATTCCGAGGATAAGGTATCTGACTTCAGAAACGGTATGAAGATTGATGTTGTCATCGATGACAAGCATTATGACGGAGAAGTGGCTGCCACTCCCGGCGATGCGCCCTTGAACGCAGACGAGGTGACAAAGAAATCCATCCGGATAAAAGTCGACAAGCTGCCTGACACCATCAAGCTTGGCGATGACGCCTCCTTCAGCCTGACCCTGGAAAAGAAGGAGAATGTCATTATTCTCCCGCGCCAGGTGATCAACAATTTCGTCGGCAGGAAATTTGTCAATGTGCTGGTTGACGGCATCCGTGAGGAACGGGATGTGGAGTTGGGCGTGCAAACGGATACCGAAGCGGAGATTGTCAAAGGACTAGAGGTCGGAGAACTGGTGATTGTAAGGTAAGGGGGAAGCTGTTTTGTTGCGGGTGGTATTAAAAAGAATGTCAAGCAGCATGTGGATGATATTGAGCCTTTTAATCGGCTCAATTATGGCTGTGGCCCTGGTCAGCTGCATTCCCGTGTACACGGAAGGCATCCTTCAGAGGATGCTGACAAAAGACCTGGAGAATTACCAGAGGGAATCAGGCGTATATCCGGGCACGTATAAGTTTGATCAGAATCTGCAATATGGTTTTGATTACAAGGACCGGGCCAAGGCGTATAAATATTTTGATAAAAAGATTACCGGGGAATTGGTGAAAGAATACGAGCTTCCCGCAGTGACCAGCGAACAGGAGGTCTTTGCCGGAAGCCTGGCCCTGACGACCACCGACTTGAAGGGAAAGGATGTAAAGCGGTATATTGACCTGGGCTCAATCGCATCCCTGGAGGAGCATGCAAACATCACCAACGGTAAGATGTATTCCGGGCAGAACAGCGGCAATGTATATGAGGTCATCGTGTCAAGCCAGACCATGCATGATCTCAACCTCCTGCTGGATAAGGAATATGACGTGCAGTGCATGCTTCCCGATTTTAAGGATTTAAAGTATAAAATCAAGGTGGTCGGCGTATTTACAGTCAAGGACAGCTCGGACCTGTTCTGGAGCAAGAGGCTGTCCGAGTACACCGGCGCCTTTTTTATGGACAGTGCCGTCTTTGCCAGGGACTTCCTTGACAAAAACAGTGTTTTAATCAGTAAAGCCCGCTGGTTCTTTGCTTTCGACTACTATAAAATCAAGATTGAAAACATAGCGCAAATTACGGAAAGCTTTAAGCAGCAGACGGAATGGTTAAAGAAATACAATTCAACGCTGAAGATGACCCTGTCTTCCTATTCCATCATAGAAAAATACATTGAAAGGTCATCGCAGCTGAAGACAATTCTTTGGGTTCTGGTAGTGCCTGTTTTGATCATGCTTCTGTTCTATATCTTCATGGTCTCAAGGCTTATCATCCTGCATGACGAAAATGGAATTGCAGTTCTTAAAAGCCGGGGAGCGGGCAAGCTTCAAATATTCGTCAGTTATCTGATGGAAAGCCTCATTATCGGCGCCGCAGCCCTGCTGGCCGGACCGCCGCTGGGCCTGGTGCTTTGCAGAATCCTCGGAGCTTCCAACGGCTTCCTGGAATTCGTACAAAGAACATCCCTTCCGGTGAAGCTTAATTCCACCGCCCTGCTATACTCCCTGGCCGTTGTGGCAGTCTTTATGATTACCATGCTGATCCCTGCCTATCTTGCGTCCAAAACCTCCATTGTGAATTTCAAGCAAAGCAAGGCGAGGAAAAATAAAGCCCCTCTATGGAAGAAGGCTTTTCTGGATTTCATTGTTCTGGCTGCCTCCATCTACGGACTATACCGGTATGACCAGCAGCAAAAGGTCCTCCAGCAGGGAATCAGCGCTTCGGAGCTTCAAATCGACCCACTGCTGTTTCTGACTTCGACTTTTTTCATTCTGGGTGTGGGACTGGTGTTTTTACGCATCTATCCCTATATCATCCGTTTGATTTATTGGCTGGGCAAGAGGTTCTGGTCGCCGGTCGCCTATGTTTCGCTGATTCAGGTGGGACGGTCAAGGGGACAGGAGCAGTTCCTCATGATCTTCATTATCCTGGCATTATCCAGCGGGCTGTTCTCAGCCAATTCGGCCAGGACAATCAACAAAAACATGGAGGACAGAATCCGGTACCAGACGGGAGCGGATGTAGTCATACAGGCTGTGTGGCAGGACAATCAGCCGAAAAACACCGGCGCCCCCATGGGAATGCTTCAGATGGGCGGTGATGCCGCTGCTCAAAAAAAGGAGCCCCTCCGGTATTTCGAGCCTGACTACACGAAGTTTTCCACCCTGGACGGCATTGAGAAGGCAACCAAGGTTTTGATTAACAATACCGCCGTCGTGCGGTGCTATGATCAGTCGGCAAGCAATGCCAGGATCATGGGCATCGTTCCCAACGAGTTTGCCGGTATTGGATGGTTCCGGAACGATCTGCTCCCCTACCACTGGTACCAGTATCTGAATCTTTTGATTGATGCGCCCAAGGCCGTGCTGGTATCGACGGACCTCAGGGAAAAGCTGAAGCTGAAGCTGGGAGATACCATTTATGTATCCTGGGGAGAGCAGAGCTATATCGAGGGAATGGTTTATGAATTCGTCGATTACTGGCCCACATACAATCCCAACAAAAAAGGGACGACAAACGAGGCCCAGGGTCTTATCGTTGCCAATTACAATTATATAAGGGATAAGCTTGCGGTGCAGCCGTACCAGATATGGGCAAAGAAAAAGGATACGGCGACGGATAAACAGATTAACGACGATATCCAGGCCAAAAAGCTGGATGTGGAAACAGTGACCTATAAGGAACAGCAGCTTGTCAAAGCCAAGAACGACCCGCTGCTGCAAGGCTTGAACGGCTCTCTGACACTCAGCTTTGTCGCCTGCATGATCATCAGTACTCTGGGCTTCCTGATCTACTGGATCATCTCCATACAATCAAGGGTGCTGTATTTCGGCATACTTCGTGCAATGGGGCTTTCCCTTTCGAAGGTCATCGGCATCATCGGCTGCGAGCAGCTTCTCGTATCAGGGGTGGCAATCGTGGTGGGGATAGCGGCCGGCGGCCTGACAAGCGACCTGTTCATTCCTCTGCTGCAGATCGTTTACAATGCGGCGGATCAGGTTCCGCCCTTTAAAATCATTGCCAATGCCGACGATTATATAAAAATCTATTCTGTGGTGGCGGTCATGCTGGTTGTAGGATTCAGTACGCTCTGGAGAATTATCGCAAGGATTAGGATCGACCAGGCTGTCAAGCTTGGGGAAGATTGAGGGGACTGTTTTATGGGAGAAATCATAAAAACCGAGGAGCTTTCAAGAACCTTCCGCTCGGGAAGCGAATGCGTTTATGCGCTGAAGAAGGTCTCCATCGGCTTTGAAGCCGGCAAGCTCATTGTTTTGAAAGGACGTTCGGGATCAGGCAAAACCACCCTCATTAATTTGCTGGGCGCCCTGGATTCTCCTGATTCCGGCAGGATATTTTTCAACGGGACGGATGTGACAAAAGCCAGTGAAGCGCATAAGAACAAGCTGCGGCGGAAGAATATGGGCTTTATTTTCCAGTCGGTGGCGTTGATTTCCATGATGACTGCCTATGAGAACGTGGAATTCGGTCTTCGCGTCGCCGGGGTAAATGCAAAAGAATGGAAGAAAAGGACGGAGGAGTGTCTCGGTCTTGTCGGCTTAAGCAAAAGAATGTATCACTATCCCCATGAGATGTCAGGGGGGGAACAGCAGCGTGTGGCAATAGCCCGCGCCATTGCGCACAAGCCGGATATTGTTTTTGCGGATGAGCCCACGGCAGAGCTTGATACCCATATGGGACTCCAGGTGGTGAAGCTTTTGAAAAGCCTGGTGGAACAGCAGGGCCTGTCGGTCGTTATGACCACCCATGACCCGGGAATGATTGAAATTGCCGATCATGTTTATACGCTGGAGGATGGTGAGATTGCCAATGCATGAAGAGAATACGGCAAACACAAAAATGATCGAATGCGAAAACCTTGTGAAGATATATAAGACAAAGGATATAGAGGTCGTAGCGCTGCAGGGGCTTGATCTCACTGTGGAAGCCGGCGAGCTTATGGCCATCATCGGGAACAGCGGGAGCGGAAAGTCTACGCTGCTGAACATGCTGGGGGGGCTCGACAGGCCGTCTGCCGGCAAGCTTATTGTAGACGGCAGGGATCTGCTGAAGTTCAATGATTCCCAGTTGGTAAAATATAAAAGGGATACCATCGGTTTTGTATGGCAGAACAACGCCAGAAATCTGATACCCTTCCTTACGGCGCTGGAGAATGTGGAGCTGCCCATGCTCCTTGACAGAAACAGGGAGAAGCGGAAAAGAGCGTTGCAGCTCCTTGAGATTGTGGGTCTTCTAAACAGGAAAAACAGCAAGCTGAATCAGCTATCAGGCGGTGAACAGCAGCGTGTCGCCATTGCAATCGCCATGGCCAACAACCCCAGGCTTCTCCTGGCAGACGAGCCCACAGGTTCCGTAGACAGCAGGACGGCGGCCCATATTCTGGATGTGTTCAGGGAGCTGAGCAAGAATCTGGGTGTAACGGTTGTCATTGTCACCCATGACCTCCAGATTTCAAAAAAGGTGGACCGGGTAGTAGCCATAAGGGACGGAAGGACCAGCAGTGAATTTTTGAGAAAGAAATCCTATGCGGAAGAGATGGAAGAAATGAAGCAGGGGGTTTTTGGAGCAGAAGAGGCCGACACCCATGAGGAACTGGCCGTAGTGGATAAGACAGGGCGGCTGCAGATTCCTGCCGAGTATTTGAATGCTCTTGGCCTGAAGGGTAAAAACAAGGTGAAGGTTGAACTGGAGGGCAGCAAAATTGTTATTTATCCGCCGGAGGAGAATGCGGGCTGATATAAACAAAAAATAGATACCTCCGTCAAACTTTCATGCCTTTGTATGGAAAGAACCGGGCGGTTATGCGATAATATATTTGGCGAAAATTTGCGAAATAAATCAGGAGCTATATGAAGCTGCTATTATGGAGGGGGCCGATTGGCTCCGAAGGATGTGGAATATCAGGCTTCCCTGTATCAAGGCAACAATCGCCATCCTGTTTATTCTGGGCAATGGGGTGATTTTCAATCACTGGTATCCCTGGAGCAGCGACAGCCCCGGAGATAAATTCATTTTTTTGCGGTAAATTTTGTTTTATTCCTCCTTATTCTGGGTAAAATATTGCCGATATATTTACATTCGAAGTTCCTTGCTGTATTCTATTGTCAGCAAGGATGGAAAAAAATGCAATTTTATTTGCTGGAGGAGGAACACGGAATGAAACAATATCTTGAAGTTGAAAGCGTATTCGCCAGAGAGATTCTGGACTCGCGGGGCAATCCCACCATTGAAGTGGAGGTCATTGCGGAAGGCGGCTTTGTAGGCAGGGCGGCAGTGCCGTCAGGTGCTTCCACCGGCGCATTCGAGGCCATTGAATTAAGAGACGGCGATAAGGAAAGATATCTTGGGAAAGGCGTCCAAAAAGCTGTTGACCATGTAAATAGCACCATTGCTCCCGAAATCGAAGGGATGAATGTTTTTGACCAGGTGGCCATCGATGCCAAAATGATTGCCATGGACGGAACCCACAATAAAGCCAAGCTTGGAGCAAATGCAATCCTGGGAGTGTCGCTGGCTACGGCGAAGGCAGCTGCGGAGGCCTTAGGCATCAGCCTTTACCAGTATATCGGCGGAGTGAACGCAAAGACCTTGCCGGTCCCGATGATGAATATCATCAATGGCGGCAAGCATGCCGACAACAGCGTAAACATCCAGGAATTCATGATCATGCCCGTAGGGGCGAAAAGCTTCAAGCAGGCATTGCAGATGTGTGCGGAGGTTTTTCACAATTTGAAGAAGGTGCTTTCGGCAAAGGGCTATTCAACAGCCGTCGGCGATGAGGGCGGCTTTGCGCCGAATCTGAAGACAGACGAGGAAGCGGTCCAGGTGATCCTGGAAGCGGTTGAAAAAGCCGGCTACAAGGCGGGAGACGACTTCAGGATTGCCATTGATGCCGCTGCCACGGAAATGTATCAGGAGGACGGCACGTATTTGTTCTGGAAATCGGGCATCAGCAAGACCAAAACGGAAATGGTGGATTACTGGGCAAACCTTGTTGAGAAATACCCCATCATCTCTTTGGAGGACGGTGTGTCGGAAGAGGATTGGGAAGCCTGGAAGATGCTTACGGAAAGGCTGGGAGGCAAGATCCAGCTGGTAGGGGACGACCTTTTTGTAACCAATACCACCCGGCTGAAAAAGGGAATCGATATGGGCGTGGCAAACTCCATCCTGATCAAGGTGAATCAAATCGGGACCCTTACGGAAACGCTTGATGCCATACAGATGGCAAACAGGGCCGGCTATACGGCAGTTACCTCACACAGGTCGGGCGAAACCGAGGATGCAACCATCGCCGATATCGCCGTTGCAACAAATTCCGGCCAGATAAAGACCGGAGCGCCATCCAGGACCGACCGCGTCGCCAAATACAACCAATTGCTGAGGATTGAGGAGGAATTGGGAGAGGCGGCAATTTATCCCGGCCTTGAGGCCTGGTTCAACCTGAAATAACCAGGTGGGATAAAAGCAGCGGATTAAGCGAAATATGGACTGCTGGCAAATTCATTTTGTCAGCAGTTTTTTATGTCCGAAGAGCCGGCAATTGTTTTTCCCTTTGGTTTTAGCCTGATACATGGCCAGGTCCGCATGCTTCACCAGGGTTTCGGGGTCATTTCCGTCCAGCGGGAAAACACTGATGCCAATTCCATTATAGATTATTTTTACGAAATGATAGATAGTCTCTGAACAGCTTGCTGGAAAATGGAAGAAAGGGTATACAAAACATTAGTATGCTTTCATTTCAAAGCATGTTATACTCAAAAGGTAATCAGCAATTGACAAGACATACGCATGGCTTACCGTATTTCCGCCCGGTCTATATTGAAGTGTGCGGGAATAAGGATAGAAATACAATTTAAAATAAGGGGTACTCAATGGATAAAGCGAAGGATGTAAAGTACATATTGTTTGATCTGGGCGGCGTACTGGTGGAGCTTGTCGGCGTTCCGACGGTGCTCAGGTGGATGAACAACCGTATTGATGAGGATGAATTATGGAAAATGTGGCTGTGTTCTCCCGCCATAAGGGATTTTGAGCGGGGAAGGATATCAACTCAGGAATTTGCCCTGGCAATCATAAAAGAGTTTGATTTCGGTGTAGACGCAGATAAATTTATTGAAGAATTCATCTACTTCCCGCGGGGTTTTTATACTGGGACCAAAGAATTGCTGGAAGAATTGAAGGAAAAATACACATTGGCCATATTGTCAAATACGAATGAACTGCACTGGGACAGGTTATATGTCGAGAATGATATCGGCGGCCTGATCGCATTTAGTTTTCCGTCGCACAAAACAGGGAACATGAAGCCTGACACGGAAGCCTATTTGCATGTGATCAAAGAATTGGGCTGCCAACCGGAAGAAATCCTATTTTTTGATGACAACCAGGTAAATGTGGATGCGGCACAGTCCGCAGGAATGAAGGCCTTCAGGGTGCGCGGCCCCAATGAGCTGAAGCAGGCGGTGCAGGAGCTGAAGCTGATTTGAATCGGCAGAGGGCGCCGGAAATTTATTTCGAAATTTTTTTGTACTGCCCCGGAGGGACCCCCACGATTTTTTTAAAGACCCTTATGAAATTGGAGTAATCCGAAAAACCCGACAGGCTGCAGGCATCGGTAACGCTACAATCCGAGGACAGCAGCTTTTTTGCCTTTGAAATTCTTTTAAAGGTAATATATTCGTGGATGTTGATTCCGGTGCTTTCCTTAAAAAGACGGCTTAGGTAAAACCGGTTCAGATAAAACCTGTTTTCCAATGTAACCAGGGAGAGTTCATTTTCAAGGTTGTCGTCGATATAATCCATAATGGGCAGCAGCTTTTCGGGGACATGGGGGTGGTCCTCTTCACTTCTGCTGCCTGCAAAGACCCTGTTGATAAAAACCAGCAGGTCAATAAACGCAGTAGTTTTGAGAATCTCGGAGCCTGAGGCATCGGAGTTTGCAGCGGTCTCAATTCTGGCGAACAGACTGAGCAGTTCTGTTACCTGGCTTTTCCCAAGACTGATTTTGTTATTAAGGCCAAGGGGCCTGTTATTGAAGCATTCCAGAAGATTGAAACCCTGGGTGGAGAATTTTTCCGGTATTTCGGAGTCGAATTGCACGATGACCCTTTCATATTCTTTTCCGGACTGGAAGGCAGGCGTATGAACCTCATAATTGTTAGTGATGATCAAATCTCCATATTTCAGGGGATATACCTTTTTTTCAATAAAATAGTTGACGTCTCCTGAAATCAAAAAATAGATTTCAAAGCCGTCATGGAGGTGGAAATTGATAGGGATGATTTCACTCCGGCTGTGCATGTAAACAATATTCTTTTGGGGATTGATGCCGTATACTTCAGCCATAATTCTCCTTTGAACAATCGATATGCTTATGTCAAAAAAAACAATAAAAATGGTGAATTTCAGTCAAATAATGCAAGGATTATCCTGCTATTATACTATAAAATTTAGACAAATCCTATTCTTTTAATTGAGGTGATCTATTTGGAGAAAAATACCATTGCTGCCCAGCTATACACGCTGAGAGATTTTCTGAAAACACCGGACGATATCCTAGAGACTTTAAAGAGAGTGAAGAAAATAGGCTACAATGCGGTTCAGGTATCCGGAATGGGGCCAATAGAGCCGCTGCGCCTAAAAAAAATCACCGATGAAATCGGTTTGAAAATATGTGCCACCCATATTTCTTTTGAACGCCTGAAGGACGATATCCATGAGGTGGTTAAGGAGCATAAGCTGTGGGAGTGCGAGTATGTGGGCCTGGGTTCCATGCCTCAGCAGTTCAGAGGCAGCCTTGACGGGTATAAGGAATTCCTGGCTATAATATCCGGAATCGCCGAAAGCATCTCACAGAGCGGCCTGAAGTTTATTTATCATGATCACAGGTTCGAGTTTGAGAAGTTCAACGGCAGGACCGGAATGGATTATTTGCTGGAAAACAGTGCTTCCAGGACCTTTGGCTTTGAACTGGATACCTACTGGGTCCAGGCCGGCGGGGCAAATCCTGTGGACTGGATCAGAAAAGTACAGGGCAGAATGGGGGTCGTGCATTTCAAGGATATGGCGGTCAAGGAAGACCGGCAGGTATATGCAGAGGTCGGGGAAGGCAATCTTGACTGGCCCTCCATCATAAAAGCATGCAGGGAAACGGGAGTAAAGTGGTATGCCGTAGAGCAGGATGAGTGCTTCCGGGACCCTTTTGAAAGCCTTGAGATAAGCTTGAAGTATCTGCAAAAGTATCTATAGGGGAGGGTATAATCGATGAGCAAGTTTGTTATAAGTGCATTCGGGGATGAAATAGCGGACGATTTAAAGGTCCAGATGGACGTACTGGAGCAGCATGGAATAAGTCACATCGAAATGAGAGGCGTCAACGGCAGGCCCCTTGTAAACCATACCCTGGATGAAGTGGCCGGGATACGGAAGGAACTTGACAAAAGGGGCTTCAGCATTTCGGCAGTGGGATCGCCTATTGGGAAGATAGGAATTACGGACGATTTCACAGCGCATTTGGAATTATTCAAACATACGGTGGAGATAGCGAAAGTCCTTGGCACCAACTATATAAGGATGTTCAGCTTTTACATTCCCAAAGGCGAGGAGCCTGAAAAATACAGGGACGAGGTTTTGCGGCGGTGGAGGGAATTTATAAAAGCAGCGGAAGGCTCAGGCTTGATATTGCTCCATGAAAACGAAAAGGACATTTACGGCGACACTCCGGAAAGATGCCTGGACCTGTTGAAAACCCTTGACTGCAATTATGTCAAGGCAGTGTTTGATCCGGCCAACTTTGTCCAGTGCGGTGTAAAGACCTACCCTGGAGCATTTGAGTTGCTGAAGGATTACTGCGTTTATTTTCATATTAAAGATGCTTTGTATAAGGACCATAGTGTAATGCCTTCCGGGTACGGCGACGGAAAAGTGCCTGAAATCATTCAGCAGCTGCACGGCGGCGGATATGAGGGCTTTTTATCTCTTGAACCGCATCTGGGAGGCTTCAGCGGGCTGGCGGCCCTCGAAAATGATCTGAATATCTCAAACCTGCCGGAAGGCGGTGCCGGAACATTCGCCATTGCCGCAAATGCGCTGAAGAAAATTCTGGGAAGCCTGGGTTGAAAAAGGAGGAGTATTATGGAAAGCGTACGTATTGCAGTAATCGGTATCGGAAATATGGGGAGCTATCACGCCTCCCAACTGGCGAAATCGGCTGTACCGGGAGGTAAACTTGCCGCAGTGTGCGATATAGACCCCAAACGGTTACAATGGGCGAAGGAGCATCTGGGGGAGGATGTCCGGCTGTTTGAAAATGTTGATTTGCTGTTTGACGCCGGAGGGGTCGACGGCGTAATCATCGCCACGCCCCACTATCAACATCCTGTGATTGCAATCAAAGCCTTTGCCCGGGGACTTCATGTTTTAAGCGAGAAACCTGCCGGCGTATATACGAAGCAGGTCCTTGAAATGAATCATGCAGCCGCCGAAAGCGGGAAAGTATTCGGTATAATGTATAATCAGCGCACCCATCCGGTATTTCAAAAGCTTAAAGAAATGGTTGAGTCCGGTGAACTTGGCCAGTTGAAAAGGACAAATTGGATCATAACCAGCTGGTACCGTCCGCAGAGCTACTACAATTCCGGCGGATGGCGCGCTACCTGGGGCGGGGAAGGCGGTGGAGTGCTGCTGAACCAATGCCCTCACAACCTGGATTTATGGCAATGGACCTGTGGTATGCCCAAAAGAGTCCGTGCATTCATGTCCTTCGGAAAATACCATAATATTGAAGTGGAGGATGATGTCACTGCCTATGTTGAGTATGAGAACGGGGCCACAGGAATATTTGTTACCTCAACAGCAGACACGCCGGGAACAAACAGGTTTGAGATACTGGGTGACAAAGGTAAAATTGTTATTGAGGATGGGAAATTAAATTTCTGGAGGCTAAGGGTACCGGAAAGGCAGTTTAACAGTGAGTTCACCGGGGGCTTCGGCGAGCCGGAGTGCTGGAAGTGCGATATTCCAACAAACGGCGTTGAGACTGCACATAATGGGATTATGTCAAACTGGGTAGATGCGATTCTGAACGGGTCGCCGCTTCTTGCTCCGGGCATTGAGGGCGTGAATGGGCTGCAGATCTCCAATGCCATGCACCTTTCGGCCTGGACGGATTCTTGGGCGGATATTCCTGTGGATGGAGAGCTGTTTTATAAGAAGCTCCAGGAACAGATACAGGCTTCGACCTTTAAGAAGGAAGCCGGGAATAATACCCTTGATGTGAAAGGAACATTCTAAATAACCAGGCATCAATAGTGACGTTTGTGCGAGGGGGTGTCTTATTTTGAGACAGCCCCTTTTATCATTAACGGAGACGCTGCGGAGGTCCAAGATAAATTGTTTTTTAACCTCTGCAATCTGGTATAATGTTGTTATGAACGAACATTTTTCCGGAGGACAAGCATGGCGCTGAGAAAAGGACAGAAGGAACTGGTGGAACAGTACAGGGGCGGATATTGCGCTGTACCTGCAATTCCGGGAGGCGGCAAGACCCACTGCCTTACCCAGTGGGCGGTGGAAATCATCACCCGGGGCCTGCACAAGCCCGGAAAAATCTTGATTGTTACTTACATGAACAGCGCTGTCAACAATTTCAAGCAAAGAATTTCCAAGGAACTGGAAAACAGAGGGATCAATGGCAGCAAGGAATATCACGTATCTACCATTCATGGGCTTTGTCTTCAGATAATTAAGGAAAATCCGGATCACGCCAATATCAACGATGAATTTGATATTATCGATGGCGCAGGAAAACAGTACATCATCAGCAGTGCGGTGGAGGAGTGGAGAAAAAATAATGAAAATGTTTTCAAATATTATCTGGATGAAAAATCCGTTTCAACCGGAAGGTATGAGAAAACTGCAAACGACTGGCACGAGAGGCTATGTACCGTCATATCCGCAGCCATAGGGGATTTTAAATGCAGAGGAATAAATCCCGAAGAGGCTAAAAAGCTCTGTGCATCCCTGCCAGCCAACTCGCTGCTTAAGCATGCCGCCGTCCTATATGACACTTATGACAGGCGGCTCAAGGCATCGGGCATGGTGGATTTTGACGACATGCTGCATAAAGCGGGGAAGCTTTTGAAAGAAGATGGGGACCTTCTCCAAAAATACCGCAGAAAATACACCTTTGTATGCGAAGATGAAGCCCAGGATTCAAATCTGCTCCAGAATGAAATCCTGGAGCTCATTGCCAATGGGAATTTTCTGCGGGTAGGAGACAGCAACCAGGCTATTTGCAGCACATTCACCAGCAGTGATTTCAAATATTTCAAGGATTTCTGCAGCCGGCCTCAAACTGTTGTCCGCACCATCAGCCAATCCAGCAGGAGCACTGTAGACATCATCAATCTGGCGAATTATTTCGTTGACTATGTCACAGGCAGCCATCCTGTGGAGGAATGCCGCACAAGCCTTCTGGCCCAGCACATTGAGCCTGTGGGTGAGGAGGATGAAAGAAGGAATCCCGTAACCGAGGAGTATGCCATACGGACAGCGGTATTTACTTCCTGGGAGGAAGAGGCCGCAGGGGTGGCAAGATATGCGCGTCACATGCTGAAAAGCTATCCGGATAAGTCTATGGCCATCCTGATTCCAACCTCATGGAAAATAAAAGAGATTGCAGGGTTATTGGAAGCAAACGGAGTGTCCTATGAAGAACTGGATGGCGGATCGTATATGAAAACAAAGGCTTTGAGGCTGCTGGGAAGAGTATTGTATTTCCATTTCAATCCTGACGACAGCAATAAATTTGCCGACCTTGTCAATGAATTGCTGCTATCGGACAATCCTTCCCAAAAAACTCAATTGATAGAATATATTGCAGGCTGTCCTCCTGAAAAGCTATTATATCCGGAAGCAGGAAGCTTGAATCTTGATGACGTACCTGAAGATTTGCTTCTATCCGGGGTGTGGAGCGATTTCTCCGCCTGGCTGGATTTTTTCAGGGAGCTTCCGGAGCTTCCTTCGGTATCGGTAGAAAGCCTTATCCTTGCCATCGCGGAAAAATTGGATTTTGACAGGGAAGAAAAGGCCATTGCCCAGAGAGTCGCCGGAGATATAAAATTCATGCGGCTGAGGAATCCCCGATGGCAGATGAATGAACTTGCAGAAGAGCTGTTAAGCCCAAGAAGCATGTACGGTTATTTTGCCGGTCTTGTCTGGGATCTGAAAGGCTATGAGGCCAAACCGGGCGTGGTCACTTTATCGACCTACCATAAATCCAAGGGGCTGGAGTGGGATATCGTATTTCTGTCCGGCCTGAGCTTTGCGGATTTTCCGGTAAATTTGAGCGATAAGTTTGCGGGCGAGTACTGGTTTCTGAAACAGGAATTCAAAAATCCCCAGGCTCTTGTAAAGTCCGAATTTGAGGCATTGACAGGCGCCGGCGCCACACAGGATGCTGCATATAAAGCCAAGCTGGAAACAATATCGGAACGTGCCAGGCTGCTATATGTAGGAATCACAAGGGCCAGGCAGTATCTCTTCCTCTCGGGCTTCCATTCAAATAGGGGAAAGCGGAATGAAATTCAGCCCTCGGCGTACCTGCTGGAACTGAAAAGATTCATCGACAGAAATATGGTCAATGGGCCAAAGGACGAGATAAGGCCACAGAGTGCTGATCCCGGGGAGGTTTCACAACCGTGAAGGATAGGAGAAATACAAGGCAGTTTTGCTATACACAGCAGTCTCTCAATGCTTTTGAGAACTGCCCCCTGAGATTTAAAAAAAGGTATATGGAAGGCCTCCGGTGGGACAGTCTGCCCGATGAAGCTGCAAAGGCTTCACTGGAAAAGGGCAACAGCTTTCATCTTCTGGCCTGCAGATATTTTTCCGGTATTCCTTACGGCCTGAGTGAGAATGCAAAAGATTTCGAGCTGTTGACCCGCTGGATGAGAAGTCTTGAAAATTATTTTACTTTGCGCCCTGAAGCCGTCTACCTGCCGGAGCATACCTTGAGAGCAGAACTGGATGGATTGATCCTGGAAGCAAACTTTGACCTGATCATCCTTGAGGATGGGCGCTTGAATATCTGGGATTGGAAAACCCATGGATCAAAAGCTGAGAACAGCTTTATGCAAACGGGCGATAATTTAAACAGCACGAGAAGCAGGCTGGAAAAAAGCCTGCAGACCATGGTCTATATGTATGTTCTGTGTGAGCAGGCAAATACACTTGCCGTTGGTTCAACCAAGGATAGCGGTACGGGATATTTGTCCGAAGCAAAGGGTTGTGATACCTTATGCATGAGATACTGGCAGCCGGAGCCTCCTCATATTCTTGCAGAGATAAATTATGATGCCGCCACCCATGAAAAATTCCGCTTACATTTGAAGGCTTTGTTGAAAAAAATATGCGAGTACGACTTTTCTGAATTTGACAAGTCACTATACAGCAAATATTGCAAACGATGCGAGTTCAACTGGTATTGCAACGGCCTGGCCGCCCAAGATGATCAGTCAGCCCCGGCTGACGAATGACAAGCGACCGCGTTGGAACGAACCTGGACATTACAGCCTGCCCATGCCGGAACCTGATGCAGGGATTTGCAGTCATACCCGCCCATTACCTGGAAGCCGGCACTACTTCTTCTCAGCCAAGAACGTGCCTTTAAACATGAGATTGCCACGCTTCACTGCGTTCACTCGCAATGACAGGCGTGCATAAAAGCACATAAAAATAAAAGCTCCATGCGGCTTTGGCATGAAGCTTAATTAATTGCTATACCTCAAAACTTGACCTGCGGGACGCTTTTCTCCGAAGCATCCACATTGAAAAAGGGCTCTTCCCTGAAGCCGGTTATGGAAGCCACAAAGCTGGACGGAAACATTTGCACCGTATTGTTGTAGTCCATGACGACGTCATTGTAAAACTGTCTTGCAAAGCTGATCTTATCTTCAGTCTTTGACAATTCTCCCTGTAGTTCGATAAAGTTTGTATTGGCTTTCAGCTCCGGATATGCTTCGGCCACTGCAAACAACCTTCCCAGGACTTGCGTCAGCTCGCCGTTTGCCTTCATCATATCGTCAGGAGTAGCGGCAGACATGTACCTGGTCCTTGCTGCGGTGACTTGCTCAAAGGTATTGCGCTCATGGGCTGCATAGCCTTTTACCGTTTCAATCAGATTGGGGATGAGGTCAAACCTTCTTTTGAGCTGGACGTCGATCTGGCTCCAGGAATTGCGGACCTTGTTACGCTTGCCTACCAGGCTGTTATAGATTCCTATGAACGCCAGGACCAGCACTCCAAGAATTATTATTGCTATGATCATATCTAGGCCTCCTTCTCTATAAATTTAATAATTATAATTTAAGGATTAAATCCTGCAGCTTTCTTTTCGGTACATGATGCACCTTCTTGGCATCCCGCCAATATTTTACGCTTCCGCTTTCATTCAGTTCCTCCAGCACTACCTTTTCCTTCGGCTTGCCCAGAGCAATGACCAGCAATATGTCATAGCTTTCGGGAATTTTCAGGGAAGCCCTCAAGCCGTCCCTGTCCACGGAGCCGAACATACATCCGCCCAGACCCATTTCACACGCTCCCAGCAGGATGCTCTGGCACGCAATCCCATGGTCCCACAAGCAATTGGAACTGATGTCCTTGTCTAAAAGCATTACAAGGTAAGCCGATGGCCGTTCTCCTTCCTCAGGGCCGTTCCACTCGGGCAAATAGCCTGCCCATTTTAAAAGGGGGAAGATCCTGCCGTTTGTTTCAGGGTCACAGGAAAGCACGTATTTAAGGGATTGCAGGTTGGCGCCGGAGGAAGACAGTCTGGCCAGATCGATCAATTCCTCCAGATCAGTGCGGTGGATTGCCACTTCCTGGTGAAATCGCCGGTAGGTCCTGTTTTTTCGTATAAGCTCGTAAATCATAAAACACTTCTCCTTATAGTCGTTCTATTTTATCGTAATTCTGTTGACTAAAAAGCTCCGCCGCCGCCACCTCCGCCGCCTCCGCCGGAGCTCCCTCCACTGAAGCCGCCGCCGCTGCCCGATGACGAGGAATCTGCCGAGTTTGCAACGGCTACGGCAGAGGAGATAGCACTTTCAACGGTGTTGATGGTACTGTCGAACATTGTATTGAAACCTGCAAAGTAGCCATAAGAAGCACCATACATAAAAGTGAGGTGGCTGTCATTGAGATCGCTGTCGTTAAATACAAGAGGAAGCTGTTTGATGACTTCCTTTGCCACACCAAGGGATATGGCATACACCAGGTAATGCTCCCATAGTACGATGGAGGGTAGTACAGCTTTTTCCATGTTGCTGAAATCCTTCAGAAAGTTCTTGAAGGCATTCCACATGGCCCGCTGTTCACTGCCATAGGCAGTACACCTTTTTATTCTGACAGAGAATATCACAAGGATCAGTCCTTGAACCGCCAATAAACATGCAACCCCTGTGTAGAATAGAAACGGTATTGCCATGCCGGCAATTATGTAGGCAATTCCTGACAGGACACCTACCAGTCTGCCTTGCTTGCTGGTTTCATCAAAGAATTTGTTTTTATCGGCTTCCGCGATCGCAAGACTGCACCATTTATCGTAATCCGACTTGAACTGAAGCGCCTTGCCTCTGGCGTGGACATAGTCCTTTATTTCATCCAGACTTACCGAAGCTCCGTTGCCTATCTTGTCTAGAAACCATCGGATCAGGTGGTCTTCATGCTTTTTCAGCCTCAACGCAGGCGCATCCGGACAGAGGGAAATGACATACTCGATTTTTTCTTTGCTTCCGAACAGGCCTTTTTTTAAGGTTTTGTTGGTTGTGAGGGTTAATTGCTTCTTTCTTACAAGGTCCATCAAGGTAGCCATGAGATCCCGGGTCTGAACCTGCCCGAAGGACAGGAGCACACTCATTTCCGCAGGAGTGTATTCGCCGGGAAGCTCCCTGTAGTACTTGCCCTCGAAGCTGTGCTTCAGTTCCTTGTCATATTTGAGATAAATGCTTATAATCAGATAGAACCAGAAGAGAAACAGGATAATGGCAATACCCAGACCATAAGGCATGAGTGCGGCAACCTTTTGCCGGTATTCCAGCGCCTGCTGCGCATCTCGCTGCTGCTGCTCCTGCAAAGCTTTCCTGGCTTCCTCCCGTTCTTTGTTCGCTTCTTCTGCCAGCTTGCCTTCATTGGCCATGATCTCGGGCAAACCGTCCCTGTCTGCAATGTTTCCTGAGGCAGGCACCAGATTTGGAGGAAATATCACCAGAGTCTCTACAAAAGTGCCCGCAGATACGCCAGGGACCTTAAATTCCACATTTTGCGCGTCAATAATAGTGGATTCGCCTGTCAGGGGACCGTGGGCAAATACCTTGATATCTTCTTTTGCCGCCCCTTCAGGAAGCGCCACCCGAATGGAAATGTTGTTCATGGACGTTTTCCAGCGGGTATCGATCAGCTTGCGGTTGAATACGGCGATGTCGTTGTACCGGGTAACAACATCCAGAAATTTGTACTTTATTACAAAGGTTTTTTCTTCGTCCGATGAAGGGTCAAATACCTTGAAATGAGCCATTTGGCCTTCCTTTGAGAAATTGTAGGTACCCGGACTGCCTTCGGCATCCAGGGAATTTGAAGCATTCCGCTGATACTCAGCCAGTGCGCCGTCCTTTTGGACAAAGACCTTCGGTTCCGTAAGCCCCTTTGTCTCTGAAAAGTCAACGTCGCGCAGCATCCCGTTAAACTGTCCGTTAAAGCTGTAAGTGAACCTTTCTTCAATGTCGGCGGAGCCGTCCTGATTCACATTCACATAAATTTTATAGGCGGATATGTAATAAGCCCTGTCCGCATAGACTGACGGTTTGAACGGTAACAGCAGCAGAATCGCCAGGGCTGCAAGAAAGCAAACAAATATTTTAGTGACCCTGTTCAATAAAATCCCTCTCAATGGGCAATTCCTCCCGGACAGTAAGTTTGCTGATCAAATATATCATACCACAAATAAAGGAACTATAATTAAAATCCGATAATTATAGTTCACGGAAGCATTCTTTGATCTATGTTTTATTATACGTATACAGTCCGGTGAAAAGTCTTACAGGAGATGAAATTTTATTAATCCAGACTCTTTCTGAAGCGAAGAACCGCAACGCTCAATATGACTGCGGTAAAGATGCAAAGCGCGATAACATCGCTCCACAGGAAGCTGATTCCTACGCCCTTTAACATTATGCCCCGGATAATATTGAGAAAATAGGTGAGGGGGATGGCATATCCAAGCCAGCCAACGATCAGGGGCATGCCTTCTCTGGGGAAAATAAAGCCGGAAAGCAGGATGCTGGGCAGCATAACGACGACCATCACCATCATGGCCTGCATTTGGTTCTTTGCAAAGGTGGAAATCAGCATACCGATGGAAAGGGAGCAGTACACGAACAGGAATCCCAACAACAGCAACAGTGGCAGGCTTCCGGCCACATTCACCTTAAACCAGAAAATACACAGGGAAAGGGCAAACAGGAAACCGGCATACCCTATCACAACATAGGGGACCAGTTTGCCCAAAATCAACTCTGCGGACCGGACAGGAGTTACAATCAACTGCTCGATGGTGCTTCTTTCCTTTTCTTTGACAAGGGCAAAGGCTGTAAGCATAATGGTAATATTCTGCAAAATCAGTCCCACCAGGCCCGGAATGGTGAACCGGCTGCTTTTGAGGTTGGGATTGTACCATACCCTGGTATTGATGGCTACGCCCGGTGCAGTTACGGCAGAAACACCGGTTTTTCTCAGGGCGTTTTCCTTTAATGACCTTGAGTATATTTCCGAGACAAGGAGTCCGCTGTTCAAAGCGGTGCGGGCGGTCGTCGGGTCGGTGCCGTCCAGGACGAGCTGGGTTTGGGGAGTTTTTCCCCGGTTCAGCTTGCCTGCATAATCCGAAGGGATGATGATTCCGGCCTTGACCTTTCCGCCGTCGATGAGGTCGGAAAGCTCCTTATCGCTGGAAACGTAAGACACTATGTCAAAATAGCCGGAAGCAGTGAATTTGTCAATGTATTCACGGCTTTCCAGGGTTTTATTCTGGTCAAAAACCGCCGTCCTGATTTTATCGACTTCCGTGTTCACCGCATAGCCGAACAGCAGCATCATGACTATGGGCATGGCAATGGGAAGCTTAAGGCTTATGGGGTCCCGCTTCACCTGAATGAATTCTTTTTTTATGATTGTAAGAAACCTTTGCAGGCTGAATAGTTTTCTTTTCATACCGGTTACAGTCCTTTCGCTGAGCCTTCCGCATTTGTTTGCCAATCAACGGGTGCCGCTAACGGCCGCCCTATTGGGGCTGCATGAACCTCCATCATGCGTCACTCCTCCTGCAGGAATTTCATTTCCTTGAAGGTGGAGCTCACTTTTGTATCGGTGATCCTTTCCACATAGCTGATGAAAATATCCTCCAGATTGCGGGCGTTTTCCTGTTTTATAAGCTCCTGGGGCGGGGCGATGGTAATAATTTTTCCGTTAAAAATGAAGCCTACGATATCACAGCTTTCCGCCTCATCCATGTAATGGGTGGTGACAAGGACAGTGATACCCTGTCTGGAAAGCGCATGGATGATCTCCCAGAAAACTCTGCGTGAGACCGGGTCAACTCCGGCGGTGGGTTCATCCAGGATGAGGAGGCTGGGCTTGTGTATCAGGGCGCAGCCAAGGGCCAGCCGCTGTTTCCAGCCCCCGGAAAGGGTGCCTGCCAGGCTTTTTTCCTTGCCTGCCAGATTTGCCATAATGATCAGCTCTTTTTTCCGGGCTTCACGGACTTCCTTTTTCAAGCCGTAGATGCCGCCGTAGAAATCGAGATTTTCTTCCACGGTAAGGTCTTCATACAGGCTGAAGCGCTGCGACATATAGCCAAGATTTTGCTTGACGCCCTCAGGGTCCTTCTCAATATCCATTCCCATGACGGTTCCTGTCCCGGAGGTAGGAGTCAGGACTCCGCACAGCATCCGTATGGTGGTGGATTTGCCGGAGCCGTTGGGGCCAAGAAATCCGAAAATGCTGCCCTTGGGGATTTGGAAGCTGATCTTGTCCACGGCGTTGAAATCACCGAATTTTTTTGTCAGGTCCTTCACTTCAATGGCGTATTCCATGGCGTTATTCTCCCATCGGTATAATCGCGTTTGCAGTCATGCCAGGCTTCAGGCTTTCCATGGCATCCGTAATTTTTATTTTCACCTTGAAGACCGTATTTTCCTTTGCCTCGTCGGTTTCCACGTTCTTGGGGGTGAATTCGGCTTGATTGGCAATGGCTGTGATTTTTCCCTTGACCTCTTTACCGTCAAGACCATGAATACGCAAATCCAATTCCTGGCCCAGGGAAATTTTGCCCAGGTACTTTTGCTGAATATATACATTGATCCAGAGGTCCGTCAGGTTTGACAGCGTTCCTACATTTGTGCCGGCATTCACCATATCGCCTATCTCCACGTTTTTAAGCAGCAGAGTACCGGTGGCAGGCGCTTTCACCTGATATCTGGACAATACCAGCTCCGCTTGTTCCAGCGCTGCCTGGGTTTGCTCCAGATCCGCCTGAGCCCCTTGAACTGCCTGGCTTGTGGAGCCCTTCTTCAAAAGGGCCAGTTGGGATTGGGCGGATTGCAGCTGCGCCTGGGTGGATTTTAGCTGCTTTTGGGCAACCTCCAGCTGCTGCGCTGCCGTATCCAGCTTATATTTGGCATCCAGCAGGTCATTTTGAGTCGCTGAATTGGAATCGGAAAGCGATTTGATATTTTCATATTTCTCCAGCCAGTAGTTATAGCTTGTGGAAGCCGTATCAACACCGGTCTGGGCATTCTTTACCGCCATGTCGGCGGATTTGACCGCTGCCTCGGCCTGTTCCAGCTGCTCCGGCCGCGTACCTGCTTTTAATTCATCCAGCCTGGCCTGTTTTAGTTTTACCACTGCCTCCTGCTGCTTTACGGCCAATTCTTGAAAGCTCGAGTCCACTAGGGCAAGGACGTCGCCTTCTTTCACGGCGGCGCCTTCCTCTTTTTCAAGCTTCACAACCTTTCCGGCGACTTCGGAATTACAGTCGAGCTGGGTGGATTCTATGGTCCCGCTCAACACCAGGTCCGTCGATTGATTACAGCCGTATAGCGGCAATATGAAGGCAAGCAGTAAAACAGCCGCAGCTGAAGCCCTTGGATATTTTCTTGCATTGCGTTTTAGCCTCATTGTCATACCTCCGTGGAATTGCCTGTATTTTTGGAAGCAATCCCGTCCATCACCAGATCCAGCATTTTATCGATTTCAACATCCAGGTCTTCCAGAGGAATTTTATCTCCCATCAGCTTTCTTTGTGCGATCAGGCCCACCAGGTTGGCCAGAATTGTCCGGAAGATCAGTTCAGGGGATGCATCCGGCCTCAGCAGGCCTCTTTCCGCCATTTTGGCATGAAATCGCCTGAAAGCCTCCAGGGCTCTGACGACGATATTCTGGTAAATTGCTTCTCGTACGTCCTCATGAAACAAGGCCTCGGTTATTATGACCCTTGCCACGGGGAAAAAGCTGTCAACTAGCTTCAGCCGGTCATAGATCAGTTCCCTCAGGATGGTGCGGAGGTCTTTTTCACCGGAGCTGTTAAAGATGCTTTCAACTCCCTCCAGCACAACCTTGCCGCTGATGAGATTAATCCCCTGAATCAATATTCCCCGCAATATATCCTTTTTTGTTTTAAAATACCGGAAAATTGTACCTTCCGCCACACCGGCGTCTTTTGCAATTTCACTGGTGGTGGAGGCGCTGAAGCCTTTTTCCGAAAAAATCCTTATTGCCGACCTCAGTATTTTTTCTTCCTTCTCCGGAAGTCCGAAATCCGGGATGTCGTGCTGGTGCATAGGATTACCTCCTAAAGGTGATTCAATAAAAGCGGATAATCCGCCAAAATAAAAAAAATGAGTGAGTACTCACTTTTTATTTTATGACAAATATCCGCTTTCGTCAAGGCTGTTTTTTATTTTAGAAATTCGTTATGGTTTTGCAGACAGTTCAGCTTCAATATTCTTTTGAGAAAATTCATACCAAACCGGATCTTTTTTTTCGGATTGTTCCTTTATGAAAGAATCAAACGCTTCTTTTGTAACGGGTTTATCCTTAATAAAGTAGGATACGGTTAAGTCCGTATCGTCCTGGCTTGACTTGCTGTACCCGAATATGTCGGTTTTGAAGGCATTCGGCTCGAAGCTCATTTTTGCCCATCCATTATCTGCCGCACCGCTTGAAAAATGAAATGTTCCATCCGCTTTTAGCCCTTCCAGCCCCCTGTATACAAGAAAGTATCCATGGGTTACGCCATCCATATAATGCAGGATTTCATAAAACTGCGGTGCATCGCCGACTGACAATTCAAGCACAACTTCAGGCACTTTGTCGCCGTCCATGTCCAGTACCGTAAAGTGCGTTGGTTTGAAGACAGTTTCATAGATCTCTTTGTTAGTTAGAAAATCCTTCCAATATAAATTTTTCTTGTTATCCGTGCTATAAAATTCGGCCTTATTCTGCAATACCGCACTATAGGCTTCCAATTCCGGATTATCCGTTGAAGCCGGTGACGTTGTATTTTCGCTTGTGCTTTCAGAAGAAACAGAAGAAGGACTTGTCGGAACAGAAGTGTCAGATATTTTTTCACTGCTTGTACTGCTGCCGCTGCTTAAATTTAAACCATCCTTACTGCCCGAGCATCCAATTATTGAAATACTTAACAGAAACACAAGAAACACACTGATAATTTTCGTTTTCATCCGAATCACTCCTTAAAAAATCCAAGTTTATCTTTGGTTCGCTTTTTTGCCCAAATGTACAATGGGTTATAGCAATCCCGCCATGTCTTTTCAGTATGGTCTTAAATTGCTTTTTTATCCGCCTTGACCTTGTCTATAACTATATAATATTTTAAAGTACAATGCAAACATTAAACTGGAGTAAGGTCCTGCTATCAGACCATTTCAACTGCTTTTCCTTAAAGCGCTTCGGACTGGCTGACTTCTTTTTCCTGCTTCATGAATTTACCGTGGTTTCGGCTTGAATAATCCATCCAGAATGTCGGACAATATATAACGAGATATCAAAAAAGTGTCCCAACCTCGCAAGCAGCGGAGCTCTAAGGATGAGGGCAAAAAATAGATCAAAGGGCTTGTAAAGGTGATGAATGGAAAACAAATCGTCAAAGCTGGTAAAATATCTGAAATATGCGGCAATCGGCTTAGTCACGGGGATGGCAAACGGTCTTTTCGGATCGGGCGGAGGAACCATAGCGGTGCCTGCAATGGTGCTGCTTTTGGGTGCTGAGGAGCATAAGGCCCACGCCACTGCCATTTCAATCATTCTTCCGCTGACCCTCCTGAGCTTTTTCTTTTATTTTGCCAACCGGCAGGTGGATTGGGGAATTACCGTCAAGGTGGTCGCCGGGGGAATCCTGGGCGGATTTATCGGAGCAAAGCTGCTTGGCAGGTGTCCCACAAGCCTGCTGAAAAAAATATTCGGCATCTTTATGCTGCTGGCGGGAGTCAGAATGCTTCTGTAGGACTGAAATTAATAATTGCGCGGATGAGGTGAAGGCGTCTGTGGACCCTATTGCGGCATTTTTTTACGGAAAGGCGGTTGGTATTTGGTTAATGGGGAATTGATTCTTTTATTTTTAACAGGGATTTTGTCCGGAATTATCAGCGGCATGGGGATCGGCGGCGGCACAATACTGATCCCCGCCCTGGTTTTGCTGGTGAATCCGGAGCAGCATGTTGCACAGAGCGTCAACCTGCTGTTTTTCATTCCGACAGGCATTGTAGCCCTGATCGTGCACATCAAAAAAAAGAGAATTGATTTCAGGATGGCTGTCCCCATCATACTTTTCGGCCTTGCCGGTGCTTTTGCAGGCTCAAGGCTGGCAATGACACTGCCTGGAAACAGTTTGAGAAAATGGTTCGGTATTTTTTTATTGTTCATGGGGATCTATGAATTTTTTTTTAAGAGCGCAAATCAGAAGCAGACAGTGAAAAAACGCCGGGCACAATAGCTTAAAAGCATCTTTTGGCACATTCCGGGCGCGGATAGATTTCCTTGAATCCGTATTTTATGTCGGATCAAGGAAAAAAATTTTGCCCAAATAAAGTTTTCCTATAGTATAATGTTAGAGGACACACCCAGATGAAGTATTCCTTAAAGGGTAGACACGGAGAATCTATTATGGTCTGGGGAATGTCCCCTTTGAAAGTAAGACGGTAGTTTAAAGAAAGTATATTATTGGGGGTCATACATATTATTACAATTGATGAATGCAATGTGAAAAAGGCAGTCATGCAGCTTTCGCTGCCTGCTGTTGCCGAGCAGACTCTTTTTATGGTGGTTGGGGTCGTCTCCACAATTTTCGTAGGACAGATAAGTAAGGAAGCCATTTCCGCCGTGGGACTCGTGAATAATCTGGCAGGTTTCATCATGGTCATTTTTGTCGCGCTTTCCACCGGCAGTACAGTCCTTGTTGCACGGTTGATCGGCCAGGATGAAGCCGATACTGCAAAGGATACTTTAAGACAGTCGGTAGTGATGGGGGCGGTCCTGGCATTTGTCATTTCCGTCATCCTGTTTTTTTGCGCAGCCCCGGTGATAAATCTGTTCTTCGGCCGGGCTGAAGCAAGCGTGCTGAATATGGCAGCCGTGTATTTCCGCATTACCATGGTCACATTTCCGCTGGCTCTTGTAAATATCATTATCAGCGGTTGCATGAGAGGGGCGGGGGATACGAAAACACCCATGCTCATTGCCAACATTGTGAATATAGTGAATGTCCTGCTTGGCCTTATTCTGATTTTCGGAATTGATATTCCCGGTATTCACATTCCCGGAGGCGGTATTGTCGGGGCCGCATGGGCTGTTGCCATATCCCGTGCCGTGGGCGGCGTACTTAGCATAGGGGCGCTTTATCTGCCCCGGAACTCATTGAAATCGGACCTTTTAAAGAACTTTCAATTTAATACCGCATTAATAAAAAGAATACTGAAGGTGGGCCTTCCCGCCGCAATGGAACAGATCGTAATGCAAGGGGGCTTTCTGCTGCTGCAGGTCATCATTTCCGGCATGGGCACCATTGCCATTGCAGTTTTTCAGATATGCATGTCCATCAATTCCATAAGCTATATTCCGGTTTGGGGCTTTGGCATAGGAGCTACGACACTGGTAGGGCAAAGCCTTGGGGCAGGGAAGCCGCACATTGCCGAAAAATGCGGCTGGAGTACTGTGAAAATCGGAATAGTGGTTATAACGGTCCTGACGGCGGTAATCTTTGTTTTCCCGGAAATGCTGATTTCAATCTATAACAGCGATCCTGAAGTCATAAAAACGGGAGCTGCGGCAATAAGGATATTCAGCCTTTCGCAGCCCTTCCTTGCCGTGGTGGTGGTGATATCCGGCTCTCTCCGGGGGGCGGGAGACATAACCTATGTCATGGTTACCGGTTTTATCGGCATTTGGTGTTTCCGTGTACTCGTGACGGTACTTTTGGATACTTTCTTCCATATGGGTATCCATGGCGTATGGATCGCTTATTGCGCAGACTTTTTCATACGCTCCCTCATGTATCTCGTCCGCTTCAGGCGGGGCCGGTGGAAATCAATAGCCATCTGACCCGTCAAAAACAGTCGGGGCTCCGAGATTTTTATTCACAAGCGTCTTGCTTTGGAGTATAATAATTTAATCGGAGTCCTTCCGCCAAAGAGGGATAATGATAATCAAGCGGGCACAATGCCCCGGGATTTTGTTTGAATTTAATTTGTAATGAGTATACTACTCCTAGAGGGACGGAGAGCATAAAAAAGAAGGAGGATCGTTTATTGAAACCAGCGAATATGGTGGAGACAGCCGTTGAAATTTTGGAGGATAAGAAAGCCCGAGACGTAGAAGTAATCGACATTTCCAATATTTCGACCCTGGCGGACTACTTTGTAATTTGTAACGGAACTTCCACAACCCACATAAAGACCCTGGCCGACGAATTGGATGTGAAAATGGCTGAAGCCGGCTACAAACAGTACCATAAGGAAGGCTATGAAAGCGCAAGATGGATTTTGATGGACTTCGGAGAAGTCGTGGTGCATATTTTCCATGAGGAGGACAGAAACTTTTACAATCTTGAAAGGCTCTGGATTGACGGGAAAAGCAAGCTGACCGGCAGAAGGCGCGACTTAAGTACCGGTGAAGATATAACTCCCCGTATGGGTTTCTGAAAACGCAGTCCATTGTGGACGGCATTTTCAGAAAAACGGGAAGTAATATTTTCAGTACTCCTAAGACAAAGCCCAGAAATCAATAATTGATTTTTGCCCGGTTATCTGATAAAATACACATAATTTCATATCAATTGAAAGGCTTTGACAGGAACAAGTAAGCTGCAAGTGGATTTACAGAGAGCTGCCGGAAGGTGCGAGGCAGCAGAAGCTTCAGGCTGAACTCATCCTTGAGCCGGCAGGGACCCCAGGTCCAATCTGCCCGGGTAATCCGTTATCCTATGAAAGTGAACAGCTTCCGGCTGTTAATTAGAGTGGTACCGCGGACCTTTCGCCTCTAGACTGGCGACAGGTTTTTTTATTTTCATTTATATTTTACTTATTATCGAAAGGAGTCTTTTTATGGCATACTCTACGGAGATAGACAGAAAATGGCAGGAAAAATGGGAAGAAACAAAGCTTTACAAATTCGACCCTGATAAAATAGATAAGAAGCTCTATTGCCTTGAAATGTTTTCCTATCCTTCAGGAGCCAACCTGCATGTCGGCCACTGGTATAATTACGGCTTGACCGACTCTTGGGCGAGAATGAAGAGAATGCAGGGCTATAACGTATTTCACCCTCAGGGCTTCGATGCCTTCGGCCTCCCTGCGGAGAATTATGCAATAAAAACCGGAGTCCATCCCAAGGATTCCACCTACAAAAACATTGCAACCATGGAGACCCAGCTGAAACGAATGGGCGCCACTTTTGACTGGGACTACGAGGTGATTACCTGCAGTCCCGAATACTACAAGTGGACCCAGTGGATCTTCCTGAAGCTTTTTGAAAAAGGCCTGGCATATAGAAAAAAAGCGCCGGTCAACTGGTGCCCCAGCTGCAAAACGGTGCTTGCCAACGAGCAAGTGGTGGATGGCGCATGTGAAAGGTGTAAAAACGAGGTCACAAAGCGTGATTTGACGCAGTGGTTCTATAAAATCACCGAATATGCCCAGGAATTGCTGGATTGCCTGCCGGAGCTGGATTGGCCGGAAAAGACGAAGAAGATACAGACCAATTGGATAGGACGTTCGGAAGGTGCGGAAATCATCTTCAAGGTGGCAGACAGCGAGGTGGATTTCAAGGTATTTACTACGCGTCCCGATACCCTGTATGGAGCTACCTATGTTGTTCTTGCTCCCGAAAGCGAGCTGGTGGATAAAATAACCTCCGGCCAATACAAGAAAAGTGTTGAAGAATATAAGGACGCGGCAAAGAAACAGACCGATATCGAGAGAATGTCCACAGTCCGCGAAAAGACGGGAGTTTTTACCGGCGCTTACGCAATTAATCCCATTAACGGCAATAAACTACCCATATGGATTGCCGACTATGTGCTTGCCGGGTATGGCACAGGCTGTATTATGGCGGTTCCTGCCCATGACGACAGGGATTATGAGTTTGCAGTGAAATTTGAGCTTCCCATTATTCGTGTAATCAAGTCCCAGGACGGCTCGGAGGATGCTCTGCCGTACTGCGATTACGGGATTGTGGTAAACAGCGCGGAATTTGACGGTATGAAATCCGAGGAGGCCAAAAAGGGTATTACAAAGAAGCTGCAGGCCTCGGGCATCGCCGAGTTTAAAATAAATTACAGGCTCAGGGACTGGCTGGTTTCCAGACAGCGTTATTGGGGCTCTCCCATCCCGGTGGTGCATTGCGAGCACTGCGGAACGGTTCCTGTGCCTGAAAAGGATCTGCCGGTGGAATTGCCTTACAATGTGCAGTTTACACCGGATGGTGAGTCGCCTCTTGCAAAATGTGAGGAGTATATCAATACGGTGTGTCCCTCATGCGGGGCTCCGGCGAAACGCGACCCCGATACCCTTGACACCTTTGTATGCTCATCCTTTTATTACCTGCGTTATCCTGACAATAAGAACAGTGAAAAGGTATTCGATACCGGACTCATTGATAAGATGCTTCCGGTAGACAAGTACGTTGGCGGCGCAGAGCATGCAGCCATGCATTTGCTTTATGCCAGGTTCTTTACAAAGGCCTTGAGGGATATGGGATATCTCCACTTTGACGAGCCTTTTTTGTCCCTTGTTCATCAGGGGACCATCCTGGGTCCCGACGGCAACCGGATGAGCAAATCAAAGGGCAATACCATTTCACCCGACGACTATATCACTGAAAACGGCTCCGATGTCTTCCGGATGTATCTTGGCTTCGGCTTTGCATACACGGAGGGCGGGCCCTGGAGTGACGACGGAATAAAGGCCATTTCCAGGTTTGTCAGCAGAGTGGAGAGAATGGTGGATTCGGCGATGGCTGCCGGAAAGTCCGGGGGCAGGGAAGCGGGAAGTGAAGAAAAGGAACTGAATTTCATCAGAAATGCATCCATCAAGGGCGTCAGCGAGGATGCGGAAAAGTTCCAGTTCAATACCTCCATCGCCAGGCTGATGGAATTGATCAATGCTTTGTATAAATACGATGCATCGGTGAGCGACAAGGATATGGGGCTTTATCTTGACACCATCAAGGACCTGATCAAGCTGATGGCTCCTTTTGCACCCCACTTTGCCGAGGAGATGTGGCAGAAGCTGGGCATGGAGTATTCAATTTTTAATCAAAAATGGCCGGAGTGGGATCCCAGTGCCCTTGTGAAGGATGAAACCGAAATAGCCATTCAATTGAACGGCAAGGTGAGGGACAAGGTCATGCTGCCTTCGGGATTGGACAAAGGACAGACGGAAGAAGCCGCCATGAAGCAGGATAAGGTCAAAGCGCTTCTGGAAGGCAAGACCGTAGTAAAGGTTATTGCCGTTCCGGGCAAACTGGTGAATATCGTCGTCAGATAATTTTAAAATGCTTAGGAGTACTGCAAATATTACTTCCCGTTTTTCTGAAAATGCCGGCGCTCCAAGACTGCGTTTTCAGAAATCTATACGGGAAGTTATATTTGCACCAGTACTTACCGGGGGCGACAATGTCGTCCCTATTTTTTTCACTGTTCATATGTAAATCTTCCTTGAAATAAGATATAATGGATATATGACTGATTTAAAGGGGGGGCAGGTTGAAATGAGTGAGCAGATAAAAACCAGGTATGTTTGGGTTGCAGCATTGCTTTGTGCCATTGGGCTCTTTGCTTCAGCTTCCGTGGTTACCTACGGTTTCATTAAGACAAGAACCCAGGCCAACATTATTACGGTAACAGGGTCTGCAAAGAAGCAGATAAAATCCGACTATGTCACATGGAAGGGATCTTTCAGCAGGCAATCGGCCAATTTGTCCGATGCCTATACCAAGCTTCAGGCGGATCTGGAAAAGGTAAAGGTCTATCTAAGCCGTGAAGGGATTACCGAAAGCGATTATACGGTGTCCTCTGTCAATACCCAGGTGAATTACGTCTTACTTCCCAGCGGCTATATGTCCACCAGCAATGTTGAGAGTTACAGGCTTTATCAGGAGATTGACCTTCGTTCCAATGACATCGAGAGGATCACGAAAATTTCCAGGGAGTCCACCAAGCTGATTCAGGACGGCGTACAGTTCCAGTCCATGCCGCCCATGTATTTTTATACAAAGATCGCCGATCTTAAAATTGATATGCTGGCCCTTGCGACAAAGGACGCCAGAAACAGAGCGCAGAAGATTGCAGAGAATGCCGGGACTACCCTTGGGACCTTAAAGACGGCAAAAATGGGAGTTTTCCAGATAACCCCCATCAATTCAAACGAAGTTGCAGACTATGGAATCAATGATACCACTTCCATTGAAAAGGAAATCATGTCGGTGGTGAATTGCACCTTTACCGCCAAGTAAGAGCTTCATACCCATGCAAGGAACAAACTCGATTTCGTAAGGGCGGCCACTGGCCGCCCTTAAAGCATCCGTAGACTATCATAATTTATGGCATTGTCCGTATTTTACCTAGGCCGTTTTCATCGGGTGAATGGTCCTTCGGTATGCGGAAAGGCCAACCCTTTAAGCTCCCGTCAACCGATTTTCTCAACATACCGTTTTATCTTTTTGGTAGAGGTCTTTGCAAACTCTTCCTCACGGATGGTAAACCCGCTGATTCTTTTATACAGCGGCATATTTCTGTTCACTGCTTTTATTTCACTGTCGATGGCCCTGGATAAATCCTCCTGGGAAAGATCCTGTTTGCCCAGCTTTTCACGGAGAATGTCCAGGGCAGGCACAATCTGCGCATGGACAAAAATCTCACCCGCTTCGTCATCGAGCTTGCCCCAAACCAGGGATTCCTGGATAAAATCACTTTTGTTCAAATAGGCTTCCACTTCTTCCGGATAGATGTTTTTGCCGTTTTTGGTCACGATTACGTTCTTTTTTCTGCCGGTGATATAGTAGAAGCCGGATGCGTCCATTCTGCAAAGGTCACCGGTGTAGAACCAGCCATCCTTCAGGACTTTTTCGGTTGCAAGGGGATTGCCGAAATAACCCAGCATTACGTTCCCCCCTTTTACCACCAGCTCGCCTATGCCGTCGGCATTGGGGCTGTCAATCCTTGCCTCCATTCCCGGCAGCAGCAAGCCGATGGAATCATCCCGGAAATTCTTCTCCATGTTTCCCGTGACGATGGGTGAGCATTCTGTGAGGCCATAGCCTTGCAGCACGTGTATGCCAAGAGCGCGGAACCCCTTTGAAACCTTGGGATCGATGGCGGCGGCCCCGGAGATGACAAGATGTATTTTCCCGCCGATATTTTGGTGGACCTGACGAAAAAGCTTTCTCCGGATGTCGATCTTGAAGGTATCATATAAAACGCCGCTGACAAAGAGGGCGATTTTTAGTTTTGTGGTCATGCCTTTTTTCTTTGCGGCCTGTTCCCAGATTTTTTTGTACATGCCCTCCAGGATAAGAGGGACAGCCAGCAGCAGAGTGGGACTGGTCTCCTTAAGGTTCTTGGCAATATGCTTAAGGCCTTCGTTGAAGGAGATTCTGCACCCGCTGTAAATCATCAGCAGGAAACCGCAGGTACATTCATAGGTGTGGTGCAGGGGTAGTATGGATAGGATGGTATCCTCGGGGTCTATATAAATAATGGAGCTAACAGCCATTATATCCCAGCAGATATTCCTGTGCGAAAGCATAACCCCTTTAGCCAGATCGGTAGTGCCGGAGGTAAAGAGCAGAATGCCCAATTCCTCGGGATTTATTTCAACATCCGTGAATGAACGGTCTCCGTCCTGAAGGAGCTTCCTACCTTTATCCAGCAGCCTGCTGAAAGAAAGAAAACCCTGGTCGTCCTCCGTGGCGTCCATATTAATAAAGTACTCTGCCGTTGAAAGGGAGGCCGCAATCTGGCGCATCTCCTTTTCATGCTTGCCGGAGAATATCACGGCCTTTGCGCCGGAGCGCTTCAAAAGATTTTCAATTTCTATGGCAGGCAATTCCTTGTCCAGAGGGACGACGGTGCCGGTACCGCATACGGCGGATAAATAAGTCAGGCACCATTCATAACGGTTTTCGCCGATAACAGCAATAAACGCACCTTTCAGGCCGAGGCTCAGAAAAGCCGTACCCAGTGCGTCTACATCATTTTTTAAATCGCTGTACCTTATGCCTTTATAGCTTTCGCTGCCGGCTTTTATCCAGAAGGCATCCTTCCGTGCAAAAAGCTTGCTGCTCTGCGTCAGCATATCTTTCAGGTCTGTGACGGGTCGTACGGGGTAAACAGGGGTCGCTGCCATGAATAAAACTCCTTCCGATCCTCTTTTATTATCATTATATAATATTCGGATCAGAAGCGCAAATGACGTAAATTTGCGGATTGCGCCGGATTATCTTCTTTTGTACCTGACCCTTCTTGACACTGTCCGTAAAATCAGCCGAAGCAATAGAAAGGCTACGATTAAAATGACTGCGGCCGTAAGGGCGTTTTGAAAGAGCCTGTTGTGTAAAATGCTCTCAAAGTTGTTCACTAGCTTTGCCTGGGGCTTCATTTCCACTGAACGGGCTGCTACCAGGTCCACTTTACCTATGGCATTGCCCTTGACCTGATATTCGACAGAGCCAAGCAGATCACCCTTGTTTACGGGAGCTGTAATCTTATCCCTGATCCGGACGATTTCCTTGACATCCCTTTTTGTCGTGTCATTTGGCAATACATAACTGACCTCTCCTTTTGTCAGAAGTGCCAGAGGTTCGTCATCCACCGCTTCCTCCACCGGCACGCTCCGGAAAACTTGTGAATCCGACTGCAGGGTCACGAGAGAGAAGTTGTCAAAACCATAATCCAGCAGCTCCTTGGAATAATTTCTGACATTCGTCTGGGAGCCCGGATTTTTTATGTTCATCACTACCGCCATCAGCTCCATGCCCCCGGGATTTACTGCCGCGGATACCAGGTTATGGCCTGCAGGCCCCGTATAGCCGGTTTTTACTCCGATGATCTTATAGTTCTCGCTTTTGTCATACTGCATAAGCTTGTTGGTGGTGCCAAGCACCGGCCATTCCTCATGCTTGTTGGTTGGAGGAAGCTGGTAGTTGATTTCTTGCACGATCTCCCTGAATTTGGGAAAGGTCATTGCATAGCGCGCTATTTTTGCAAGATCTGCCGCAGTGGTGTAATGATCGGCATCGTGGGCTCCGCAGGGATTAACAAAGTGGGTGTCGTTTGCTCCCAGCTCCTTTGCTTTCTGATTCATTAAATCCACAAATTCCTGCCGGGTGGCGCAAATATTCTCCGCAATTATATTTGCAGTCTCATTGGCTGAGCTAATAAGCAGGGCTTGAAGAAGATTTTCCAGGGACATCTGTTCTCCGGCCATAATGCCTATATTGCTCCCGTCCTTGCCGATATCATATATGGCTTCCTGGCTGGCGGTCATCATTGTATCCAGATGGCCCTTTTCCAGAGCAAGGGCAGCCGTCATGATCTTTGTCGTACTTGCGGGGAATAGGCCTTTGGCATCGGAATTTTGTTCATAAAGAACCTGTCCCGTTTTGGAATCGATAAGAATGCTGGAGCCCTCAGGGATTGAAGGTGCTTCAGCCATAACCGTGCAAAAGCAGGAAAGGAATAGGATTAAAATCACCAGTATGTATACGGGTTTCTTCATTTGTGCCTCCGGATCGTAAGCTGCCGCTTTAGTATTAAAAGTATACCAAAAAAAGCTTAAAAATGGTAATGAAAAATAAAAAATATTTTTAGAAAAAAAAGGAAAATTTGAGATTAATATAGAATAAAACATAAAAATGGAGGTAAAATGGATATCAATATTTTTGGGGTTCAACTCCAACTCAAAAAAGAAGTGATCGCGGTGATCGTGACGGTATTGGTTTTTCTTGCCGGTCTGGGCGGATATCTTATCATAAAAAGCGACCGCGACATCATCATTGATTCCGAAGGTGGTAAAAACGCCGTTGTTGAGACGGAGGCCACAGCCGCTGCGGAAACTGTAAGTGAAAAAGAGGACACGGAAATACAGAGGGAAGTAAAAAAGGCTGAAATAAAAATTTATGTTGTGGGATGCGTAAACAAGCCGGGAATTGTGACCATTGAAAAAGGCCAGCTCATCGACGATGCGGTGAAGCTTGCCGGAGGCTTAAGCAAAGAAGCCGACCCGGCCGGCATCAACCTTGTCTACAGGCTGGACGAAAACCTGATGCTTTATGTCAAATCCAAAAAAGAGCTGCAGCAAAACTCCCAGGATGCCGCAGAGGCAGGAGAAGCCGGAACGGGTGTAAAACTGGTTAAAGACAGCGGCGGGGCAGTTGTCAATGAGCCACAGCAATCAAGCGCCTCAAGTTCAAAAATAAATATAAATACTGCAACGGCCGGCGAACTCGATACCCTTCCCGGCATCGGCGCGGCAACGGCGCAGGATATTATTTCCTACAGGGAAACCAACGGGCTTTTCAAGACGGCGGAGGACATAATGAAGGTGCCCAGGATAAAAGAAAGCAGATTTGCCAGCATCAAGGACTTTATCACGGTTAATTAGTGCTATGGCGAAATACGGTAATAGGATGGAGCTTTTATTGAAGTATTCCATTAAAATCCTGCTTCGAAACATTAAATCGGACCGGTGTGTCATATAATTATGGTAGGCACAGTTGGACAAATTCTGCCGAAGCAGATAGCGCCGGCGGCCTGGAATGAATTAATGCCAGGGGGTATATAGTATGAGGAAAATCATAAGTATAATGCTTGCTATTGCAGTTTTATTCTTAATGACAGGCTGCAGTCTCTTGAAAAATGAAAACCCAAAGGATACTGCATCTGAAACCACGTCGGCAAACAGTGAGAGCTCCGGACAGGATACCGGCAATGGAGCCGGTCTGACGGAAAACACCGAAACGCAAACACAAGCGGTACAGGGAAAAGCAGTGAAAGTGAATCTTTATTTTGCCTCAGAGGACAATAGTTCTGTCCAAAAAGAGACCAGGGAAATCCAGGTCCAGGGAGGAGCAGTGCTTCGGGCATGTATATCGGCCCTGTTGGAGGGACCCAGGACTGAAGGGCTCAGACAGACGATTCCGGAAGGCACCGCAATCCGAGGCGTTAACATTAAAGACAAAGTTGCCATTGTGGATTTTTCCAAGGAATTTTTAAATGCGGAAGGACTCTCGGAAGTGACGGCACGGGCCTCCGTCGTCAATACCCTTGCCGGGATTCCCGGAGTAGATAAAGTCAGAATCATGGTAGAGGGGAAGGCGCTGATCGGTCCCAGCGGAGAAGCTTTTGGGGATATGCAGCCGGCCGCATTGGATGATATCGGAGAACCTGTTTCAGGCGAAATGGAAACTCTCACCGTGTACTTCGGTAATTCCAATGCAGACAAGGTAGTGGCAGAAAAGCATGAAGCAGCTGTCAACCAGGGAGATTCCCTGGAAAAGGCAATTATTCTGGAGCTCATGAAAGGGCCGGAAAGCAAGGATTTGCAAGCTGTAATACCCGAAGGCGCCAGGCTGCTGTCGGTTGAGACAAAGGACGGAGTATGTACGCTGGACTTTTCAAAGGAATTCGTTGATAACAGCCCGGGAGGTACAGCCGGCGAAGCAATGACATTGAACTCCATTGTAAACTCGTTGACAGAATTGAGTTCGGTCAAAAAAGTGCAATTTCTCATCGAGGGTGAAAAACGGGAAGTATATATCCATGTCGCTTTTGACGAGCCGTTTTCAAGGAATGCCGGTATCATAGGGAAATAAGAGGTAAGGATAAAAACAAATAAAATAAAAGCCGGCTTACGACCTAGCCGGCTTTTATTCTATATTAAAAAAGGAGGAAAACTTTATGTATGTTTTCATTTATTATTATACAAGTTCTTTGTCCTTTTTATAATATGAGTTTTTAACGACTTTTTGTTTCTCCGTGGAGAATTTTTTATGCAATATGAACAAATAAGCCGTTCACATGGCCGGCAGGATAATTACGGCCGCTACCAGATATCCCAGCAGCGCTAGAACAGCAGGTACTACAAAGGAAAACAAGAAAATCCTCCGGAGTTTTTTATGCCTCTCTTTTTTAAACTTTTTCAATCTTTTTTCTCTCATTCAAACACACCTCTTCAAAAGCACCGATTACATTCGCTCCCTTTCCATGAAAATGCCGGCTGTGACAGCTTTGCATTTTCAAAACTTAACCGGTAGATTTATTTCATCCATGCTTGTCATATAGTGCCATACAGTAATAATTACCATATTATACCATAACTTCCGAGGCAGTTCTATTTCCTGGAAATACCGGCTTTATCTGGGCTTGTGAATATCAAGCATCAGGCCTTCATAATCGTTCATTACCTTTTTCACGGCAAACAGATTATTGGTCAGATAAACCGTGTCTCCGCCCACGTCCTTTTCTGTAGCCGCAATAAGGCCTTTTTGCCTCAGCTCGCGCACCAGATAGGCTAAATCTTTTGCAAATCCGCCGATATCCACAATAGAGAACTTGTCCATCCTTTTGCACCCCTCCTGTATTCTTGCGTAAAATATTGCTTCTACTCTTTACTTTCCCACTCTTTGAGCATTCCATTCATTTAATTGCTTTTGGGCTTCTGTCACCAAATTATCAGAGCCCAGTTCATCCAGCTCTGTAATAAAACGGTCAATTTCCGATACATCGGTTATTTGACCTTGTTCTAACCGGCGTTCAAAAGCACTAAAAGCCTTTGCCCTTTGGTCGGCAACAGGTCCAAGCGTTTTATAGTCCGGATAGAACGCACCGTGAGGCGCATACTGCGAATACTTATCCAGGAACTCCTTGGGGGTCATTCCGTCACTTTCAGGTAAAGCGGTCTCTCCGTACAGATAGTCTATATTACTGAATGCCCAGCTTCCGTCCCATTGGTAGTAGGTTCTGTCCTCATACTCCATTCCTTTGGGCAAGTCGGGATAGTCGTTTTGCAGGATATAATGTTTGTTTTCTATCCCATAGCAGGTTAAAAGGTAATTGCTGCGGCTCTGCTGCACCCAGTCCAGAAACATCAAGGCCCTTTCGGTATTGGAGGAATTGGCATTGAAAACAAAGGAACCGTTAAAATAGAAAGAGCCCATGGCGCTGTCCCGCTGTACGGTGTTATCCGGATACAAATAAAACATGCGCAGAGGATTTGACTCCTTGATCTCTCCGGTGCCGTCGGAGAATGTCATTTTTGTTGTTTCTTCCTGGGGAGGACTCAGCATACCGTAATATAGAAAGGAAGTAGTCTTTGTAAAATCTGCATTTGCCGCAAGGTATCCGTTTTTGTACCAGGAAATAAGAAAACCGGCGGCGGTCCTGAATTCAGGTGTTTTCTCCCAGGCGGTAAGCGTCATCCCGGCGTCATCCCACTTGTAAACCAGGTTTTGCATTTCGTCCGCAATCACATATCCCGAACCTCTCGAAAAAAGCTGCAGTGTTTGAATACTGTTGGAAATTACTCCGGGTATCAGCTTTTCATCCTCTTTTTTAACAGCCTTGAGATATGCTTCATATTCCTCGTAAGTGGCGATATTGTTAATTCCATATTTTTTGAGCATGGCATCATCTGCCATAATGTAGGTAGCATAAGCATGAGGATCAAGGGATGGGATGGCATATAATCTGCCGTTTACACTTGCATACTCAAGCTCCTGCTGCGAATATTTTTTATACAGGGAAGGCGCGTTTTGAGGAAAAAGGTCTGTTATATCCTTCAACTGTCCATCCCGGGCCATTTTTATGAAGTCGGGGTAGTATTCCTGAGGCTTAGCACAGCAAAAAGCGTCAATGGGTTCCTGGGATGCACTCAGGGCCTGAACGGTTTGCATATAGCTTTTGTACTCCAGCCATTTGAAATCAAGGCTGGCATTGACGGTGCCGGAAATCTGCTTTTCAATTTCATTCCGCACGGTCTCCCAGTCCTTTGGCTGTGTGCCGGGGAAGTAAAAGCCCAGTTTTACCTGCTTAGGATCCTTATTGACATCCTCGGTCGATTTCTCCGTGATATTCAGGAAATCCTCCTCAGCTTTCTCGGGTGTATTGCTGCAGCCGCAAGGAAGCAGGAGAATTAAAAACACCAGGAGCAAAGGAAAGAATAATGGCTTTTTATATGATATCATGGTAGCGCCTGCCTTTTTTGTTAATTAATTATGTATTATATACCTTGCGCTTTCGGTTGACAATATTTTGTGATACCGGTCCGTATAAAGTAAATTAACGTAAAGGCTTCGGGCATAGCTCATCCCGCCGATCCGTTATCTTTTTTTCGGAATTTTTAATTCTACTACATTAGTGTTGCGTTTATATCCGCAGTAAAGTATGCTTTATATAGTGTCATTTGTGTTGTCGGGGGGGCCATGGTCAATAAAAACCGTATTTCAGGAAAAGACCTGAAAAAGAGCCTGAATCTAGTTATCATCGCAGCTTCCCTGGGGCTGCCCTTTTTCGCCATTACCGGCGGGCCGGCGCTTACAGGGTTTACAAGAGAGCTTGGCGCGGGTGATTTCTTTTATACCGTCATTATGGCTTTACCTGTTATAGGGGCCGTAATTCAGGTGCTTGCATCGTATACAATCGAAGCGGTGGGGACAAGAAAACCGTTTATGATAATCGCAGGGCTCATCCACAGGCTGTTGTGGATACCTGTGGCCGCGGTCCCTTTTATTATACTGCCTGAACACAGCAGCGCCAGGATTTGGGTGGCTACAATCATTATCGCAGTGTCGGGCATGGCAAACTCTGTGACAGCCATATCTTTCAACTCCTGGATGGGAATCCTGGTCCCCACGGAAATCAAAGGGAGATTTTTCAGTAAGCGTACCATGATCTATACAATTACCTCGGGAGTTTCGGCTTTGGTCTGTGGAAAGCTGCTGGACGCTTATCCGGGCTTTTCCGGGTTTGCAGCCGTATTTGTGCTGGCGGCCATACTGGGAGCCGCAGATATCGTGCTGTTCTTCTGGGTCAAGGAGCCAAGGCGTGAGAGGAGCGAGAAAATTCCTGCTTTTCACCAACTTTTTACAGAGCCTTTCCGGGATAAAAATTACTTTAAATATATCCTGTTTGTTTCATTCTGGTATTTCGGGGTAAATTTTGCGGGACCTTTCTTTAATGTTTACATGATTGAACAGCTGCGGATGAGCTTCCTGGTCATTACGCTTTTCACCCAGGTCATTGCCAGCTTTTCAACGGTATTGTCCATACGTTTTTGGGGAAGCCTGGTAGACAAATACGGCTCCAAGCCTGTCATGTGGGTTTGCTGTGTTGTAATCATCGCCTTGCCCTTCGTATGGCTGTTTGCAACTCCCGGCTCCACATGGATCGTCCTTGTCATCAACCTGCTCAGCGGCATATTCTGGTCCGGCTTTGAGCTAACGGCCTTAAACCAGTCCATTTGGCTGGCTCCTGAGAAAAACAGGTCCATCTATCTTGCCAACTACGCGCTTGTCGTCAATGTCATCGGTACCGCTTTAGCCTTCCTCTGCGGCGGAATGTTCATGGAACTGACCGGGAATGCGGTAAAAGCCATGCACCTGCCGTTTTTGCACGGACAATTGCTGAGCAATTATCACTTGTTGTTTATTCTGTCCGGGCTCATCCGGCTGCTTGTTGTATGGCTGATATTCCGGAAATATGAGGAGAAGGATTCCAAGCAGGCGGCAGATATGGTAAGCGGACTGCTTTCGGGAGTTAAAAGCCGAATCCGCCGGTGACGGACATTTTTTAATGTTTTTATTGACATACGGTTAATTTGGGGTATAATAAATAAAAAGAAAAGAAACGGTCAATGACGGGACGAGTAGACCTGAACATTCCTTTAAAGAGAAAGGGTGCCGCGGCTGAAAGCAACCTTAAGGCAATCGGTTGAAAACTACCCCTGAGGCAGATACGGTGATGACGTTATAATCACAATGAGACCAAATTAGGGTGGAACCACGTGAGCTGACTCTCGTCCCTTGCTGAACAGGCAAGGGACGGGAGTTTTTTATTTGTGGTATTGCCCAAAGGCAAGCACCTATACTGCTGCGAAAGTTACATTGGATTTATCGGAAATTAAAACTTTAGCAGTTGAAGAAAGGCGAGTAGGGCTCGATGCCCTTGAGACTTTTATTTGACTTCGAATTAAAAAAGGAGGACGCGGGATATGATAAAAATTACTTTAAAAGACGGCAGCACCAAGGAATATGAAAACGGGACCACAGTAAAGGAAGTGGCGGAGAGTATCAGCGTAGGTCTGGCAAGGGTGGCGCTGGCTGCGGAAATTGACGGAGTTGTCAGGGATCTGGGTACAAAGCTTGAAAAGGATTGCAAGCTGAATCTCCTTACTTTTGACGACGAAGGAGGAAAGCATGCCTTGAGGCACACTGCTTCCCATGTACTGGCACAGGCTGTAAAAAGGACTTTTCCCGGTGCGAAGCTTGCAATCGGACCTGCCATAGAAAACGGATATTACTATGATTTTGATATCGACAGGACTTTTTCGCCGGAGGATCTTGAAAAGCTGGAAAGTGAAATGGGTAAAATCGTGAAAGCGGATTTGACCATAGAGAGATTCACTCTTCCCAGGGATGAAGCTGTAAAATTCATGGAAGAAAAAGGAGAGCCCTATAAGGTTGAGCTTATCAAAGAGCTGCCTGAAGGTGAAACGATTTCGTTTTACAGGCAGGGAGATTTTGTAGACCTTTGCGCCGGACCCCATATTCCGTCCACCGGGAAAGTAAAGGCCTTCAAGCTGACCCAGATTGCCGGAGCCTATTGGCGCGGAAATGAAAAAAACAAAATGCTTCAGAGAATCTATGGCACCGCGTTCACCAAAAAGAATGAGATGGATGAATACCTTGCCATGTTGGAAGAAGCTAAAAAGCGCGACCACAACAAGCTTGGAAGGGAGCTTGAGTTCTTTACCACGGTCGACTATATCGGACAGGGCTTGCCCATCCTTATGCCCAAAGGCGCAAAGGTTATCCAGCTGCTGCAAAGGTTTGTGGAGGATGAGGAAGAACGCCGCGGCTACATGATTACCAAGACCCCGTTTATGGCAAAACGCGAATTATATAAAATCTCCGGGCATTGGGACCATTACAAAGAAGGGATGTTTATCATGGGAGACCCCGCTTCCTTTGAAGATGAGAAAGCGGAAGTCTTTGCACTTCGTCCCATGACCTGTCCCTTCCAGTTCCAGGTTTATCTGAACCGGCTGAGGAGCTACCGTGAATTGCCCATGAGGTTCAACGAGACCTCCACGCTTTTCAGGAATGAAGCTTCCGGTGAGATGCACGGGCTGATTCGTGTCAGGCAGTTTACCATATCGGAAGGCCACCTTGCCTGTATGCCGGAACAGCTTGAAGAAGAGTTCGCCGGATGCGTTGACCTGGCAAATTTCATGCTGAAGGCGATAGGACTTGATTCCGATGTGACTTACCGTTTTTCGAAGTGGGACCCCAACAATAAGGAGAAATATATCGGAACAGCAGAGCAGTGGGAGGAAGTTCAGGGCCGTATGCGGGAAATCCTGAACAAGCTGAATATTCCTTACAAGGAGGCGGAAGGAGAAGCTGCTTTCTATGGACCGAAGCTTGATATTCAGATCAAGAACGTACATGGCAAGGAAGATACGATGATTACCGTCCAGATCGATTTCCTTCTGGCTGAAAAATTCGGCATGGAATACGTGGACCGCGACGGACAGAAGAAACATCCCTATGTTATCCATCGGACCTCCATCGGCTGCTATGAAAGAACTCTGGCGCTTTTGATTGAAAAATATGCCGGAGCCCTTCCGCTATGGCTGTCTCCGCTGCAGGCAAAGATACTTCCCATCGTTGACAAGCATTTTGAATATGCCGCTAAAGTGAAGAAAATGCTCCAGGAACAGGGAATAAGAGTGGAAGTTGATACCAGAAACGAAAAAATCGGCTATAAGATCAGGGAAGCACAGATGGAGAAAACACCCTACATGCTGGTCATCGGCGACAAGGAAATGGAAAACGGACAGGTAGCCGTGAGATCCCGTAAGGAAGGCGACCTGGGGGCCATATCGGTGGAGGACTTTATAGCAAAGGCGCATGAAGAGATAAGGACCAGAGCTATATAGGAAGTGGATAAGGGCGATCAGTGATTACCCCTACTGGGTAGGTATAAGCTATTTATCCTTTCAAAGTTAGGTATTGAATCATTAAGGCAGGGCCGATCATTGGGCTTTGAAGGATGGAAAAAGGTAGGGGCGACCGTTGCCCCTTGAAGGATGGAATAGGGTAGGGGCGACCACTGGACCTTGAAGGATGGAATAAGGTAGTGACGACCACTGGTCGCCTATATGAGAACTATCACTTTGTATAAAATGGAGGTTGTATGCATGAGCAAAGCGGATATTGTCTTTATTGACATGTGCAGAGATATTCTTGAAACCGGAGTCTCTTCGGAGGGTGAAAGCGTGAGAGCCCGCTGGGAAGACGGCGCGCTTGCGCATACGATAAAAAAATTCTGCATTGTAAACAGATATGATCTTTCCGAAGAATTTCCCATCCTGACACTGCGGCCTACAAACCTGAAAGCGGCTGTTGATGAGCTTCTCTGGATATGGCAGAAGAAATCCAGCAACATCAGGGAGCTGAACAGCCGGATATGGGACAGCTGGGCTGACGAAGACGGTTCCATCGGCAAAGCATACGGTTATCAGTTGGGCATAAAGCATAGGTATAAGGAAGGGGAATTCGACCAGGTAGACAGGCTGCTGTATGATTTGAAAAACAATCCCTACAGCAGAAGACTGATCGTCAACATGTACAATCATGATGATCTCCACGAAATGAACCTTTACCCCTGTGCATACAGCATGACCTTCAATGTCACAGGCAACAAACTGAATGCCATCCTGAACCAGCGGTCCCAGGACGTACTGGTGGCAAACAACTGGAATGTATGCCAGTACTCGGTCCTGGTGATGATGTTTGCCCAGGTGGCAGGCTTGGAGGCGGGTGAATTTGTCCACGTAATTGCCGATGCCCATATTTATGACCGGCACATTCCCATGGTGAAAGAGCTGATTGCCCGGCCGCCGCTGAAAGCGCCCAAACTGGTCATGAACAGGGACGTCAAGGATTTTTATGCTTTCAGGGTAGAAGATTTCACTCTGGAAGGATACCAGAGCGGAGCACAAATTCGGAAAATACCCGTTGCTGTATGATAGACTTAAATTTATACAGATTAAAAATGTCAGCATGTTTTAACCAGCACAAAAGGTTAAATTATACTAGAATTTATAGGTTGCGTTGCAGATGGAAAGAGGGAAAATGTACCCATCCCCCTGTCCCAATTGTAAAGTAACAGATTGGCAGGTAGTGTGAAAGCAATCGTAGCGGTGGATAAAAAGTGGGGAATCGGATATGAAGGAAAGCTGCTGGAAAGAATCCCGGAGGATATGCGCTTTTTCAAGCAGACTACAATCGGCAAAATTGTGGTCATGGGAAGAACAACCTTTGAATCCCTGCCTGGGCAGCAGCCCTTAAAGGACCGCGTTAATATCGTGCTGAGCGCCAGCAAGGATTTTGGCCACTCAGGAATAGCGGTCTGCCGGTCTCTGGAGGAGCTGTTTGAAATAACCTCCCGGTATGCGGCAGAGGATATTTTCGTAGCAGGCGGCGCCAGGGTGTATTCCGAGCTTTTGCCTTACTGCACCGAGGCTTATGTGACCAAATTCGAAAATGCCCATCCGGCAGACGCTTACTTTCCAAACCTGGATTGCAGCGAAGGCTGGGAGCCTGTGATTCTCTCGGAATCCATGCAGCATAATGATCTTCGGTACAGCCGGATTAAATATGTAAATAATCGAATAAAATGACCGATGACGGGACCAGTAAACCGGCAAGCTCCTTCCAAGAGAAAGGTTGCCGCGGCTGAAAGCAATCTTAAGGCAGACCGGTTGAAAACTACCCCTGAGGCAGAAGCGTTGATTACGTTATCATCAGAATGAGAACAAATTAGGGTGGAACCACGTGAACGACTCTCGTCCCTTGCTATTGCAAGGTGCGGGAGTTTTTTTATTGGAATTTGAAAGGAGTATTTTTCTATGATCAAAATTACTTCAAAAGACGGAAGTACCAAAGAATATAAAAGCGGCATTGCAGTAAAGCAAGTTGCCGAGAGCATTGGCAGCGGTCTGGCAAAGGCGGCGCTGGCAGCAGAGATTGACGGAGCAGTGAGGGATTTGAGTACAAAACTTGAAAGGGATTGCAAACTAAATCTCCTCACCTTTGACGACGATGGCGGAAAGCTTGCCTACAGACATACCACATCCCATATTATGGCGCAAGCCGTAAAGAGGCTGATACCGGAGGCTAAGCTTGCCATCGGTCCTTCTATCGATACCGGCTTCTATTACGACTTTGATGTCGACAAGCCTTTTACCCTGGATGACCTGGATAAAATTGAAAAGGAAATGGAGAAGATCATTAAAGAGGACCTGGAGCTCCAAAGGTTTACTCTTTCCAGGGAAGTAGCCGTCAGGTTCATGGAGGAGAAAGGAGAGCCTTACAAGGTGGAGTTGATAAGGGATTTGCCTGAAGGCGAGATTATTTCCTTCTACCGGCAGGGCGATTTTGTAGATCTTTGCGCTGGCCCCCATTTGGCGTCCACCGGAAAGGTAAAGGCATACAAGCTTCTTTCTGTTGCCGGTGCATACTGGAGAGGTAGCGAAAAGAATAAAATGCTGCAAAGAATCTATGGTACCTCCTTTGTAAAAAAGAGTGATCTGGAGGAATATCTGTTCCGGATGGAAGAAGCAAAGAAAAGAGACCACAGAAAGCTGGGCAGAGAGCTTGACCTATTTGACATATTGGATGAAGGGCCCGGTTTCCCGTTCTTCATGCCAAAAGGCATGGTACTCCGTAATATCCTTGAAGGGTACTGGAGGGAAGAGCACCAGAAGCGCGGATACCAGGAGGTAAAGACTCCGGTGATTTTAAATAAGGAACTCTGGATGCGTTCCGGTCACTGGGAGAATTACAGGGAGAATATGTATATGGTTCAAATCGACGAATCCGATTTTGCCATAAAGCCTATGAACTGTCCGGGTGGAATGCTGATGTTCAGGCGCAAGCTTCATTCCTACAGGGACCTGCCTCTGAGAATGGGAGAGCTGGGACTTGTGCACAGGCATGAACTTTCAGGAGCACTTCATGGGTTGATGCGGGTTAGGTGCTTTACCCAGGACGACGCTCATATATTTATGACCCCGGATCAGGTAAAAGATGAAGTTATCGGAGTTATTGACCTCATCGATGAATTTTATACGGTATTTGGCTTTAAATATCATGTGGAGCTGTCAACCCGGCCGGAAAAATCCATTGGTACCGACGAGCATTGGGAAAGCGCTACGGCGGCACTGCGGGAAGCACTGGAGGCCAAAGGCTTCAAGTATAAAGTCAATGAAGGGGACGGCGCTTTTTACGGACCGAAGATCGATTTCCATCTGGAGGATTCCATCGGACGTACCTGGCAATGCGGCACAATACAGCTTGACATGAACCTGCCTGAACGGTTCGACCTGTCGTATATAGGCGCCGATGGTGAAAAACACCGGCCGGTGATGCTCCACCGGGTGGTATTCGGAAGTGTCGAAAGATTTATAGCCATATTGACCGAGCACTATGCCGGAGCATTTCCCATCTGGATGGCCCCTGTTCAGGTCAAAATTCTTGCCATTGCCGAAAAGCACCGCCAATATTCGCAAGAGCTTGGGGAAAAACTTGAGGCAGCCGAAATAAGGATAGAGACAGACCTGAGAAATGAGAAGATAGGCTATAAAATAAGAGAAGCGCAGATGGAAAAGACGCCCTACATGCTGGTGATAGGCGATAAGGAAATGGAAAACGGGCAAGTGGCCGTACGCTCCCGCAAAGACGGCGACCTTGGCGCCATGCCAGTCGATGCGTTTATTGCGAAGGTTGGGGAGGAGATAAGGGATAAGGCTAAATAAAAAGTTCTGGAACAGGGGTGGTCAGAGTTACTGCCCTTGTTCTATTAAGGTAAGAATTCCTTTTTTGGATAGGGAGTGTTAGAGACCGTGCCCCTCCGCCGTCAGATGTCAATGGGACGGTTCCGAATGGTTGCATAATCCGACCAAATCCGTCAGCCTGTATGCTGCTGCTACAGTCAGGCAAGCACCAAATTGAAACTGATGCAATATGTTCTGCTATAGAGGGGAGTACTTTGACAAGGCAGGGAGACGGGCTCAATTTCATGTGTTTGAAGATCATGATCCGGCTATGAAAAGATTCTCCCTGTAGGATGATTCACATCCCATAAAAAACAAAGTAAATAATAACTTGCCATGACAGAGATTGTATCAATGTCATGGCATTTTTTCTTTCAC
>JAEZCO010000062.1 GCA_023433505.1 Bacillota bacterium | reverse complement strand
GATGGATTTGAACCATCGAAGTCACTGACAACAGATTTACAGTCTGCCCCCTTTGGCCACTCGGGAACCCCTCCGTACTGGTGGGCCTTCAGGGACTCGAACCCCGGACCAACCGGTTATGAGCCGGTTGCTCTAACCAACTGAGCTAAAGGCCCGCAAAGTGACAATGACTAGTATAATGTATAAACTATGTCCCTGTCAATAGCGAAGTTTTGTTTAAAATGTACACGGAATTGCATTTTTTTCATATCGTTTCTCAATATCTATGGTAAAATGATAGAAGATAGATAAAGCGAAGGAAGGTTGAATCATTATGGCTAGGATTTACGGAAGGGAATATACAAAAAGAGAACTGATGAAAAGAATCGGCGATATTTCGCAGCTGGCGGGCGCAAGGCTGTGTACACTTGAATCCGGAAAGGCAAAAGGCGTATCAGCCGTTGACGTAAAAACCGGGAGCGGTCTGAGCTTCACAATTCTTCCGGATAGAGGAATGGATATTGCCTGGGCTGATTATAAAGGAATGGCTCTGGGGTATATCTCAAAAACCGGCGTTGTTGCTCCGGAATTTTATGATTCCAACGGGACGGAGTTTTTGCGCGGCTTCTATGGCGGGGTGCTGACTACCTGCGGACTGACCTATATGGGGGCTGCATGTGTGGACGAAGGAAAGCCCCTTGGATTGCATGGAAGGGCCGCCAATTTGCCTGCCGATGACCTTGGGATCTCCAACGAGTGGGTCGGAGATGACTTCGTGATGAAGATCAGGGGACGCATAAGGGAAGCGGCCATGTTTGGTGAGAATATTTCTTTAACAAGGGAAATTACAGCCAAATTGGGTGAAAACAAGCTCATAATCAGGGACACTATAGAGAATTGCGGCTATACAGCCCAGCCCTTAATGCTTCTGTACCATTGCAATTTCGGCTATCCTTTGCTGGATGCTTCAACCGAATTGATTTTATCTGGAGCCACCGATGTCAAGGCGAGAGACGCGGAGGCTTTGAAAGGAATAGACGAGTGTAAGGTATTTACCGACCCTTTACACGAATATGCAGAGCAGGTGTTTTATCATAATCCGGTAGCAAAAGACGACGGTAAGGTGACCGCGACTCTTTTTAACAGAGCATTAGGCAATGACGGGCTTTCCCTAAACCTGACCTACAACAAAAAACAGCTTCCGTATTTTGTTGAATGGAAGCAAATCGGAGAGGGAGAGTATGTCGTGGGATTGGAACCCGGCACCTGGTATCCCGAGGGGCGCAGTGAAGCCAGAAAAAGGGGAGAACTGACCTATATCGAGCCGGGGGAAATAAGAAACGTTGATCTGGAAATCAGTGTTTGTGAAGGGTTTATAAAGGATATATAGTACAATGCAAGTCAAAAATTTGTGAGGTATGGAAAATGAAAATTTCGTTTTTAGGTGCAGCAAAGACAGTAACCGGTTCATGCTATCTGGTAGAAGCAAAGGAATGCAAATTTCTTGTGGACTGCGGCATGTTTCAAGGTCATTCCAAAGAACAGGCGATGAATGAAGAGCCTTTTCCTTTCAATCCTGCAGAGCTTGACTTCGTAGTGTTGACACATGCCCATATCGATCACAGCGGCAGAATTCCCAAATTGTTCATCGACGGCTTTAAAGGGAAAATATACGCCACCAAGGCAACGGTTGAGCTATGCGCCATCATGCTTCCGGACAGCGGCCACATTCAGGAGTTTGAAAATGAATGGGAGAACAGGAAAAGAGAAAGAGCAGGCTTGCCGCCTGTAAAGCCTTTATATACTTATCAGAATGCGGTAGACTCCATCCAGCTTTTTCAAAATGTGAGCTATGATGAAGTATTGAAGCTGCATGAAGGTGTAAAGGCGCGCTTCAATGATGCCGGGCACATCCTGGGGTCATCGATTGTGGAGCTCTGGGTCGGAGAAAACGGGGATGAAACTAAAATCGTATTCTCGGGCGATCTTGGCAATAAGGGAATTCCGATTCTCCGGGACCCCACGGTGATTGAAAGCGCCGATTATCTTGTCATTGAATCCACGTACGGCAACAGGCTGCACGCAGATTTGAACAGCAAACTGGACAAATTCGTCGATATTATTGCCGATACGGTGAAAAAAGGCGGTAATATTGTCATACCTTCCTTTGCAGTAGGAAGAACCCAGGAAATTATCTACGAGCTCAACAGGCATCTGGACAAAAAGTCCGACAGATATAATCAGGTTCTCAATATCCCCGTATTTGTGGACAGCCCATTGGCAGTATCTGCAACGAAGGTATTCAGAAATAATCTGGACTGTTTTGACGACGAGGCAAGAGCATATATTCAAAATGGCGACAATCCTCTGGATTTCCCGGGGCTCCAGTTCACCCAGAGCGCCGATGAATCCAAGGCCCTGAATGAAAGAAAGGACAGCATCATCATAATTTCCGCCAGCGGCATGTGCGAAGCCGGGCGCATCAAGCACCATCTGAAGCATAATCTGTGGAGGAAGGAATCGGCAGTCGTTTTTGTCGGCTACCAAGCAGAAGGAACCCTGGGAAGAAAACTGGTGGACGGGGCAAAAAGGGTTAAGATTTTCGGAGAGGATATTTCGGTCAATGCCAGGGTAGAAATGATTGAAGGCTTTTCCGGTCATGCGGACAGGGACGGCTTGCTGGATTGGATCGGTAAATTCAACCGGAAGCCGGGGAAAATATTCATTGTTCATGGGGAAGAGGCCTCAATGAATGAGTTTTCCAACAGCATCGAGCAAAAATTCGGGATTGAAACCGTTATACCCGCCAAAGGCGACTCATTCATTGTAAGCAGAAAGGGTGTTTATGAATCCGAGGGGACGTCGCCGGATAAAGCCGTATATACCTACAGCAGGCTTGAGGTACTGGAGATGCTTGACCGGTTGAGGGAAGAGCTGGATGAAGCCTCCAACATTGTGAAAAATGAACTGAAAAATGAGAAGGATGAGCTGGAAATCGATGAAATCAAGGCGAAACTGAGAAAGTTTGAGACCCGGATCGTAGACCTCATCAGGTAATGATAAAGAAAAATAAAGAAGTTGAAAAACTTCTTTATTTTTTTTGTATCTTAGTATAGAATATTAAATAGTCATTTTTGGTAGTATACGTAGAATGGAAGATATTCGGAGAAAACAGGGAAAACGACGGGCACGGCATATGCAATGTGCTGTGGTGACGTTTTCAAATAAAAATGAAGGATGGTAGGGTGTATGTCAGTCTGGTCGCTTCTTCTAACTCTTTTACCTATTGCGGTGATCCTGTGTTTGCTGATTGTGTGGAAAAAACCGGCGGATATCAGTGGAATTATCGGATGGCTGGTGATTTCAATTGTTGCCGTATTGTTTTTTAAGACAAGCATCGAAGTTATTTTGCGCTCCACAATCGCGGGTTTTGTCAAATCTTTTGCCGTTTCCCTCATCGTGGCCACGTCTTTGCTCCAAATGGCCTATATGGAAAAGACGGGAGCACTGAAAAGAATCATTATTTTCATCAAAACCATTGCTTGTGAAAACCGCGCCGTACAGATCATGATGATCAATATCGGGTTCGGCACCCTTATGGTTGCAGTTGGAGCCACGCCTGTCTCGCTTCTGCCGCCGATATTAATTGCCATGGGCTATACCACCTATGTTGCCATAGCCCTCCCGGCCATAGGCTACGATTCGCTTTGTACCTATGCTCTTCTTGGAGCGCCCATCGTCGTTTTTGTTGACAGTGCCAACGCATTTCTGGGAAAAGGTAATGAAATCTCGTTATCACAAGCCGGAAGCATTTTCTTTATGTTTCTGCCCATCGTTTCGATGCTGATCGGGTTCTCCATGCTGTGGATCGTCGGAAAATGGAAGGGGATTAAGGAAGGCTGGCTTCCGTGTGTATTGACGGGGCTGGTCATCGGTGTTGTTTCATATTTTACCAACAGAGTTGACAATCTTGTAGTATTGACCGGCATACTTTGCGGTATAGCGGTTATTGCGACAATGATCATATATCTTCTTGTTACAGGAAAGAAGGTAATAGACAAAAGCAAGCTGACCCAGGAAGAACTGGAATACGAGAAAAAGTACCCTTTGTTTAAGGCGTTGTCGCCTTGGCTGATTCTTATTGCCGTAATCCTGCTATTGAATGTGCCCAAGGACATATTCAATTATTTGTACAGGACGCTGACCCTTCCCATAGCCGGATTGTCGGCCGATGGAAAGCCATTGGCAACAAGAGCCTTATGGAATGCCTATACCTGGATATTTGTAAGCGTATTCCTTTCAATGGTCTTTATCCGGCCCACGGCATCCCAGATGAAGGAAACCTTTAAAGTATGGTGGAAAAGGGCGCCAAGACCTGTTTTTTCTGCAGCGATCTTTTTTGCCATCGGTGAAGTTATGAACATGTCGGGCTTTGACATGGCTGCCGGGAAGGCTGCAACTTCCAGTATGGTCAAGGTGCTGGCGGATTTCTCCTCTCAATTCTTCCAGAACGCTTATGGGGCAATTGTGTCTTTTATAGGGCTGTTTGGAGGCTTTATTACGGGAAGTGAGGCTTCGACCATCGCCATGTTCGCAAAATATACCATGGAAACGGCAAAAAACCTGAATATGCCTATTACAGGATTGATTATCATCACCGCAGGGCTGGCTTTCGGAGGCGGTCTGGCAAGTGTCATCTCTCCTGCAAAGCTGCAGAATGCTGCTGCGTCAATCGATAAACTGGGCGAGGAAAATAAGGTCATACGAGTAGCCTTTGTGTTTTCGCTGATACTAACCACAGTTACTTCACTGTTTGCAGTGATATTGTTAAAAATAAATTTAGGATAATTTTAGATAAAATAATTTGTTGAGTTACCGGAAATCGGAGGAACGGAAAATGCCAATCACAGAAATATTATCGCGCAATGCTTTGGAATACGGACAGGAGACATGCCTGACAGAGATTAATCTGGACCTTCAGGAAAGTCACAATGTGATCTGGCATGAGTATGAGCTGATTGAAAACAATCCGGCGGGTGAATACCGCCGGGAAATGACCTGGCGGGTCTTCGACGAAAAAGCAAACCGGATGGCCAATCTTCTGCTGAAGCGAGGGATAAAAAAAGGGGATAAGGTAGCGATTCTTTTGATGAATTGCCTGGAGTGGCTGCCTATTTATTTCGGAATATTGAAAGCAGGCGCTCTTGCAGTCCCGTTAAATTTTCGCTATACGGCGGAGGAGATAAAGTATTGTCTGGATTTGTCCGATACCATTGCCTTGATTTTCGGGCCTGAATTTATCGGCAGGGTTGAAACTGTTTACGACCAGATACCGAACGTGAAAACGATTTTTTTTGCAGGGGAAAACCGTCCTACTTTTGCCGAAAACTATGACCGGCTCAGCGCCAATTGTTCCTCCGAGGACCCAGGAATCCTGCTTTCCGATGAAGAAGATGCCGCCATTTACTTCTCCTCCGGGACAACCGGATTTCCCAAAGCGATACTGCATACGCACAAAAGTCTGATGTCGGCATGCTATACGGAAAACAAGCACCACGGGCAAACGCATGATGATAATTTTCTTTGCATTCCTCCGCTTTATCATACGGGGGCAAAAATGCACTGGTTCGGAAGCTTTCTCACCGGAGGCAAGGCTGTGCTGCTTCGCGGTATTAAGCCGGAATGGATACTTAAAACGGTTTCGGAGGAAAAGATAACCATCGTCTGGCTTTTGGTCCCCTGGGCCCAGGATATTCTGGACGCCATTGAAAGAGGGGAAGTGAAGCTGGAAGACTATGAGCTTTCCCAGTGGCGAATGATGCATATCGGTGCTCAACCCGTTCCGCCCAGCCTGATTCACCGTTGGAAAAAGTATTTTCCCAATCATCTTTACGATACCAATTACGGTCTGAGTGAATCCATTGGCCCCGGTTGTGTGCATTTAGGCGTTGAAAATATTCATAAGGTCGGAGCCATCGGAATTCCCGGATACGATTGGGAGGTCAAAATAACGGATGAGAACGGAAGCTCCGTTACCCAGGGACAGGTGGGAGAATTGGCTGTGAAGGGGCCGGGCGTGATGAAATGCTACTATAACGATCCGGCGGCCACAGAGGCAGTGTTAAAAGGCGGCTGGCTGTTTACCGGAGATATGGCCCGGATGGATGAGGATGGCTTTATTTATCTTGTAGACCGGAAAAAGGATGTCATTATCAGCGGCGGAGAAAACATCTATCCCGTGCAGATCGAAGACTTTCTGCGTGCCCATGGCGCAATTAAGGATGTGGCAGTCATTGGGCTGCCGGACAAGCGTGTAGGTGAAATTGCCGCAGCTATTATTGAACTAAAGCCCGGGTGCCAATGTACGGCAGAAGAGATAGATTCATTCTGCATTCATCTGCCGCGTTACAAACGTCCCAGAAAGATTATTTTTGATACGGTTCCGCGGAATCCTACCGGGAAGATCGAAAAGCCGCGTTTAAGGGAAAAATATGGAGCAATCAGCCTGGTAGCCGCCCAAACGGAGAGGTAACACAGGATCTCGGAAGAAGGGGATGGTTTTTCTGTTCCATTGGAACAAGAGAGCCATCCCTTTTGTTGGATGTTTTCAAATTTAATTTACAAATAGCGCTCCACAGTTTAAAATAGTAATATATTTATTGCCGCGCAAATGCAATAGAAAACAGGAAAATTATTAAGCGGCGCGGCAATTAAGTTCCATCGTTGGGTTATGGGCGGCAGCCCATTATATTTAAGCACAAAAATAAGGAGCAACAACATGAAAAAGCTTATGCTGGGAAATGAAGCCGTGGCACGGGGCGCATATGAAGCCGGAGTCACAGTTGCCGCAGCTTACCCTGGTACTCCGAGTACCGAAATCACAGAAAACCTTGCAAAATATGACGAGATCTACAGCGAGTGGTCGCCGAATGAAAAAGTGGCGCTGGAAGTAGCTATAGGCGCTTCGATTGCCGGCGCCAGAGCGATTTGCTCCATGAAGCACGTTGGACTTAACGTGGCGGCGGACCCTTTGTTTACAGCCTCTTATACCGGCGTTAACGGCGGGCTGGTAATAATGGTGGCAGATGACCCCGGGATGCACAGCTCTCAGAATGAGCAGGATACAAGATTGTATGCCCGTTCGTCCAAGACGCCCCTGCTTGAACCTGCCGACAGCCAGGAATGCAAGGATTATGTAAAGGAAGCCTTTGAAATAAGTGAAAAATTCGACTGTCCCGTTATCGTGCGTTTGACTACAAGAATCGCCCATTCCCAAAGTATCGTAGCGCTGGGTGAAAAGTCCGATTTTAAGGTAAAAGAATATAAGAAGGATTTCGATAAATATGTAATGATGCCTGCAATGGCCAGAAAAAGGCATGTGGAAGTAGAAAAAAGAATGGCCGCCCTGAAGGAGTTCTCCGACGTCTCGCCGTTAAATAGGATTGAATGGGGAAGCCGGGATGTGGGTATAATCACCGGCGGCATCGCATATCAATATGCAAGGGAAGCCTTTGGCGACGTTTCTTATCTGAAAGTCGGCATGGTTTATCCATTGCCGGAAAAGTTGATTGCAGAATTTGCAAAAGAAGTCAAGACCCTATATATCATTGAAGAACTGGAGCCTTTTATTGAAAATCAGGTTGCAAAGATGGGAATCAAAGCAGCCGGCAAAGAGCTTCTTTCAGTTATGGGAGAATACAGTGCAGGCAAGCTTAAGGAAAAGGTGCTGGGACAAACGTTGTATCAAGGCAAGACTGCCGATGAGCCGTCGCCGGTAAGGCCTCCGGTAATGTGTCCGGGCTGCCCCCACAGAGGCATGTTCCATGTATTGAAAAAGCTTAAGCTCAATGTCAGCGGAGATATCGGCTGCTATACACTGGGAGCGCTTGCCCCCACTGAGGCAATGGATACCTGCGTCTGTATGGGCGCCAGCATTGGAATGGCGCATGGAATGGAAAAGGCCCGGGGCAAGGATTTCGGCAAGAAAACGGTAGCTATCCTCGGAGATTCTACATTTATTCATTCAGGGATTACCGGATTAATCGACATCGTCTACAATAAAGGCAATACCACCGTATTGATCCTTGATAATTCCATCACCGGCATGACCGGTCACCAGCATAATCCTACCACCGGCTTTACCATTAAAGGCGAGCCTACAAGGCAGGTAGACCTGTTTCAGCTTGCCAAGGCTGTGGGAATTGACCGCGTAAGGATTGCAGATCCCTTTGATATAAAGGAATTTGAGAAGGTCGTCAAGGAAGAAGTAAATGCGGACGAACCTTCGGTAATCATATCCCAAAGGCCCTGTGTGCTCCTTAAGGATATAAAATATCAAGGCCCCCAAAGGATTGTTCTGCAAAAATGCAAGAAGTGCAAACGGTGTCTTAGCGTTGGATGTCCTGCCATTGTCGACAAGGGTGAATGTATTGAAATCAATGAAACTCTTTGCGTAGGGTGCAGGCTATGCACCAAGGTATGCAGCTTCGATGCAATTGAAAAGGCTGGTGAAGTGAATGAATAAGTTAAATATAATGCTTGTAGGCGTGGGTGGGCAAGGTACTTTGCTGGCCAGCAGGGTTTTGGGGACAGTCGCTTTGAAGATGGGATACGACGTCAAGGTATCCGAAGTGCACGGCATGTCTCAAAGAGGCGGAAGCGTAGTCACCTATGTGAAGATGGGTGAAAAGATCTATTCGCCCTTGATTGAAAAAGGCGAAGCCGATATTATTCTGGCTTTTGAAGAGCTGGAAGCCCTAAGGTGGATGGAGTACCTGAAGGAAGGCGGCAGGATGATTGTAAACGAACAGAAAATCAATCCCATGCCAGTGATTATCGGCAAGGCAAAATATCCGGAAAATATTCTTGGAAAGCTAAAGGAAAAGCTTGGGAATATTTCTACGATAAATGCATTGAAAATTGCTAAGGAAAGCGGTAATATAAAAACAGTGAACATTGTATTGGTAGGGCTGATGGCAGCTTCTACCGAAATAGCCAGGGAGGTCTGGCTGGATGCAATGAGGGAAGTAATCCCCCAGAAGCTTTTGGAAGTTAATATGAAAGCTTTTGAGGCAGGCTTCGCCGGCTGCTGATACAAGGGTGGGCTTCAACCCGCCCTTTGCAGGTTATAAATATCGGGTGATGTCCGAGAAATCATCACCATACCATCCGATTGGTATTTAGCCTTTTTGCTTTTGCGTGGGGCGGGATGTACCCGTAATCCCTGAAAGCCGTTCTTGTGTGAGGACGGATAGGCTTTTTGTCAAAGTCTTGGGGGTATCGAGCCCGCTTGATTTCAGGCTGATTCAGCTTTGGCTGGACGCCTCAAAAACTAGCTTTTAGGAGGTTACGCAAAATGCAATACTGGAATCCCACATACGAATGCATGCCAAGAGAAGAAATGGCAAGGGTGCAAAGTGAAAGGCTTGTCAATACGGTGAAAAGGATATATCACAACGTACCCTTTTACCGTGAAAAGATGCAGAAAAAAGGGGTGGAACCAGGGGATATAAGGTCCGTGGAGGATCTTTCGAAGCTCCCCTTCACCTACAAACAGGACCTCAGAGATACTTATCCCTACGGCATGTTTGCCGTTCCATTAAGTGAAATTATCAGAATTCACGCATCCTCCGGCACTACCGGCAGACAGACGGTAGTAGGCTACACCAGAAGAGATATCGACACATGGGCTGAAGTAATGGCCAGGACGCTTACCTGTGCAGGGGCTACAAAGGAGTCCTTCATACAGGTGGCCTATGGGTATGGCCTGTTCACCGGAGGCCTGGGGGCACATTATGGTGCAGAAAGGGTTGGAGCTTCTGTTATTCCTATCTCAGGAGGCAATACAAAAAGGCAGCTTCAGATCATGAAGGATTTTGGCACCACCATTCTGGCATGTACTCCGTCCTATGCTCTTTTTATGGCTGAAGAGCTGGAAGAAGCAGGGATCAAAAAGGGTGACCTGAAGCTGAAAGCCGGTGTATTCGGTGCTGAACCCTGGTCCAACAACATGCGTAATGAAATAGAACAAAGGCTTGGCATTCTGGCAATTGATATTTACGGATTAAGCGAGGTAATCGGTCCCGGTGTTGCTACGGAATGTCCCTGCAAAAACGGCCTTCACATCCAGGAGGACCATTTCATCCCGGAGATTATCAATCCGGAGACAGAAGAGGTTCTGCCTCCCGGGTCAAAAGGGGAACTTGTATTTTCTACGGTAACCAAGGAAGGTTTGCCGCTTTTAAGATACAGGACACGGGATATCTCCACGCTGAACTATGAAAAATGCGATTGCGGCCGTACCATTGTCCGGATGAACAAGGTGACGGGACGTACTGACGACATGTTGATAATCCGGGGAGTAAATGTCTTCCCGTCTCAGATTGAAAGCGTATTGCTGGAAATTGGAGAAACTGCGCCTCATTACCTTTTGATCGTGGATAGAAAGGATAATCTGGATTCCCTGGAAGTCTGGGTGGAAATGACGCAATCCATGTTTTCCGATGAAGTGAAGCGTATTGAGGACCTGGAAAGAATGATCAAGAAGGAAATAGAATCTACTCTGGGAATAAACGCCAAGGTCAGGCTTGTGGAGCCCAAGACCATTGAAAGAAGCGAAGGTAAGGCCAAACGTGTCATTGACAAGCGAAAGATTTAAGGAGGTAGTCCTATGCTGATCAAGCAAATATCGATTTTCCTGGAAAACAAGTCCGGCAGGCTGGCTGAAGTAACCAAGATCCTGGGCATCAACAAAATCGACATCAGCGCTTTGTCCATCGCCGACACGACTGATTTCGGCATATTGAGGCTCATTGTCAACAGACCGGAGGAAGCTCTGGATATACTTAAAGGCAGCGGTTTTACCGTCAGCTGTACCAGCGTTATCGCCATTTCCGTCCCGGATAAGCCTGGAGGACTGGCTCTTTCACTGGAAATTCTGGATGGGGAAAATATCGGAATTGAATATATGTATGCCTTCGTAGGAAAAGCAGAAAATGAAGCGCTGGTTATACTAAAGGTCTCAGATACCGACAAGGCGATAAAAGCGCTGCAGGATAACGGAATCAACGTTGTCCCTTCGGATGCCGTTTACAAGCTTTAAATTCCGGCGTAATTCTATAAAAATGTGTTGTCATCGCCAGGAGTGGCAGCGACGCGGCGGTCGCAAAGTAAAAATCCGGGCTGGAGCCGTATTATTATGGCTTACAGCCTCACGGCAGTAATAGCTTTAGGCCGCTAAGAACTGTATACTTGAGTGATTTTAAATTGATGGGCGAAGGATATCCTCCGCCCTTTAATTAAAATTTTCCGAGTGCCCTTTTGTATAAGAAATATTTGATTTTACCCATATTGCTTTTGGATTCTGCAAACAATTTGGGAATGAAGTCCGTAAGGATTTGCTTTTCCTTATCGGTTACGGCATTTGTGCTGTATCTGGATTTAATAAATATATCCGTGATGTCCCTGAATTTTACCGGCCGGAAATACAAATACCGGTCTACCCGCTCCGAATACTGAAAAGGCGTTTCGCCTGCCTGGATTCCATACCCGGCATAGGTCAATACCGAGACAAAGTATTTATAAAGTCTCAAAACACTTTCCTTTGGCGTCATATTGATTATCTTGTATAGTTTCATTTTGGTCCTGACCGAGTGAAAAAGGAATACCGACAGGATAAGGAGTATTATCGCCCCAGCCGCCAATACGGTGTACAGCAGGTAGGGAGATTTTTTGGTCTCAACGTCGCCAATAGGAAGACCGGTAATTTCGTTACCATCCGAATATTTTTTCATCATTTCCATATAATCCGTATATTGCGGATCAGTAGTCAGATTGCTGCTGTAGACCGCAGTATTTTCAGGATTGGTATAAAAACTTGACCGGAAGGGTGAAGTAGCCTCAAAGGGCAGCCAGCCGTAACCTTCAAAATATACTTCGGTCCACGCATGGGCTTGATTATTAGTGACATAGTATAGGTGCGGATTCTTCGCCGAAGGCTTCGGAGGCAGGATATAGCCTTCTACATATCTGGCCGGGATGCCCAGGCACCTGGCCATGATTGTCAAAGCGGAGGCAAAATAAGTACAGTAGCCCTCTTTTTGATCAAAAAGGAAATAGTCCACAAAATCACGGTTCCTGGGGGTGGAGCGCACATCCAGATTATAGGGGAATGTGGTTGATAAGTAATCCTCCAGTGCTTTCACCTTATCATAGTTATTGCCGTTTTGAACTGTGAGAGAAGAGGCAAGGTCATAAACCCTTTGCGGAACTGTATCCGGTATTTGCAGATATTTTGAATAGATATCCTTTGAATGCTGCGTAAATATTTTTACCAATGAATTTTCAGATAAGTTCCTGTTGGCTGCGATTCTATTTAAAGCTCCTTGTTTGCTCTCCCGCAGAGTGTCTATAAAATCCTCGGACGCCCTTTTGGGCGTGAGGAAATTCGCAGTATAAGCAAAGCCGCTCCCCAGCCTTTTTTCAGATACAAAGCTGTCGTCCAGCAGGCTCATCATTAATTTCTGGTCTTTGCCGACAATGTTGAAACCGGTTAAATTATTGGGCAAAAATAAGGATTTGGTTTTGATATTCTGATATACGATTTTTACTTCTTCCTTATTAAAGAATTCGCTGAAATAATCAGGAGAGCCGGACATAAGCATACCTGCCAGGATCCCCGACAAGTTTATGAAAGGCGTATCGTTAATATAAAATTTATTGTCCGGCTCATAAGGGACCTTTTCTTCTCCCGTATCGACCCAGCTTCTGCCGGTATATTCATCGTAGGAAGTCCCTTTCAAGTAGACGTTTCGGTCTGTTTCCACGGTTAGTACCAGTGTATTGTTAAGCTTGACTCTTCCGCCCAGAACATTGTTCTTATCTCCAAAACCGGAATTGGCCACGGAAAAGTAATCAAACTCCACGTAGTCAAACTTCTTGTAAAAATAATTGTAAACGGTATTTACCCTGGTATCCAGCCATTTCCATTCCAGCGGCTTATTGTTCGTGTGAAGAATAGCCGCAATAAATACTACAGCGGCAGCAACGGGGATAACCCAGAGCAGGAAGGAGGCGTTTCCGAGGTAATCGTTGCCCGGACTTTTCAGCTTCCTTTTGTAGATATGCTTGAAATAACACAAAATTAAGGCAAAAAGGAAGACATAGAAGGGAAGGAAGGTCACGATAAAGTTAAAGGCCGATTGAACGGAAAATACGATCACTCCCGGAATGACAACCATCAAAAACAAATATTTCTTATAGGAAAAGATAAAGTAGTAAACGGTACTCAAGATGCATAAGGCAAGGAAAGTAATATGGCTGTATAAAACATCAAGCAATGTGCCATATTCTATCAAATCGTAGAGCCAACTGAAATAATTATATACAAATTCAATAATGGGGGTAAGTCCGGTATTGAAAGAAATTTGCAATGTAAAGTAGATTAAAAGTACTGCGGTAATCAAGCCTGAGATCAGCATGGAAAGTCTGGATAAAAATATTATTTTAAAAAGGACAAGTAACGCCACAATAGTAAGAATGATAGCATACACGGGTATATTGAGCCCAAGTGTGGAAGTTACGGCGTATATCAGACTGAAGCATAGTATTGCAGCCAGCCCCAGACTGCTTAAATCATCAAGTATTTTTTTCAGCATTATCATTCCTCCTTCGATGGAGCATAGTATCAACGCTCCAGGATAAGCTTCGTATCATTCTCAATTCCCAATTTATAAGCGTTCACGCCGATTTCAGGCAGAGACGCAAGGATGTTGTCCACATCACCGGAGGCGGTTCCGGTGAGACTAACGGGGGATGTGTACAGCAGACTGACATCGAAACCGGAAACTGTCGTTTTGTAAATCTGGTCGTATAGTTCATAATCAAGGTTTGAGGTAAAAATCAAAAGATTTGTTTTTGAAATGGTGTCATTCATATACACTTCGATGAGATCCTTCACGGGGATACTTTCATTGAACTTGACCTTAGCCAGCAGCTCGTAAATTTCATTGAACATCAGATGGTTTTTTGCGTGTACATTGACCAGCTTTCCGCTGTAATAAATGAGGTTCACAGGGATCCAATTGTAAAGGCAATAATGCAGCACGGCTACAATGGATTCTATCACCTTGTCTTCAATGATGACATTGACTCCGGTAGCATAGGGATTTTTCTTCAAATCTAGGATCATCACCACACTGGTCTCGGAAGTGCTCTGAAACTTTTTCACCATAATATCTCCGGATTTTGCCGTAAGCTTCCAGTGAATCCGCTTTAAGCTGTCTCCGAATGCATAATTCCGGACATCGGATATGGTTGCCATGTCTTCATTCCGGCTATTCAGTATGGAGTGGGACTCCGATTGGAAATCAGTCTTCAGGAAGAACCTGTCCAGATAAATAATACTTGGATATACCGTCACATATTTCGGCTCGAAAACCGTATACTTGAATTTGAAGAGCCCGAGAAAATCTTCAATTTCAACGGAATTGATGCCTATTTCATAACTCCCGCGGTAATTGCACTGAAGCTCAAAGGAAAAGGTCTTGCCATGAAAAGGGGACAACGAAAAATTTTTTATCTGGAACTGCTTTGCAAAAACCGTTTCAGCGCCGTAGAAGCTCACTTTGACATAAGGATAAAAGAAAAAATCCTCATTGTGGATGCTGAAAATGAAATTCACCTTGTCACCCTTGGTGACAAACTTCCTGTCGGTATCCTGGCCGTATTTGAAACGAAGGTATACCATAAAGGTATAAAGCAGGGATATGATGGGCAATAGCACAATCACATAGAAAAACATGTAAGGCACTCTGCCGCCGTAAAAATATATGAAAATCAATGCCGCAAAAAACAGGCATAGATAGAGGATTCTATTTTGTTTCATCGAAGTTCACCACGGGTACATGAATTTTGCCGACAATGGTATTGAGGATGTCCTCAGGGTTTATCTTCTTAAGTTTCGCCTCCTGTTTAAGTATGATTCTGTGCGAGAGGACAGGGATAACCATTTTTTTGATATCATCGGGAAGTACGTAGATCCTGCCGCTATAAAATGCCCAGGCCTGGGAAGCTCTGAACAGCGACAGGGACCCTCTTGGACTTGAGCCTAGGGATACGTCCGGATGCTTTCTGGTTTGGCTGACAATATCAACAATATAGTTGCCAAGGCTCTTATCCACATGGATGCTCTTAATTTCTTCCTGCAAAGCGATGATATCCTCACTCTCTGCAACGGGGAGGAGGTTCTCCAGGGGATTGTTAACCTTAAATCTGCTCAGGATGAGGGCTTCTTCCCCGGCAGACGGATACCCGATGGATATTTTCATAAAAAACCGGTCGATCTGGGCTTCGGGCAAAGGATATGTACCCAGGTATTCTACGGGATTTTGTGTCGCCAGAACCATGAAGGGTCTCGGGACCTTGTAGGTCATGCCGTCTACCGTAACCTGGTTTTCTTCCATGACTTCCAGCAGGCTGGCCTGAGTCTTGGGAGAAGTACGGTTTATTTCATCGGCAAGGATGATCTGACTCATGATGGAGCCGGGCCTGTACTCAAACTCACAGGTTTTCTGATTGAATATCGAGAAGCCCGTTATGTCTGAGGGCAGCACATCCGGTGTAAATTGGATCCGTTTGAAGGATGCATTCAATGACTTGGCAAGAGCGGAAACAAGGCTGGTTTTGCCGACGCCGGGAACATCTTCGATCAGTACATGCCCATTGCAAATCAGAGAAATGACAGACAGTTCAACGGCCGTCCGTTTGCCTACGATGACGTTTTCAACATTGTCCACGATTTTCTTGAGTATTTTCATCGAATTATTCATAATTCAACATCCTCATATTTTATTTTGTAATTTATTTCAATGGTATAACAATTGCCGGGATTATTGAAGTAGAATATTTTAGGCAATTGGAGTATTTTTTATGGTTAGACGTTGGTTCTATCTGGAAAGTTTCATAAAAACTACACAATTTGACGGCAAATTAACACCCGCTTGTTAAATCCATTTTGTTTTTCCCTGCGGCTGTAAAAAACGAAAATTGTGAAATAAATTGATTATCCTCTGTCCAAACTGTTATAATATATTAAACATAAGGCTTTAATTTATTAAGAAAGTAGATGATTATATGAATGCAGAGATACTGGCTGTCGGGACGGAACTTCTGATGGGTCAGATTGCAAATACAAACGCCCAGTACATATCTTCAAGGCTGCCGGATGTCGGTATAGGCGTATTTTATCACAGCGTTGTGGGAGACAATCCGGTAAGACTCAAGGAATGCCTTAATCTGGCGTTTTCACGTTCCGACGTGGTGATAATGACAGGGGGATTAGGCCCTACGCAGGACGACCTGACCAAGGAGACCGTTGCCGCCGCCATGAACCGGAAGCTTGTCCTTGACCAGGACAGCCTTGAAAAAATGCAGAACTTTTTCAAGAAGCTCAACCGGCCCATGACGGACAACAATATAAAGCAGGCATACCTTCCGGAGAACAGTATTATTATCAGGAACAGGAACGGGACTGCGCCGGGATGTATCATAGAAGAAGGCGGAAAGATTGTTGTCATGCTTCCGGGACCGCCCTCGGAAATGAGACCCATGCTTGATGAAACGGTAATCCCTTATTTTTATGAAAAATCCGAATACAAATTGGTATCAAGATTTTTAAGGATATTTGGCATCGGCGAGTCTGCCATGGAGGATATGATCCTTGATTTGATAGACTCCCAGACCAATCCCACCATAGCGCCATATGCAAAAGACGGTGAGGTTACTTTAAGAGTAACTGCCCGATACGATAAAAACGGATCTGATGAGGATATTATCACCCCGGTGGTAGATGAGATCAAGAGACGGCTTGGGGACACGGTATACAGTACAGAGAATAGGAATATGGAAGAGGTGGCGGCACAGCTGCTTTTAGATACCAATACTACCATTGCTATTGCCGAATCCTGCACAGGCGGCCTGGTTTCTTCCAAACTCACCGATATCCCGGGGATATCAAAAGTCTTTGACCGCGGAATTATCACCTATAGCAATATTTCGAAGGCGGAATCCCTGGGTGTAAAAAAAGAAACACTTGAAAAATACGGTGCTGTAAGCAGAGAAACCGCAATCGAGATGGCAAACGGCGTAAGACGGGTATCCCATACGGAGCTGGGGTTATCCATTACAGGGATAGCCGGGCCGGACGGCGGGACGGATGAAAAGCCTGTAGGACTTGTCTATGTTGCACTTTCTGCCGCTGCAGGCGAGCAGTGCAAAGAACTCAGATTATGGGGAAACAGGAACAGAATAAGAAATGTGACCGCTCTGCATGCATTTGATATGATCAGACGGCACCTTGCAGGACTAACAAAAGAATAAAGCCGGAGGATAGGCGAGTGAATACTACTCAAGGAAAAAAGCTGGCATCTGCAGCTGTAATTGTAATGTCTTCCATCATCCTCAGCCGGGTCACCGGCTTTTTGAGAGAATCCATGCTTTCATGGAAAGTCGGCCTTAGTTGGGCTCAGGATGCATATATAGCCGCTTTTACCGTACCCGACCTGATGTATACCCTGCTTGTGGGCGGCACTATATCCGCTGCCCTTATTCCGGTGCTTTCGGCATTTTTGGAAAAGGGAGAAGAAGAAAAAGGCTGGAGAGCTACAAGTACATTTATCAATGTAATATTTTCCGGCATGTTTTTGCTGTGCATACTGGGAGTTTTTCTTGCGCCCAATATCATCCCTCTGGTAACTCCGGGTTTTGCGAATAAAAGCCCGGAAACCAAAGAGCTTGCAATACTGCTTACGCGTATTCTCTTTCCCTCGGTTTCTTTTATAATGCTGGCAGGGATATGCAATGGCGTCCTGAATTCTTACAGGAAATTTGCTGCAGCAGCCTACGGACCGTCTGTCTATAATATAGGATGTGCTTTGAGCATCATCCTTTTTGCGGACAACAATAAGGAAAGTATGGTAAAGGTAGCTGCCGGTGTAGCCTGCAGTTCTGCCGTTTACTTTCTCTTTCAGCTCTCTTTTGCATTAAAGAATTTCAAATACTACAGGCTGCAATTCGAGTTTAGAAACAATGATTTTATCAGACTCATAAAACAGGCAGTACCGTCACTGCTGTCTTCATCCATTGTTCAGGTGAATGTCATCATATCTACTGCTTTTGTAAGCCTGTCGGTCATGCAGGGGAGCCTGGCGGCATTCAGAAACGCCAATACGGCCTGGCAGCTTCCCTATGGGATTTTCGCCATGGGAATAGGCACGGCTGTTTTGCCTACATTGTCAAGGAAATATGCGGCCGGTGACTTTGAGGATTACAGAAACATTTTAACAAAATCCCTGACCTCGGTTTTATTTCTTTCAATGCCATCTGCCATAGGTTTCATCGTATTGAAGGAACCCATAGTCCGGGCAATTTTCAATTGGGGCGGCAAGTTTGATGAAAACAGTGTGGTCATTGTTGCAGGGATTTTATCTTTCTTTTCCTTCGCCATGATTTCCCAGTCAATTGTAGCAACCGTCAACAGAGGGTTTTATGCCCTCCAGGACACCAAAACACCTTTGATGGCCGGAATCGTATCGGTAATACTTAATTTCAGCTTTGGTTTTGTATTCCACAACTTTACCAACCTTCAGGCCGCAGGGATGGCTCTTTCCTATACCATTATCAGCACTGTAAATGCGGTATTGCTTTTGATACTGCTTAACCGGAAGATCAAAGGCGTGCATCTGAATAAATTCTTCTCATTTATACTGAAGGCTTTACCGGCATCTATTGCCATGGGTGCTGCTTTGTTTATATTGAGCAGGCTGCCTGTGAGGCTTGAAGCAAAAACGGGACAGATACTGTATCTGCTGTTCGAAATTGCCATAGGCGTATTGGTGTATATGTTTGTCATGATTGTGCTAAAGTGCGAGGAAGCTTTATACTTTGTCAATGCCGTAAAAAATAAGCTGCACCGGACAAATAAAATGTAAAAAAATGCAAAATAAGCATTGACTGATTTTATTTTATACGATATAATGAACAAGAACAGATGTTCGATTTACTTTTGAGGAGGTTACGAATCCATGATTGAAAAGAAAAAAGCCCTGGAAATGGCAATGGGTCAGATTGAAAAGCAGTTCGGCAAGGGTGCGGTAATGAAGCTGGGTGAAAGCGCCCATCTGGCTGTTGAAACCATCCCTACAGGTGCCATAGGGCTTGATATAGCATTAGGCGTCGGCGGGGTTCCAAGGGGCAGGGTCATAGAAATCTTCGGACCTGAATCCTCCGGTAAGACAACCGTCGCCTTACATATTGTTGCAGAAGCTCAGAAGGCAGGCGGGGATGCTGCGTTTATTGACGCAGAGCATGCACTGGACCCTGTCTATGCAAAGAAGCTTGGTGTCGATATAGATAATCTGATTGTATCTCAGCCTGACACGGGAGAGCAAGCGCTGGAAATAGCAGAAGCACTTGTCAGAAGCGGAGCTATCGATGTAATCGTCGTTGACTCGGTTGCGGCCCTGGTTCCCAAGGCTGAAATCGACGGTGAGATGGGAGACGCACATGTGGGCCTTCAGGCAAGACTCATGTCCCAGGCACTGAGGAAGCTGGCCGGTGTTATCAGCAAATCAAAGACTACGGCAATCTTTATCAACCAGCTCAGGGAAAAAGTTGGCATTATGTTCGGAAATCCGGAGACGACACCCGGAGGAAGGGCGCTCAAATTTTATTCTTCCGTCAGACTTGACGTCAGAAGAATCGAGTCTCTGAAACAGGGAACGGAAGTCATCGGTAACAGAACAAAGGTAAAGGTAGTTAAAAACAAAGTCGCTCCGCCGTTTAAAGAGGCAGAGTTTGATATAATATACGGCCAGGGGATTTCCAAGGAAGGCAGCATTCTGGATGTAGGCGCAAGTCTTGATATCGTGAACAAGAGCGGTGCATGGTTCTCATATAATGGGCAGAGGATAGGGCAGGGAAGGGAAAATGTAAAACAATTCCTGCGGGATAACAAGGAAATCACCAAGGAAATTGAGGGCAAAATCAGGGAAAATTACAGCCAGGCTTTTGTAAAGAGTATGGAAGCCCATGTGGAAAGTGACGATGAAGAACTGGAGCCGGATGAAGAATAGGCGGCAGTGGTAAATCAAATATAATCTTTTGGGATAAGGGATATGCAGATTACATTAATCGAAAAAAACAAAAAAAATAAAGAAAGATACTCTGTATATATCGACGATCAATTCTCTTTTTCAATCTCTGAGGATGATTATTTGAGCATGCATCTCTACGAGAAATCCGAACTGTCCCAGGATGAAATTGATCATATAAAAAACACCATGAATTTCCGTGACGCAAAAAATTCTGCGCTCAAGTACCTTTCCTACAAGCTGAGAACTGAGAAGGAAGTCAGGTCCAAGCTTCAGGAGGATGGCTTTGACGGAGATTCCATCGAAATGGCCATAGAGGAGCTCAATGCCTTAGGATATATTAACAACAAGATCTATGTGCAAAAATATGTTTTTGACCGGAGCAAGCTGAAACCCAAGTCAAAGAAACTGATAAAGCTGGAGCTGCTGAGCAAGGGGATTCAGGAAGAAATTGTCGACGAAGTCTTAAATGATTGGAATGTAGATGAAAAGTCAGTGGCGGAAGGGCTTGTGAAAAGAAAGTTCGGCAAATATGATTTTAAGGACGACGCCATCAAACGAAAAGCCTACATGTTTTTACATCACAGGGGCTATTCCCATGAGGTGATTGAGTCGGTCATCGGCCGAATTGAGTAAAACTGCAGGATTAGCGCTGATGTGCTGTTAGCTGCAATGTGTAATGTAAGTATAATGCACCTTCAAGTACCATTAAATAAAATGCACCTTCAAGTACCAGATTTTCTCTGACACTTGAGGTGCATTTTTTATGCCTTAAGTTATCTTTTATCCTAATCTTTTCTTGAACTCTCCGATTAAGGCTGGAAGGACTTCAAGCACATCACCGACGATCCCGAGGGTAGCGACTTTGAAGATCGGAGCTTCCGGATTTTTATTGATGGCAATGATGGTATCGGAGGAGGACATGCCGGCAAGATGCTGAACCGCACCTGAAATGCCGCATGCAAAGTATACTTTGGGGCCTACGGTCTTACCGGTCTGACCTACCTGGTGGCTGTATTCTATCCAGCCGGCGTCCACAGTGGCACGGGAAGCACCGACAGCGCCGCCCAGCACCCTGGCCAATTCCTCCACCAATGCAAAATTCTTGGGATCGCCAAGACCTCTTCCGCCGGAAACAATAATATCCGCTTCCGTAAGATTCACTTTTTCGCATAGGGTAGAAACCACATCGGTAACCTTCACATTTACCTCCTCCGGGATGATGATTTCCGGACGGATGATTTCGCCGGTTCTTGAAGGGTCCTGTTCCAGAGCCTTCATGACCTTTGGCCTTACCGTGGACATCTGAGGCCTGTGATTTGGACAGATGATGGTAGCCATCAGATTGCCGCCGAACGCTGGCCTGGTCTGAAGAAGAATCCGTTTTTCCATATCAATTTCCAGTTTGGTACAGTCGGCAGTGAGTCCGGTATTCAGTCTGGAGGATACTCTTGGCGCCAAAGAACGGCCGTAGGTCGTTGCACCCATTAAAACGATCTCAGGTTTGTATCTGCTGATAAGTTGTACAAATATATCTGCATAAGATTCATCGTTGAAGTCCTTTAAAGAAGGAGCCTCGACGAGATAGACCTTGTCGGCCCCATAGGTAATCAAATTTTTTGCGGCGTTTTCGACATTATCACCCATCAGTACTGCAGCCAGTTTAACATTGAGTTGATCTGCCAGCTTTCTGCCTTCACCCAGTAATTCCAGAGCAACATTTGCGGCTTCTCCATTTTTTTGTTCTCCGAAAACCCATACATCCTTATACAGCGATGCGTCAACAGGCGCATTCACATTATCCTTTTCAAAGTCGATGGCCTTAAACTTGCAGGAAGAGACACATGCTCCGCAAAGAGTACAGTTTTCCTGAATCACAGCCTTTTTTTCCACCACCTTGATGGCATTGAAGGGGCAGCCTCCGATGCACATCTTGCAACCAATACATTTATCCAATAGTATTTTTATATTTGCCATTGAAAAGACCTCCATTCAAATAAAAGTTTAACCCCCAAATTATCTTAAACCGCAAGCTGCCGGATTTTTTATCCGCAAACGGGGAACTGCATGGACAAAAGCTTCTCCGCCAGTTTTTTAGCCTGTTCACCGGGTTCTCCCTCGATCATTTCACTGTTGATGTCATGAACAGGGACAAAGGTCTTGACAACCTGGGTAGGGGAGCCTTTTAAACCGCAAAGATTCTTATCGGCATTGATATCGTCCGCTGTCCAGACATTGATGACCGCTTTTTTCGCTCTCATCATTCCTTTAAGGGACGGAAGCCTCGGTTCGTTTATCTCTTTAACCACTGTGATCACAGCCGGCAAAGGCATTTCAATTACTTCGTAACCATCTTCAGTCATTCTCTGGCACCGGATATAGCCGTCCTTGATTTCTTCGATTTTCCTTACATAGGTCGTATGGGGGTAGCCCAGCTTTTCTGCAAGGCTTGGGCCGACCTGGGCGGTATCGCCGTCAGTGGCCTGTTTGCCGCAGATGATCAAATCCACATCGCCCATCTTCCTGATGCCCATGGAAAGTGCATAGGAGGTCGCGAGGGTATCGGAGCCGGCAAAAGCCCTGTCACTCAGGAGTACCGCATCATCAGCTCCCAGTGCTATCGTATCCTTTAAAAGCTCAGCGACAGAAGGGATACCCATGCTGAGGACCGTCACCTTGCCGCTGGTTTTTTCCCGGATGCGCAAGCCTTCTTCAACGGCATAAGTATCGAAGGGATTTATAATTGCTTCGACGCCTTCACGGATAATTGTATTTGTTTCCTTGTTCATTTTTACTTCCGTTGTTCCAGGAACTTGTTTTACACATACAACGATATTCATAGTGTTAAATTCACTCCTCTGAAGTTTATTGCCATGGGTCCGGGGAATCCAGGGACATCTTCCCTGGAGATTTCAGGCGGTCCCGGCTGGCAGCATACCTGAATAAAAGTCTCGGGGGCATCGAGCCCCACTCGACTTTTGGTGATTCGGCTTTGGCCGAATACCGCTAATAATGGCTCCAGTAGCGATACTGAAGCCATTATAAAAGGCTTATGTTATTTTTTTGAAGATTCTTTTATGAGTTCCAAAGCGATGACATTTCTTTGTATCTGATTGGTGCCTTCATATATTTGCGTGATTTTTGCATCTCTCATCATTTTCTCAACCGGATATTCCTTCATGTAGCCATATCCGCCAAGAATCTGGACTGCATCCGTCGTTACCTTCATGGCAGTATCCGATGCAAACACCTTACACATTGCCGATTCCTTTGAAAACTCCTTGGCGCCGCTGTCGATATAGCGGCAGGTCTGATAGACCAAAGCCCGTGACGCTTCTATCTGAATTGCCATATCTGCCATAATATGCTGAACTGCCTGGAAGGAGGAGATCGCCTGCCCAAACTGGACTCTTTCCCTGGAATACTTCACAGCTGCGTCAAAGGCGCCCTGTGCGATGCCGAGGGCTTGTGATGCCACGCCGGGCCTTGTCCGGTCAAGAGTTTTCATTGCTACGATAAAGCCCATTCCTTCTCTTGCAAGAAGATTTTCTTTGGGAATTCTGCAGTTTTCGAAAACAAGCTCTCTTGTGCAGGAAGCCCGAATACCCATCTTATTTTCTTTTTTACCAAAGGAAAAGCCGGGAGTTCCCTTCTCTACGATAAAGGCTGAAAAGCCTCTTGCGCCCTTTGCTCTGTTGGTACAGGCAATAACGGTATATACTTCGGCCTCACCGCCGTTTGTTATCCACTGCTTTGTTCCGTTGAGGACATATTCGTCTCCGTCAAGCACAGCGGTAGTCTGTATACCTGCGGCGTCACTGCCTGCGTTTGCTTCCGTCAGACCGAAAGCGGCAAGCTTCTTACCGGATGCAATATCGGGAAGGTACTTCTTTTTCTGAGCGTCGTTACCAAAAAGGATAATCGGGAAGGTTCCAAGTCCGGTTCCTGCAAATGCCAGGGAAATTCCGCCGCATGCGCGGCTAAGTTCTTCGACAACAATTGCCATTTCAAGGATACCGCCGCCTAGTCCGCCGTACTCTTCGGCTATGTAAACACCGCATAAATCTGAATCGGCCAGGATCTTCATAATATCATGAGGAAATTTACCTTCTTCATCATACTGGATGGCAACCGGTGCGATTTTTTCGTCTGCGATCTTTGCTGCGAGTTCCTTGATCATCTGTTGTTCTTCCGACAGGAAATAATCCATTGCACACACTCCTTTTTCTTTCGGCTAAATTATCAATATCGGGCACAAAATATGCAAAATATCCGGCGCCTCGATAGCGTCAAGGTTAGCATTTACTAATATCATCAGGTGATAAACAGATATTAAAAAGTATAATATAAAATCCTTATCAATGCAATAATTTCTCTCAAATAATACCACAACGAAAGCCGGTCATTATGGATGCAAAACAAAGTATTGAGTATGTCCAAACAAAGGTGTATAGTAAATATGGTTGGGGTTCATGAACGGGGGAGTGAATATACTGAAGAAAATCGGAGTAGTTTCGTTGGGATGTCCGAAAAATCTTGTTGACAGCGAGATAATGCTGGGACTTCTTGATCAGAGAAAGTATCAAATAGTGAACAATCAGGATGAAGCTGATATTATCATCGTCAACACCTGCGGCTTTATCGAAACCGCACGGCAGGAATCCATAAATACGATTATTGAAATGGGAAAATGCAAGGAACATAACTGTAAGCTCTTGATAGTAACAGGGTGCCTCGCACAGCGATATAAACAGGAAATCCTGGCAGAAATTCCTGAAGTTGATGCGGTCATAGGGACGGGGAGCTATTCTGAAATTTCCGATATCCTTGAGAAGGCTTTTGCCGGAGAAAAACCGGAAGCCTATGGCGCATTGTCCGACACTCTCTATCTGGAAAACGAAAGAATACTTTCAACCGGGACAGGCTTTGCTTATCTGAAAATTGCCGAAGGGTGCGACAACTGCTGTACATACTGTGTCATACCGTCCCTGCGGGGGCCTTTTAGAAGCAGGAAGCTGGAGGATATCGTTACTGAAGCTTCAAAACTGGCGCAAAAGGGGATAAAGGAAGTGATTCTTATTGCGCAGGACACTACCCGGTACGGAATCGATATTTATAAAGAAAGAAAACTTGTGGAGTTATTGCGGCAAATAAGCAGAATCGAAGGCATCCAATGGGTCCGGATTCTTTATTGCTATCCGGAAGAAATTACAGAGGAATTGCTGGATGAGATGGCTTCCAACGCTAAAATATGCAAATATCTGGACATCCCGATACAGCATGCCAGCGATAAGGTTTTGAAAGCCATGGGACGCAGAAGCAGCAACAGGGCGCTGACAGAGCTGCTTGAAAAAATCAGAAGCAAGCTGCCCGAAGCTGTCATCCGGACTACTTTAATTACCGGTTTTCCTGGAGAAACCGAAGAGGACTTCAATACAATGTATAAATTTGTAGAAAAATACAGATTTGACAGACTGGGCGTATTTATGTATTCTAAAGAAGAGAATACGCCTGCCGCAGGGATGAAGCCCCAGGTCAGCAAAAGGATAAAACAAAAACGCTGCAATGACATAATGAAAGTCCAACAGCCGATTGCCGAACAAAAAAACAGGGACAGACTGGGCAGGGAATACAAGGTTTTGTCTGAAGGCGTGGCGGAGGACGGCATATTCTACTATGGAAGAAGCTATCAGGAAGCTCCGGACATTGACGGGCTTATTTATTTTACAAGTGAGGACCCGGTGGAGATCGGAAGCTTTGTCAATGTAAAAGTCCTTGCCGTTGAAAAATACGATTTAATAGGAGAAGTTAAAAATGAATCTGCCGAATAAAATTACACTATCCAGAATATTTTTGGTGCCGGTTTTCCTGATCTTTGTCATACCTTTGCCAAATTGGATGCTGGAAAGCAGTTTTATGAGTTTTTTACATCCCCGGGCAATCAATGATTTCATTCTGAATTATGGAAACTACATCGCTGCAGGTATCTTTATCCTGGCGGGAATCACCGACCGCGTTGACGGCTACATCGCCAGGAAGCACAGAATGATCACCACCTTCGGTAAATTCCTCGATCCTATTGCAGACAAGCTTCTTGTTGCGGCTGCATTAATAGCGCTGGTACAGAGAAATGACATTACCAGTTGGACAGCCATATTAATCATAAGCCGTGAATTCATAGTCACTGGGGTAAGACTTGTAGCTGTCGGAGAAGGGATCGTAATTTCGGCAAGCAATATCGGTAAACTCAAAACCGCCACACAGATTGTGGCAATTGCCGCGATTTTGCTTAAGGATTTTCCGTTGAGCCTTATCACGACATTCCCATTCGGCAGGTACGCAATGCTGGTTGCAGTAATCATAACCCTGTATTCGCTTTATGATTATTTGGCCAAGAATATAAAGCATTTGAACATACATTCATAAACTTAAAAACTTTTTCAAGGAAATTGTTGCATATGGGCAAAATATATAATATACTTTTTATTATTAGAACTTAGTATCAGGTAATAATTATAATCCCAAAGGGGATGTTTCCTGGTGTGGAAGGGATGCCGAAGATTTGGAAAGGTATTCCCCTTACAATAAATGTAATGGAGTGTGAACCATGAGCAGGTCTTCCCTTTTGAAAAAGGAAAGGCAAACGATACTTCAGGATAGAATAAAGGAGGACCCTTTTTTAACCGACGAAGAATTATCCGAATTATTTACCGTAAGCATACCGACCATCCGTCTTGACAGGCTTGAACTGGGCATTCCCGAGCTAAGAGAAAGAATAAAAAGCGTAGCGGAAAACAACTATAGCAAGGTTAAGACGCTGCAGAGCAAGGAAATCGTCGGAGAACTGATCGATTTGAACCTGGGGAAGAGCGGCGTCTCTGTGCTTGAAAGCAATGACAGCATGGCGTTTGAGAAAACCAGAATCGTAAGGGGCCATTTTATCTATTCCCTGGCCGAATCCCTGGCAATTGCCGTAATCGACGCACAGGTGGCGCTCGTGGGAGTAGCGAATATCAAATACAAGACTCCGGTATATTCAGGCAGCAAGCTGACTGCAAGAGCCGAGGTAAAAAGAGTCAGAGGTTTCAACTACATCGTTTGGGTGAGGATCTCTGAAAAGCAGCAAGAGATTTTTAGAGGAAAATTTATTTTGGTATCACTTGAAAAATCTTAGGAACACTGGTTATTATTCTTTATATAAATAAAATTCCGGGAGTGAAGTATTTGCGAATTTTAGTTGATGCAATGGGTGGGGATAATGCACCCGGGGCTATAGTAAACGGAAGTATCGATGCCATAAAGGCCCAGGAAGGCTTCGACGTAGTTCTTATAGGCGATCTTGAGCGTATCAGCGCCATACTGGCGGAACGTAAATTCAGCAGTCCGAGGTTGCAAGTAATTCATGCCCAGGAGATTATAACAAATGAAGACCTCCCCACAAAAGCCATAAAAAGCAAAAAGAACTCTTCCATGGTTGTGGGCTTTAATATGCTGAAGGAACAAAAAGGGGATGTCTTTGTATCGGCAGGCAATTCCGGAGCATTGCTGACGGGAGCCCTTCTTATTCTCGGAAGGCTGAAGGGAGTGGACAGACCCGCTCTTGGCGCTATAATCCCAACTAAAAAAGGAAAATGTCTGATTATCGACGCAGGCTTGAATTCGGTGTGCAAGCCCATTAATTATGTGCAGTTCGGTATTTTTGGGACTGCTTACATGAAAGGACTGCTGAATATAGAAAACCCCACGGTCGGTCTCGTAAACATGGGGACCGAAGCTAAAAAAGGGACCGAGGTTTTAAAGCAGGCATATTCCATGCTTACCGAATCCAAATTGAATTTCATTGGAAACATCGAAGGCAAGGATGTAATGCTCGGAGATGTCCATGTTGCAGTTAGCGATGGATATGTAGGCAATGTAATGCTCAAATTCCTTGAAGGCGCCGGTTCATTTTTTGGCGCATTCCTTAAAGGCATGTTCAAGCGGACTATTTTTTCAAAGCTGTCCATGTTATTTGTAGCAAAGGATATGCTGGCTTTCAGAAAAATGCTTGACCCTTCTGTTGAGGGGGGAGCGCCGATTCTGGGGGTAAACGGTCTGGTAATCAAAAGCCATGGCAATTCGGACAGCAAAACAATTAAAAATGTAATCATCAAATCATTCAATTTAGCAAACAGCTCTGCTTTCGAGCAGATTAAGGATAGTATCAGCTCTATGGAGGTTAAGGATGTCGAAAAGAGAGAACGTAAGCGTTGGAATTTTAGGCGTGGGAAGCTGCGTCCCAGAAAAAATACTGACTAATTCCGATCTGGAGAAAATCGTTGAGACTTCAGATGAATGGATAGTAAAAAGGACCGGCATATCTGAAAGAAGAGTGCTTGAACATGACGAACCGACGTACAAGATGGGTGCAGAAGCCGCAAAACAAGCAATTGCAGATTCCGGTGTCAAACCTGAAGAAATAGATATGATCATTGTAACTACCTCAACACCGGATTACCTCGTCCCATCAACTTCCTGCATCATCCAAAAGGAGATAGGAGCAGTAAAAGCGGCAGCTTTTGACCTGGTGGCTGCATGTACGGGATTCATTTACGGGATAACAGTTGCAAAGCAATTTATTGAAACTGGATTTTACAAGCACGTGCTTGTTGTCAGCTCCGAGGGCATGAGTAAGGTTACGGAATGGAAAGACAGAAATACCTGTATTTTGTTTGGAGACGGCGCAGGTGCGGTTGTTTTGGGAGAGGTGGAAGAAGGCTACGGGATAATATCTACCTATATTGATGCCGACGGTTCGCAAGGCGACAACATCACAATTCCGTGCCTTTATGTGCCCGAAGAGGATGTTGCCAGACGCACTAATTATGAAAATAAAAGGACAATATGGCAGGAAGGGCAGGAAGTATTCAAGTTTGCAGTAAAAATCATGCCCCTGGCCTCGGAAAAAGTTTTAAACGATGCCGGAATAAAAATAGAGGATCTGAAATATATAATACCTCATCAGGCAAATATCCGAATCATTGACAGTGCGGCAAAAAGATTGGGGATAGGACCGGAAAAGGTCTATACTACAATAAAGAAGTACGGAAATATTTCCTCCGCCTCCATCCCCGTTGCTCTCACGGATGCCTATCAGGAAAAGCGCTTGAACAAGGGCGATTATTTGGTGTTTGTCGGATTTGGCGGAGGTCTCACCTGGGGTGCGACATTACTCAAATGGAGTAAATAAGCAGTTATAGTTATAAAAATATATTCCTTGGCGTAAAAGAATACAAGAACCATCATAAAGATGACAAAAGGAGTAATTATGGGAAAGCTGGCTTTTATATTCCCCGGACAGGGAGCGCAGTATGTGGGGATGGGCAAACAGATTGCCGATGAATTCAAGGCGGCGGATGATATTTTCAATCAAGCCACCGAGGCTTTGGGCTTCGACGCAAAAAAAATGATATTTGAAAGCGACGATGAAACTTTAAAAATAACAGAAAACACACAGCCTGCCATACTGACTGCCAGTATAGCCTGCCTGCAGCCCTTGCTTGAGAAGGGCGTAAAAGCCGATGTGGTTGCCGGATTAAGCCTGGGTGAATATACCGCCCATGTGGCTGCGGGAACAATGTCTTTCAAGGATGCGGTAAAGCTGGTCAGAAAAAGAGGGAAATACATGCAGGAGGCTGTCCCCATAGGTGTGGGAACAATGGCGGCGATCCTTGGACTTGATGCAAAGGATGTTATCGACTGCTGTAAAGCAGCTTCTGAAATCGGCGTGGTTTCTCCCGCAAATTTCAATTGCCCGGGGCAGTTGGTGGTGGCAGGGGAAATAAAGGCGGTGGAAAAGGTCGTTGAGCTTTGCAAGGAAAAAGGAGCCAAAAGGTCCATGCTGCTGCCTGTCAGCGCACCGTTTCACTGCAGCATGCTGAAACCGGCCGGCGATAAGCTTGCTGCTGAATTGCAAAATGTGCAGCTTGAAAAAATGAATCTTCCGGTGGTTACAAACGTAACTGCCGAATATATTACCGACGAATCAAAGGTAAAGGACCTCCTCATCCGGCAGGTCAGCAATTCCGTGCTTTGGGAAAATTCAGTCAGCCGGATGCTGGAAGACGGAGTCGACACCTTTGTGGAAATAGGTCCGGGGAAGGTCTTGTGCGGCTTTGTAAAGAAAATAAACAAGGAAGTCCGGACCTTTAATGTAGAAGATTTGGACTCGTTAAACAAGACCCTTGCAGAATTGCTGTAAGCGGATAAAATTGTTGAGACAGGAAGATTTGTTAAACGGATTTTCCTTGCTTCTTATAAATCCATGGTAGGGAGGCGATGCATATAATGCAACTTAAGGGGAAAACTGCTGTTGTTACCGGTTCAGGCAGAGGCTTGGGGAAAGCAATTGCACTGAAGCTTGCACAAATGGGTGCAAATATAGTTTTGAATGATATCGTTGCATCCGATTCTATCGATGCAACGGCTGAAGAGTTCAAAGCTGCCGGCTATAACGTGGCAGTGACAAAAGGTGATGTAAGGAATTCTGAAGATGTCAAGGCTATGGTCGCAGCTGCTGTGGAAGCTTTCGGCAGTTTGGACATACTTGTAAACAATGCGGGTATCACCAAGGATAAGCCCATGGCGATGATGTCTGAAGAAGATTGGGATCTGGTGCTTGATATCAACCTCAAAGGCGCTTTCTTTTGTACAAAGCTGGCTGCAAAACAAATGATCAAGCAAAGAAGTGGAAGGATCGTCAATATTGCTTCGGTAGCCGGAAGGTATGGCAATCAGGGACAGGCCAACTATTCGGCGTCCAAGGCAGGATTGATTGGACTTACAAAAACCACGGCAAAGGAATTTGCCTCAAGGGGAGTAACTTGCAATGCAGTAGCACCCGGCATCATTCAAAGTAAAATGACGGATGTACTTCCTGACGAAGTGAAGAAAAAGTATTTGGAAAACATACCGCTGGGCAGGTTCGGGACACCTGACGACGTGGCTAATGTTGTCGCTTTTCTTGCTTCCGATGAATCAAGTTATGTAACCGGACAGGTAATAGATATTGACGGCGGGCTAGTTATGTAATAATATCTTAATGTAAAAGTTTGAAAGAACTTTTTACAAGGAATTATTATAAATGAATTACCCCCTGTGGGAGGAGGTGAATGTATGGTTTTCGAAAAGGTAAAGAAAATTATAGTGGAGCAATTAGGTGTTGAAGAAGACGAAATTGCAATGGAATCTTCCTTCATAGACGATTTGGGTGCTGATTCCCTTGATATCGTTGAGTTGATAATGGCACTCGAGGAAGAATTCGATCTCGAGATTCCCGACAACGAAGCTGAAAAGATTCAGTCTGTCGGAGATGCCGTAGATTACATTAAAAATAACACATAAAAAAAGTCCCCAAAGAGGGACTTTTTTTATGTAAGGCGTTTCACCAAGGCAAGCCACTTATACTACTGCGAAAGCTGCATTTTTATTACTGCAGGCTTTCGCTGCAGTAGAAAAAAGAGTGGGATTTGATGCTTTCGTAACTTTTCTAGAGGCATTCTGCCGCAGCGGAACCGTCCATGAAATGACATTGATTATCCATCGATTCAGATATAACATTTTAAAATATATGCCTATATTTAATTCAGTTTGAAAGCAAGGGAGGTTAAAAAATGAAAAAAAGAGTAGTAATCACCGGTGCAGGTGTTGTGCACTCATTGGGATATGGGGTTGATAAATTCTGGGATGCAATCAAAGAAGGTAAATCGGGAATCAGCTGTGTAACGAAATTTGATACGACAAACTTCGATACAAAAGTCGGTGCCGAAATCAAAGATTTTGAGCCAACCGATTATATTGATAAAAAAGAAGCGAAAAGAATGGATACTTTTACACAGTATGCCATGGCTGCTGCAAAATTGGCCATAGAAAATTCCGGCTTAAAGCTGGAAGAGGAGGATTCCTCCAGGGCAGGTGTTATCGTCGGCTCAGGCATTGGCGGTATAGAGACGCTTGAAGATCAGCACAGCACACTGATGACCAAAGGACCTGGCAGAGTCAGCCCGTTCTTTATTCCCATGATGATTGCAAATATGGCTTCCGGCCGTATTGCCATAGAATATGGTCTTATGGGCTTCAATGAATGTGTCATTACTGCTTGTGCCACTAGCAACAACGCAATAGGTGACGCATTCAAAGTAATACAGCGCGGCGATGCCGATGTCATGGTGACCGGCGGAGCAGAATCAGCAATAACTCCATTATCCTATGCCGGATTTTGTTCCAGCAAAGCGATGACTACCAATCCCGATCCTGCTACTGCCTGCAGGCCCTTTGATGCAGAGCGTGACGGATTTATAATGGGCGAAGGCTCCGGAATACTTATTCTCGAGGAATTGGAGCATGCAGTGAAAAGAGGCGCTTCAATTATAGCAGAAATTGTGGGCTATGGCTGTACCTGCGATGCACATCATATAACGGCCCCGCATCCCGAGGGTCTCGGCGGAATCAATTGCATGAAAATGGCTATTGCCGATGCAGGTATAAATCCTGAGGAAGTTGGATATATAAATGCACATGGCACGTCAACCCCTTTAAATGATCCTGGTGAAACCGCAGTAATCAAAAAGGTATTTGGCGATCATGCATACAAGCTTGCCGTCAGTTCCACCAAATCCATGACAGGCCATCTTTTGGGAGCTGCAGGTGCGGTTGAGGCCATTATCAGCGCATTGGCATTGAAGGATAGCTTTTTGCCGCCAACGATAAACTATAAGACGCCGGACCCCGACTGCGACCTGGATTATGTGCCAAATCAGGGCAGAAAGGCCGATATAAAATACGCACTTTCAAACGCCCTTGGTTTCGGCGGACATAATGCAGCCATCGTGTTAAAAAAATATGAGGGCTGATTGTTGAAGTAAGGAATAATAGAGAAAATCGAGGGGCGGTCGTTGATCGCCCGCAAAAATATGAGGCGGGGGAGATAACCCCGCCTTTTAAACATCAGGATGTGTATATGATTAAGAGAGAGTTTATCAATAACATGGCAGCTTTGGAGAGTGTTTTAAATTATACCTACAATGAAAATAATCATCTCATACTTGCCATGACCCACAGTTCCTATGCAAACGAGAACAAGCATGAACGCCTGCATAGCAATGAACGTTTGGAGTTTTTGGGAGATGCGGTCTTAAACATTATCATCAGTGATTTTATTTACAAAACCTACCCCTCCTTGGCAGAAGGCGAACTGACGAAAGCCAGGGCCAGCATTGTTTGCGAACCCTCGCTGGCGAAGTGCGCCAATACGCTGGAACTTGGGAAATATCTGATGCTTGGCAAAGGGGAGGAAAACACCGGCGGAAGAACCAGAATATCCATTTTGTCCGATGCTTTTGAAGCGGTCATCGGATCGATTTATATCGACGGCGGTATGGAAAAAGCCAGGGAATTTGTTCTTTCCGTCATGAAAGAGACAATAAAAAGCGCTATAAATGGCGCATCTTTTATCGATTACAAGACCCAACTCCAGGAAGCGGTACAAAAAATGGGAGATCAGAAAATACAGTATGAAATCGTTGAGGAAAAAGGCCCGGATCACAACAAGCTTTTTGCCGTCCAGGTAAAGATAGCCGACAAAGCCATGGGATACGGCGAAGGCAAGAGCAAGAAGGAAGCTGAGCAAAATGCCGCTTCAATGGCGCTGGTAAAGCTTCAGGGGAATGGAAATGTCTGAAAAGCATGCGGTGATTCCCATATTTGTTCCACATAAAGGCTGTCCTCATGACTGTGTTTTCTGTAACCAGAGAAAGATAAGCGGGCAAACGGAAGAAATGACGCCAGACGGCATCCGGGAAATCATTGAAGCCCATCTCAAGACGATCAGGCCCGGTACAGTCATTGAAGCCGGATTCTACGGCGGAAGCTTTACTGGAATCGAAAAAGATAAGCAAATCGAGTTCCTTGCCACAGCCAATGAATATGTAAAAGCAGGCAGGATCTCAACCTTGAGACTCTCTACAAGGCCGGATTATATCAATAAAACTATCTTGGATTACCTGAAGGAATACAATGTCCATACCATCGAATTAGGCGTTCAGAGCCTTGATGAAGAGGTACTGAAGGCAAGCTGCAGAGGGCATACTGCAGAGGATGTGTTTTCGGCTTCACAGTTGATAAAAGAGTATGGATTTAAGCTGGGTATCCAGACAATGACAGGACTTCCCTGTGACAGTAAGGAAAAAGATCTGGATACAGCCCGGAAGATTATTAAGCTAAGACCAGATCTGATTCGGATTTATCCTGTTCTTGTCATTAAGGGCACATTTCTTGAAACGATGGTAGAGCAGGGCACATACGTGCCGCAAGACCTGCAGGAGGCTGTTGACATATGTTCCGAGCTGCTTTCATTGTATCGTGAAAACGGTATAAATGTTATACGGGTCGGATTGCAGCCCAGCGATAACATATCCGAGGGCTCGGAAATTGCAGGCGGCCCATTTCATCCGGCCTTCAGGCAATTGGTTGAATCTAGGCTTGCTTTAAGGCAAATGGAAGACCGCATTGCGGCACAGGATTTAAACAAATTCTCAAATATTATCATAAAGACAGGGCCGGGCAATATTTCCAACGTAACCGGCCAAAAGCGAAGCAATCTGAATTTCTTGCACTCCAAATATAATTTCAAAAAAATCAAAGTCATCAGTGATGCAGCGTTAAACCACGAAATCTTAGTTATTCCGGTTAATGAATAAAATGAAAAGAATGCATGTATTGAATCTATACGGATTTATGTTAAAATTAGACTGTACATGAAACTTATACTTAATTTACAGCAGAGCATTGTGCGCTGCGTTTTACCGGAGGGTTACAATTGTACCTTAAAAGGCTTGATATACAAGGATTTAAATCGTTCGCAGATAAAATATGTCTGGATTTTAATTCCGGGATAACTTCAGTTGTAGGGCCCAATGGGAGCGGTAAAAGCAACATTGCCGACGCTATCCGCTGGGTGCTGGGTGAACAAAGCATCAAAACACTCCGGGGAAGCAAAATGGAGGACGTCATTTTTGCCGGCACCGAGCACAGGAAGCCCCTGGGCTTTGCCGAAGTCGCCCTTACCATTGATAATTCCGATCTGAAGCTTCCAATCGATTTCGGTGAAGTTACCATTGCCAGAAGAATTTACCGCTCCGGTGAAAGCGAATACCTTTTAAACAAGGTGCAGTGCCGTCTTAAGGATGTCACCGAGCTCCTGCTGGACACCGGTATCGGCAAGGACGGCTATTCCGTCATAGGCCAGGGCAGGGTGGATGAGATCCTCAGTACCAGGTCGGAAGACCGCAGGCATATCTTTGAAGAAGCTTCCGGGATCATGAAATATAAACTGAGAAAGCAGGAAGCGGAAAGAAAGCTGGAGCTCACAAAACAGAACCTGAGCAGGATAAACGATATCATTAACGAGCTGGAAACCCAGCTTGAGCCTTTAAAGGACCAGTCTGAAACGGCAAGGAAGTATCTTGATCTGAGAGAGAATTTGAAGGAATTGGAGGTCAATGTATACCTGGAGAACCTTGCGAAATTCCGTGAAAGGCTGGAGGAATATAAAGAACAGAACGGTATTATCAAAAATAACATAGAATCGGAAAATCAGAAGCTGGAAGAAATCACAAGCGCCAACAAGCAGAAAACGGATATGCTCAAAAGCCTTGAAGAAAAGCTGGATATTGCGAAGCAGCAGTTTTACAATCTGGAGGGCACCCTGGAAAGGTGCAATTCGGAAATAAAGCTGAATAATGAAAAAATCAGCAACCTGACCCAAAATATCGGCCGTTTGGAGGAAGAAATCGCCGAAATCGGCAGCAAGATCAGCGGGCTGGATAAAGAGGAATCCACGAAGCAAAGCAAGCTGGGATACCTTGAAAAGCAGCTTAGGGATTATTCTGCAAAGCTGCTGGAATATGAGAAGCAGATGGAAGAGCTTCTGAAAACTTTGAATGAAAATGAAAGGCACATAGAGAACCTGAAATCCGGCATCATGGACAAGCTGGACCTGCAATCGGACAAGAAGATCCAGATAAACAATGTACGGACCCATATCGAAGGACTTGTAAAAAGGCAAAAAAGCATTGACCATGAAATTTATCAGCATGTGGTGGAAAATGACCGGGAGGGTATGAAAAAGGAAGATCTCTCGGAGAGCATCCGGCATGCGGCAGAAGAAATTAAAAAACAGAAAAACAAGCTTCAGCAATTGCAAAATGAAAGAGGCGAGACGGATAAAATCCTTTCGGACCTGAAAATAAAAGAAAATAAATTAAAGTCAGGCATTCAGTTCAAAGCTTCGCGGCACAAGCTGCTTTGTGAAATGGAGCAAAACCTTGAAGGCTACAACCGCAGCGTAAGGCAGGTGCTTCAAGCCTGCCATGAGTCTCCCGATTTCGGCAAGGGAATCCATGGAGCCCTTGCACAGCTTGTCAACGTTGACCGCAAATACGAAACAGCGATAGAAATGACCCTGGGCAGTGCTTTGCAAAATATCGTCACTTCTACGGAGGAAGATGCCAAGAAGGCCATTAATTATTTGAAAGCCAACAAGCTTGGCCGCGCCACATTTTTGCCTATAAGCTCGGTAAACGGAAAAAGCTTTGAAGCAGGCTTGCTTGCCAATATATCCAGGCAGCCCGGTTTTTGCGGCGTTGCTTCGGAATTGGTCAGCTTTGACCCCAAATTTAAAGGAATCATCTTAAGTTTCCTGGGCAAAGTGGTTGTTACAGAAAATCTGGACCATGCCATCAGCATGGCAAGAAAATTTAACTACAGCTTCAGGATCGTCACCCTTGACGGCGATATCCTTGCCACCAGCGGTTCGATGTCCGGCGGCAGCATGGAAAACAGAAGCAGCGGCATTCTCAGCAGAAACAGGGAGATTACCGAGCTGGCCCAGGAGCTTGAAAGCCTTCGTACGGAGGACAAGGAACTGGAGAAGGATATCCGGCAGTTAATTGAGAATATTAACGATATAAACAAAGAAATTACCGGTGTCGAAGGTGACATTAAAAATAATGAACTGGTTAAAATAAGGGATGAAAGCCATCTGTCCCAGGTAGAAGAAAATATCCGCAAAATTACTGCAAAGATGGAAATGATAAAGCAGGAAAAGCAGCAGCTTGGCAGGCAGGAAGCTGAAACCTCCAAGGAATTGGGGAAATATGAGCTGGAGTTGTCGGCAATAGAGGGTGAAATCAATGAAGCCAAAAGGATCGTTGCCGAGCATCAGGAGAAGTACAAGGAGGATCAAACCGTCCGCGATGCCTTGCATACCGACATTATGGATTTTAAGATTTCGGTAAATTCCATCCGGGAAAGCATTGAAGGCGTGAAGGAGTCCTCGGGCAGGATCGCCGCAGAAAAGGAAGCACTGCAAAAAAGCATCCACCGGAAGAATTCGGAGAAAAACAAGAACCTTGAAGAAATAAAAGGTTTAAATGCGGCCAATGAAGGTATGAATAATGTAATTAAACGGCATGACGAGGAAAAGGCGGGCAGAACCTTTGAAATAGACAGAATTACCGAAGAGCGCAAGGTGATGGAAGAAGACCTGTACGACATCGTCAACAAAATAAATGAAATCAATAAAAACATACTCCTGCTGCAGGAGGAACTAAACAGGCTGGAGGTTAAAAATGCCAAGCTGGAATCGGAAATGGAAGCCATCCAGAATAGGATGTGGGATGAATACGAGCTCACCTATTCCAGTGCGCAGGAGCTGAAAAAGGATATTGGCAGCGTAACTCAGGCCCAGAAAAGAATAAATGAATTGAGGAATCAGATAAAGGAGCTTGGGCCGGTAAATGTGGCTGCTATCGATGAATACATAAAGACCAAGGAACGCTATGAATTCATGTCCTTGCAGAGAAACGACATGGAGCAGGCGGCTGAAAAGCTGCAAAGGGTTATTTATGAGATGACCTCAATCATGAGAAAGCAATTTTTGGAGCAGTTCAGACTAATCAATGAAAACTTCGGTATAGTGTTCAAAGAGCTTTTTAATGGCGGTCGTGCCCAATTGCTGCTTACAGATCAGGAAAACGTACTGGAAAGCGGTATTGACATCGAAGTACAGCCTCCGGGCAAAAAACTTCAGAACATGATGCTGCTGTCAGGCGGAGAAAGGGCGTTTACAGCCATTGCGCTGTTGTTTGCGATACTGAGGCTCAAGCCTACGCCTTTCTGTATCCTGGATGAAATAGAGGCAGCTCTGGACGATGCCAATGTTTACAGGTTTTCGGAGTATTTGAGGAAGTATTCAGGCCAGACGCAGTTTATCATGGTCACGCACAGAAAAGGTACAATGGAAGGCTCGGATATGCTGTATGGAGTAACAATGCAGGAGCATGGGGTTTCCAGGATCGTATCAATGAAAATGGGAGAAAAGGTGGGATAACATGGGCTTTTTTGATCGATTGAAGGAAGGGCTCCAAAAAACACGGAAAGGTATTACCGAAAAGCTGGATCAGGTGCTGGTCTCCTTTGGGGTAATCAATGAAGAGCTTTTTGATGAATTGGAGGAAGTGCTGATTACCTCCGATATAGGCGTTGAAACCGCAATGAAGGTAATGTCGGGGCTCAGAAAAAAGGTGAAGGACAACAAGGTTACAAATCCGGCAGCAGTGAAAGGCCTGCTTAAGGAACAGCTTGAGGAAATGCTGGGCAAGGAAAATGCAAAATTGCAAATAGAACCCTCTCCTGCCATAATTACTGTTATAGGAGTCAACGGAGTTGGTAAAACTACTTCCATCGGAAAAATTGCAAACATGCTGAAGCAGGATGGGAAAAAAGTGCTTCTGGCTGCCGGGGATACCTTCAGAGCAGCTGCAATAGATCAGCTCCAGGTGTGGTCCGACAGGGTAGGGGTAGATATCATCAAACAGGCCGAAGGCTCCGATCCGGCTGCTGTCATTTATGACGCCGTGCAGGCGGCAAAAGCGCGGAAAGTGGATGTGTTGATTTGCGACACTGCGGGAAGGCTCCATACCAAGAAAAACCTGATGGAAGAGCTGAAAAAGGTTTCAAGGATCATCGACAGGGAAATGCCGGGGGCCAGACGTGAGACTCTGCTGGTGCTTGATGCCACCACCGGACAGAATGCGGTTTCTCAAGCCAAGACCTTCAGTGAATCGGCGGAAATATCCGGTATTGTATTGACAAAGCTTGACGGTACGGCAAAAGGCGGGATTGTAATTTCGATCAGCTCCGAACTGAATATTCCTGTCAAGCTCATTGGGGTGGGAGAAAAGCTGGAGGACCTTCAACCCTTCAATTCCAAAGAGTTTGTCGAAGCATTGTTCAGCTAGACGACCCACTGTGTTACAAAGGATAAATTAGTTTGCAGGAGGCGAAAACTTAAATGTACAAATATCAGTGTTCAAAGGAAACCTGTGGCAATACCTGGACACTTCAAGAGGGCTATATAAACGGATTTACTCTTACATGTCCGCATTGCGGAAAGGGAAGAGGCTTGTTTGTAGAGCAAGTAAAGAAAAGTGATTCCATGAATTTAAAAATTAAGAATTCTGATATTCCGTTAAAAATTTGAAGAAAAGAGGTGTAGAGCATGGTTTATGACTATTATCAGGAAAAGAACAAAAAAAGTTCCAAGGGCAAGCTGCTCCTGGGTGCTGCGATCGCTGTTTTCCTTATTTTGCTTCTGACCGCAAATAAAATCTATCTTGAAATCCTGCAGTTGGATGAGATCGGCGGCTTCTCAAGTATTTACGTAAAGAATCTCTTTTACAGGATAATCACCTTTGCCGTATGTTTTGTATTGATCTTTGCACTGATTTACATAAGTGCTTTGCTGATAAAGAAAAATATGCTGGCATATTTCAAAAAAATGGATCTGCCGCATAAAAAATTTCCTAATTTGATTTTATCTTTAGTCATTGCCTTCTTTGGCGCATTGATTTCAAAAGATATCTTCTTTCTTAAGATATTAAATTTCTTGAACAGTACGGCCTTCAATATGGCTGATCCCATCTTTAACAAGGATGTGGGATATTATGTTTTCATAAGGCCTCTTTATACTTCCGTTTATGGATTTATCTCAGCGCTCTGGCTGTTTGTCATCGTCTTCACCGCTGCCTATTATCTGGTAATGTTCACCTCCTCCTTCAGTACCCTCACATTGGAAAATCTGAAGGTAAAAAGCGTCATTACCCACAATTTGCTTAACATAGCCATATTTTTTATCATAAAAACCTTTTCGTATCAGCTTGTTAAACAGGACATTCTCTATGGAAATGTCTACGGCAATGCAACGGGTGCCGGATATGTCGAGGTAAATGTCTGGCTCAAGTATTTCGAGGCTGCGCCGTATTTACTGATAGCAATTGTAGTTGTTTCGCTGTTTTTTATCTGGAAAGATAAATTGAAGCCTGCAGCATTGACTATTGCCGTTTTCCCCGTTGTCTGGATAGTTGCAACCATAATATCCCTGTTCGTACAAAAGTTTATCGTTACGCCAAACGAATTTGACTATGAGAAGAATTATATTGCAAATAATATAACCCTGACACGTGAAGCTTACAGTCTGGATAAGATCAAGACCTACGATTTCCCCGACACCCAGGAGCTGACTCCGGAAATAATTCAAAGAAATCTTGATACAAAAAACAATATCCGGATTGTAGACATCCCGTCTACCCTGGTCAGCAATGTGCAGCTGCAGAGCAACACTGCCTTTTATTCCTTCAGTGACGGCGATATCATCAATTATACAATCAACGGCAAGGAAATACCCATTTTCATATCCGCCAGGGAAATTGACAAGAACAAGCTGCCGGATAAAACTTACCTGAATACGACTTACCGGTATACCCATGGCTACGGACTGGTGATGAATCCCATCAACAAACTGACCCGGGACGGACAGGTGGACTTCATCCTCAGCGGACTGGTTCACAAATCCATGGACCCGAGCCTTAAAATCACCCGGCCGGAAATATACTACGGAGAGCTGACGGAGGATCATGTAATCGTTAATGCCAAAGGCATGGACGAAATTGACTATGACGGCACAAAATCCACAGTTTATCAGGGGACAGGCGGAATCAAACTAAACCTGCTGAACAAGCTGCTGTTCTCCATTAAATATGGTGATTTCAAAATGTTGATTTCCGGCTATACGTCGGACTCCACATTGCTGCTGAACCGTGAGATTGTAAGCAGAGCACAGAAAGCGGTTCCTTTCCTCACGGTTGACAAGGACCCATATATTATCCTGGCGGATGACGGCACCTTAAAATGGGTTCTTGATGCATATACGACCACAGACCAGTATCCCTATGCACAAAAATATAACACGGTCAATTATATCAGAAACTCGGTCAAGATAGTTATCGATGCCTATAACGGCAAAGCGACCTATTACATTGTTGATAAGCAGGACCCAATTATACAGACCTACGACAAAATTTATCCCGGCGTTTTCAGCAAGGAAAAAATACCCGATTCCATCGCCAAACATATGCGGTATCCGGAGATGCTTTTCAAAATACAAACGGAGATGCTGAACAAATACCATATCCTTCCGGATAAAGTATCAACCTTCTATACACAGCAGGATTTGTGGGCAATCGCGAGATATACCCCGGAAAAGGGTTCATCAAACCTGGTGGAAATAGAACCGTATTACAATATGGTAAAGCTTCCAGGCGACATCGGTGAAAAGGAAGAGCTGGTTTTAATGAGGCCTTTCACACCTGCCGGCGAGCTTAAGCATAATATGGTTTCATGGCTGGCGGTCAGAAATTCGTCTGAACACTATGGAGAGATGATCCTGTTTAACTTCCCAAAGAACACCAACATCTTCGGACCCAATCAGGTGGAGGTTAAAATCAATCAGATCGATAAGATCTCGACGGACATGACCCTTTGGGGGCAGAGCGGATCTGACGTCTATAAAGGCAATCTCCTGGTAATTCCCATAGAAAACAGCGTACTTTATGTTGAACCGATCTATATAAGGGCTGCAGGCACGTCATCCATCCCTGAAGTCAGGGAGATTGTTGTAGGCTACCAGAGTGATGATGAATTTAGATACGGCATCGGCAAAAATCTTGACAATGCACTTGCAGATCTCTTTAAGGGTGAAATTCCTAAAACACCGGATAATCAAGAGCCCGGGACGGTCCAGGAGCCTGAACCGCCGGGGCAGACATCCATTGATAAACAGAAGCTGGATGAGATAACCAAGAAGTATGATGACCTTAAAAAGCAGCTGGATGAGCTGGGCGGTTTACTGGAAGATTTGTTAAAATAAGAAGTCAGAAATAAAAACTCGGGAGCATCCTGCCTCACTCGTCTTTTGGGGATTCGGCCATGGCCGATACCGCAAATAAAAAACCGGTTTTCCATGAGAACCGGTTTTTTATCGGAGTGAAGCTTAATTATTAAAAGACAGGTGGGCTCGATGACCCGGAGGCTTTATTTTAAACGGATAGGAAGAACATTTTCCCGGGAAATCAAAGTTTCTTTGAGATCCGTTCAATGCGTCCGGCCCTGTTCCATATCGGCGATGACTGTCCGATCCGCCGGAAGGATTTTATTCTAAGCTTGCATTGAGACTCAGGTTCCATACTGGCATGTATTGCGGCCATAATCACTGCTGCAAGCTCTTCGTTTAGCTTTTCACCGGTGCCTTCTTCCGGGATTTCATCCTCAAAGCCGGTGGATTGGCGGACGGCAGGAGCTTCCTTAGAGCGTTCTTTATTTTTAGCAGTCCGCAGCTTTACAAGTGTGTAGAGGATAAGCAAAAACAGAATGACTGCAATGAATAATCCGGTCATTCCCGCAAAAGTGGAATTGATTGCCAGCAGCAGATTTTTCATGATATTCTCCCTATTCCTATGGTATCACTTCAATAAAACTTATCATAAGGAAAACTTATCATAAGGGGAGTTCACAGTCAATAAAATAAATCATATTTTTACTTGACAAAAGGGAATATTCTATTTAAAATAAGGTGTAAAGTAAAAATGCTTTACACTTATGTCGGGGTATTCGGCTAAGGCCGAATCGCCACAAGGCGAGCCGGGCTTGATGGCCCCGAAACTTTTATTTGAGGTGTATATGGATGAGCTTACTGAAATCAGCTTATTGCTGGATTTTTACGGACAGCTGATTACAAAACGCCAATTCGAGATACTTGATCTGCATTATAACAATGATTATTCCCTGGGTGAAATCGCAGAGCAAATGAATATCAGCCGTCAGGGAGTATATGATAATATTAAAAAGGGTAAAGCTGCCTTAAAGGATATGGATGAGAAACTGGGACTACTGGGCAGGTTTTCACGGCAAAAGAGCAAGGCAGGCAGAATACTTGCCTTATTGGGTGAGATAAACAGTGCTGTGCTTGCCGCAGATGATGCGGAGAAGCTTGAAGAAGCAAAAGAGGCAGTCGTCGAAATAATGGAGGATTGAAAATGTCGATTTTCGAAGGCTTATCGGGAAAACTGCAGGAAACGATGAAAAAATTCCGCGGCAAGGGAAGAGTGACGGACAAGGACGTCAAGGAGATGATGCGTGAAATAAAGCTGGCCCTTCTTGAAGCCGACGTTAACTTCAAGGTTGTCAAGGACTTCATAAACAAGGTATCCGAAAGGGCCGTAGGGCAGGATGTGCTTGAAAGCCTTACACCTGGACAACAGGTAATCAAAATCGTCCATGAGGAATTAATCGAGCTCATGGGCAAGGTACCGGCAAAGCTTACTTTCTCCTCCAATCCCCCTACCGTGCTGTTGATGGTAGGTTTGAACGGAGCAGGAAAGACCACCACTTCGGGCAAGCTGGCAGGATTGCTGAGAAAGCAGGGAAAAAGCCCTTTGCTTGTTGCCTGCGACGTCTATCGGCCGGCTGCGATCAAGCAGCTGCAGGTAGTTGGCAACCAATTGAATATCCCTGTATTCACGATTGAAAACAGTATGAATCCCGTAGATATCGCGAAAAAATCTCTGGAACATGCAAGGGTCAAGCTGAATGATGTCGTAATCATCGATACGGCAGGTCGTTTGCACATTAATGAGGAGCTGATGGACGAGCTCGAAAATATCAAGAAAGCCATTCGTCCCCACGAAATCTTGTTGGTTGTAGACTCAATGACAGGCCAGGATGCCGTCAATGTGGCACAAGGCTTTGACGACAAGCTGGGGGTAGACGGTATTGTGCTTACAAAGCTGGATGGCGATACCAGAGGCGGTGCAGCGTTATCGGTAAAGGCTGTTACGGGAAAGCCCATCAAATTTGCTGCAATTGGCGAAAAGCTGAGTGATATCGAACCTTTTTACCCTGACAGGATGGCTTCCAGAATCCTTGGCATGGGTGATGTTCTAAGCCTTATAGAAAAGGCACAGGATGCCTTTGATGAGAAAAAGGCATTGGAGATGGAAAAGAAAATGCGTACCCAGCAGTTTACGCTGGAGGATTTTCTTGACCAGATGCAGCAGGTCAAAAAGATGGGCCCGCTGAACCAGGTGCTGGGAATGCTGCCGGGGATGAATACCAAAGCCCTGCAGAATGTGGAAGTTGACGAAAAGAAGATGGCCCATCTAGAGGCCATCATCAAGTCGATGACGAAAAAGGAAAGAAACGAACCTCATATTATCAACGGCAGCAGGCGCAAGAGAATAGCCACAGGCAGCGGTACCACAATTCAGGAAGTGAACAAGCTGCTGAAGGATTTTGAGGAAATGAAAAAATTGTTTAAAATGATGGCGGACCAGGGCCGGCGCGGCGGTAAGGGCCTGGGCAAATTCAAAATGCCGTTTTAGAAGTCAGGAGTCATTGAGATGAAAAGGAATCCGGTGTAGGGACGGCCATTGGTTATCCACACTGGAAGGGCTTTGGACGGCGGTCAATGAGTGCCGCTGCATCTTTTCGTCTTAGCTGTGCCGCTATGCGGCAAGCTTAGCGATAATGACCAATTGATAGAAAGTTTTTCCATGCGAGAGGAGGTGACAACAATGGCAGTAAAAATAAGATTGAAGAGAATGGGCGCAAAGAAAAGCCCGTTTTACAGAGTCGTAGTAGCGGATTCAAGATATCCCCGTGACGGAAGATTTATTGAGGAGATCGGTACTTACAATCCTCTGCTAAATCCCGCGGAGATCAAAATCGACGGAGAAAAAGCGGCTACATGGCTTAAAAACGGTGCGCAGCCAACAGATACGGTGAAATCCTTATTGAAGAAAACAGGCGTAATCCAGTAAGCACTGAACGCGGGAGGTGCAGTTTATGAAAGAACTTCTCGAGACAATTGCACGGGCCCTTGTCGATTACCCCGACGAAGTATCCGTGAATGAAGTTGAAGGCGATAACATTACGATACTCGAGCTTAGAGTATCAAAGGAAGACATGGGTAAGGTCATAGGAAAACAGGGAAGGATAGCAAAAGCTGTCAGAACTGTTGTAAAGGCTGCGGCAATCAAGGAAAATGTCAGAGTTGCTGTGGAAATTGTCCAATAGAAAGATGATATGGGTACTACAGCGAAAAACACTTTCGCTGTAGTATTAAGTCATCTTTTTATTATTTATTGATTGAGTCATTCTGCCGGGCAAAATCCGGCAGAAAATGAGGTATTTGAATGTACGAGCAGTTGCAGATAGGCAAAATTGTAAATGTCCAGGGCATTAGAGGAGAGGTGAGGGTAATCCCCCTCACAGACAATCCGGACAGGTTTGAAAAGCTAAAATGGATTGATATTGATAAAAATGGGGTAAAAGATAAATACTATCTGGAAGGCGTCAAATATTTAAAAAATCTTGTTGTCTTGAAATTTAAAGGAATTGATACGCCTGAGGCTGCGGAAACCCTGAGAGGCGCTTTTTTGCTCATTGACAGGAAAGATGCTGTGAAGCTGCCGGAAAACAGTTTTTTCATCTGTGATCTTATAGGTCTTAAGGTGACGGATGAAAAGGGACAGCTCCTTGGAGAACTGAATAACGTGCTCCAGACAGGCAGCAATGACGTTTATGTTGTAAAACGCGAGGACGGCAGAGAAATACTGCTTCCAGCGCTGAAGAGCGTGGTTCAGGAGATTTCCATTGAAGAAGGACGAATTCGTGTGATTGTTCCGAAAGGACTGCTGGATGATGAAATTTGACATATTGACTGTTTTTCCCGGTATGTTTTCCGACATCCTCGGGGAAAGCATCATTGGGAGGGCGCAGGAAAACAATCTTATCAGCATCAATGCCGTAAATATCCGTGATTTTTCCAGGGACAAGCACAAAAAAACCGACGACTACCCATATGGCGGCGGAAATGGGATGGTAATGCTGGCACAGCCCATATTTGACGCATATATGTCCATCAAGGAAAAGCTTGCTTATAAGCCGAGAGTCATCTATATGAGCCCACAGGGAAGAAAGCTGGATCAAAGCCTGGTGGAGGAGCTGTCGCAGTATGAGCACATGATTCTCCTCTGCGGACATTATGAAGGTGTTGATGAAAGGGTACTGGAAGAAATCGTTGACGAAGAGATATCCATTGGAGATTACGTACTTACAGGTGGAGAATTACCTGCCATGGTGCTGATCGACGCCGTTTGCAGGACAATTCCCGGAGTGCTTTCCAATGAGGACTCCTATTCCGAAGAATCCCATTGCGGCGGCCTTCTGGAGTATCCGCAATATACGAGGCCAGGTGAATTTAACAACCGAAAAGTTCCTGACATATTGATGTCAGGACATCATGCCAACATAAAAAAATGGCGCAGGCAGCAATCCTTGCTGAGGACCTGGAAGAAAAGGCCCGACCTGCTGGAAAAATTTCCATTGGAGCCGGAAGATAAAAAGCTCCTGGATAAGGCTTTCGCAGAAGAATTACCGTAGGTTTCGAAAAAAATATTTACAATAAACGCCGCACTGTGATATAATGTTCTGCGTGCGTAGTACGGGCGGTCCTCTAAGGCTTTAAAAGCGCTTACGAACGTCCTGGAAGGAAGGAGGACGAACAAATGGATATTATTAAAGCAATTGAACAGGAACAATTACGTACCGATCTGCCAAAGCTCAGCATCGGTGATTTTGTAAAAGTTCATCTGAAGGTCAAGGAAGGCAACAGGGAAAGAATCCAGGTATTTGAAGGTACTGTAATCGCAATAAAAGGTACCGGCGTCAAGGAAACTTTCACAGTAAGAAGGATTTCCTACGGAGTCGGTGTAGAAAGAATCTTACCGGTTCATTCTCCCAAAATCGACCACATCGAAGTTGTCAGAAAAGGTAAAGTCAGAAGGGCCAAGCTCTATTTCCTGCGTGATAGAGTGGGCAAGGCTGCAAAGGTTAAAGAAAAGCTTCAAGTTAAGGATGAATAATATTATCTGATACAAAAGGGACATCATGTCCCTTTTGTATTTTAGGCATCCTTTCAGAAGCAGCTCATGCAAGTCTATACCAAGCGATTTTCTTGAAAAGATGGTGTTTAAATGAATGAAAATACGAGGAAAGCAAGTCCGGTAAAAGAAATATTCCAATGGGTTGAAGCCATTTTGTTTGCGGTTGTCATCGCCTTTCTCATCCGTGGCTTTGTTTTTGAGCCTGTTTATGTAGAGGGGCAATCTATGGAAAACACGCTATCCACAGCCCAAAGGCTCATTGTCTATAAGCTGGGCTATTATTTTGCACCTCCACAAAAAGGAGACATCGTCGTATTGCAGTACCAGGAAGGAATCACCAAATTGCTTCCTTTCATGGACCGCATTCCGATTTTTAAGAAGGCTATACCTTCCATCAGTGAAGTGGATTATATAAAGAGGGTCATTGCCGTTCCCGGCGATAAACTGGACATCAGGGACGGTTACGTGTATATTAATGATGTAAAGCAGGAAGAGCCATATTTAAAGGAAAAAGGGGTAACCTATAACCAGAGTCTTGAGCTTCCTGTAGTCATACCTGCCGGCAAAGCGGCCGTATTTGGCGATAACAGGCTCAACAGCAGAGACAGCAGGCAGATTGGCCTCATCGAATTCAATCGGATCAAAGGCAAGGCAATACTGCGGATATGGCCGTGGGAAGTCATCGGAGGGCTCTATAATAACATGAAACTGCAGGTGAACAAATAAGTGAATATTAATTGGTTTCCGGGCCACATGGCCAAAACCAGAAGACTGCTGGCAGAAAACCTGAAGCTTGTGGATGTGGTCATCGAGCTGCTTGACGCCAGAATTCCGGCCAGCAGCAAAAATCCCGAAATTGATGCCATCGTCAGCAGCAAGCCCAGAATAATCGCTATGAACAAAGCGGACCTGGCAGACGAAGCAGCTTCGAAAGAATGGCTCAAATGGTATGGTTCCAAAAGTACGGCAGTAATATTTATCGATTCCATTAAGGGGAACGGTATAAACCCGCTGAAGGCAAAGCTCCGGGAAATGATGAAAGAGCGTTTTGAGAGAGACAAGCTTAAAGGCAGGATATTCAGGCCCATACGCACCATGGTGGTGGGCATTCCCAATGTGGGAAAATCTTCATTTATCAATAAAATTGCCGGAAAGGCCAATGCAGTCACGGGGGACAAGCCCGGTGTCACGCGGAGCAAGCAATGGATCAGAGTCAATGAGGAAATTGAACTGCTTGACACACCGGGCATTCTGTGGCCAAAGTTCGAAGACAAACAGGTTGCGTTAAACCTTGCATGCACAGGAGCGATAAAAGATGAAATCATGGACACCGTTGAAATTGCAGCGGCGCTTCTTGAGAAGCTGAGTTCCGACTATCCGGCATTCCTTTCGGCCAGATTTAAACTGCAGAATCTTGAGGGACAGACAGGAATGATGCTGCTGAAGACTTGCGGGAAAAACAGAGGCTGCGTGGTATCCGGCGGTGAAATAGACTTGCAGAGAATTTCTACCATTGTGCTGGATGAATTCCGTGGAGGCAAAATCGGGAGGATTTCACTGGAAAGGCCGGTAAAGGAGGCTGCAGAGCAACAATGAAAGAAAATGCCCGACAACTTTTAAAGCAGGAAAAGGAAAAAGCAGCCCAGGAAGCCGAATTTGCCCGTTACCGCACTATGTGCGCTTATGAAGAAGCTGCATATGCCAATGGCGTAAACCTAATCGGGGGGATTGACGAAGCCGGCAGAGGTCCCCTGGCGGGACCTGTTGTGGCCGCCTGTGTGATACTGCCGAAGGATGCATTTATCAAGGGGCTGAATGATTCAAAAAAGCTGACTCCGGCCAAACGCGACCTTCTTTATGATGAAATATTTGAGAAAGCTGTTGCACTCAGCACAGGGATTGTCGATGAGAAATGCATTGATGAGATCAACATTCTTAACGCCACAAAAAAAGCCATGAAAATAGCCGCCGATACCATCAAACCGGTTCCGGAGCTTCTGTTGATTGATGCGGTCAAGCTCTCGGAGGTTTCTGTCAGGCAGCTCCCTATTATAAAAGGGGATGCGCTGAGTGTCTCCATCGCTGCAGCTTCAATTATTGCCAAAGTAACACGGGACCGGATGATTGAGGAGCTGGATGCCCTTTATCCGGAATATGGCTTTAAACAGCATAAGGGCTATGGGACGGAAGAACATATAAAAGCTATAAAAAAATTCGGAATTTGTCCGATACATAGAATAAGCTTCACAAGAAATTTTACTTGAAAGTCCCGTTACGTTGTCATTGGTATGAAAAGGAATCCACGGTAGGGGCGACCACTGGCCGCCCACCTCGGAAGGACTTTGGATGGCGATCAATGATCGCCTCTACATTTTTTATTCTCGTGTGTGCCACTATGTGGCATGGGCAATGCGGGGAGCCTGCGACGAAGCATCGGATTATCTCCTTAGATTGCCACACTCCGCTTATGTTGCACTCGCAATGACAGGCGAGTTGATACTGAACTTATCTGATAACCAATTTACGCGAAAGCTGTACTGAGCCCGGAAGGAAAATGTATTTATGAGGATCAATGCCGTTATTACCGAACAGGCTGCGGCCCCTAAAGGCCTGGCTGACATTTTGGGAAAGCTTGCTACCGGGGATATCGTCAGAGCCAAAGTGCTTGAAATTACTTCGGGCGAATTGCTGCTCAAGCTTTTTGACGGCTCTGTCTTGCGTGCCGCGACGGCATCCGATATCGATACTGCTCCGGGCGAGAACCTGGAGCTTCTGGTAAAAGGCAGAAACGGCGGCACTTTGGTCCTGGAGACTGTAAAAAAAGATGCACCTCTTGTTCAGGGTTCGCGGAATGAAGCTGTAAAGCTCCTTAACGACCTGAATATAAAGCCTGACGCGCATAATCTGCAGCTGGCCGGGGAGATAAAAGAAACCGGTATAAATGCAACCCGGGAGTTATTTGATAAAGCTTCCCAGCTTCTGGACAAGTTCAAAGCGCTTACTCCGGAAAAGGCAGTGTTCCTGACCGAAAAAAACATTTCTGCCGAGCCCCGGATAATGGATGCGGCAATCAAGCTCATTGAAGGAAATTTGAAGCTTGGCAGTCAATTGGAGGATCTGCATGCCATTATTTCAAAGCTCGCTGAAGGCAGCACAGCGGAAAAATCAACACCAGGCATTCATTCAGACGATTCCATGACAAATAACGAAGCCATGGGCAGACCGCAGCCAAGGCAGTCCGGAAATATAGAGGATACGATTGACAATTCAAAGAAAGCTATACAAAATGCAGTTGTAAATGGTGAAATAAGCACAGAGGCAGATTTAATAGAAACACAGCAAAAAACGGCAGATATGAAGCTGAACAAGCTTTTTTATGACAGACAGGACAGTACCGCCGTTGCAAAAGGAATACCCGTGATAATGCCCGGTGAAGCCGGGGGATTTAATTCGATCGATTCCGATCAGGAGCTTCTGATTTATAAGCAAAAAGACCCTGAAGAAAACGGCAGAGAGATAAAAAAACTGGCCGGGGAGCTAAAGGAAGCCTTTCAAAGAATATTTGCCAGCACAGATTCGGAAAAACTTTCTTCAGAACTGGATGTAAAAAAAATCTATAAAGAGATTTTTGACAAGCTGGACGACATCAAGCATATAAGTCAGTCGTTAAGCCAGCCCGAAAGAGCCGATATTACTGCCAGAGCAAATAATATTGAAGAGGGCATCAAGCTTCTGAACCAGATAAGCACAAACAGCGTCTATGTCCAGATCCCTTTGAATCTTTCGGGCTTCAATACAACCAGCGACCTTTATATTATAAAAAAGGACAAAAGCAAAAAACGCGTTGATCCTCAGAATGCCGTTATGCTCATATCCCTTGATACGCAGAATCTTGGCAGGGTAGAAACATTAATCGATGTTAAAGGTAAAAATGTAGGGATCAATCTCAGAGCCGAAGGACAAAAAGTCATCGATTTCATCAAGGAAAATTACAGACATCTTTACAGCAGCTTAATGGACAAGGGGTACAGGCTCGTTGACGTAAAATATAAACTGCTGGAGGAGCGTACCAATCCGGTAAATGTAGAGCGTATCGTAAAAAAAGAGCTTTCGGATGGACGAATGTCGGTGGATTTAAAGATATAAAAGATATGATAGTGAGATATGATGCGGAAATGCCGGACCAGGAAGGAAAAAACTTCTTCCGAAGGCTGCTCAAGGCTTTCCACGAAAGGGCTGCAAGTATTCAATGGAAAAAAACAACAGCAAAAAAATAAAAGAAGTCGCCGCTCTTCGCTATTCGCCTGAAAAAGGAAAGGCGCCTTCAATTGTTGCCCTGGGCAAGGGTGAGGTTGCCGAAAAAATAATTGAGGCGGCAGAAAAAAATGATGTGCCCGTATATGAGGACGTTAGCCTGGCACATGCCTTAAATGCCCTCCATATAGGGGATGAAATACCTCCGGAGCTTTATGAGGTAGTAGCGCAGGTCCTTGTTTTTGTCAGCAAAATCGATTCGAGCTATGGAGAATTATATGGATCCGATAAAAAAAGATAATAAGCGCAGCTTCGGAGGGCTGGGGGAGGAACTGGTCTGCAGGCATATTACTTCCAACGGCTACAGGATAGCGGAAAGGAACTATAGAGTCGGAAGAATGGGAGAAATCGATATAATTGCCGCTGAGCAGGAATATATTTGTTTTATTGAAGTTAAAACAAGGACAGGAAATATGTTTGGGACGCCCGGTGAGTCTGTTGACAGAAGAAAACAGGAAAATATAAGAAAGCTGGCATGGACTTATTTGAAGCTCCACGGCTTAACGGAAAAGCCCGTTCGTTTTGATATTGCGGAAGTCACGGGCAAAAAAAGAGATGGCAGCTTTATACCGGAGAATATTAATCTGATTAAGAATGCTTTTTAGTATCTGGATGAATATTGGAGGATAGAGGATATGTTAATCGTAGACGCACATTGTGACAGTATAACGGAGGCAATGGATAAAAAAGAAAGCATGCTAAGAAACGGGCTTCACATTGACCTGGAAAGGTTAAGGAGCAAAGAGAAGCACGTGCAGTTTTTTGCCGCATTTGTTGATCCCAAGGAATACATGGGAACAGAGATGCTAAGACTGATCCGGATATTGGATTTCCTGCAGCAGCAGGCGGAGCAATTCGGTGATTATTTTGCTGTTTGCCGCAATTTTCAGGAAATCACGGAAACCCTGGATACAGGAAAAACGGCTGCAGTCATATCCGTAGAGAATGGGGGAGTTCTGCAGGGCGATCTTTCTGCTTTAAGGATGTTTTACCGCCTTGGCGTAAGAAGTATTTGTCTGACCTGGAACTATAAAAACGAAATAGCCGACGGCGTTAAAGACAGCGAGAATGGGGTGGGCCTTACCGCATTTGGCAAAGAAGTGGTTGAGGAGATGAACCGGCTTGGAATGCTGGTGGATGTATCCCATTTATCCGAGAAAAGCTTCTGGGATGTCATGGAGATGACAAAAGCGCCGATTATCGCTTCCCACTCAAATTCAAAAGTTATCTGCAGCCATCCTAGAAACCTTGATGATGCACAGCTTATGGCCATAAAGTCCAACAACGGAGTCGCAGGCATAAATCTGTATCCCTATTTTCTCAATAATGCAGGTACTGCAGCCATGGAGGATATCATAAAGCATATTGAACATATTTCAGGGATTACCGGCGAAGACCACATCGGCCTGGGAGCTGACTTTGATGGAGTTGAATGTCTGCCTGAAGGTATAAACGGCATTCAGGATATGGGTAAAATCATTGACAGGCTCCTGGCCTTGAATTATTCTCAACGCTTTATCGACAAATTTACCAGCGGGAATTTTTTAAGGGTGATTCGCGAGGTCATGCAATAAACGTTGGGTGAATTATTTTTAAATGGGGTGCCTGACTGTAAAGAGAATTTAAGAAAATATAAAAAGAGCTCATGATGATCTACGCTACAGCCGATAGAGATCCCTGCATACCTATAGACAATCTTTCGACTGCCCACAAGCATTACAAAACCCATACCCACCTTTGCTCGATTACCAAGAGTACCTTGGAAGCCATATGCAATCTTTCGACTGCATGTGACCACCAGTATTTCTACCACCCGTCCAGGAACAGCTGCAAAACACTGCAGCAGGCTTGACTCAAGTATTTCTACCTGTTCAGGGACTGCCGCTGTTTTAAAAGCAAACAGGCTAAAGAGGGTAAGGTATCATACCTGCGGAACCCTTGACAATCTTAGCTCGAACCGTACAAATCCTTTTCGACCCTACTGCAACGGAATAATCAACACACCACACACCCGAAACTAAAAGCGTGAAGCAGTTTCAACCGCTGCAATAAAGCCTTGGAAGACTCGTAAAGCTCTGCTCTCCGACTGATATCAAGCCTAAAACTTGCAAAAAACAGACCTGGTATCAATCTTTGACCGAATAGTGCAAAGCCCATGAAGACCCTGCAGTATTCTTGGCTCAACCATCACGAACCCTTGTGATACTATTGTGCCCGGCAGGAAAAGTAATACACGTGGTATATTGTGGATTTAGACAAGCGGATGTTGTGTTAATGATTTATCAAAATATGATTCCTGCATATTAAAGGGCGAATCATCAGTAAATAAATATTTTTTGAATTATTATATTTATCAAGTTGCAAAGCAAAAAAATATATAATAAAATAGCTTATATTGATAATTTAACAGAGAGACGGTGCTTAGCCGGGAGGGATTGACATGGGAAAATTCAATGAAATGAAAAAAGAAGAACTGCAAAATTTGCTGGTCCATTTGAATAATAAATATGAAGATTTCGTATCACAGAAGCTTAAGCTGGATATGTCCAGAGGCAAGCCCGGGGCTGATCAGGTGGAGCTTTCCATGGAGATGCTGGATTATCCGTCGTCCAAGGATTCCTGCAAGGCTGCGGATGGTACGGATTGCAGAAATTACGGACTGGTAGACGGCATACCGGAAGCCAAGGCGTTATTCGCAGAAATGATGGAAGTATCCCCAAAGGAAATTATTATCGGCGGAAACTCGAGTCTGAGCATTATGTATGATGCAATGGCAAGAGCCATGATGTTTGGAGTATATGGCGGGGCAAAACCATGGAGCAGACAGCCGGCGGTTAAATTTCTATGTCCCAGCCCGGGATATGACAGACACTTCGCTATCTGTGAGCTTTTTAATATGGAACTGATCACAGTCGATATGAAGCCGGACGGTCCGGATATGGATAAAATAGAAGAGCTTGTGTCAAAGGATGAGGCGATAAAAGGCATATGGTGTACGCCCAAATACAGCAATCCTGAGGGTATCACTTATTCGGATACTGTTGTTCGGCGCTTTGCAAATATGAAGACAAAGGCAGATGATTTCAGGATATTCTGGGATAATGCCTATACCGTACATCATCTCACCGATACGCCGGATAAGCTGTTGAATATCATGCAGGCCTGTAAGGAAGCCGGAAACCCTGACCGGGTATTCATGTTCAGCTCCACCTCCAAGGTTACCTTCCCCGGCGCAGGAATCGCAGTCCTGGCAGCCAGTGAAAACAATATCGCATTAATAAAGAAGCAGCTTGGAATCAAAACCATTGGGCCGGATAAAATAAATCAGTTGAGGCATGTGGCTTTTCTTAAGGATATGAAGGGGATCGAAGCCCAGATGAAGAAGCATGCCCAGATACTTAAGCCCAAATTTGACATGGTGCTGGATATTCTTGAAGGCGAGCTTGGCGGTAAAGGCATTGCATGCTGGAACAAGCCCAATGGAGGATATTTTATCAGCTTCAACACACTGGACGGCTGTGCAAAAGAAACTCTTGCATTGGCTGCTGCTGCAGGGGTTACAATGACTCCGGCCGGAGCTACCTATCCCTATGGCAAGGACCCTCAGGACAGAAACATAAGAATTGCACCCACAATGCCTCCGGTCGCCGAACTCAAAAAAGCAATGGAGCTGCTTTGTGTATGCGTTCAGATTGCAAGCATTAAAAAGCTTTTGGCGTAGTGCCCTGATAAAGACTTGATTTCTCAGTAATAGCGTAATATAATTGTTTCGGGTTTCCGTCTTTCGGCCGGATTCCTTGAATCAATCTCATATTCATAAAGCTTTGGCGGGATTCTTGGGATCCCGCACTTTTTTTAGCGGTATTCGGCCAAGCCGAATCACCAAAAGGCGAGGGGGCTCGATGCCGCCGAGACTTTTATTAGGCCATGGGCATACATGCACGGAATGACACCAAGGCTTTATGCAAATTGACGGCGATGAAAATGCGGGGCTCATCTCCTCAAATATATTTTATGATATAATAGGAATGTAATTTTATATAGCTATTGGAGGTAAACAATTTTGAAAAATACTTATGAAAGTCCCTTTAATGCCAGATATGCCAGCAAGGAAATGCAGGAGCTGTTTTCCAGCGACATGAAATTCAGAACCTGGAGGAGGCTGTGGATCGCTCTGGCGGAAGCTGAAATGGAATTGGGGCTCAATGTCACACAGGAACAAATTGATGAGTTGAAAAAATACAAAGATGATATAAACTATGAAGTAGCAGAGAGAAAAGAAAAGGAAGTACGTCATGACGTCATGGCGCATGTACATGCTTATGGCGAGCAATGCCCAACGGCAAAGGGAATCATACATCTGGGTGCAACATCATGCTATGTGGGTGACAATACGGATATAATCGTCATGACCGAGGCGCTTAAGCTAATTAAGCTAAAGCTGGCAGCCGCAATAAAAATACTGTCTGAATTCGCATTGAAGTATAAAGACATGCCTACGCTGGGATTTACGCATTACCAGCCTGCCCAGCTGGTCACCGTTGGCAAAAGGGCTTGTTTATGGATGCAGGATCTTTTAATCGATCTTGAAGACCTTGAATATGTGCTCTCAGGAATGAAGCTGCTTGGCAACAAGGGTACTACGGGAACCCAGGCCAGCTTTATGGCACTGTTTGAGGGGGATAGCGAAAAGGTAAGAAAGCTGGAAGCACTGGTTGCAAGTAAAGTCGGCTTCGAAAATGTGTATCCGGTGTCCGGGCAGACTTATACCCGCAAACAGGACAGCCGTGTTTTAAATGTGTTGAGCGGCATAGCCCAGAGCGCTTATAAATTCAGCAATGATATCAGGCTGCTGCAAAGCATGAAGGAGATAGAGGAACCCTTCGAATCCAAACAGATCGGCTCTTCAGCCATGGCGTACAAACGCAACCCGATGCGGTCCGAAAGGATATCCTCCCTCGCCAGATATGTTATCGTTGACGCTTTAAATCCGGCCATTACCGCATCGACCCAGTGGTTTGAAAGAACTCTCGATGACTCGGCTAACAGGCGTATCAGCATACCTGAAGCCTTCCTGGCGGTGGATGCCATTTTGAACATTTACATGAATGTAGCCGATGGACTGGTGGTTTATCCGAAAGTAATCGGGAAGCATGTCATGGAAGAACTCCCTTTCATGGCCACGGAAAACATCATGATGGAAGCCGTTAAAAAGGGAGGAGACAGGCAGGAGCTTCATGAGAGGATCCGGGTCCATTCGATGGAGGCGGCAAAGCAGGTAAAGCTTTTCGGCAATGCCAACGACCTTATTGGCCGAATTGCCGGCGACCCTATATTCGGTATGACCTACGAAGAAATCATGTCTGTAATGGACGCCGGGAATTATATTGGGAGAGCCCCCCAGCAGGTTGAAGAGTTCATTACCGAACACGTTTCGCCGGCACTCTCCGGTATTGCGGCATGCGAAATAAATGTAGAATTAAAGGTATAAAATATTATCATAGGTTGTTGAAATACCAGTGATAATATATTAAAATTAGTAAAGATGTAATAATGTGCTGCTATGCTAACATACTGGTTTTTGTTCAGGGGGAGAAATAAGGATGATTAATAAATATAGTGATGTACCTCTATATTCACAGTTGAAAAACATGATTATCGATAAGATTGAAAGCGGCGAATATGGAGAAGAAACAAAAATCCCTTCCGAGCAGGAATTGTGCGAGCAATACGATATAAGCAGGCCCACCGTCAGGCAGGCTGTCAGTGAACTTACCAGCAACGGTTATCTTTATAAGGAAAAAGGGAAGGGGACCTTTGTAGCAAAAAGCAAATCCAAGGTTGATATTAAAAGCTATACGGGTTTTACCGATTCCATCCTTGACAGCCAGGAGCCGGGTCAGCACAACATAGTGTCAATAAGAAGCATAAACAGCAGCAGCCTGAAATGTCTGGAAGAACTGTTCAGTTCGGCCGGAAGTTACAACCAGCAGCACAACTTTGCCGAAATCAAGTACATCGTGACGCAGAAAAACGACGTCCTGTCCTATAATGTTTCATACATACCCTTAGGCTTGTTTCCCGGGATTATTGAGGACATAAAGGCAAACAAGCCGTCCTTTGAAATCCTCAGGGGCAAATATCCGCTGTTGCCTGTAAAAACCAAAAGTACCGTCGAAATTATTTTCACAAGCCAGGAAGATGCTCAGCATCTGCATGTGCAGACGGGCAGCGCTTTGATAAAGATTGATAATATCCTTTATTCAAAAAGCGGGCAGGTTGTTGAATTTATTATTGCAAAATACAGGGCGGACAAATGCAAGCTGATGTTTGAAAACAACAAGTAAGCTTAGGTCTACTGCCAAATTATGGATGTTTATTAGCGACAAGCGGGATGTAACAATCCCGCTTATTTGATTCTGATTCCCCAGATTTTGCGGCCTCGTGTGCCCACGACGATCATATCGTCATATACGGCAGGCGAGGCTTCTATATTTGCTTCCAGGGGCAAAGAGTCAAGCTTTTTACCCGTAGCACCTTCAAATAAGCTCATATAACCGCCGGAATCGCAGACAATCAAATAGGATTTACCTTCCTTTGTATAGACGGCAACAGGAGAGCTCCAACTGTAGTATTTCATGTTAACCTTCCATTTTTCTTTGCCGGACTTCCGGTCGAGCGCGATTAAAGTACTCCCATTATTTTTCATGTCAGTTTTGGCGATATTGTAAATTACCAGGTCGTCTATATCCTGTTTGCCAAGGACCGCTGAGGCAACA
>JAEZCO010000039.1 GCA_023433505.1 Bacillota bacterium | reverse complement strand
TTTGGACACCAATATTCTACTACAAAAAGGATGCGGATTCCTTTTATTTTAGGCGTTTTTTGAAATCTGTTGATTACGTTACCAGCTTAATAAGGGGTCTGTGGATAAAACTACGGAAACTCAAGATGATCTATCGATAGTCAATCATTATCTAATCTGGTATAATGTATAGTTAATGACGGGGAAAATAATACAGGATTGTTTATCCCCAAAAGGAGATTAATTATGCCAGATATCATGCAATATGTTTATATAATCATCGTTGTGCTACTGTCACTTAGTTTTCACGAATTCTCACATGCCCTTATTTCCTACAGGCTCGGCGACCCTACAGCAAAGGATCAGGGAAGGCTTACGCTAAACCCCATAAGACATCTTGATCCATTAGGGTCTATTATGATGGTTGCATCAATGATAGGCGGAGCCGGCATCGGATGGGCCAAACCGGTGCCTATCAATCCGATGTACTACAAGAACAAAAAGGCCGGTACAATGCTTGTCAGTATAGCAGGCCCTGTATCAAACCTGTTTTTGTCCTTTATTTTTGTTTTTCCGTTACTCTTTATCGGTTCCCAATACGATATAACAACCCTTGATTCATCCAATTTAAATGCAATGATATTCAACATAAGCAGGATGTTTGTATTAACCAATATAAATCTTGCAGTGTTCAACCTGCTTCCGGTTCCACCTTTGGACGGTTCCAAAATCTTATCGGGAGTACTTCCTACCAGACAATATTACCAATTCATGCAGTACGAGAATTACATAGGGATAGCATTTATACTCATCATTTTTGCATTTCCCAGGATACTGACAGGTGTGCTGAACGCAATTACTATTCCAATCAGTAAAGTGATGATAAATGCTGCGGTTTGGATATTCAGCCTGTTCGGTGTCGGCTAGCCTCGGCAGTTGACAACAGCGGCATCCTTGACTACAATAGTTTAAGGAAAGGGGACAAACCCACGGAGTAACGGGTCACGGGACATAAGGATGGAATGGCCCCTTTTGAAACAAAAATCCCCATTGAAACTTTATCACAGGAGAGTGAACAGATGGAAAAACAAACGATCTTCAGCGGAATGAGACCTACCGGTGCATTGCATCTTGGTAATTATTTCGGGGCGCTTGAAAACTGGGTTAAACTCCAGGATGAATATAACTGCTTTTTCGGGGTAGTAGACTGGCATGCGTTGACTACAGGCTACGAAGATACTTCCAGTCTCAAGGAATACATTAACGATCTGGTGGTTGACTGGCTCAGTGCGGGACTGGATCCGGAAAAGTGCAATATCATGTTGCAATCAGCAGTCAAAGAGCATGCGGAGCTTCATTTGCTGTTTTCCATGATCACGCCTCTTTCATGGCTTTTCCGATGTCCGACTTACAAGGATCAGTTGGCACAGTTGAAAGATAAAAACATTACCACTTATGGTTTTTTGGGGTATCCCAACCTGCAGGCTGCCGATATTCTTTTATATAAAGCTGCGGTCGTACCGGTTGGCGAGGATCAGGTCCCTCACATTGAATTGACAAGAGAAATCGCAAGACGGTTTAACCATATCTTTGGGGAAGTTTTTCCGGAGCCCGCGCCCAAGCTGACAAAAGCGAAGGTCCTGCCGGGAACCGACGGAAGAAAGATGAGCAAGAGCTATGGAAATACCATCGCGCTTTCGGATGATCCCGAAACAGTACGCAAAAAAGTCATGTCCATGATTACCGATCCTGCCAGGATACGCAAGGACGATCCCGGACATCCGGAAGTCTGTGCGGTTTACGCCTTCCATAAGGTTTTCAACGAAGCAGAAGTCCCTGAGATAGAAAGCCAGTGCAGAGCAGGCGCAATCGGCTGCGTTCAGTGTAAAAAGAATCTTGCGGCTAAAATGGCGGAGCATTTGTCGCCGATTTATGAAAAAAGGCAGGATATACTAAAAAGACCCGGATATGTTAAGGATGTAGTGGAACAGGGTAACAAAAATGCAAGAAAGATCGCGGAAAAGACAATGGCAGAAGTGCGCAAGGCTGTAAATTTTGATTGGTGAAATACCGGATAGCGGCATGAATCGCCGGCAAATATGAAATAGCGTATTTGCAATGGGCTTAAAGTTTTATAGAAGGACGGACATAGGCACCCTTCTATGGGGGAATATAAGTGGAAAGCGCGTTGACAACTGCTTGCACGATTAAAATACAAAATTTTGAGGGTCCTTTTGATCTGTTATTCCACTTGATCAGTGAAAACAAGGTCAATATTTACGACATACCCATTAATATCATTACCGACCAGTATATGGAATATCTTTTTGCCATGCAGGAGCTTGATCTGGAAATTGCCAGTGAGTTCCTGGTCATGGCTGCTACTCTTTTGCACATCAAATCCAAAATGCTGCTGCCTGATAAAAAAGAAGCAAAGCAGGAGGAGGGAGACCCCAGAGAGGAGCTTGTTCTCAAGCTGCTGGAATACAGAAAATATAAGGAATTCTCCCATACCCTGCGGCAGCGGGAAGCCCAATGGTCGGTGCTTTATTACAAGCTGCCCGAAGCCATTCAATTTACAAGGTCGGATGAAATTATCGAGCTTTCAGCGCCGGAACTAAAGCGTTTCTATCTGGAACTGCTGGAAAGAAACCGTAAAAAGATAAATCCCAATGTCAGCGGGATGAACCAGATCATACAACATGACAAGGTTACCCTGAAAAGCAAGATGCGGGAGATACTCCGGGAATTGATCAGCAAATCCTTTTTCCGTTTTGCAGATTTGTTTTCCTTTAAGCACAAGTCGAAGACCGATGTAATCACTGGCTTTATGGCAATTCTTGAACTGGCAAAAATGAAAAGAGTAAGCCTGGAGCAGCGGAAACAGTTTGAAGATATTTACATCCGCAAAACCGGTCTTGACATCGGGGAGATTGAAGACGAAAGAATGATAGCTGATTAGTGTTATCAGGGCTGGACGAATTACTTTTGTGCCGCGGGCATGGCGAAAGGAACAGGTTGACATGGAAATCAAGGAAATGGAAGCTATCATAGAGGGGTTGCTGTTCGCTGCAGGAGATCCGCTGGAGATGGAGAAAATAGCTGAAATTCTTGAATTGGATAAAAAGAGCGCAAAGCTTATTCTGAACAATATGGTGGCAAACTACCGGAATTCCAAAAGGGGAATAATGATCCGGGAAATCGACGGAAGCTATCAGCTTTGTACCAGATTTGAACATTATGAGTACATAAGGCGGCTTTTCGAGCCAAGGCAGAAGCAGGCGTTGTCCCAGGCTGCCTTTGAGACACTGAGCATCATCGCCTACAATCAGCCTATAACCAGAACGAAAATCGAGCAGATCAGAGGCGTTAATTCGGACAGCGCGGTCACGCGTCTGGTGGAACGGAATCTGATAAGGGAAGCCGGGCGTCTGGACTCGCCAGGCAAACCCATGTTATACGAAACTACAGAAGAGTTTTTAAGAAGCTTTGGATTTAGATCGACGGCCGACCTTCCCATTCTTGAAATGAGCGATATCGTTTCAAACGACCAGGGCAAAAGCAATGTGATCCCTATGGCCTCGGAGGAAAGCCAGAATCAAGAAAAATGATTAATTTCGGTTTTATTGGAAAAAATAACTAAGATGAGGTGTTAAGTGCTTTATTTAGTTATTTTTTTTGTGCTGTCCGGCATTTGTGCCATCTTGATCCTTATTGAAATAAAATGTGTCATTGAGTATATACGGAATGACGATAATGATCATATTGTCATTTCCTTCTATACAATGAAAGGAATATTCAAGTATAAGTACGAAATTCCCCTGGTAGACGTCGGTCAGGAGGGTGTCAAGTTCAAGCTTGTCCGGGAGGTTGGAAAGAAGGAGCGGGCCGTAGGCACGCAGAAGGAAAAGCTGAAAATAACGGAAATATTTGATAAATATACGGCGATGAGGCTTTATTATCAGACAAATAAAAAATTGATATGTGATCTGAGGGATTATATTAAAACACGGGTTGTGCTTGCCCGGTTCAGTCTGGACATCATGGAGGGAACTGAAAACGCAAGCCAAACCGGGATAATATGCGGGTTTCTTTGGGCTGCCGCCGGCCTGATATCCACAGCCCTTACAAACACTTTTAAAACCTTCGAGAAGAGCGTCGACATTAAACCAAATTATTGTAAAAAGGTATTTACGGTAGATATATTCTGCATATTTCATGTAAAACTGGTTCATATTATAGTGATGGTAACTAAAATCTTTCTTTATAGAATAAAGGAAAAGAAAAAGTTGATTAGGGAGACAGGTGGTGAATTGAATGGCGGAGCATCCGATAGAAGGTCTAATGACGACAGCAATGGAAAGTATCAAGGAAATGGTTGATGTGAATACGATTGTGGGCGATGCGGTGCAGGCTCCCGACGGTACCGTGATAATACCGATATCAAGGGTTGCCTTCGGATTTGCTGCAGGAGGCGGAGAATATAAGCAATCATGCAGCAGCGATTCAGAAGACAAGGAAGATAGTGAAGGCAAGGGCAAAAGTGAAAGATTTCCTTTCGCGGGCGGCAGCGGCGCAGGGGTAAGCATCAATCCCGTAGCATTCATGGTGGTTGGAAACGGTCAGATACGGCTTCTTCCTGTAAACATAAATTCTTCGGTGGATAAAATACTGGACATAATTCCCGAAGTGTTGAACAAAATGGAGGAAACCATTAAAAAGAGGGTAATTGTCAAAAAAGAGATCAAGCAGGGAGATACGGTAGGAAAAGTGGTAAAGGAATGCGACATCGAATAAGGAATTAGTGTTACTCATATTTGTGGTTTTATCATTGTGTAGCGTAGGGCGAATTCATCTCGTCCGCAGCGAGGGGGTATGGGGACATGCCCCATTGGAAATTGAAATATAGCCCAGCCGGATTGGTTGGGCTTATTTTAGTGGAAGCCGTTATGTTAAAGCGGAATGGACGGACAATTGAAATAGACGCTGTCAAGTTTTTATGGCAGCAAGCACCAACTCGTCTGTCATTGCGAGCGCAATGCAGTGGAGCGCGGCAATCTCGAAAGGCATTATTTTTTAGGTGAGCATCTAATAAATAGACAGGTATCCATCTGCATTTTTTGATGATATAATAGTTCCGATAACATTACGCTACTGATTATAAATAAGAGGATAGGTAAATGAATGAGTGAAATAAGGCTTCAAAAATACCTTGCCGAAGCAGGGGTGGCCTCCAGGCGCAAGTGCGAGGAGCTGATGCTCCAGGGCAGAGTTGAAGTAAACGGGGTAACGGTCAGGGAACTGGGGACCAAGGTGGATGCAGGAGACGTTGTTAAAGTTGATGGCAAGGAAGTCAAACAGGAAGATAAAAAGGTCTATATTCTTCTGAATAAGCCGGTTGGATACATTACAACAGCGAAAGACCAGTTTTCAAGAAAAACAGTACTGGACCTGATTGAAGGCGTCCATGAGAGGATATATCCGGTGGGAAGGCTTGATTATGACACGTCAGGGCTCCTGCTGCTGACCAATGACGGCGATCTGGCATACAAACTGACGCATCCCAGCCGTGAAGCGGATAAAGTTTATCAGGCAAAGATCAAAGGAATACTGAATGACAACGAAATTCAGGCCTTTAAGGCAGGCATAAGGATCGATGATTATACCACTTCACCTGCGAAAATCAAAGTGCTTGAACGGACTGTCACCGACTCTGTCGTGGAAGTTACCATCCATGAAGGGAAAAACAGGCAGGTGAGAAGAATGTTTGAGGCTGTGGGCCATGCTGTCCTCAAGCTCAGACGTATTTCCATAGGCCCCGTTAAGCTTGGAAGCCTGGAAGAAGGCAAATGGAGAAATCTTACCGCGGAAGAAGTCAAAAGCCTGAAGAAAACCATATAATGAGAAGAAAGATGTATTTTTTCCCATGTCCACCGGTTAAGACGGAAAATGGGAGGTGTGAATCACCAGGTTGGAGGTCTCATGCTTTTAGGGGTTTTAGGAATTGTATTTGCCCTGTGTTTTTGTATTTTTAATTACTGGTTTCAGAAGGAAAAGTACAACCGACTGCCAAAAGCTGAGCTGGAGAAACAGAATAAGATGAATTCTCCGGGCGTTTGGCTGGCGGCTTCGGTAATTCTTTTTCTTGCACTGCTGGGAATCATGTCTTATTATATATACAATTACTATATTTTCGTTTTAAAAATGCGAATGTAGTGCAATGAATCTGATGGGGTTACAGTTGGAGGAATAAATGGCTCTGAGAGATGGTTCCTTTGCTTCAAATACCGGCTTCATGGCAGCCTGTGAAAGGGTGAAGGGCAACCGTGAGAAAGAAAAAAGCATCATTAAGAATTCGCTGGGTCAATCCCATGAATTCATACGAAAAGCCGTAAAAGAGGGGGATACTGTTATTGATGCCACTGCCGGCAATGGAGGAGACACTCTTTTTCTGGCAAAGCTTGTCGGAAACGCCGGCAAGGTCTATTCCTTTGACATCCAGGCCAAGGCTCATGAGAACACACGGGACAAGCTGAATTCAGCAAATTTGCAGGGACAGGTTGAACAGATTCAGGACGGGCATCAAAACATGGACCGGTATGTGAAGGAAGAGGTCCGGGCTGTTATGTTCAACCTGGGATATCTGCCCGGAGGAGACCATGATATTGGCACAAAAGGCGATACCACGGCGGAGGCAATAAAAAAGGCCATGGACTTGCTGGCAGTCAACGGCATAATTACAATTGTTGTGTATTATGGCGGCGACAGCGGTTTTGGCGAAAAGGAATTCATTCTGGAGTACATAGAGGGCATTGACAACAGGCAATATACAGTGATGAGAACGGAGTTTGTAAATCAGATCAACTGTCCGCCGATACTGATTTGTATAGAAAGACTTTTTTGACAGATAGATTTTTTGTGAAAAATTTAACTGAAAGACAGGTAATATCTTGCAATTCCGTTGGTAATATTGTATAATTTGATTAATTAGCACCTGGTAATAATATCATATGATAAAACAGGTGCGCCGGAAACGATTTTTATCGGACATATATTTTAGCATCATTTTAAAGAATAGCAAAAAGCAGTAAAACGAAAAAATACTTTTTATGAGGTGTAACTCATGGCAACGATTGATAAGATCAACCTGCTTCACAGCAAAAAGGAAAAGCTTGAGCAAGGAGGCGGCGCCGATAAAATTGCCAAGCAGCACGAATCAGGCAAAATGACAGCCAGGGAAAGAATCGACAAGCTTTTTGACAGCAATACCTTTGTAGAGATGGATGCGTTTGTTGAAACCAGGGCCATTGACTTTGGCATGCAAAAGAAGAAAGTTCCCGGAGACGGTGTAGTAACAGGCTATGGAAATATCGACGGGCGGCTGGTTTTCGTTGCTTCACAGGATTTTACGGTCATCGGCGGCTCTCTTGGTGAAGCGCATGCAAGGAAAATCACCAAGGTAATGGATATGGCAGTCAAAATGGGTGCTCCCTTTATCAGCATTAACGATTCAGGCGGAGCAAGGATCGAGGAAGGAATCGATTCACTTTACGGGTATGGTGAAATATTCTATAGAAATACCCTGGCGTCGGGTGTAATCCCTCAGATATCCGTTATCATGGGACCCTGCGCAGGCGGCGCGGTCTATTCACCCGCAATAACCGATTTCATCTTCATGGTGGAAAAATCCAGCTACATGTTTATCACAGGACCACAGGTTATCAAGGCGGTAACAGGCGAAGACGTGACATTTGAATCTCTTGGCGGTGCGGACATCCATAATGCACAAAGCGGTGTGGCACATTTTAAGAGTGCAAACGAAGATGAGTGCATCAACGATATTAAGCGCCTGATAAGCTTCCTGCCGGATAATAATTTATCGGATATGCCGGCATATGCGGTGACGGACGACCTGAACAGGCTTAACGAAGAGTTTTGCGATATCATTCCCGATAATGCAAACAAACCTTATGATATCAAGGACGTAATAGAAAAAATCGTTGACAACAATGATTTTTTTGAAATTCAGAAGCATTTTGCACAGAATATTGTTATTGGCTTCGGCAGGCTCAACGGCAGTACCGTAGGTATCGTTGCAAATCAGCCGAAGATTATGGCTGGGGTGCTGGATGTTAATTCTGCCGACAAAGGAGCCAGATTCATCCGCTTCTGTGACGCGTTCAATGTTCCGATCATTTCCTTTACGGATACGGCGGGTTACCTGCCGGGTATCGGCCAGGAATACAGCGGAGTTATCAGGCACGGGGCCAAGCTGCTCTACGCGTTTTCCGAGGCAACGGTTCCAAAGATCAATATCATCGTCAGGAAAGCTTACGGCGGCGCATATATAGCCATGAACAGCAAGCATTTAGGGGCGGATTTGGTATTTGCATGGCCAAGTGCGGAAATCGCCGTTATGGGACCGGATGGGGCTGCAAATATTATTTTCCGTAAAGAAATTTCCGGTGCGGATGACCCTGTAGCTGCCAGGACTCAAAAGATAGAGGAGTACAGGGATAAATTCTCCAACCCATACGTAGCTGCATCAAGAGGTTATGTGGATGATGTTATTGACCCTGCCACAACAAGAGTCCGGTTGATAAACGCTCTTGAAATGCTTGCCAGCAAGAGGGAAAACAGACCTTCCAAGAAGCATGGGAATATTCCGCTCTAGAGGTGAAGGGACGCACCTCAGCAAGTGACAAGGCTTCGGGCCTGAGGAATGTCCCTTTTTGAAAAGGAGGTTGGGTAGATGAGCAGCAATGAAAAGATAAGCAACGAGATTTTGGCGGTAATCGCAGCATCGGTGGCCTCTCTGGAATCAAAGCCGGGTCACAGGCTGGAAGTAAAATCGATACGGAGAATTCCACAGAACTCCCCGGTGTGGAACACAACCGGAAGATATGAACGGCTTGCAAGAAATTTAAATTCGATGTAAGCAGCGGAATGAGGATAATAGCCAACTATCAGTTTGTACTTGTGCCGCGCCGTACAAGCGCGGAGATTGAAGAGGAGGATTTACGATGAAGAAGTATTTGATAACAGTAAATGGAAACCAGTATGAAGTAGAGGTAGAAGAAATTAAAGATAATTCCGTAGCTGCACCGGCAGTTCAAGCCGAGCCGGCTGTGAGATCTGCGGCGCCGTCGCCCGCACCGGCCGCTGCCCCGGCGCCAAAGCCGGCAGCAGTAAGCAGTGTTGTTCCTGCCGGAGCCTCCACCATCACGGCTCCCATGCCCGGAACCATATTGAAAGTGAATGTCAGTGTAGGAGATGCGGTAAAGAAAGGTCAGGTCCTTCTGATTCTTGAAGCAATGAAAATGGAAAATGAAATCGTTGCCGCTTCCGATGGCAAAATAGCTTCGGTAAATGTAGCCAAAGGCTCTTCCGTCAACGCCGGAGATGTCCTTGTATCGCTGACATAAGGAGGATGAAGTGAATGGGTAGGGTTAAAATAACCGAAACGGTTCTGAGGGATGCGCATCAATCTCTGATAGCCACCAGAATGAAAACGGACGATATGCTTCCCATCTTGGAGAAGCTTGACAGGGTAGGATATAATTCCCTTGAATGCTGGGGAGGAGCTACATTTGATTCCTGCATCAGGTTTTTGAATGAGGATCCCTGGGAGAGACTGAGAAAGATACGGAAGCAAGTGAAGAATACAAAGCTTCAAATGTTGTTGAGAGGCCAGAATCTGCTGGGGTATAAGCATTATGCAGATGATGTTGTGGAGTTTTTTGTAAGGAAATCCATATCCAACGGTATTGATGTGATCAGAATATTTGATGCGCTCAATGATGTCAGAAATCTTGAAACTGCAATAAAAGCATGTAATAAGGAAGGCGGCCATGCGCAGGGATGCTTCAGCTATACGGTAAGCCCTGTACACAGCCTGGAGCATTTCGTCAAGGACGCAAGACAACTGGTGGAAATGGGCGCCGATTCCATATGCATAAAAGATATGGCCGGTTTGCTGCTGCCTTATCCTGCCTATGAGCTGGTAAAAGCGCTGAAGGAATATATCAAGGTTCCCATTCAGCTGCATACCCACTATACGAGCGGTACAGCTTCAATGACATATCTGAAGGCGATTGAAGCCGGTGTGGATGTTGTGGACTGTGCTATTTCACCGATGGCAATGGGGACCTCCCAGCCACCAACGGAGCCGCTGGTTGCGTCCCTTAAAGGCACGGAATACGACTCGGGGCTTGATCTGGCGCTGCTGAGCGAAATCGCTGAATACTTCAGGCCAATCAAGGAGAAGTATATTGAAAGCGGGTTATTGGATGTGAAAATGATGGGCGTTGATGTAAATGCCCTGATTTACCAGGTTCCCGGAGGAATGCTGTCCAATCTGGTTTCCCAGCTGAAGCAGGCAGGCAAGTCGGATAAATATGACGAGGTTTTGAAGGAAGTGCCCAGAGTTAGGGAAGACTTCGGCTATCCTCCGCTGGTTACGCCTACAAGCCAGATCGTCGGTACCCAGGCGGTGATGAATGTTATCGCCGGTGAGCGGTATAAAATGGTGCCCAAAGAATCCAAGATGCTGGTAAAAGGTGAATATGGTAAGACTCCAGCCCCCATCCCGGAAGAGATAAAGAAAAAGATCCTGGGCGATGAGGAACAGATTACATGCAGGCCGGCAGATTTGATTTCACCGGAGCTTGAAAATATTAAAAGCCAGATGAAGGAATATATGGAGCAGGATGAAGATATTTTGTCCTATGCACTGTTCCCTCAGGTGTCAGAGAACTTTTTCAAATTCCGCCAGGCTGAGAAATATAAGATAGACAGTACCTTGGTGGACTATAAGGATAAAGTACATCCGGTTTAATGCCATAAGAACAAACATAGAAGGTTATTACGCTCCATGCAGGCTAAAGACACAGCCGGCATGGAGTGTTTTGTTTCATAGAAATGCAACGAGTTAATTTAACAACGCTCGTGCATGTATACATAATTCTCCATGTTGCTGGTATATTTTAAAATCTTGATTTTACTGCCTTTCCGAATACTTTTGCCGCATTTGAGGCAGGAAAGATGGGGAATCTGCATTATCCCGTGCGAGAGCTCGGGCTTAATGTCTTCGATTTTCTGCCAGCTCTTCCAGCCTACTTTGCAGTGCTTTATTCTTTTGTCAAAATCGGCATATACCCATCGAAGCAGCTTATGGAAATGAAAAGGATATCTTGTATATTTGATATATTGGCGGGGCAGCCCCAGCCTCTCGGTATAGAGTTCAAAATTCTTTTCAATGACTTCCTGGGCGCGGCCGCTGATCTGGGTGCAGTACCAGGTATAACCGTTATCGTTGAGCCAGTCTTTAAGCTTTTCGAACATATATCCTCTGCATATTTCGATGGTTTCGCTTTTGGGGATGTCAAAGCTGCGGATACCGTTCGCAATGATATCCACCACAGCATCAAGATAATATTTTTTTTTAAAATTCTCCTTATTGTAAAGCTCTACCGGAATTATATCAAAATAATAATCATTGGATTGTGGACGGTATATTCCAATGCAAGTTCCACCAACAAAGCTGCCGCTGCCGGCATCATCAATCTGAAGCATTCAAACCCTCCCGAAGCCGCTCTAACCGTCAAATCATTTGCTGTCTGCCGGGACTTTGTCCTATGAATCAAATCCTGCAAAAAACAAACTCAGACTTAGGATATGATTTTTTTATCAAGGACATGCATTTTTATTAAAAATGCAACCTCTTGATTTTTATCCTGCAAAAATGTAATATAATAGAGTACCGCTGTATAATTTCATTTTAATATAGGGAAGGATTATTAGGTAATTATTACAGGGGGTATGGGGCGTGCCCCCATTGTAAATTGAAAGGGGTTAAAAACAAATGGAGAGTAAGACTCACGATATGATCAAGAGGATTCAGGAAAATCTGTCGGAAATGAGTAAAGGACAGAAATTAATTGCAAACTATATCATAGACCATTACGAGAAAGCCGCATTCATGACTGCGGCCAGGCTTGGGGAGGTGGTGGGAGTCAGTGAATCCACCGTAGTGCGGTTTGCAATCGAATTAGGGTACGACGGCTATCCGAAGCTTCAGAAAGTATTGCAGGAGTTGATTAAAAGCAAGTTAACCTCTGTTCAGCGAATAGCGGTTTCATCCACCAGAATCAACGAGGAAAATATTTTAAAGAGCGTGCTGCAGTCCGACATGGAAAAGCTTAAGCTTACCCTGGAGGAGATTGATCAGACCAGCTTCAACAAAATCGTCGAATGCATTTTAAACGCAAAGAAGATATATATCCTGGGCGTCCGAAGCTCGGCGCCGCTGGCAAGCTTTCTCGGCTTCTATTTCAATTTGATTTTTGACAATGTGCGGTTGGTTCACACCACCAGTGTAAGTGAAATGTTTGAGCAGATCCTAAGAGCCTCGGAAGGCGATGCTGTAATCGGTATCAGTTTTCCCAGGTATTCCAAGAGGACGACCAAAGCAATGCAGTTTGTAAAAAGCCAGGGAGCTACTGTCATTGCGATAACTGACAGCAATGAATCACCCCTTGCAAGTTGTGCCGACCATTCCATCATTGCAAGAAGCGATATGGCGTCTTTTGTTGACTCCCTTGTTGCGCCTTTGAGTGTAATAAATGCATTAATAGTTGCAATCGGTGCCAGGAAGAAGGAAAGCATTTATCAAACCTTTGAAAAGCTTGAAACAATCTGGGATGAATACCAGGTGTATGAAAAATATGATAATCTGGAGCCTTACAGAAAAGTAGACTATTAGGATAGCGCGCGTCATTGCGGGTGTACGGCGGTGAAGCGCGGCAATCTTATCGTTATAAGTTGCTAAAACACTTGAAACAGGAGTAAAAATGAAAAGAAAAGTTGTTGTAATCGGGGCAGGCGCCGCCGGGCTCATGGCAGCGGGAAAAGCAGCGGAAAGAGGCCTAGACGTCATTCTGGCGGAAAAAAACGACAAAGTGGGTAAAAAACTGCTGATTTCCGGAAAGGGCAGATGTAACATAACAAATAGTACGGATATCGAGGGCCTCATTGAGAATATTCCCGGAAACGGGAATTTTTTATATTCGGCATTTTATACCTTTTCCAATCAGGATATTCTAGAGTTCTTTCATAAAAGGGGACTGCAGACAAAGGTAGAAAGAGGCGGAAGGATATTCCCCGTATCGGATTCCGCAGCAGACGTCGTGGATACCTTGTACAGGTATGTGGCTGACAACGGCGTAAAGCTTTCACTAAAATCACCTGTCCGTGAGCTGGTCATAAAAGATGGAGAGGTTGCACAGGTAGTTTTAAAGGATGGACAGAGAATTGAATGTGATGCGGTAATACTCGCTGCAGGCGGCGCATCCTACCCCGGAACCGGCTCCAATGGCGAGGGATACGAGATAGCGAGAAAGGCCGGACATGGGGTCACGCAACTGAAGCCATCGCTGATTCCGCTTCTGGCTGAAGAAGAATGGGTAAAAAATCTTCAGGGATTATCTCTCAGAAATGTGTCAATAACTATAGTAAATAATAAAAAGAAAAAACTTTATACGGATTTCGGAGAAATGCTTTTTACACATTTCGGCGTATCGGGACCTTTGATCTTAAGCTGCAGCCGCCATATCATGGACTACGGCTACAAGGATGTCAAGCTGGTAATCGACCTGAAGCCGGCTTTGGAGTTTGATATGCTGGATACCCGCATACAAAGGGATTTTGAAAAGTATACAAGAAAGCAGTATAAAAATTGTCTGGACGACCTGCTGCCCCAGAAAATGATACCGGTAGTAATAGAACTGTCGGGAATATCACCGGAGAAGCCGGTCAACCAGATTACCCGGGATGAAAGGCAAAAGCTTGTAAAGCTGCTAAAGGGCTTCGAGCTGACAATCACAGGAGCGCGGCCCCTGAATGAAGCAATTGTGACTGCCGGAGGAGTCAGTACCGATGAGATCAATCCCTCAACCATGGAATCGAAGTTGGTCAAGGGGCTGTTTTTTGCAGGCGAAGTGATTGATGTCGACGGGTATACCGGCGGATTCAACCTTACCATTGCATTTTCAACAGGCTATCTGGCGGGAATGCACTGTTAAAGGGAAAGTGGTGAAAACGGATGAGCAGTAAGGAAAAAGAGGCAAAAAGCTTTATATTGAAAAAACCTGTAAATTTTGAACGGATGATACACCTGTTGTTTTTTATTGTCTTTCTCTTTTTGATTGCAATACAAACGGCAATTTTCTTTCCTTCAATAAAGCCAGGCGTGATTGCGAAAGATTCGCTGATAGGGGTACCTATAGGCAAAGAGGAGTATCTTTACAAGGAAGGGTCCTTTGTCCTGACCCTTCTTGAATTTGAGAGCTACCCTGCGCTCAAGGTTCTTGTAAATGGGGAGGAGAGGGCCTCGTTCAACGGCAAATCAGTCACGGTCAATGTCATTGACGGTGACGTCGTAGAACTGGATGGCAGTGAAACCAACGCAAATACAAGTTTTACAATCTCATCCGTCAGTGACAATATGGATAAAAAATATTTGGGGAAATCCCTCATCGTAGGACGTGAAGTTTTAAAGATTTTTAAGGTACGGTTAACCCCCTGAGACGAAGATTTCTTCAATCGCGTCCAGATTATTATTGTGCAAAACAAATTATTCTTATATAATATGTAATATTGAAGTTGGAAGTACTGCAAATATTACTTCCCGTTTTTCTGAAAATACCGGCCGCAATGGACTGCATTTTTAGAAATCCGTACGGAAAGTTATATTTGCACCAGTACTTGAAACTAGTACGCTTAAGACAGGGAGCACAAGTGGAAAACAGCAGGGAGTTTGGCAGTAAGGAAATAGCTGCGGCGGCAATAAAGATTGCATTAACCTCCGACAGACTTGAGGAAAAACAGCTGCAGTCCGATTATGTAAAGATCGGCATACATACCGCTGCTGTTGACTACGGCGGTGAATTCATCACTTCTGTGATGAAAATCATCGAAAGAGCTGTAGTTTCTTCAAAGCGAGAAGGGGTCATACATGACAGCCATGTAGAGGAAGGCGCAGTTGCAGGCGCTACCCACGAGGCTCTTTCACAGATAACGCCAAAGGCTCTGGGCTTAAATGTAGGCGGCAAGATCGGAATAGCCCGGTACAGGGATCACATAAGCGTAGCTATCTTCCTGGGAATCGGTCTTCTTCATCTGAATGAAGTATCCATAGGCCTCGGACACAGAGCTATTTAATTTATAGGCCATTAGAATAAATATAAGAACATGCACAAGAAGGACAGAAAAGATGGTAAGGGCAGTCAGAGGCGCTACAACAGTTAATCATAACACGTCAGAGGAGATAATTTCCGAGACCTCCAGGGTCCTGACGGAAATTATTGAAGAAAACAGTATTGATCTTGAGGATGTCATAAGTATTTTTTTTACCGTGACCAAAGATCTGGATGCTGCATTTCCTGCGGTTGCTGCAAGAAAGCTGGGATGGACGAATATCGCACTTCTGTGCACTTATGAAATTGATGTTCCGGACAGCCTTAAAAACTGTATCAGGGTTATGCTGCACTTTAACACAGACAGGAAAAATTGCGATATAAAGCATATATATTTGAATAAAGCCAGGAATCTCAGACCGGATCTTTTTGAAACAGATAGAGCTTGAACGGATAAAAAGACAAATAAGCGATGGATGGTGAAACTTGAGCAAGGTAAATATAGCAATCGACGGACCCGCAGGAGCAGGGAAAAGTACCATTGCAAAATACATTTCCAGGACATTGGGAATCATATATCTTGATACGGGAGCCATGTACAGAACGGTTGCTCTTAAAGCCATAAGGACGGGTGTCGATACTAGGGATCCGGAAAAGCTGGCAGAGCTGGTAAGCTGTATCAATATTAAAATTACCCATTCAGGAAGCGAGCAGTATATCTTCCTTGACGGCGTCGACGTATCAACGGATATAAGGACCCCCGAAGTATCCATCGGAGCATCCGATGTCGCCGTAATACCCGCTGTGCGGTTGAAGCTGGTTGAACTGCAAAGGGAAATTGCTAATTACAACGATGTAGTGATGGATGGAAGAGATATCGGTACCTATGTTCTTCCCCATGCCGGCCACAAGTTTTTTCTTACGGCCTCGTTAGATGAGCGGGCTAGAAGAAGGTATGCGGAATTGCGGGAAAAAGGAATGGCATGCGCTTCTCTGGAGGATGTGCGCAAGGATATCGAATACCGGGATTTGAATGACAGTACCCGTGCATTTGCACCATTGTCAAAGGCTAAAGATGCAGTGGAAGTAGATACTTCACACTTAACCATACAACAGGTAACGGAAAAGATTTTGTCCTATATAAAAATAAATTCAATCGTAAATGGTGAGAAATGAAAAAATTTGCAATATTTTTAACAAAGCTGGTGTTCAATTTATTCTTCCGGGTGGAGATACACAATTCGGAAAATATTCCGAAAGAGGGTCCTGCTTTGCTTTGTGCAACGCACAAGAACATGCTGGATATGTTTTTTCTTGGCTATAAGCTCAACCGGTGGATATATTGGATGGCCAAGGAGGAATTGTTCAGGAATCCTGTTTCCGGTTTCATATTTAAAAAGCTTGGGGCATTTCCCATTAAAAGGGGTAAGGGCGATGTAGGCTCTATCAAAACCGCATATAAGCACTTTCAAGAGGGGAATATCGTCGGAATATTTCCTCAAGGGCATAGGATCAAGGCCGGAAACAGAAAAACATCCGCAATAAAACCAGGCGCCGCATTGCTGGCGACAAATGCGGGAGTCAAGGTCATCCCTGCCAGTGTGGAAGGAGACTACAGGCTTTTCGGCAAAATACGGGTTATTTACGGCGAGCCGTATATGATCGAAGCTGAACAGGATAAAAAGCTCACAAGTGCGGAGCTTTCGGAAATAAGCAGAGGTATCATGGAAAGAATATATTCACTTACGGAGCGTGCAAATTGAAGATCATGCTTGCAAAATCCGCCGGGTTCTGCTTCGGCGTAAACAAAGCCGTTAATATTGTATACGGTCTGCTGGATAAGAATGAAGAGGATATCTGCACTCTTGGGCCTATCATCCATAACGACCAGCTGGTGAACGACCTGAAGTCCAGGGGAGTAAAGGTTATTTCCGATATCGCTGAAGCTTTGCCTGAGGGAAAGGTTGTAATCCGTACCCACGGCGTGACTCCGGATGTGTATGAAAAGCTTGCCGAACATAAGCTTGAAGCCATCGATACCACCTGTCCCTATGTGAAAAAAATACACAACCTGGTGAGGGAAAAGTACAACGAAGGCTGCAAAATCATTATTGCCGGAGATAAAGATCATCCGGAGGTACAGGGCATTAACGGCTGGTGCGGCAATTCGGCGTACATTGCCGATTCTCCCGAGGATGTCGACAAAATACCGGAAATGGACTCGGAATGTTGCATTGTTGCCCAGACTACTATAACAAAAGAAAAATGGGATAATATTAATATAAAATTACAAAAAAAATGCAAAAACATTCAAAAATTTGATACAATATGTAATGCGACCAGCAACAGGCAGAATGAAGCTGAGAAAATAGCAAGGCTTGCCGATGCAATGATCGTTATAGGGAGCAAAAGCAGTTCCAATTCGCAGAAGCTGTATGAGATATGCAAGAAGTACTGCCCCAGGACATATATTATTGAAACGTTCGGTGATTTGCCGCCGATTGATATAACCGATATAAAAATATTGGGCATAACTGCCGGAGCATCTACACCGGATGTGATAATCAAGGAGGTTTTGGAGAAAATGGATGAATTAAATAAACAGGAGAAGGAAATGAACTTCAAGGAAGCCTTTGAAAGTTCCCTGGTAACGCTTCAAAGCGGCGAAATTGTGAAGGGGAAAATTATTGGCTTCAACAATGCCGAAATCTACGTGGACCTAGGCTACAAATCCGATGGAATAATTGCAGTGAGCGAATATTCCGACGATCCTGATTTCAAGCCGGATGCAAACTTGAAGGCAGGAGATGAAATCGAGGTTTACATCGTCAGGGTCAATGACGGCGAAGGCAGTGTCCAGCTGTCAAAAAAGAAAGTCGATGCAATGAGAAGCATTGATACCGTTGAAGAAGCTTTTGAAAATAAAACACCCATTACGGCAAAGGTGATAGAAGTGACCAATGGTGGTCTTATCGCCAGTGCAAAGGGTGTAAGGATATTCATTCCGGCCTCCCAGATCAGCGACAGATATGTCAAGGATCTCACCGAATATTTGAGACAGACGGTCACACTGAGAATCGTTGAGTTCATCAAGCAAAAAAGGAAAATCGTAGGATCGGTAAAGGTGATATTGGCTGAAGAAAGAGAACGCACGGGAAATGAATTCTGGGGAAATATTGAAGCCGGCAAAAAATATCAGGGGACGGTAAAAAGTCTCATGGATTTCGGCGCATTTGTCGATATCGGCGGAGTTGACGGACTGGTCCATGTTTCGGAGCTGTCCTGGAATAAAGTAAAGCATCCTTCCGAGGTTTTGAAGGTTGGCGACATCGTTGAAGTTACAGTACTGGAATTCGATAAGGATAAGAAGAGAATCTCCCTTGGATTCAAAAAGAATGAAGATAATCCCTGGGTGAAGGCAGTGGAAAAATTCAAGGTCGGAGACGTTGTTAAAGGCAAGGTTGTCAGACTGGTCCCCTTCGGCGCCTTTGTGGAGCTGGAGAAGGGTATCGACGGACTTGTCCATATTTCACAGATCTCCAACGTAAGAATTGCAAAGCCGGGAGACGTACTTTCCATTGGTCAGGATGTGGAAGCCAAGGTTGTGGAATTCAACCTGGAGGCAAAAAAGATCAGCCTGAGTATAAAGGAAGTAAACCCAATAGACCCTGTACAGCCGGTGGCAGAAGTTAAAGCTGCAGAAGAAAAGGGCAATGACGCACAGACAGTGCTTGACGAAGCAGTTCCAAACGAGCACAGGGAAGAGATGACAAACACCATCGGTGATGTCTTCAGCAGTCTTGGCGAGATATCATCGGAGCAGGAGAATGAAAAGGACTGATAGAAAAACAGTATTTTAGAAGCACCGGCAATATTACTTGCTGTTTTTAGAACATTCTACAGGAAGCCAAATTTTCACCGGTGCTCAAGAAAACCATCTGTCCAGGTGGGCAAGGGAAGCAAAAGATTCAGTCTGAGTGCTTGCAAGGATCGGAAAAAGATCCTTGCAAGGCTTGGAATGACGGTCAGACCAAGGTCCGGGGTACAGCTTTCCACAACATCACCTGGTTTACGGATGGTTTTTTATTAAAAAAGAACAGATGTTCCGTAGCAATTCAACTCTTTTTTTACAGCAGGCTGTGTGGTAAAATGACAATAGAAGCGTTAAAATTTGCCAAAAAAAAAGGGAGGCATGTCCATGGAAAGAACTTTGGTGATATTTAAGCCTGATACGGTGAAACGCAAGCTTATGGGTGAACTGATTTCCCGTTTTGAACGGAAAAATTTCACGATATCCGCAATGAAAATGATGACCATACCGTTGTCCATTGCCCATGAACATTACCAGCATGTAAAAGGCGAATCCATTTATGACGATATGATCAGATTCATCACATCCGGCCCTGTTCTTGCAATGATTTTGGAGGGAAACAGTGTCATTCAGGCCGTCAGAAGCATGGTAGGCAGGACCAGCTGGCTTGACTCCGCTCCGGGGACCATCCGGGGCGATTTTGGTTCCCATCGGTACGAAAATCTCATCCATGCATCGGATTCTGTTGAAAACGCGGAGATAGAAATAAAGCGTTTTTTTGGTGAAATGTGAAATGTAACTTTTTTTATCCGGGAGGGAGACTTTATCAATGGATTATGAGGCATTTAAAACTGAGATACACAAAATGACCGGCATTAACTTGAGTTATTATAAAGAAAAGCAAATGAAACGAAGGATAGATTCCCTCATTGCCAAAAACGGCTATCAGCTTTATGAAGACTATGTTAAAGCCTTGAAGGCCAATTCCGGCCTGTTTAACGAATTCATCAACTATCTGACGATAAATGTTTCAGAATTCTATAGAAATCCGGAACAGTGGGAAGTTTTGAAAAAGGACATCTTTCCAGCCCTGCTTAAGAAATCAAAAAAACTGAAAATATGGAGTGCTGCCTGCTCAACAGGAGACGAACCCTATACCCTGGTCATGGTATTAAACAACTTTGTCCCGCTGACGGATATTAAAATAATCGCCTCGGATATAGACAAAGAAGCACTTCGGAAGGCCAGAACAGGTTTGTACAGTGAAAAAAGCCTTGAGAAGCTTCCGGCGGAATACTTGAACAAATATTTCATTAAAAATTCCGGCTCATACCTGGTAAAGGATGAAGTGAAAAGCCGCGTGGAATTTGTACAGCACAACATGCTAAAGGACGAATACCCCGGCGACTGCGATTTGATTGTATGCCGCAACGTGCTTATATACTTTACGGAGGAAGCAAAAAGCCTGATTTACAAAAAGTTCAACAGCTCCTTAAAGGCAGAAGGCATCCTTTTTGTTGGGAGTACCGAGCAGATCATTATGTCAAACAAATATTGCTTATCCCCTCTGAAGACCTTCTTTTACATAAAGGAGAAGAATTTAATGCTTTGAAATGAGGAAATGCTTTGGGCAGGGTAATCTTTCTGGTAGACATGAACGCATTCTACATAAGCTGTGAGATGGCTAGAAACCCGGCTTTAAAGGGAAAACCCGCCGCTGTTGCCGGAGACCCCAAAAACAGGTCGGGAATCATTCTTGCGGCAAACTATGATGCGCGCAAATACAAGATAAGGACCACCATGCTGGTTCATGAGGCAAAAAGACTTTGTCCCCAATTGCTGCTGGTGCCTCCTGACCGTGAGCTTTACAGCAGCAAATCCTCTGAGGTTATGCGCATTCTTTCACGCTACACGCCGGTGATTCAGCAAAACAGCATTGATGAAGCCTGGCTTGATTTAACGGGCTGTGAAGGGCTGTTCGGGGAGCCGGTCCAAATTGCCGAAAAAATTATGAAGGATATCGTAGAAGAGCTGGATTTATGGTGTTCCATAGGAATCTCCGACAATAAATTCCTTGCCAAAATGGCTTCGGAAATCAAAAAGCCCCTGGGTATCACGGAAATGTGGCAGAAGGATGTAAAAAGCAAGCTCTGGCCCTTGCCTGTCCGGGAAATGTACGGCATCGGAAAAATGGCGGAAAAGAAGCTTGCAGAATTGTCCATACTTACCATCGGCGATCTTGCTTCCTGTAATTCCACGCTTTTATCCAGAGCTTTCGGGAAATACGGCGAGGAATTGAAGAGACTGGCAAACGGGATCGATCCTTCGCCCGTAACCGAGCACCCGTATCATGAGAGCAAATCCGTCAGCCGTTCCACTACCCTGTCAAAGGATACGGTAAACATTGATTATGCAAAATCTGTCCTCATGAGGCTGGCAGAGGAGGTGGGGGCCGAAGCCAGAAGGTATGACTATAAAGGAAAGACCGTTTCGATTGTCATTAAATATGGAGATTTTCAGGCCATCACAAGGCAAAAATCCATGAATTCACCGACCTATCTGACAAAAGAAATTTATACTACAGGCGTCAGCCTTCTGGAAGAGAATTGGAACAAATCGCGGCCGGTAAGGCTATTGGGAATAGGGTTGAACAATATAACAGAGGATTCCCCACAGCAATTATCTATTTTTGATTTAAACGAGGAAATAAAGGACGACAGCCGGAAGGAAGAAAAGCTTGAAAGAGCCATGGATGCTATAAGGAACCGTTACGGACATGAGACGGTAAAAAGGGCAAAATTGTTGGAAAACATAAAAAAAGAGAATTCTTGACATTGCGTTTTATGCAACTTATAATATGATATAACAAACATAACTCAATATAGACGGATGATTGTTGAGGGAGAGTAGCTGCAGGATTACCTTGCGGTTCACCGAAGGAGCAAAACTCTCAGGTAAGGAGACTTCAACCGGACGTACCTCTGGAGAGACCATTGACGGCGCCGAAGGGGCATTTCCCGGAACGGGAATAATCTCTCAGGCAAAAGGACAGAGTTGAAACACAGGCAGAGAATGCCTATGTTCTGTTATCCAGGGGTCAAACGATTATGTTTGGCTTTTTTTGAGCATTCAATCCTTTTTAAGTGCTCCCAAATAACAGATAAAGGAGAAATATGATGAACAGAATCTACAATTTTTCAGCCGGTCCTTCAATGCTCCCTGAATCAGTATTAAGAATCGCTGCCGAGGAAATGCTTGATTACAAGGGCTCCGGAATGTCAGTGATGGAAATGAGCCATCGTTCAAAGGTCTATATGGCGATTGTAGAAAAAGCAGAGGCAACCTTACGCAAGCTCATGGGCATTCCCGATAATTATTCGGTGCTTTTCCTTCAAGGGGGAGCCTCCACGCAATTTGCCATGGTCCCCATGAATTTGATGACAAAAAATAAAAAAGCCGATTACCTCAACACCGGCAGTTTCGCTAAAAAAGCCCTTTCTGAGGCTAAATTGTACGGGACGGTGAATGTCGTCGCCTCATCGGAAGATAAAAACTACGCCTACATACCGGAAGATTATTCGCTATCCTCAGATGCAGATTATGTCCATATTACCACCAACAACACCATTGAGGGAACATGCTTCCGGAAGCTTCCGGAAACAGGAAATGTCCCGCTTGTGGCGGATATGTCCAGCAATATTCTTTCAGAGGAAATGGATGTAACCCAATTTGGGCTTATCTACGCAGGCGCACAAAAAAATCTTGGCCCGGCGGGCGTCACGGTGGTGATCGTCCGTAACGACCTGGTGGGGAAAACAGTTGAGACTACACCGACGATGCTTCGTTACGAAACCCATATAAAAGAAAAATCACTATATAATACACCTGCCTGCTACAGCATTTATATTGCGGGCCTTGTATTCGAATGGGTAGATTCCATCGGCGGTGTGAAAGCAATAGGTGCAATCAACAGGGAAAAAGCAGCACTGCTGTATAATTACCTGGATGAATCGGATATGTTCAAATCTCCCGTTGACAAAAAAGACAGGTCCATAATGAATGTAACTTTCACTGCCCCAACAGACGAATTGAACGCTAAATTTGTGGCGGATGCTCAGAAGCAGGGCATGAGCTCACTTGCAGGCCATAGGTCTGTGGGCGGCATGAGAGCGAGCATCTACAATGCAATGCCTGTAGAGGGCGTCAAGAAGCTTGTAGATTTCATGAAAAAGTTTGAAACTGATAATAAATGATATTTGGGGGGATCTCTATGTTTTCTGTCCAAATGCTCAATAAAATATCCGAAAAGGGATTGGAGCTGCTTTCCGGGGATCTGTACCGGGTTTCATCCGAAGGAGATTGTCCCGACGCCATCCTTGTCCGCAGCGCCAATATGCTGGATATGCAGCTGCCGGAGGGCTTAATGGCAATCGCGAGAGCCGGTGCAGGCGTCAATAATATTCCCATTGAAAAGTGTACCGACAATGGGATCGCCGTATTTAATACTCCGGGTGCCAATGCAAATGGCGTGAAGGAATTGGTTCTGGCTGCTCTTTTTATGTCTTCAAGGAAGATTTTCCACGGGATAAGCTGGGCGCAATCCCTCAAGGGGAAAGGCCAGGAGGTCGGCAAGCAGGTGGAAAAAGGCAAGTGCGCCTTCGAAGGCCCTGAAATTAAAGGGAAAAGAATCGGCATTATAGGCCTCGGGGCAATAGGCGTCATGGTAGCGAATGATACCGTAGCGCTGGGGATGGAAGCCATCGGTTATGATCCGTACATATCCGTCAACTCCGCCTGGGGATTGTCAAGCTGTGTCTTGCGTGCAACCAGCATTGATCAGATTTTCAGCACCTGTGACTATATTACCATTCACATTCCTCTGGACAACAACACCAAAGGGACCCTCAATAAGGATAAATTCAAACTGATGAAAAAGGGCGTAAGGATCATTAATCTAGCCAGGGGCGGGTTGGTGGACAACAAGGACCTTCTTGAAGCCATCGACGAAGGAATTGTTGCATGCTATGTAACGGATTTCCCCGAAGATGAGCTTCTTGGCAGGGACAGCGTAATCACAATCCCGCATCTGGGTGCCTCCACGCCTGAATCCGAGGAGAATTGCGCCATGATGGCAGTCAGACAGATGAAGGATTTCCTGGAATACGGCATTGTAAGGAATTCGGTGAATTTCCCCGAATGCGATCTGGCTGTCAGCGGCAACACGAGGCTGATCGCTGCTCATTTGAATATTCCCAACATGGTGGGACAGATAACGACGATTCTTGCAGAGAACAAGATAAATATAACCGCCATGGTCAACCGCCATAAAAACGGCGTAGGCTATGATATAATCGATATCGACGGTGAAATAGGGGAAGCGGTAGTGGATAAAATAAAAACCATCGTCGGGGTTAAAATGGCAAGGGTGATTAAAATTAGATAACAGGATTTGGCAGGGACAGGGTGCTGTCCCTTTTATTTTTTTTGAATTCCGTTATTGACAGAGCTTGTCTCTATGCTATAATGAACCTGAATTTATGATATTCGCTGAGGGAAAAGATATGCTGATTGAGAAATTACCAGAATTAAAAAACAGCTTGGCGGGAAGGATAGTACTTCTGACAGGAGCCGGCGGCGGGATTGGATTTGAAGCAGCAAAAGCTTTTGGTTACATGGGGGCAAGAACAATTATTGCTGAAATTGAGAAAACCAAGGGGATGCAGGCAGAGAAACATATCAATGGCCTATTTGGCAGCCGATTGACAGAATTTTATGAGATTGACTTATCGGATAAATTGCAAATTGATAAAATGACAGAGTATATTCTTGAAAATTATGGGTGTCCGGATGTTGTTTTTAATAATGCGACAATTACAAAAATGGGTGCGATAGAAGATGTTCATACAGATTTTTGGGATAAGAGCTATAGTGTTAATCTAAGAGCCCCCTTGATGCTGGCGCAGAAATTTCTTCCCAGGATGAAGCAACAAAATTCCGGAGTTATTGTATTCGTATCTTCTTCCGGAGCTTCACCGTATATGGGAGCCTATGAAGTTTTCAAAACGGCACAGGTAGAACTGTGCAATACATTGGCAATGGAACTTGAAGGGACCAATGTCCATACATATACGATTGGGCCTGGGTTGGTAAAAACACAGACTGCCATGGACGCAATTCAAATAGTTGCATCCCAAATGGGCATATCAACGGAAGAATTTTATAAGATGAACAGTCAGCATATAATTGACGTAGAAAGTGCCGGTGCCGGCTTTGCGCTCTCCGCAAAAAATGCGGCCTTATATAATGGCCAGGAAATCGGCTCTATTCAAGTGCTGATGGACTTTAACCTGATGGAAGGCGAAGAAAAACCGGCAGGGATGGAGTTATCAAATGAAAATAACCGTAAAGAGATTTCAAAATATATAGGAAAGATCTTTGCAACCTTTAAAGAACAATACAATGGCTGGAAGTCGATGAATCTATTCGAAAAGCAATGGGTTTTCAGGGACTTCAAGAAAACCATGGCATTATCGGCTGAGCAAGCGTATGACAGGCTGAAGATATTGAATGATGAACTCCTAAATGGAAATTATAAAGTTTTGTCGGAAGAGAAAGCTTTTTTCGAAAAGCTGAAGGAATATTGGAAACATCAACTGAAATTATTGCAGGGATATGAAAAGAACCCCAATAAGCTGGAAGAAAACACTCGCATTATAAAAGAGTGGATATCGGATATAGAAAGGCTCCTGGAAGAATAATTTCCTGCTGATGCACAAATCCATACGAAGGAGTCGAATTGTTGTGTAAAATTTATACTAGGTTGGAAGGGGTAATGCGGCTTGAAATAAATAAAAGAGGTTTCAGTCATCAACTGAAACCTCTGGTGCGGGAAACAGGACTTGAACCTGCACACCCTTGCGAGCTCTAGAACCTGAATCTAGCGCGTCTGCCAATTCCGCCATTCCCGCTCGTCGAAACGCAATACCTATTTTACTAGAAATACTTGATAAATGCAAGTGGAAATTTAATATATTTATAAAAAATTATAAGGAGAAGAAAGAATGAATCAAAAACTGGCGGATTACAAGAATTATATATGCAACAAAAAGGTAGCTGTCCTTGGTATTGGTATTAGCAATACGCCGCTTATCAAGTACCTTGCGGCAATGGGAGTGAGCATCACCGCTTTTGACAAGTCGGAAGAAAAAGATCTGGCGGACCAGCTGAGAGAACTGGAGGGGCTGAAGATTGATTACAGTCTGGGAAAGGATTATTTGAGCAGGCTGAAGGGCTTTGATGTTATCTTCAAAACGCCCAAAGTGAGATTTGACATACCGGAGCTGACGGCAGAGCGAAGCCGCGGTGCGGTAGTAACCTCCGAGATGGAGGTATTCTGCGAGCTGTGTCCGGCAAAAATTTTTGCCGTGACAGGCAGCGACGGCAAAACCACCACCACCACCTTAATTTATGAAATGCTGAAAAATCAAGGCTTTAAATGCTGGCTTGGGGGGAATATCGGCACTCCGCTTCTCGACAGGATCGACGAGATCGGCGAAAATGACATGGTCGTTCTTGAACTTAGCAGCTTCCAGCTTCACACCATGCGGTGCAGAATAAACACGGCGGTTGTGACCAACATGTCTCCAAACCATCTGGATGTTCATGAATCCATGGAGGAGTATATCGATGCAAAGAAAAACATATTCAGATACCAGACGGAAGCCGATAAGCTCATATTGAATTATGACAATGAGATCACCAGAAGCTTTGCTGCGGAAGCAGCGGGCAATGTAGTATTTTTCAGCAGGACGCAGTCTATTGAAAAAGGGATGATCATTGTAAACAATCATTTTGTTTATAAAACCGATGACGGCAGCCGGTCAATATTGAACGCGGGAGAAATTTTGCTGCCCGGAGTACATAACGTAGAGAATTACCTCGCAGCGGCAGCGGCAGTTATTGATTATGTGAATCCTCAAGAAATCAGGAAGGTCGCCGGGTCCTTCAAAGGGGTTGAACACAGAAACGAACTGGTCAGAGAACTGAAAGGCATCCGGTTCTATAATGATTCCATAGGCTCCAGCCCTACCAGAACAATGGCAAGCATGAAATCCTTCAATCAGAAGCTGATACTTATCACCGGCGGATACGACAAAAATATTCCTTATGATGGGATGGGAGAACTTCTGGCAGAGCAGGTAAAGTGTCTGGTACTGATCGGCCAGACCGGCCCGTTGATTGAAAAAGCTTTTAAGGATGAGGTCGAGAAAAGCGGTAAGGGGAGGGATATACCCCTATACAAATGCCTTACTTTGGAAGATGCCGTTGAAAAAGCTTATGCGAATGCGGCGGAAAATGATATAATACTATTATCACCTGCCAGCGCCAGCTTCGATATGTTTAAAAATTTCGAAGAGAGGGGCAACAGGTTTAAGGAGATCATAAATAGTCTCTAGTATTTGGGATAATAGCAGACAAAGCAGCACAAGCAGCGTAAAATTTTGTAACGGGGCATCCAAAATCTGCAGGCGGCGAGTACAGAATTGGTGTTCAGGCGGTGAGCATATCTTCCGCCCGGGATGCATGGGCGAGCAGCAAAGCAGGGCATTTGCGGCCAGCCTCGTTGAAATTCCGCTGATGAATTAATTTCGAATTAGGTCATTATAGTCGGAAATGGAACAGGAGACAAAACAAATGGAAATGCTAAGGGAGTTTTTTAAAAGGGACATGACGAAAAAGATTCTGACTCTGGCGGTAGTAGGGCTTTTGCTCTATTTACTGAAAGACTTGCTGAATCTTTTGCTTCTGACGTTTCTGTTCACCTATCTGATGTACAGTGTGCAGAAATTCATCCAGAAATCCATCGAAAGAATATTTCCCTTTAAAATCGAAAAGATCATCATCACCCTGATATTGTATGTCATTTTATTAACTTCAATGGGGTATATCATATACAAGTATATACCCGTTGCCCTCCATCAGATTATTAGTATTTTCAATGAGATTGCGCTGATCATTGCAGACCAGAGGGGGAAAGTATACGACAACATAATTCTTGACTACCTGGTATCCTTGCTGAATAACATTAATATCGGCCTGTATCTCGAAGGCAAATCCAGTTACTTTTTCCGGCTTGCAGGCAATATCGGAGAATTAGGCTTATATTTGTTCATGGCCATTTTGCTCAGCTTGTTCTTTATCCTTGAAAAAGACAGAGTGGTAAGGTTTGTTACAGGCTTTAAGGAAAGCAAGATAAGCGGCTTCTTTTATCAAATACAATATTTCGGCAGCAGGCTGTTGAATTCCTTTGGCAAGGTGATCCAGGCACAGATTCTAATCGCGCTTTGCAACAGTGTTTTGTCGGTAATCGGCTTATGGATCCTCGGGTTTCATCAGTTGCTGGGCCTTGGCTTGATGATATTTGTTTTAAGCCTCATTCCGGTTGCGGGCGTGGCTATTTCCTTCATACCGCTTTCAATTATTGCATTCCGCATGGGTGGTTTTACAGAAGTGGCCTATGTTATCGTAATGATCCTTGCACTTCATGCCATTGAGAGCTATATACTGAATCCGAAGCTTTATTCGGTAAAAACCGATCTTCCGGTATTCTTTACATTCCTGATACTGATCCTGTCGGAGCATTTTATGGGCATCTGGGGCTTGATTATCGGAATACCTATTTTCATCTTCCTTCTTGACATCCTTGAATTCAAGCATTATGACAAGAAGGAGCTAAGCTGAAGGCGGACGGCTTTATAAAAGGCATCAAAAATGTCCCCCACGTCTGTATGCAGGGGTACCGAATTGGTACTTCTAAAATAAAAGCCTCGGGGGGCATGGAGCCTATGGCTTCTTTTAGTGATTTGGCTTTGGCCGAATACAACAAATAAAAAAAAGCCTTGATTTACAAGGCTTTTTTTATTTGTTTGGTGGGAGGGGATGGATTCGGACCATCGAAGTCGTGCGACAACAGATTTACAGTCTGCCCCCTTTGGCCGCTCGGGAACCCTCCCATGGTATTGCTGGTGCCCAGAGCCGGAATTGAACCAGCGACACGTGGATTTTCAGTCCACTGCTCTACCGACTGAGCTATCTGGGCATATCTGGGGCTGGAAACCGGCTTCAAATCGAATCGGAGGCTTCCGGCCTTGCATATCTGGTGGGCCTTCAGGGACTCGAACCCCGGACCAACCGGTTATGAGCCGGTTGCTCTAACCAACTGAGCTAAACGCCCGCAAAGTGACAATGACTAGTAAAATGTATAAAGTATGTC
>JAEZCO010000070.1 GCA_023433505.1 Bacillota bacterium | reverse complement strand
TGTGATTTGCATAATCTTAAAATTTTGCTTATACTTCATATTGAAGACCTCCCGTAGTTTTTATTTGTGGCGTTTTCTTGTCGGTTAACAACCACATCTTAATTCTACTGGACTGGTCTTCTTTTTTGAAAGATCATAAAACCTCATTACAGGAATGCTCCTATTTTTATTTAAATTCTACTTTTTACAGAGAAGAGTTTCAATGTTACTAAACATTCTGAGGCCTTTGGATGATTCTGTTTTGACAACATCCCTTTATTGTTTTGCTCTTTACTTTGCCGTTATCCATGCATCGATCTGCTTTTGCATTTCTTCAATAATTTTGTCAGAACCGGCTTTTTCCAACTTTTCAATAAACTGAGGATAGTCTTTGTCAAGACTGAGAATTGCCATGGATAGCCCATCGTCATATTCCTTTATAACCGCAGTGCAATTAGCTACTTCAGTTTTAACAATTGTAGGATCAAAAGTAAATCCCAATGCAGGTGAAGGTTTGGCTTCTTCATTCACTTTCTTCGTTTGTTCCCACACATCTTCCGGTTGTCCTACAAGCAGATAGCTTCTAAAGGTTGTCGCAAGCAACCATGACGGCACAACGGCATATTTGGTGTCTTTTATAGGTTCGATATATTTTCCTTCTTTTTTGTTATAATGCTTTCCTTCGATGCCCCAAGTAATCAGGTTGAATATCGTTTCGTCATTATTAATCAATTCCAGTAGCATCATGGTTCTTTCAGGATTTTCCGATGTGCGGCTTATGGCATCCAGGGTTGCCAGAACGCCACTGTTATTTAATATTGATTCCGATATCGGCCGTTCAATCATTTCCCTGCCATATGTCTGTGACGCCTCTGCCTCAACACCCGGCTTCCATGTTCCCCCGAACCATGATCCGCAATCCGTGCCGACTGCGATCTTACCTTTGTTGTTTAGCAATTCTTTTGATTTAAGATATCCTTTTTCCTTCCACTTTTGCATCAGCGCAAGGAATTGTTTATATTGCTCCGATTTAAACTGGTTAAAAACCTTCAAATTTTCGTCATCCAGATATATGGCTCCAGGCACGTCACCTCCGCCAATTACCTCCATGTTATAGTAGCCCAAATGATCACCTCTGGTCCAATAATCACCAGTTGTTGCATACTTGTCCGGCTCGGCTTTTGTGAAGGCTTCCAGGTAAGGTTCAAGTGACTCCAGTTCATAATCCCGACCAATATTCTGGTAATCCAGCCCATATTTGTCTGCAAACTCTTTTGGAATCTCCATATTAGACGATCGTGCAAATATCTGCTGATTGGGCACACCATAAATTTTTCCGTTCAGTTTTGTGGCATTCCATATGCTTTCTTTCATGGATGCCAATAGCTTTGGTGCATAATTCTTAAGTAATTCTTCCAACGGCAGATAACTTCCTTTGGAAGCTGCAAGCTGGTAATTGTTGAACCAGTTTGAAGTAAAGCATATATCGAACTCTTCCGCTGCAGCCATCATGATCTTCATTTTTTCCTGATACTCCGCCCAGGCTATAGCATTGAATTCAACAGTCGCGTTAATCTGGTCTTTAATCAGTTTGTTAACCGCTGCATAAACCTCCTGTTCATCACCAAGCGGCTCACTTCCCGGATAGTACCACGAAATCTTGGCCTCCGGTAAACCGACAATTGTCTCTGCCGTTGCCTGAGCTGTCGTGTTATTGCCGATTGTCTCTCCTTCTCCGTTGCCGCTCGCGGCATTTTTACCACATCCGGCAAGCGACAGACCGAAAACAAAGACTACACCAATAACCAGTGAAACAAAACTTTTTCTTTTAAACATGTAAAATCCCCCTTGATAACATTTTATTATTAATCTGGATATTATGTCCAGCATTAACGCAATAACCTATCCTTTTACGGATCCGACCACCATACCCTTTACAAAATATTTTTGAAAGAATGGAAATACAATCATCATTGGAGCCGCAGTCAATATGCATAATGCCAGTCTTGTGGACTCTTTGGGCATGGAGTCAGCTTTTATGCTTCCCTGCAGCAGCTTTATATTATTTATATAGAACTCCAGGTTTGCCATTGTTTTGTAGAACATGTATTGGAGGTTGACCAAATTCCTGTCGGATATGTAAAGAAGTCCAAGCCAGTAATCATTCCAGTAATGGAATGCTATCAGCAAACCTACCGTGGCCAGTGAAGGCTTGGACAAAGGCAATATTATTCTAAAAAAAGATCCCAGTTCCGATGAACCATCGATTTTCGCGGATTCTACCAGCGCTGCCGGTATCGTCATAAAAAATGTTCTCAGGAGCAGGATATTCCATGCCGCTACCAGATAAGGAATTACAAGCACCCAAAAGGTATCCTTCATTTTCAAACCTGTGATAAGCATGTAGGTAGGCACAAGACCCCCACTGAAGAGCATTGTAAAGAATACATAAAAGGATATTTTTTTACCAAAAATAAAATCCTTTCTGGATATGGGATATGCAATCATTGAATTAATCAGCAAACCAAATACCATACCCAAAGCTGTTGTAGAAATCGAAATAAAATATGAATTCAATATCTGTTTTGAATTTTTAAATATATAAATATATGATTCAAAGCTTATATCCCTTGGTATAATCGTATATCCATCGCGAATAATAGCTTTTTCAGCTGATAAAGAAGTACTTAAAATTATTATTAGGGGAAATATACACAAAAAGCAAAAAACAATAAATACCATATGGTCCAGAACGATAAAAGCTGTTTTTCTAGAGTTTTTTATTGAATACATATCAAACCTTCCAATCGATAAATTTTATAATTAATGCAATCACCTAAAATGCAGTATTTTCATCATTGATTTTTCCCACAATGTAGTTGGAACCCAATACCAGAATAAAACCGACAATTGATTGATAAAATCCGGCTGCCATTGCCATTCCAGTATCACCGGTTACCTTCAGTGCTCTGTATACATAGGTATCTATTACGTCACAAGTACTGTACAGCAATCCATTGTCCTTTGGCAGATTGAAAAACATATCAAAATTTGCGTTAAAAATCCGGCCTATACTTATAAGTGTCAGCATGCATATTAAAGGCATAAGAAACGGTATTGTAATATTCTTAATTGTTTGAAACTTATTGGCACCATCTATTTTTGCCGCCTCATAGTATTCTTGGTTTATTCCAATAATTGCAGCATAATATATAACAGTAGAATACCCCAACCCTTTCCATAAGTTCATTAATATAAAAATTGCAGGCCACCATTTGGGGTCAAAATACCAGTCCGGAGGTTGGATACCTACACTTGCAATAAGCCTGTTTAGAAAGCCCAATTTAGGATCTATAAGAGAGAACAGTATGCAGGACACAACAACCCAAGAAAGAAAATACGGGACAAACATAAGTGTTTGATAGACTTTTACAAAAAATTTATTTGTAATCTCATATAATAATATAGCCAGTATTAAAGAAAATATTAAACCGCTGATAATAAATACGGCATTATAACACACCGTATTGCGTGTAACTCTCCATGCAGTTTCTGACTTAAAAAAGAACTCGAAGTTTTTCAGTCCGATCCACTCACTGCCCCAAAAACCTTTATCTATTCTAAAATCTTTAAATGCAATTATCAGTCCACCCATAGGTATATAATTAAAAATAAACAGAAAGACGATTGCAGGTAAACAGAGTAGTAAGAGTTGAATGTTATTACCAAAATTAAAAGTTAGGATACTTTTTTTTACTAAATTTTTTTTCATAACATTTGATTGCATTATATTATAAGTCACTTCCCCTCAGGATTTATCTAATTATGCCTGCAAAAATAGTCTACTACCTTTGAGTGGAAAAACATATTATTCAATTTATATAATATGTACATTATTTAGTTATTTACCTATCTAAAAAATATACATTTATAGAATTTTTATAGAATACAGATGATTTCTTGACTTTAAAAACTTGGTAGACTATACTTTTTTTTGTGTACATAATATTTTTTATGAGGTGTCAAATAATGTTTAATATAAGGAATACTATTAATTCACAACCTCAAAAATACTATACAAACATTTTGATCGCAATTACTATAATAATTACAATAACTATTTTTATATTATCATCAGTTCTATACTTTACTTTTGAAAATATCGCCCTTACTGTAATAAGTACTTATATAAAGGATGGTTTATCTCAAATAAGCTATAGCACCACATACATGTGTGATCTGGCAAAATCCCTATGTCTTCAGTTATATTACGATAATAACCTTTCAAAGCTTTCGTATTATGCTCCTCCCGACGTAAGAGAAAAATACCTGGCAACCGAACAATTACGTTCATACCGGAATACTTCACCTTCCATACATTCCATATATGTTTACGCTTCAAAAAGAAATACACTTTATACCAGTCTAGCATATAATGAAGAAATACATCCTGAAAAACTAAAAGATTTTTTTGATCAGGATATATTTAGAATACTAAAAGGATTTAAAGCTTACAAACGTATTGTTCCAATTTCAAGAAAAATATCAAATGCATATCCAAAGTATATAGAAAGATCATATTCCGGTGTTTATACCTTTCTATTTTATGACTCTCCTGAATCCGACGATGTACTTGATGACCGGATAATAATCCTTAATATATCAGAAGATTTCCTTCGCAAGACTATAAAAAGCCTTGATACAGAACCTGAAAGCAATACCTTTATCATTGACAAAAAAGGTTCTATGGTTGTCAGTGATAATAAGAATGCTTTTCTAACAGATATTTCAGATAAGAATTATATAAAACAAATAATGTCTTCAGACAAAAAATCCGGCTATTTCATCTGTGAAATTGATAATGAAAAATCATTTGTTACCTATGTTTCATCTGACAAACTGAAATGGAAATATATCCGTCTAGTTCCGTACAGTGTCATTATGGAGAAAATAAATTCAATGAAAACAATAACTTTTTATGTTGGACTCATTATATTGGTGTTCGGACTTTCTTTTTCATTTCTTCTATCCCGAAGAATATATAAACCAATTGGAAAAGCACTTTTAAGTTTATCATATTTTCAAGCCGATAATATCAATACGCAAAAACAGATTTTTTTAAAGGGATTACTACTTAACGACACTGAATATAATGATGAGATTATAGAAAATTCACGTAAATCATATCAGATAAAGCTGGATCAAAAGTTAAATTTCTTTATTATTCTATTAAAGATTGATCACTTTAGTGATTTTTATATGAATAAAAGTATGGAATATAGAAAAAAAATAAAGCTTGCCATAATGGACGCAGCTCGTGAAATATGTTCCTCCAGGTTTATATGCGAACCTGTCGATGTGAGTGACGACCATAATGCACTACTCTGCAATATTGAAAAAAATGTTACCTCTGTTAGCTCGGACATTATAAGCGGTTTGATAAAAAATATTCAGCATAATATTCTAAAAAAATATACTATTTCTCTTTCAGCGGCTGTAAGCACAATTACCAGCTCATTTAAAGACATAAGCCTTTTGTATTACGAAGTGTTAAACACATCGAATTACAGGTTGCTTTACGGTCATCAAAGCATTATATTTACAGATGAAATTAAAGAAGTTGCAGAAGCCCAATATGTTTATCCAACAGAAAATGGCAGATTGCTAATGGATTTATTGATGCTTGGTAAAACAGAAGAAGCCAGGGAATTATATAAAAGAATAATTAATTACACTATTAATTATTCATATAACATCATCAAATCTACACTTTTGCACCTTACATTCGATATCAGCATAGTAGTTGATACAGTTCAAAGAAACTCTGTATATCCAATACCTTACAACCTTAATGCGTTCATCTCCAAATTGGACAGTCTGGAAACACTGGATGAAATCAATACACATTTTTTCTCTTTATTTGAAAGTATTGTACCCAAATTCGAAGATAAAACCCTGTCAAAATATGATTCCATTATAAAAAAAGCAATTGATTTCATTCAAAAGCAATACAAAAATCCTGCTCTTTCAATCGATATGATTGCTGATCTGGTTAATATGTCACCCATGTATTTCGGCCGGTTATTCAAAAAAATGAAATCCAAATCTGTTGCAGACTATATAAATGAGGTTAGGATACAAAACACCAGAAAGCTGTTATTGGATTCAGACAGTTCAATAAACGAAATTGCTGAACAATGCGGATTTATCAACCATGGATATTTCTACAAGCTCTTCAAGAAAATCTATACAATAACACCGAATCAATATAGACTAAACAACAGGCAATCAACTTTCACAACAGGATCTGACATCGAATTAAACCATTGACTTGAACTGTGATTTATTTTTGTGTTCTATATGGAAAGCGGAATAAGCATTTACCACTTCCCTCAAAGAAAAGGAGCACTTAAAAGCCCCATTTTCTCAAATCTATATCGCATTATTTCGAACTGTTTCGAGAGTTCAGCAGATCTATATAATCTATTAAACCTTCCACCATTTCCTTGCAAATCTTTTCTCCAAGCTCTTTGTTGGCTTTCTCCGGGAACCCCATGACTCCTATTTTAATTTCTTCCCTTTGATAAGTCTTTGGAATTATAAATCTATGATCAATTTTTTTCTCGGAAGCTTCGAACCAGTCCTGGTCAGTCCTCATCATTCTTGCGACCTCAGGTTCGTCCATTACAATAGATTCTCTGACCAATTCAGGCTTCCAATACATCATAAGTGAGGTCTCAGCCAAACCGGCATGAAAGTCATGCTCAGGTTCCAGTCCGAAGCATCCAAGCCAAGTCGGTGAAAGCTCCCAGCATTCAACAAGGGAAAGTGTCATGTTATTTAAACCGGGATTTCTTTTTAGTATCATCTGAAGTGAACTTTTTAAAGCAGCCTTGTTGTCTGTACCACCATGTCCTAGCAATACAACTATATTTTCAAAACCCATTCTGGCAAATTCAGAGCAAATGTCCATAACAAGGAGCGAGAAAACCTGTGTGCTGATATTTACCGTCCCCAGTAATTCTCCTCCTGAATAGCAGTATGGAGTTGTAGGAGCTACCACTGCATTTAACCTGTCACCGGCTCTTTTCGGAACCTCAGTGGCATTATGTATATCTGTGCTCAAAGGCAGATGGTACCCATGCTGCTCTATAACACCTACAGGTATTATAACAGTCCTGGTGCACTTCAAAGCATCCTCCATGTCTTTTACCGTCATATTCTCCATAATAAAAGCCATTCATAACATCCTTCCAATTATAAATTTTTGGCAATCCCACAGTTTCCATGACCATTTATTGGTCATCCTCTTTCTTTAATTATAATTCTATCTGCTTCTCATATTCAATAATATCTATCTCCAGTTTTTTTCAAGTACGCACTCATCACGGTAATCTTTATTTTTTTCAGTATTTTGCCGCACTTAAGACAGATATTTTTTTGTCCAGACAATTCATAAAAACACCTCCCAGGATAACCAGTTTGCATACTGCTGGCATCCACTAGCTATCCCATTATTTCATATTTGTGTTTGTATCATGTGCCAGTATATATCTTTTAATACCAATCAATAGCAATATCATAGCAGTGTATCTTCTCTTCAACTTTTTTAACTCATTTTTTGATATTTCTCATGGATTGACTTTTAGAATGAGACAAATATATTATTATCTGAAGATGCATATGCCGCATTAACAACTTTTTGAACATTCAGTGCGTCTTCCACCGGTACTTCAATTTTATTAACTTCCATTACAGAAACCAATTCCGCATTCCCTGCCAGCATCATTCCAGGTATAGTTCTTCTATCCGCAATCCCTGCCGCTCCAATAACTCCCCATCTTACCTTATCCATTCGAATTCACTCCCCACTCTCTGATCTAATTACATTCCGCTGCCAACGGTACCGCCAATTAATCCTGGAAAGGGTGCCTAAGCACCCTGCCTCCAAAACAGTATGCTGACATTGGGCTACCAATATTTGTACATCCTACTTTCCAACCTTCCTTGCAGCATTTTTTACACCTGCTATGATGACATCAAGGTCATCTTTAGTCAGTCTGGGATGATGTGGTGTATTTATCTCTCTCCTATAGAAAAAGTCTTCAGCTATGGGACATATATCCTGAGAGTAGCCCAGCTTCTTAAGCCCTGTAAGATGATATGTAGGCTGATAATGGAGAATTCCCTGAATACCTTCCTCTTTATACAGTACTCTCATGAAATCGTCCCTGCTTGCGCCAAGTTCTTTTTCTTCAACACAGACTGTGTAAAGATGGTAAACATGCTTGCAATTTGGATCTTCATAAACAGGTGTAATGCCTTTGATACCTTTCAGTCCTTCATTTAAGTATCTTCCGTATTCAATCCTCTTGGCATTCATCATATCAAGCTTGTTAAGCTGTGCAATTCCGACTGCAGCTTGTGCTTCATTCATTCTGTAGTTGTTACCCCATTTGCCGTCAAAATCTACTACATCAAAGTGTGATGGTCTCCAGTAATCCTCTTGGTTTTTCCAGTGGTCAAGATTCATACATCTAAGTTTTTCAATACCTTCAGCGTATCTGTCATTATTACAGGTTATCATACCGCCTTCACCCAAAGTAGTCATGTTTTTGAGAGAGTGGAAACTGAAGCATCCGAAATCACCAATTGAACCGGCTTTTTTCCCTTTATAATCAGCCCCCGGTGTGTGTGCACAATCTTCAAGTACGATTAAGTGGTACTTTTTAGCGATTTCCATAATTGGATCCATATCAACCATTTGTCCACCGTAATGAACTACAAAAATAGCCTTTGTTCTGTTGGTAACTTTCTTTTCAACTTCCCTGGGATTGATATTGAAGGTTTTTGGATCGATATCTGCATAAACCGGTGTCGCAGCTTCCTTGAGTACTACGAGAGATGTAGCAATGAAGGTATTAGGAGTTACTATAACCTCATCTCCCGGCCTAAGACCCATTACCTGTGCACATACATGCATTGCAGTTGTGCAGTTTGATGCGGCATATGCATGTTTGGTACCTGTATATTCTGCAAACTTTTTTTGGAATTCCAATACCTGAGGTCCCATAGTCAGTGAATCCTGTTTCATTGCCCCCAATACTGCCTTTTCTTCTTCCTGGTCATATATGCTTCCAAAATAAGAATATGGTACCTTAAGAACAACACCATCATCCACCTTATAGCTGCTGGTGATTCCTCCAGCTGAATCTTTTCCTACATTTACATTAGCCTTACTCATACAAAAATCCCTCCCGTAAATGTTAACATTTGGTTGCATATAATTAATTTATTTATTGCATAAATTTATTATATGCTAATTATTTTCCTTTTTCAATAGGTTTGATAAACAATTTTACATTAGCGTGAGAAGTTTTTTGAAGCCATTGATAACATACGAATAATCCTTGACATCCATATCCTTCAGGTATGGGGTAAATGAAAAATAACCTTTATATCCTCTTGCAATAAGAATGGAAGCAAGCTCCTTAATCTCAGCATTTCCCTGTGCCGGAAGAACGGCGGTACCGTCAACAAACAAACCGTCGTTTACCCTGAGAAACCTGGTCTCATCCTTCAATTTGCTGTTATAGAATTCATGAAAAAAGGGATGGCTCTTCAGCTTCACATACTCCAGAGGATTAAAGACAAGTCCTGTATTATGGTCCTTTATCTTTTTATAGAAATGGGTAATGTTTTTATCATCCTGTATTGACGCAGTACTTATGTTTTCGACTAAAACGCCTATACCATACGCTTTACCAATATTGTTAACCTTTCTGAAACATTCATTATAGGCTTCGTCCTGCTTCTCATCCACCGGCACATTCAAATATCCTACGCCCAGCATATGTGCTTTTCTAAACAGTTTTTTATAATACTCCTGTTCTGTCACAGACTTGCTGCAATTGAGCAGAACAATCTTCTTTGCATGCAAAATTAGAAGATTTCTGATTCTCTCAATATGTTCCCCATCCAGTTCCGCTATGTTCTTTCCCTCAATGCAGTCTTCAATTTCCAGATTGCATATCATCAAGCTATCGCTTACGGCAATTTTTTCACTAAAATCTGCAGCCACCCTGTCATCAATCAATAGACTGAAATTATACATTATTTAACCCCTCATTTTATACTACACAAATCTCACAGCCGTCGTCTGAACAGCCATTTCTCGTATACCTCGAATAATCGATATCAGCTTTTTCATACAACTTTCTTGCCCAATGGCATGAATTGCAATTGGGATTGTGGCAGATGAAATACACTGGGTCCTCCCTCAGTATTTCCAGTCCTATATCAAAAAGTTTCTTTACTTCCATAACCTTGACTGCAGCTTTTCCGATTTCTCCTTCAATCAAAGCCTCTTTTTTCCTTAAAACCGGTGTCAGTCCCATAAAGTCTCTATGTCCGGGAGGAAACTTCTTTAGTGTGAACTTCTTATTCTCATATCCTTCCATGTACATCGGTGCCGGAATATCCAGGGTCCTTAAATAGAGGGCATCAATCTCTTCCTCCAGAGAATGCATGACTGTGTTCCTGTCCATATCCACACCCAGCAACATAACCTTGCCCCCAAGATCACGTATTTTCAAGTATGGAGTTCCTTCGCCGCAGCCGGTTTCACATTTATCATGATCTTGCGTAATATAATGGGCATACTTGCCTATGGCAGCTACCGAGTGTACAGGATGCAGACTTCTCACTGCATTTTTTCTAAGCCTGAACTTCTCGGATATCTTTCCGACCGCTGAAGCAGTATTTTCTGCATTAAAGGGACTAAACCACCCTGTAAGGGTAGACATCGCTACAGTCCCTTCCTCTCTTACAGTCTCAAGCAATGCATCTATGACGGTATCAGCCCCTCCTTCAACATAGCCTATGCTGCTTAGTGCGCTGTGCACCAGAAGTATATCACCTTTCCTGATGTCCATAAGTTCAAGGCTGAACTTTATATCTTCCTTATTTATCAAATCAATCACCTTCTTCCATAATTACAGCTCTGCAGGGAACGCAGCTGGTTCCTGATATTTTTACAGGCAGAACCGTAAGCAGGGCTTTGCTTTTTTTAATCTTCTCAAGATTGACACAAGGTGCCAGCATTAGAATATCTTCAGAATAGAACTTATCAAAGAAACCTTCACGTTCACGCAGATTCTCCCATCTGGGGAAATCGGTTCCAATCAGAATCGGGGCTTTCGATATAAGCCACATCATTGCTTCATAAGTAAAATATGGGGACCTGTCCAGAAAGGCTCTGTTCATCCAATTCCTTCCCCAACCGGTTCCAATAAGAACTGCACTTTTTTCATCTATGTCCTGACTGCCTGTACACCGCTCAAGCATATCCTTTGTGACAGGTACTCTTTCTGGTATATGGGTAAAGTTTTCTTCACTAATATTTAAAATTGTACACGGAATGTTTATGAGTTTTTCTATCGGTATATCTACAGTATGATAGCTTTTATCATTTCCATAATAGTGTGCCGGGGTTTCAAGGTAAGTACCTGTTTGAGAATGCAGCCCATAAAATACTTCGCAGTGAACCTCACAATCCACCCACGGAACCCTGCCCAATGGTTTTATATCGAACTTCGGGAAAGGTTCCTCATAGTTCCACATGCCTTTTTCTATAGTACCTGTTATATCCATTACTTGTCGAGTAGACATATCTAAATCTCTTCCTTTTGTTAATAAATTTCTATTTACCAACGTGTGAGACTTACTATATCCCTCACGGAACCGGACTTGCAGTTTTCCCACATCCGGCTCTTCACTAATATCACTTACATGTTCCCACTAAGTATACTTTTCTTTTGACTACGTCTGTTAATCCACTTATACACAAGGCGGCATGTTTCTCGATAGAATGCTTCAATACTCGCAAAGCTGCCACTAATCCCATAATATTGATAATGTCCTCTGCGTTTAGCTTCAAGTGTCTTCCACTATTCCTTGATTTTTACTGCATTTCTTATGTCTTTTAACTGGTTATTCATCTCTACAAGCTTTGCACTATACTTCTTCTTTCTTGTTTTCCTGCCAAGCTTGAAATTCCCTTTTCATGATTTATCACAAAAGTGTGTGAATCCAAGAAAATCAAAGGTAGCAGGCTTACAGTTTCTTTTCTCCGCATTTTGTGCTGCATATTTGCCTAATCCGGACTTTCACCGGTAAGATTTGACAAGCTTCGCTTGGCGGACTCATACTATCGCCTCAAAATTCAGGTCCTGACAGTTCAAAGAGTTTATCTGCAACATACAGTGATACTCCTTTGACAGCTTCCTCCACACCGATGCTCACCATTTCAAACCTCAAATCCTTGACAAATTGTTCATGCGCTCGCTTATGTGCTTCTTCAACTGCAGTTTCATAAATAAAGCTACAGTTCAACAGAATATCACCATTGATGATTATCCTTTGCGGATTAAAAACATTGATGATATTTGCCAAACCAATGCCCAAATATCTTCCACATTCCTCAAGGACTTCTTTTACATCCTTATCACCTTTTTGGTATGCATCAAGCACCGATTGATAGTTTAAAACTCTATCTGCTCCCGCCATATCTTTTCTCAGAACTTCACACTTGCCGTTTTTCAAAAGCTCATCACATTCGTTTACAACCGAATCGACAGAACACATCATTTCAAGGCATCCATGGTTGCCGCAGAAGCATAAGGGGCCATCCTTTTTAACAGTTGTATGCCCAAACTCGCCTATTACGGCATTATTGATTTTCTGCTCATAAAAGTTAATGATACCCACTCCCATCGTGAGATCCATGAATATCACATTTTTCTCCGATATATCCTTTCTTGTCTTCAACTCCCACAGCGCCTTTGTTCTGGAATTATTCTGCACATATACAGGAAGATTAAAATTGCTTTCAAAATATTCCTTTAGGGATAGCCCCTTCCACCGCAAGCTGCTCGATATGATCAGCTTCTCATTGTCATCAACAAGACCCGATACGGCTATTCCTATCCCAGCAATGGCAGCGTTGTGGTGTTTGATTCCTTCATCTATCATGGAACTGATTTCTCTTTTTATGATGTTAAAAATTTCATAATCCTTTATAAGCCTGTCCAAGGGGATCTCTTTCATTTTTTGTATATCTCCCGCCAGGTTTGTCAAAGCAAAGTTGATACTGGCAGATTCTATATCTATGGAAATAATATTCATGGACTCAGGGTTAAACTTTACTAAAGTGGCCTTTCTTCCTACCTCCTTTGAGTCCACCTGTCCCATTTCTGCTACCAGCTTTTTCTCAAGCAGATAAGCTACAATATTTGTTATTGAAGAGGGGCTTAATCCGGTAGATTTAGCAATTTCAGGCCTTGCTGCCGGTCCATTATCCCTGATGTAATCCAAAACCTTCAGCCTGTTTATTTTTTGCATCAATTGGACATTACCAATCTCATTATTGATTTTCAAATAAATCTACCCCTTATAATTATTTTATTCTTTGTATAAACTAATATATTATATCATAATATATCTACTTTGCACTGGTCAATAACTTTATACTGAATTAACGAACCAAATATAAATGGGATACTAATTACATAAGCTTTATAGTAAGGATATATGAAAAAGATTATTACTCAACTTCAATCTACATGCCGGACAAAATGTCTCTTCGATATCTCAAATCGGAATCCGGCATATTCATGGTTTTCTGAGGTTTATTACCGGTTTTTCCAACCAGACTAAGGACCATACCATGCGTACCATCAGGCAATTTTTGAAGTTTTGCTTTAAGAACAATTTTTATCTTGAGGATTTAAGCGAGCATGTTCCTTTTATGCATTTTTGAAAAAGGGAGCACAGATTCCATCCGCGATTTAATAATATTGACTGGGAACAGAACCGAATTTCTCTGACGCAGGCACAAAGCTGGAAACCCTTTATCTCTGCCATTGCTTGAGAATGTTGGGCTTGCCATTATTGATTACCTGAAATTCGGCAGGCCGAAATGTGAGGAGAGCAGCCTTTTTGTTAAACATCGGCCGCCGTTTTCTCCGTTTTCACCAAGCGGGATTTATACAATGGTTCAAATCACATCGGAAAAGCAGGATTATTGGTCCCAAACAAGAAGCGTGGTCTCCATGCGCTCCGGCATTATGTAGAGTCAAATATTATGGAGAGTGCCCTTGGATTATGCTCAAACCCACGGTAGGGGTAAGGTGGGGGTAGAACATCAAAAGCGGTTACAAGTATAAACCTTGTAAGCCGCTTCTTTGTTGGCGCGCCCAGCAGAGATCGAATCCACAACCTTCTGATCCGTAGTTCGAGAAAGGGGGGTATTTTGTGCTCGAAATGATTTTGTGCATATCGGCTAACACTTAATTTATCTACTACATAGGTAATTTCCAAGTTAGATGTTCATGAATACATCGATAGATTTTATGCACATTTTCATGCACAACTTTATAATTGAAAAAGTAAATGATTGATAAAGCATAAGGCTCCAGCCGAAGCCAGGATCCGAGGAGATACCGGCTTTTTCTATTGTAAAGAATTCTTCTCAGCAAGCTTTGTGCCCATATAAAACGATACGGCCATGACAGCCAGGTTTTCGATCACTTTTGCATCCAGTTTCCCTGCTGCCACAAAGGCTATTGCCGCGCCCACAAGGGCAAAAGTGACGATAGTCTTTACATCCACCAATTTTGCAAATTTCTCTTTAATCATGTACCTCATCCTTTCTACCAATAAATTATATTTGTCAACGTCCTATCCGTCTTGTATATGGCTTTGCCGTCCACCCACAGGTTGCAGCTCCCCCCGCTATCCAGCCTGATTGCTCCCACACAACCAAGATCAAACATTGTTTGCGCTGCTCTTTTTGCGTCGGCCCGCTCCCTGACGGCGATGATTATTTTTCCGGCTTTATATCCGATCATAACGCTGTTGCAGACACGGCCTACCTCATCAGGGTCAAAACCCTCCTTCGGGATGTCTACCGGGTACAGGTTGATTCCCTGGCAGCAAAATTGTATTTTGTCAGCAACAGGAGCTATTTCGCTGTCATATTTCAATCCGGATTCGATGTGGCCATCTTTGTAAATGATAAACGTTCCCTTTGGATTCCCGCGCCAAGTCTTATATTCATCCCGGCGGCTCAAGATTTTGCCATCAGAAATCAGCCAGCCGATCGTCTGCCGGCCGGAAAAAAGTTTGAATTGATAAAGCTTCGGACCGACTTTACAATTTCAGGACCTGCGGAAGATACCAGCCCTGCCTTTAGCATCCCGGGACTCAGCTCCACCGTGTCGACCGTAAGAATCTCCGTCCATGTCTTTGGGCCGACAACGCCATCTACATCTTTGCTTGCAAATCCGACAGCCCTTTGATATGCCCTAACCGCCGTATCTGTTTTGGGTCCAAAATCTCCATCTGCAGATCCGCAAGCAAAGCCCATCAAGTTTATTTCCTGCTGCAGGTATTTTACAATGTCACCTTGACTGCCTTTTTTGACTGTCGCCGGTATTGCCCGGACTAAAGCCTTTTTATACATCGCTGATTCCCCTTTCCAAAAACCTTCTCCACCGTATGATTCGTTCATATCGCACTGTATTCCGGCAAGCATCACACCATTTTTGTATTGATATAGATTAGCTTTGGGTGATAACTTGCCTTTGCTCCAGGCATACGTCTGCCAGCCACAATCGATCACGCCGCGCCGATAAAGCTCCTCAATGACCGCATAGGAGCCGTAGCAACCTATAAGATATAAAGGCTTGATCTGCTGTCTGGCTACCCGGAAATACGCCTCCAAGGCATCGTAATCCTTTGTCTGCGCATCGTAATCTACAGCATAATATATAGCGCTGCCGGTGGGCTGGTTGACTATTTGGGCCTCCACAAATGCAAGCTGTCCATCGATCTTTCCTACTTCTTCCCCACCCCTTACCCGATCGGCTGTGGTTTCGAAGATTGACAACAGGTAGATGCCCTCCGCTGCCGTAGCCTTTACTTCATCCGGTGTGAGACGCTTCCAAGCATATTTTTCCGGCACAAGGTATCTGCATATAAATTCCACTCCCAGCGCCTTCAAGGCCTTTGCAAGGGATGGTGTGATTTGTGTGGTACCGTCTATTCCTTTCAAGCTTTATCCCCCCTTTAAAATCGCCATGGCTTGTATGTATTTATCCAGCAAATTGTTACCGATTGCGGCCCCGATAACAACAATGGCCACGATGCAGGCCGTAACGACAACATATTTAAACCATGGCGCCTGCCACATTTTAGGAGCAGTATCCGGTTTAACTTCCAGCTTTTCTTCTTTTTTATTTTGGGCAAAATCGAGACGCTGCGCCCGTTCTTCCATAAGGATTTTTAATATTTCATTGTTACTTGCCGCCACCTCCTGGAGTTTTTGTACTGCACTGCTATTTTGTTGGATATAGACATCAATTGCCGTAAATTTCTCATCCACCTGTTTGTGTATGACCTTGCATACGTCCTTATTGACGGTATCTATCTCCCCCATCATCCCATATCCTCTCTTAAGTAAAATAAAAGAGCTTATTTTTTAGCTCTTATATACCTAGAATTTTTTCAATCCTCTCAACACGGTCTGCCAATTCGGTAAGGTTTTTTTGCTTGCCCTTTTTCTTCAAGTCGACTAATTCAGCCGTAGCCTGTTTAACTTCAGCATCCCGGATTGTCTCCTGAGCCGCTGGGATTTTAATTTCACGCGGCATTTATACCACCTCCAAAATTATTTCAGCGTCCTTGTACCCATGCTTTTTTAAAACAATAACATGCTGACCCGGATTCTCGTCCGAATACACGATTTTGTTGTCCGGGTCTGCTGGATATTCGACCCCATCAATTACCAGGGCCACGTCTGGCAGTGTCATGATTGTTGCCTGCTCCTGAATTGTGATTGTGGTCTTGTCAATTTCATATGGAATCGGGTCAAGGTTCCGAATTCCAATCATCTTCCCTTCATCGTCCAAAATCGGGGCAGCTGGCAGGGTTATTCCATCCAGCCAGGAATCTGGGACAAGAGGGTCAAGGTGTGCCAGTGTTTCGAAGCCTGTGACAAGACCATCTTGCAGATAAATTCGACTATACATTTTTCATGCCTCCATTAATATTTTACCAGCATTCCCAGTCTATATTGCAACCCAGGCTGGTGCTTGAAGTATAGGTATTATAAAAATCGATAATAAGGTTTGTGCCACTGATGTATACGTCATTAACACGAATATAACTGCCTCCAGCAGCGTTATTGCCGGGTTCATTGAAAGCACCTATAGCATACCCAGCTTGCCGTCTTGACCAGGCTGAAGCCCAGTGGGTGTTACTATATCCTCCAGAATATGCGCCTATACCTTTTGTTTTTGAGTAATCTGTTCCAAAATATACAATAGCGCCGTAATCCGTACCATACGAAGCATTTACAGGCAATGCAGTAGGTCGTATTACAATCATTCCATTCCTATATGTACCGCCCAGTGGAATCGTTTTGGTAAGGACAGAACTTGCCCCTATTGCATCAGAATACGCAGCATTACCGTAAACCTTTGCTAAAAGCTCAGACTTAACATTGTTAAGGGCTTTTTTTCGTAAGTAACCGTCTCCGTTATCGTACACATAATTTACTGCTGCTCCGTTATCCGCCGCACCGCTACTGTTAAATCCTGTAGCATTTATAAAACCGCTGCTGTCTCTTATTGCGATGTAGTTTGCCCATGCTGCAAAACTTGCATGATAGCCCTCTACCATATCAGCGTCAAGACCGCTGCCAGAGCCGTCGTTGCCGTCGTGCCATATCTTACGCCATGCCCCCCACGCTCCAGAACCACCGACATCAGGAGGATTTCCTGAACGCCAATATATATTATTTGAACCGTAATCTGTAACAATTTGAGTTATGGTATCATTAGCACCATGTATAACCAGAAGTTGTCCATAATCTACACCGCCAGGACCATTTGTAATTGGTGGATCAATTCTATACATACCAGAATTGATCAGGGTATTTAAATTACCTGTACCTGCATTAGATGACCTAGCTATTCCACCGTGAGCCGTATTTGTTAAACTTTGATGATTCGTTAACGCTGTTTGCACTGTATCAACCGTATTTTTTTGTGCAATATCATCTGGAGCTGATGGAGCTGCTATTTTAGCTCGGCCATAAGCATCTCTAATAATAATTTTATTGGCTGTAGCAAGCGAAACAGCTCCGTGCGCATTATCAGCAGCCGTATGTGTATCAACATCAGTTCTTAATTGATCTGTATTACCTTCTATTCGATTAAAATCGTCTTTTATTGGCACGTCACTTGCCGCCCAATTTTCTTTAGGTATTTGCCATACCATAACATATCCCTCCTATGGTGCTTGATAGCCCTGCACTGCTACATATACGTTCGCAGCTGTAGTAAGGCAGGCAAAGTTTAACGCTGTTGCAGCTGTGCCCTTCAGTGGCGTGGGGAAATTAATCGTTATTGGCACATTTTGTTGAGCATTCCCCGCCCAAATAACCGTTGAACCGTCTTTGATTACAACCACAGTGGCTGTTGCTCCTGTGTTGACAAATTGTATGGCAGTTACATAATTACGAATACCCGCAGTTCCTGCGGCTTTAAGCGTTACGTCTGTTGTGTTTGTAACCGCCGTTGAACTGCCGTATTGCCAGTCTTGTTCCGGTATAGCATAAGGTTTCTGGATAAGTGCACCAACCAGGGTTGTAATTAAGTCAGCTACATCGCCAGTCGATACCGCAGTGTAGTTTGCTGTCAGAGCTCTGCCGGCTATCCTTAGCGGATTGCCCGATATAGCAGCATCGTGAGCAGCTGCTCCACCGATACTTTGATTGCCTGTTAAGTTACCGCCCACCAGTTGGACAGCCATAGCCTGTGAAGGAGCTGCAGGACCCCTACCAGCTGTTATCTCCGTTGTAAGCTCTGTGATATCCTGTACCAGTATGGCATCTATTGTCAAAGTGGTTGAAGAAGCAGGAGCCGTGCCTAAATTCTTTGCCCTTATTCTGATGTAATAGCCCTGTTCCGGGTCTGGAATCAGCCGCGTCCTTACATAGGAATTTGACCGTATGGCCGTACTATCAACTGCGCGCGAATGGAAGTATATTTCATCAGGAAAGGCTTCAAGCTCAGCAATGGCATAACTGGCTGTTGTAACGATGGTTTGTGAACCGGCAGTGCCAGCCGTCCCATTATTACAGGCGTTTATCTTGCCGATAGTAGCTGATGTACCATCCAGAAGCCACTGGGCATAGCAATCTCCAGCCTGATTTATGATTTCCAGATAAAACTCCTGGTTTGCTATCCTCTGGCTAAGTTTTAATATGAACCATACCCGAAAAGGAATAGAAAAGGTATTTACGCTTTGAATAATGGTTTCAGTATTAATGGTTGTGCCGGTAGCGATAGACAATTCACTGCTTGTTACAGCAACGGTGTGTCCGCTGCCTGTCTGTACACGGTTCCACACGGTTGCATCCAAAGCCGCTCCCGGAAAGTCATGCCGCCATTTACGCTGCATGGTGTTAACCAGCATTGCTCCATATGCACCTCCAGCCGGTACATAATCATCCACATTCCCATCAAAAAGCTGTGGTATGGGCCTTCCGTCCAGGTCATATTTTATCCGCTTCGTATCATATGTCATGCTCTTATCCCCCTATATTTTTCTCCCGCTCAAATTAGCTCTCAATGCCCCATCATATTCAAGGCTCTGGCTCGTTACGTAAAACTGTTCCCCGATACCGCTCTCCTTGATAATTACTGCATCTCCGAGCAGCAAGGCCGGATTACCCCTCCAGTCGATACTTATATCCCTGCGGGGATTTTTGAAGCTTTTGAGGATCATATCAGCTATTGCCTGAGCCACGCTTAATGATTGTATCAAAGGGTTATCAGAAAATTTATAAAGAAGCTTGCCGTTCTCCTTTATACTGTCGGCGTCCTGTGCAACTGCCTTCTCCTTGTTCAATACCTTAAGAGGCTTTGCATTTATGACAAGGACATAGCTTCCGGAATTATCCGGGCTGCTTATGGCGATATTCGCACCCCATGCATAGTAGGTTTGTCCTTCAATTATGCAACCGGCAGGCGCTCCTTCTAAGGATGCAACTGCTTCAATGCAGGGTGTGGAATTATAGAATGCGGTTAATGTCTTCCTCTCACCGGCATTTACCGGAATACTTTCATTACTCCGGTAGACCTCTTCAGATACCGTTACAGGCTTTAACGGATTAGTCTCAACCTCAATGTAATTTGCAATTTCACTCAATTTTACAGGCCGGTTCTTTTTATAATAATCATCTGTAGTAACTGTCAAGCCCTGCCCAGTCCCCATGAAAGGCATTAAAAACTGGTTTGAATTCTTATAAGCGAATGCAGCGCTTTCAATCCTTATAATACCGTTTCTATCGCAGTACACCTGTCCGAGTCCGGCTTCAGCTATTTTCCTCAAGGCTTCCCGGTGGGTTTGGGATTCAAAATATGAATATGGTACAGTGATTTGCCCGAGGTCTTCGTCAACCCAATACTCTTCCGGTTCCAGTCCAGCATCCTGAAGTACCGATATAGCCAATTGATACAAAGTTTTATTCTGCTGAACCTGTGACGTGCTATAGGTGCTTTTTCTCAGGAGCTCTAGCCTGTCACGTCCGGATGTGTAGGCATAAATCTCATTTTCCGGAACCTCCCAGTCCCCGGACCAGAAAACTCCCAATGGTACATATTCAATAGATAAATCCGACAATTGTGCCCCTATCCAGGCCTTTATCCTCCTGTTGGCCTTCAATAATTGATAGATGGGGCTTTGTGTATTGCCAGCATCAAACCTCCGGTCGATATTATTCAGCTTAATCTCTATTTCATTTGCTGATACGGTACCAATAGGCAGGCTGCCAGTAGATACTTCCTTTTCCTCCAGCAGGTTTATGGAAATCAGGTCATCACCTTCATACACCTGCTGTATCGAAGTGAAGAATTCAAGTATCTTTACCTGCCTTCCCGGATGGCTCCATCGTGATATTTCCAATGTTGTTTTTACGACGCTGCCTACGGATGGAATAGCTTTAGTCCAAGACACTTGCGTATTCCCACTAATGGTTTCAGTATGAAGCACTTCATCGCCCGGGCCATAAAGTAAGATTACGAAATCTACCGGATATTCCAGCCGCATATCATCGCCGACAACCTTCAGACTGTGTATAGGCCTGGAGATAAAAGTTATGGTAAGCTTCGGGTATGGGCTAGAAAATGCTGAATCCGCCTTAGAGAGACTGGAGCCCCACCAGCCCATCTGACCGGTAGAAGAATTATCAGGTGCTAGAGAATATGAACCATCCAGCACCCACGACCCATCAAGCGAAGCATATTTCTTTTCAGGGGACTGCAGGGCATCGGCCACCTGTTGAGGGTATGATACCGTTGCTTGTTCATTGACCGATACGGAAATTGACTGGTCGATGAAGGGGTCGGTATAGTCGATAGTACAGCGCCCAAATATGCGGCGGACTGATGCTTTTATGCTGTTTAAAAAATTTTTGGTTGCAGAATACATTAAGTATCTCTCCCTATAATCCTATTGCTCTTCCAATGTGATGGAAAAATTACCCCAATATTCCGAAGGAGTGAGAAGCCTTTCTCTTGGAAAGCTTGCAAACCATACAACAGCTTGCTTTTCGATACCGCAATCCGTATATATAAATGATAGAAAAGAACTTCTTTCGTATTCTATAAGAAGCACCTGTACCTGGTTGACGTTTAAAGCCGCGTAATCCAAAGTAAAGACTTTTTTAACTGCAATAATATCCTCAACAAGCTTCCCGGATGCCGTACGGTCTTTCCTTGCTATCGGCTGGGGATCTATTTTAAATCCGGAAGGTGCAGGTATGTCCACCTCGTTCCCCGATATTCCTAGTTTCCAGCTCATGCATTATCCATCCCCAATCTCTGCTGTTCTATTTCTATTAATGGAATAATAGTTCGTGCAAGTTCACGTTCCTTAAGCTTTACTACAACTTCCAACTTGTTTCCTGGCTTATTTCTGAAGGCTTCCTTCACAGCAACGGCAAAAGCGGCTGCAAGCTTGCCATAATCTATTTCAGACCCCAGTTTATCAACCGTCTTATTAGGAATAACTTTTTCACCGCCCCGGAACCGGACCAGCTCAGGTCCTTCCTCACCTACCAAAGCCCACCCGGGTGCAGCATTGTCAGTCCCCTTGGCATATGCCCTTGTCCCGTCCGGATTGTGCCATATTCCAGATTCATCCCTCGTTAATCCGGCTGATTCGCCAAGTTTTTTATTCATATCTGCAAGCCGCTTCTTTTCGGCATCTGAAGCAGCAAACCATGCCTGGCTATTAGCTTTCATAACAGCAATAACATTGGCATTTTGCGTATTTTGGACCGGGCCTGCGCTTCCAGGTATACCTTTAAAGGCATTGCCAATTAACTGGGAAACTTGATCAGCCCAAGCCTTGAACCCATCAAAAAACCTTTCGCCAAGGGTTTTACCGGAATCCTCATATTCATTCCCATAGGTTTTAAGGAGAGCAGCAATTTCCTGCTGGTTTTTACTCATTATCAATTTCTGAGCCTCAGCAGAAAGAGATGCAGAACTTTCTATATCGGAATAAAATTTGTCGATGTTTTGCTTGCGCTTATCAAGGTTTTCTTTTTCATTCTCGTATTGAGTATTAAGGCTTTCCTGTTGGGCTTCCAGTTCAGCGTCTATTTGGGCTTTTTTATCTTCTGCAGCAGACTGTATTGCCTCGATTTGCTTTTGCAGTGCCTCTTTTTGCGCTTCAATTTCTTCTTTATGTAACCTCTCGTTACGTGCAGATATTGCTTCGTTCAACTCAGCTAAAATGCTTTCTTTTTCCGCTGCATCGCTTTCGGCTAAGAGTTTAGACTGGAGAGAAGAAATCTTTTCCAATTCCTCTTTTTCTTGTTTGGCCTTTTCCTCTGCAGACAATTGAGCATCAAGAGAATCAATCTGGGCCTGTAAAGCTTCGGTTTTTGTTTTGGTCTCGGCATCAAGGGCAGCTATTGCACGGTCATGGACTTCATTGATTGTTTTTAATTGAGCCTTTTTCCATTTTTCTAGGTTTTCCGTTTCTTCCTGTAGCGCATTGTCATCTAGCCTTTTTTGAGCATCATATTTTCGCTTAAGGGCAGCCAATACAGCACTGTTCAAGCTATTGATATTTGCTACCATTTCCTGTTTGGCTTTTTCTGCTGCCTCTTTGGCCTTCTTTGCCGCATCTTCACTTCCAAGTGATATCCCCTCTCCATAAGCTGTCCCCGCGTCCTTACCGGCCTGCTTCATATCTGGCTCTACAGTTTTTGCAGCTGTAGGAACGGATTTAAAAATACCCTTTACTTTATCCACAGATTCCTTTATGGTATTTCCCATACCTTTACCAAGCTCGGAGGCAGCTTTTGACATGGTGCCCCATGCCTCTTTTGTCTGTCCGGCCAGCTCTCCTATGTTTGACTTGGCCTCATTCAAGTCCTCTTCCGAGGACGCTACAAATCCCTTCAGGGATCCTCTCAATGAATCAATGCCCTCCTGGGCAGTCTTAAACGCGCCGCCTATTCCTGGTATTTGGGAAAGGAAACCAAACAGCCCACTATATAGTGACAATAAGTTACCAGCAGTAAAATCAAGGAATTTTGCAAGCCCCAATTGTATTTCACGTACCACAACCATTATAGCGCCTCCACCTGTAGCAAATGCGCTTTTTATAAGTGTCCATACGCTTTGAAAAAATGGCACCGCGGTATCCCAATTTTTGATCAGTAGATAGGCTCCTGCAGCTAAAGCAGCAACACCTGCTACAATGCCCACAACCGCCAGAGCTGAAGCGCCTGTGGTCGCTGTGAATGCTGCAATTGCTGTTTTTACTGCTCCGAATGCACCCGTAACGGCTTTTACTCCATTGACTAAAGCGCTTGCACCTTTTGATATATTTCCTATAACCACCAAAGCAGGTCCAGCAGCAACAACTAATCCAGCAATGATGCCTATAGTTGACTGTACATTCGGGTTCAAGCCTTTAAACCAGTTAATAAGGTCCGTGATATGTCCTGCGAACGATTGAACGGTTGGAATGACACTGCTTTGAATGAACGGTATAAGAGTATCCTTAATCACCGGCATAAACGATGTGCCAATCTCTGCCCCAGCGACCTTGAACTGCATTTTGACGGCGTCCATTTGGTCGCCAAAATCTCGCGCTTTTTTTACAGCCTCGTCACTCATGACAAGTCCCAGGTTATGTGCTTGGCCTTTAAGTTTTTCAATCTCCACTGATCCGGCGTTGAGCATTGGAGCAAGGTCTGACCATGACTTACCAAACAAGGCTGACGCCATGATGTTTCTGTCGCTCTCATTTTTCATCCCTGAAAGCTTAGTAATAATTTCAGAATATATATCGCTGATAGGCCGCGTTTTACCTGCGGAATCCTGCATGTCAACGCCCAATGCCTTCATGGCTTTCGCTGTATCTCCAGAGTCCTTTTCTACGCCTTTTAGACGATTTGTAAACTGAGTCATGGAATTTGGTATAGTTTCAAAGTCCATATCCAGCTGGTTGGTTACAAATTGCATTTCCTGCAATGATTTAAGTGACATGCCGGTCTTTTCTGACATTACGCCTATTGTGTCGGCATATTCGCTTGCATCGCTTGCAAGCTTCAATATTCCCGTGCCTGCTGCAATAGCAGGAGCCGTTATATATGTTGACATGTTCTTGCCAGCAGACACCATTTTTTCTCCTGCTGCCTTAAGGTTATTTGATATATCAGTAAGATGGTTTTTAAAATTCGAAAAAGGCTCCGCTCCCTTTTGTATTTCCTCGTTTAATTTGGCTTGTTGAATCTGCAAATCAAGGATTTTTGTTTTCATGCTAATTGCAGCCTTGGATCCTTCGCCCTGCTTATCTATAATGTCATTATATCTTTTCAGGGATACAGTCATTTCATCACTTAATATTTGCTGAGCTTGTTTCTGAGTTTTTAACTGCTGTTCAAGGTATTTGGCACTGTCGCCAGCAGCTTTGTTTTGTGTTTTCCATAACTCAAGCTCTTTATTAATTTCTTTGGTTGCAGCTTTCGCTACATCTATCCCCTTTTGATAAGAGGATGCATCGAGTATCAGTTTGGATACCATTGACTTTTCAGCCATTTGTCCCACCACCGTTATTTTTTATTAAATGCCTGTTCAATACCCTCCTGCAGGGTGTTTTCTATGATGTTATAAGCTTCTCCCTGACTTTCATCAAATGCAGGGCGCATCCATGGTTTCGCCGGTTCGCTTGATGTGCCATATTCTGAAAATTTACCATAGAACACCTTGGAAATGTCACCTTTGCCAGGGCCGACCACTTGAGAGAAAACTCCATCTTTGTTTTTACGGACTTGCCCTACTTTTATGTTGTCTCTGAGCAATCCTGGGGTAATACCTTTTTTGGGGGGGCCGGAATAAATAGGCGCCTTCCTTTTCATTGCTTCCAAGACAGGCTTTGCACCTTCGTCCAGGGCTTTTTTGAATAATTTTTCTCCCTCTTTACCCATACTGTCAAGTGTATCTATCATTTCTTGGAATCCGGATAAATCAAATTGAATATCTGTCATAAATTTTCACCTCAAAAATAAATGGAGGCATGTTTCAGCCCCCATTTATCCGACGTTTTTGCTCTTCCCATTCATTTTCTTCTTGTCTTAAAATAGAAAAGGCTCGCCATTCAGTTAATTCCTCCGATGACATCCTGTCCAGTAATTCATCTACTGTCATGCCTAGCTCAAGCGCTAGACTGAAATAGAATTTTCGCTCTGGACAGGCTCTGAGTTTTTTGCTGCATCAGTAAGAGAGGTTGTTTTCAAAGCATTAAGCATTAATGCTTCCTCGTAGATAACCTGCAGTGCCCCAGAATCAATCTCACCTATGGCAGCTATATCCTCCGGAGAATTTGTAAACAATCTTTTCCCATTTTCGTCGCATAAGCTCAGCGCAACAACAAGCATCTGATTTTCGAAAATTGTATCGTAGTTGACGCCTACATTATTTTCGTCTATTTTCACAGACGCCTGCAGGAACTTTGACCTGTCTTTCCCGCTCCATTTACGGATAAGGACGCAACCATTCCATTCCGGTATTTCAATTTCCTTGATACCGAAATTTCTGGCTGCAAGGATATCTTCCCGGTTAATTATTTTTATCATTACATCCACCTCACAAATTAATATGTTCCCCGGGTTATAGCACCCGTTACCTGGAACGAAGCTGTTGCCTGTACGGCACCGCCTACTGCCCCCTTGACATTATATGCCGTACAAATACATTCACCGGTATATTTGATGTTAGTTGTTGTACTCCCCTGTGGTCCATATTCAAACGTCCCAGTCATCCCCAGTATGCCTGCCAAGTATCCATCAACAGTAGGGTCAAACAACCCAGATATGCTTATTGTTGCATTTTTTGTACCGGCAACAAAGGTATCAGCAGAAGCTCCAAATGTAGTTGTTTCTGCTGTTTTGACGCTTTGAGGGAAGTCTACATCCGTTAGATAAGGTGATATATCTCTCAAAGTGCCGCCACTATCATCAATCTTAAAAAGAGTATTCTTGCCATGTCCAAACATTGTTTTTTCTCCCCTCTAATTAATTTCTATGAATTCCAACTGCAAAAGTAAATGGCCCTCCAGTAATGGTCCATTTAGCCCTTACATATCTGTTTACCGTACCAGCAAAGATAATCCTTTCGGACTTATTCGCCGCAGTGATATTAGTAAATGACGCAAGCGTTGTAAATGTCGAATTATCTGTCGAATGCTCTATTGTGCAAGCCAGTGTGCCGCTTGCTGTCGTACATTCAATATATCCTGACCCTCCACCGGTTGATGCTGCGCTGTCATCCTGGCCTGCTGCGTTCCCGGTAGCACTTTCCGACCCAAGTGCATGCAAGCTTCTTACTCTCTCAATGCCAACATTGGATTGTGCCGCAACTGCAACCCTTACCGCAGCACTGATAGACCCCTTTACGCTATAGCTGGTTTCTAATGCTGCCATCCCATAGCCGTAATTCCCTATATTGTCGTTTTGGGGCCACCATAACCAGTTTACTGCCCCCGCTAAAGCGGCAGATAATATAGCATCAACAGCATTAGCGGCACCGTCAAAAAAACCTTCGGCTGACAATGTGCCGTTTTTCGTACCAGCAACAAAGGTATCGGCAGTTGACCCAAACGTTGTCGTCTCTGCTGTTTTTGCAGTACCACCCTGGTCGATGCTATCAAAATAACCCGTAAGGTCATATCCATTTGCATAAACATCAATGTTTTTTCCATGACCAAACCCCATCAATCATCATCCCCTTTCCTTTTCCTTGTGGTTACAACCGGTTTGGCTATTCCGCAAGCTATCCATGTTTTTGCTTGGCCTTCGCTCAGGCCGTATTCATTTCCCTCTGCGTATATGCCTTCAGGCGTGTTTTGTGTTATAAGCATGATTATCTTCATGTTCATGCCTCCTCGTGCCATATTAAAAAATCTGTCTTCGTCGAATAGAGAAAAGTATCCGGTTCATAATCATCAACCTCGCCGTCTATTTCAACAGCACTAATATTAACTCCATTCATAAACCCGGTATAGTTTTGCAATGCAAGCCTCAATTGTTTTGCAACAGCCTTTGAGATAGACCGGCTTGAGGCATATGCGGAAAATTGGTACCTGCTGCGAGCCATGTTTGAATCCTGTCTGAAAAGATGATCACGAACCCGCGAAATCAATTGGTATGCTATTGCTGAACCAGTGTTTTTCTGTGGTAATATGTCGGGATAGATACGATCACCAACCAAAACTGTAAGGCCAGCATATCCGGAGAGGTAAGTGAATAAAGCATCGTTTATTTCCATCAAACCACCTCTTTACAAGCCAATAGCAACTCGCCATGCCGTTTTTTGGTATCATCAATAAAAAGTATATCGAATGTCCGTGAACCGTATTGAACTCTCCATTTTGTATCTATTCCTGAACGATACCTAACACGGAACAATGCCTGTGTTTCTGTATTCTGCTTCTGAGCAGAAAAAAATTCCCGCCCGGATTGGGTAACGTTTTCAGCCCAAACAGTTATATTGTTTTGACTGTAATCATTGATAGTTGACCCGTCAGATCCCCGTTCCGAATCATCAAGTGGTTGTAGGGTTATCCTTTGATCCAACTTTTCCGAGTTTATCATACAGGCACCACCCGCCTCATGCCAAGCAATGCATCCCGAGCCCTCTCAAGTTTTTCCCTTTCATCAGGACTATAATAGTTGTAGAGAAGCCGTATTTGAAGAATCATTGCCTGTTTAACAGATTGAGGGACTGCTGATTCGCTCCCATATCCTGCGATAAATCTTACACGGACACCATTTATGGCTTGAAGCAGAACAGACGGCCATGCCTTTCCGTATGAGGTGACTATCCTGTTCACAAAACTGTCATTGTCGAGAATATACTCTGAAGTTTCTATTGTCGATTCCAATCCGGTATAGTCCGTATACTTAATACTGGTTATGGACTGAACAGGAGAGCAATTTCTAAATTCAATCGTTTCCGGAAAGCTATCAAGAATCAATTCCAGTGTCTGTGTAATATACTTCTTGCCTTGATAATCTTCGCACCATTCGCGAGCTGCAGTTATTAAAGCAGAAATGTCTTCATCCGTGCGAAGATATATCTGTGCTTCGGTTAAGGTTAATGGCTCACAGGCCGGGGGGGTTATTATTTTGATTACCGACATTGTCATTACCACCTTCCAAAGCCTTCATCGCTTCGATAGCAGCTTCTTTGCCCTGGACCTTTTCACCATTGGGAAGTTCGTAATAACCACCAGCAAGCAGTTTGAGCCCGTCAGGCAATTCTTCCTTTTTCCTCTTGCTTTTTTCTGCAGCAGGATCCTCAACAGACACTGCATATCTGCCCTCAATCAACTGCTTTGCTTCTTTGTCCTCGATATCATATGTCTTTCCAACTTCCAGGACTCCATTCGGTCCCGCTGCCAATGTCCTCATTCTTATTTTCAAAAAGGTCATCTTCCTTTCAAAAGGCAACCGGCCAGAATTACTGACCGGTTATCACTTCAACTTTTATTTATAGGTTATTAGGCTACACCCTCAGCAGGGCTTACCCAATGATCTGAAGCAGCCACACTTGAATCCTGTACAGGAGGATCTATTCTTGCTCCAAACTGTTGAGCAATAACCCCATCAATTACAGCATTGGCTGTACCTCTTGTGACTATACATCTTACATACCTTTTTGTAGGCTTGTAAATTTCTGTAATAAGAACCTTATTACTGCCGGTATCCGGGATTGATACTGCTGAGCCTGCAAGATCCTGTGCATCAGATCCATCTGACTGATTTCCCTGCTGCACCTTAATGCCGGTCACAGCTGTAGCCGTGAGGGTGCCAAAAATGGCTGTAAACGTTATGCCCTCGAATCCCTGCATATCTATAACACTGCTGTTTTGGTTAGTAGTACCCGCTGCAATTGCATTCATTACGCGGGTTGTCTTCGAAGCATTTAAAAGTGTATTATTCATGTTATTCATTTCCTCCTTCTTAGTTAGTTTTCAAACGTCTGAATGCTGCGCCCAGCACAGGCATTGCATCAACTTCAAGCCTGCCTATGTATCCGGTCTGGTTGGTTACGGCATATAGTTCCTTGAGTACTTGGATTGCTAAGCCAAAACGCTTGACTATCCAGTAATAGCTGAAGTCACCTACAATACCAACATATTTACCAGAGGTAAATGTATTGGGTACATATTCTGAGATAACATATGGACGCTCAAGAATCAAAGGAGGATTCCCTCCGGACAACCCTGGCTGCCAGATATATGTGTTCGTAGAATCCTTCAGCTTACGGATTTTTTTCACGGCATCCCTATGGAATAGCCAGGTTGCCTTTTTCTGATACCCCTCCTTCAAGTCATACAACGCGTCCATCAAACCGTCTGCAGTCATATCAGTTGCACTGCCGGTCTGAATATCATAGGATGTGGAAATGCCAAGCGGCGAAGCAGTAAACAAGCCTAGTGGTTTTTGTGAACCATCACCAGTCATGAATACCTTTTCCTGAGTTATGCCGAACTTATATCCCAATCTTTCCCTGACAAGCGTGTCAGGGGACTGAGTGCCATAACTCAATAACTTATTGGATATCTTCACAAGCTTTGATGCCTGGTGAGGCGTCAGCTCCCTTTCACCTATCTTGATATCAGAAGTTTCAGCTGCTGCTTGAATTTCTGCTGTCCAGTCGGCATCATCAATATCATTATCAAGCGATGGAGCACCTAAGCTTTGAGCTGTGGTTATGGTGAAGTTTCTGGACAACCCTGCAATAACTACATTATTGTCTATATCCCTGATCAGTTCATCAACAAACTGTGTGGGGCTCATAAACATACCGCCGGTAATTGCATTGTCAGCTTGGATCGCCCTCATTTCAGCTTCGGTATAGATAGCCCTGGGGCCATCGAGCAAATATTTGCTGTAAGCTGAGCGGTATTCTTCGGATGCTCTAGGTTTGGCTCTGTCTTCCGGCTTTGGATCCAGTCCCGGTTTTGGATCTCCTCCGAGTTTGCGCTCCCTTTCCAACTGCCTTTCCTCTAGGTTGGCTTCATCCTCAAGCCTGTCGATATCCTTTTCCATAGTAGAAATAGAATTTCTTTCCTCCTGACTCAACGACCTTTTTTCAAAATCCGCTTTGTCCATAAGGGCACGGACATCAGTAACCAGCTTTGCAACCTGCTGGCGCTTTTCCATGATAATTTTTGCTCTTGACATGGTTTACCTCCGTTTAAAATATTTTTGCATTAAAAAAGCACCCTTTCAGGTGCAGTTTGCCTTGTTATTTGTACCTTTTGCTTAAAAAGTTTATTTTTATCCTCAAATTATCTAACTTATAGTCAGTTTCAGGCCCTTTTATGTCCTTTCTATGCTCATTCAGGATCTCTTGTGCCGACCTTATTCCGGCTTCCGATTGAGGGTATGCAGGAAAGGTCACTGGTGATACTTCTATCAACTCTGCTTCAATTACAGTTCTTATGCTCATATCGGGATTTGTATCATCCCATTCGGTTTTTGTAGCCTGAAATATGAAACTGGAGCCTGTCACATCACCTCTTTCAATAGTTTCAATATGCTTCTCAGCCCAAGAAGGCGGGTCGATTTCATACCGCAAGCCAATGTCATCCTCTTCAACAATCAATGTACCTGCAGTTGTCCTTCCCATAATCTCACTCATATCATGCTGCCAATCGCCTATCACATCCGGATTATTGCTTAAGCAGTTTGAAAAAGCTCCTTTTCTGAATCGTTCCTGAAACATACCCCAAATAGGGTCTGAAAGCTGATCCCACTTTACAGCGTAACCGGTAATTTTCTTTTTTTGTTTCTCGCCTTCTCCGGTTGAACGGATCTCAACTTTGAGCTTATTACTGCGTAGCTCCTTTTCCTGAGTTATCTTGTGATCCAAGGTTATTACCTCCCTTCTCATTCAATTTTTTATTGATATACACTTCCAGCAGATGGACCGGTATCATATTGCCATTAACCATTCGGATATCTCCACCTTCAAAAGTTTCAAGGTCTTCAAGCTCAAGTACAAGGTTTGGTGAATAAATGCCGTTTTGTATGCCTTGGGCATAACCTTCCATCCTTGTTTTAAAGTCGCCTCGAAGGAGTCCATCCACATTGAACCGGAAGAAATATTTCTTCTGCTCATTTGGAAGCAGCAGGTCCTTGTATGCCGACTGCTCAATACAAACCAGCCAGGGCCTGAGAGAATACACGACAAATCCGATTGACTGGTTCTCAATATTTGAGAAGGTCGCCCTCTCCAAATCCATGATCATGTGCGGGGGAATATTGAAAAACCTGCAAATCTCTATAACTTGGAATTTCCTTGTTTCGAGGAATTGTGCCTGCTCCGGAGCTATAGTCACCTGGTGGAATTTCGCACCCTGTTCAAGGAACATCAGCCGATTGGCTTTACCCAACCCTTCATAAGTGTTCCTTACATCTGCCTTGAATCTTTCAAAGGCAGGATCAGAAAGCGCTTTGTCATATTCGACAATACCACCAACATTGGATCCATTACTAAAAAACCTTTCTCCGAACTCCTCTGCAGCAAGGGATAACCCCATTGCTTCACGCGCCAGTTGCACCGGTTTATACCTGCGAGTTGAGTCCCGGCCAGGGCCTTTCCAGTGCCATATTTGTTCGGGATAAAGATCCCTGTTCCCGCCATCAGGCAAAGAAATACGGTAGAAGGCAATCCGGTTTGTTTTGCTGTAATAGTAAATAGTGACTACATTATTGGGTATAGGCCATAATTCCATTACATCAAATGTCTTCGAACCCCGGACAATCTCAGCAAAGGCTTCACCACACAGCAGCTCATTGACCGCCATCATCCGCCGGAATTCAAAGCTGGTCATCTCATCATTCGGAATATCATGAATAATCCGATATAACGGGTGATAATCTGCCTTTTCCTTGCCCTTTTTCATGGTCTTGTAAAAGCTTAAAGGCAAGCTTGCCATGGTTTCTGATTTGAGCCGCACACAGGCAAAAACTGCAGTAATTTGCATGGCGGAATCTTCACTTACCATGGATCCTGCTTTTGATGAAGTTCCCCCACCAAACCAGCTCTGTAACCATTGAGAAGGATCTGCGAGACTACTTTGATTACTTCTCTTTTCAAGGACTTTTGTTATAATCCCCAAACTACTTCACCCCTCTCGCCGGGAATCCGAACCATAGCAACATAATCCCGCCTATTACCCACATGGCAGCTGGATGTATAATCCATAATCCTCTCATCAAAGCAAAAAATCCGGTAATCAAGGTGATTTCCCGGAATGTATCCTGGCTGAATTTTCTTATTAAGTCCTTTCCGAGACGCTTTAATTTCATCCATCTATTCATCCTGACCTCACCCCTCTTTCCTCATATATGGATTTAATATTTTCCTGAACCATAGCTCTGCGCATAGCAGTAATTATTGCAGCAAGCAGATCAATCCTCTGGGTATCGTCCTTATGTTTCTTTGACAACATGATAAGGCCACCGCCCTTGTCAACCTCATAAGCATTGCTTACACACCAGATCAGTAAAGGGCTGCCATCATGCACCAGTCTTCCATTAATTGCAAGCTCTCTGAAAAACTTTGTCGGCTCGGATAATGTCAAAGGGCCTTGCCTAATATCAACTACCTGCTCCTCAGAATAATTGCTTTTCTTAAGGTCGTTCCCAAATTGATAAGCTGTTGCAGGGTCAATATCCCACTCTTTTATATTCCAGTTGTTTTCAGCCTTCATTGCTTCTGAATACTCTATAATGCCATCTGTATCTATTACTCCGCCATCCTGAATGGTGCACCAGCCTTCCTTCTCCAAGAATTCGTAATCCATACGGTCATTATCCTTATGCCACTGGACTCGGTCTCTGGGCAGCCACCCATGGGCGCAAACTGCATACCTTCCATCGTCAAGGGGAAAGATATATCCGTTTCCAGTAAGGTCCGTCCGTTTGGACAAATCCACACCAGACCAGCATTCTTTTCCTCTAACAAGTTCAAGGAATTCCTTGCGTGATGTGGCTAGCGACTTGAATTTATTCATGAGACCATCCATGAACTTTTTCTCACTATCCATCTGCCACATATTGCAGCGCTTTGTGAGATATTCGCGGATCTTGGCATGATCATTTGAAGCATAAGCCTCATCATGCTCCTGAAGAATCTGGCGCATTAACACCTTGGAATATTCATTGTCTGATTGAAGTACCGGATTGGCTTTCCTTATAAGGTATTGGTCGTGTGGATCATCACCCTTTTCCATTTCTCTGATCATGATGAAATAGTGTTCCGGGATCGGAATCTCTCCTCTGAGCATTTTGGCACATGCATCATATTCCTTTTTGCATGGGTTATTTTCAGCATCCTTTCCTGCTGTGGATATGATAAACATTAATGACTGCATTCTTTTGCCAAAGCCTGAATAAAGTACATCATGAATTTCTGAGGTCGGATGGGCATGGTACTCATCAATAACTACAATGCACGGTGCCCCGGAATCTTTGTTCTTTGTGTCTTTGGACAGTGCGCGGAGCCAACCTCCCCTCGTCTTGTGCTCGATATATGTCCTTTTTATGGTTAACCTTTTTAAAATATCAGGAGATTTCTCCCCCATTTTCTTTGCATCACCCCATACACGTTGAGCCTGGAGCTTATCAACTGCAGCGCATTCAACTTCAGGCATATCCTCATATCTTTTTTGCTCCGGGTGTCCTGGAGGATAAACACAATCTCCGCATAATCCGTAATTTGCAACTCCGGACATTTCTGTCGATTTTACATTGCCTCGTGCCCGCTGGTTATATGATTTTGTGAACCGCCGGACTCCTGTGTCTATATGTACCCAGCCAAACAAAACACCCAGGTCAAATTTCTGAAATGGTTCCAGCTGTATTGACTGACCGGAAAAAGGGCCTCTAACATGTCGGCAACATTTGCTGAACCAGTCATATATCCTGTCAGCTCTTGATTCATCGAATATGTAAGGAAAATTAACAGTGCCTTGTCTTTCCAAATCGTTAAGGTGTCGTTGACAAGCATGGCGTTCCAATTCGCAACTTGGACCAATCTCACCAGATACTATTGCTTTGGCATACTGTGCTGCGGGATGATCAATCGAATAGGTCGGCATTTGGATCAACTCCCTGCTTTTTGGCCTTTGCCGGAACATTTTTTATCCTTGCAGTTGGATTCATTAGAAGTCTGTCTTCAATACTCAGAAGCATAGCACGGGTTTTCCCCAAACCTGCCACCGTGCCGGATATGGCCTTGTAAAGATTCACCCTGTCTTGATGATCCTCACACTCGTCAACATCATCATTCATTTTTATGAGGAGCTTTTCAAGAGCATCAGCCTCAGCTGTCATGGAACAATACCGGTTGATTATATTTTCATCCAACCCCTCAATACAATCCAGATTTCTAAAAAGCTTCTTTATCTTTTTAAACATGTTGAGGGCTACCATATTCTTCATGACATTTTCACTTGCCCTGTAATTTTTAACTCCAGACTTTACACCTGCTTCATGCTCTCTTCGGACGTCCATTTGTCTTTGGCTCAAATGTCTCCTGTTCCCATTTCCTATATGCCAGTCAATCGTTTTTGCTGGTCTTCCACTCATAATTTCACCACCTTGAAATATAGAACTTTGCATTTCACGAAATTTTCTCACGCCCGAGAGGACACGCGGTCTTCTGTTGATAGGCTGTAAGGATTTGATACCCCCTACCCCCTTTGCCTGTTCCCAAAGCCACCATCCTCTTTAGCAGTCTTTATATCATGATGCTTCTTACATAAGGGCTGCCAGTTATTTTTATCCCAAAATAAACCCATATCTCCTTTGTGAGGAACAATATGGTCAACTACTGTTGCTGGTTCTATTTCATTATCATCCATGCACTGGATGCATAATGGATTGTGTTCTAGGAATGTTTGTCTTGCCTTCTGCCATCTACTGTCATACCCACGCTCTGCTGCTGACTCTCTGGGCTTTTCATATATTTGTTTATCCTTCTTGTGTTTATCACAATAGCCAGTATCAACCAATGCAGAACACATAGGATAAGCACATGGTCTTTTTGATCTCGTTGCCATAAAAACCTCCAATGCAACATATAAAATTTGCATATATTAAGGTAGGAAAAAAAATATGAATGACACATAGTTCTTATTGTGTTGCATTCAGCAAATAGCGCTCCAAGTGTTAATACCAGCACATTTATAAAGCACCGATTCTCGAATGCAACATCGATACGTTATGTTTCATTCATAGCTAAAAAATTTTAAAATTCTTGATGCTCTTGTCGATCTTCTCCTGCTCATAACCGATATATCTTAATGTTATTGTTGGACTCGAATGGTTGAAAATATTTTGCAATAAAACCACATCCTTAAACTGACAGTAATGATGATATCCAAAGGTTTTCCTCATAGTATGCGTACCCAGGTAAGGAAGTCCGTAAAGATCGCCGACCTCATTCAATATTCTATAGGCCATTTCCCTATTGAGCGGTTTGTTTTTTCCCTTCCTGCTTTTAATCAAATATTCGTTTGGGTCCCGGTTTTCACAGTAGGCTTTTATCTCTTTCTTGAGAATAGGATTAATGGTGAACATCTTCTGCTTTTTGGTCTTGATTTCCCGGATGCTGATGGTATCCTTGTTTTTTATGTCTCTAACCCTAAGCCGTAGTATGTCTGATATCCGGAGGCCTGAATATATTCCAATCATAAACATCATATAGTTGCGGTAGCTGCTCTGTCTGAAGTATGTACTTATAAGCTTCACCTTGTCAGGATCTCTAATAGGTTCAACATAATTCATTTATTTCACCTGCTCTATCTTTTAGAAGGTTTTAAATACAAAAGCATTTTGCAAGGCAAAGCCTCCCCTTATTTCTCTATAAATATGAGTAGCTAATTACTCCAACTGATGAAAGCTCATGGATCACCCTACAATTCAATCATAAGAAAAAAACTGCCCAATTCTCTTGAGGCAGTTTTCTATATTTGCATTTTAACTCTGATAAAATGATATTTCAATGACGTCTTTTTGACATTTACTATTCATCTTTAATAGAATTCAGAATATTATTCTTTTTTTCGTTTTGCTTGTTATGCCATTCATTCTCTTTCTGGGCTGACGTCTCTATTTCACTAACTAGCCTACTATATTCAGCACTATCTTCATCTGTATCAAAAACTATTGTATCCTCATTTATAGTGTATGTTCCTTCTTTGCTCTGCAAGAATTGAAGGATTTTATCATATGCATTGCCTATTTCTATTTCTATCTGGTAATAGTCATAAATATTTGGACTTTCATTCATTGAGTCTAAAAAGCCTTTCATCATCTGATCTTTATATTTTTGAGAAATATCAACGCTGGTTATCCGTTTTTGATATAAATTATAGTTATCCTTAGCAGCAATTTCTATTTCCTTTATACTTGCAATAAAATTTTTGAGTCTATCTCTTGCCAAAGAAATTTCACCCGGATCTTCCATAGTGGCTTTTGTAAGCATTATGTCTATCTTCACTTCGTTTACTGCATTTTGTAAATCCAAAGATAGCTTCTGCGAATTTTTTAGAAGATCACGTGTAATATTTAGTAACTCAGCTTTTTTTCCATAAGTAGCTTCCTCAAAAACTTCTGAAGTTATTTCATTACCATTTAAGGCTCTGTTTATCATTAAGTTAACCTTTTGTGTAAATACTTCCTCATATGCATCATATTCGTTAATCATATAATTAGTAAGAATAGAAAATGATATGAGCACGTAAATAATGCTAAAGATCAAAGGCCCATTTATCTTTCTTTTCCTTGTTAACGCCCATAAGATAGTCCACAAAATAAGTATTATAAATGCTTGAACTAAAGCGCTTCCCATATGATATCCAACTACATATGCTGCACTTTTATCTGATACCTCCGACGGAATGCTTAGCACAGACTTAATAAGAGAAAACAAAACGCCCAAAAATACTAATACAAGAGGTATAATATACACCCTAAAGGGTTTATTTCGTTTTTCAATTGGAATTTCATTTTTAACATCAAGGGGAGATTGTTCCTGTTCAAGTAAATCATTATTATTTAAACCTGTTAATATTTCACTTACACTAATATTAGATCCAGTTTCTTCATCAAATAAGATGGAATCTTCAGATAATATATTTTCATTAATCAGTTGTATCAATTCTTCTTTACTGCCAATATATATCTCTTTCTCATTGAAATCAAATCTATATCTGATATCAATCTCCCCCTAACAATATAATATTACTGTGAAATCATTCCCAGTAATATTATATTGTTTATAGAAATTTATGTAAATAGACTTAATTGAAAATTATCCCAACTTATTATTGCAAGAATATAAACTAAACCTCCATTTTCAATCCATCAATCCCAAATATCAATGCGCTCAATACCTTCACCGCTTCATCTCGATCCCGGTAGACAGTCCTCGGATCACATATCAGTTCACCCGCCAGCTGAGCCGCACTTTTCTCCTCTTCATCAACATAAAGTCCAGCAATTACCTTGTATCTTCTTACCTCTTCAGGTTTGCAACTCCGTTCACAAATATACCGGAAAATCCTGATCATATTCTCAATGTGAGCAATAATGATGGCTGTCCTTTCATTGCTGGCCTTGATTGACTCAATATAAAACTCACTATCTTGATCACCATAATCAAGTTCATCAAGAATATCGATTGCATTTGTCCGGTACCTGCCTAAGCTACTTATTGAATCACTGCAGTGAACCTGAAAGTTCCTGTAGTTTTTTAAAAGCAGCTTGGTATTCCGGAGCCGTCGATCATACCGCCCCTTTCTCCTTTCCTCCTTCTCCCTGCTGATTCTATCCAAGGCTTCCCTCACGCCTGCTTGCACGCCTATTTCTATTACCTTCTCCAGTGGTATAGTCTCCATATCATCCCGCCTTTCATCCCTTGTAATTTTCTCTTTTTTTCTATATAATTGACTTAGGTGTTTATTTTATCTTGGGCGGGAGCCCTTTTTTATTTGCTATTTTAATTAAACTGTACCTGGTTAAAAAAGCAATCATCATTAGTACACATGAAAACCTCCTTGCCTGAATCTCTGTCCTTTTCTCCAGTTAGATATAGTTCACCGTCACAAAATGGGCACTCATCACCTTGTTTGAATCCTGAAGCCTTTCTATCCATAACAATCCTCCCTTGATTAATCCAAATATACTCCATAGGTTGTAATTCTCGGATATACTATTCCGTATTTGCTTTTAAGCCGCATTTCAAGAAAAGCCCTTAATTTGCGATATCGCACATCATCAACTCTGCTAAAGAACCTTTCTTCATCCAAGGTCAGGAGCAACTTGTAGGATAAACAGTCTTTAAGCATGATTCCCCGCTAAACCTCCTTGTACACATTTTCAAAGTAGTCATCCGAATACTGCCGCTGCTGGAAGTTTCCTGTCTGAGGCGGCTTGCTGCCATTTGCCTTGTATACAGGCTTATCCCGGCTTTTTGTATTGACTCTCTCAAGCTTCTTGGCTTGATACTGCCCGGTTGTTTTAACGTTGTTCTCTATGGAATTCCGAAGAACTGCCTTTATCCAGGACCATTTATCATCCTTACCGATACTGTCTTTGAGTACAGCAAGTATCATATCCGGATCCAAGCCTTCATCGATGTATTGGCCTATGACCTCAGACTGGAACTTTGTAATCATGCCAATGTTTTGATTATAGAATTTAAATATTTCTGCCTCGCGCGCGCGTTCTTCTACTTCTTCTACTACTACTTCTTTAATACTTTCTATGGGCATGCCTCTAACGCTTTCCTCTGTAGGCTTTGCGTTCAAAAAGACTTGCCTTTTCGTCAAGTCCTCACTTGCTGTTTCGTCAAGTCTGCCACTCTCTTCACTTGACGTTTCGGCAAGTGACTTGCTGTTTTGGCAAGTCTTTATATTTATATTAAGTAACTCATTAAACCGGTCCTTATTGTAATTGGGAACAATAGATACCCTCCATTCATCAAAATTTTTGTTGAAGGAGTACTCATGGCCGCTGACATCCCGGCTGATCACTTTTGCATTTATAAGCCATTCTATTTCTGTTTTGGCCTTCGTCTGATCTATGCCAACAAGTTCAAAATCCTTCTGCATGGGTATTATTGCCGCCTTTTTACCACAACCCCAGGACAGCCTTAATATAAAGTCCATTATAGACCTCTGCCTTTTGGTAAAATCACGCATCATGATCTCTTCTTCTATTTTATGCGAAATTCTAAAATGTGAATCTGTTGGCTGAGGGTTAGCCATCTTTTGTATACCCCTTCACAAATAATATGATTACAGCCTTTCGGACATCTTACCGATCAGACCGGCAATTGCATTTCTATACCTGTCATGTGCTGCATCATCCGTTTCTTTTATTTCAGCTAGGGCTCCTAGAAGCTCGCTAAAATTCTTAACCAGGAGATCGAAATAAACAGAATATTTTAATGCAGCTGCATTGCTCAACTTTGTTGCCTTAACCTCAAGATCCTTTACCTTCTTTTCTGCCTGTTCCTTCTCAACCTTCAGCAGTGCAAGGTCTTTTTCATACTTCTCAGCCGTTTCAGTCTTTATTTTCTCTATATCCTCATCTGTCGCACCTTTATTTACATCCAGAGGCTTTGACTCCAGTTCCTTGATTTTCACATTGAGCTTTTCCAGATCCTTTTTACTCTTTTCGAGTTCCCGGTTCTTCTTCAACAAGTCTTCATCTGTTTTTTTCTTTGCAGCATCAAGGTCCTTCTTCATCTTATCCTTTTCTACTGCCAAGGACTTGACTTTATCCTCTGCCTCTTTCTTTGAATCCTGAACTTTACCCAATTCACTTTCAAGCAGTTCCTTTTCCTTGGCGACCATTTCCTTCTCTTCCCTGGCTTGTTTTAGATCTTTTATCGCCTGCTGCAGTTCCCTCGTTGACATGGTGTCAATATCATTGTCCTTGATGAACTGCTCCCTCTCGTTTTCCGAGACACCCAACAGGGCGACGGCCTGGGTGTAACTCAAATTCCCAAGCGCTTGGGATTTTGCATTATCAGTAAGGAGCGTAATTTGATCCGCCCCATATTCGTCGAAAATACGCATAAGGTTCTCGGCAGTGCTTTGGGAATAATCTACCGAATTCTCCAGCCATCCGCCCCAGTCACCATGGCTCAGCAATGATTTTGCCTCAACCAGGCGCCGTCCGATTTCAATACTATTGTAAAGTACCATCTTTCGGGTTTGGCCTTTTATATCATTGATTTCTGCAGCAATTAAAGTAGGTGTCCTCCCTGTCAGTGCTGGTCCATTAGTTTTTATCAGGTCATTCATATACATTTACCCCTTCCCCGGTCCTACGCCGGTATTTTACTCTTGTCCTTTTTGATTTTGGAAACCTTTTTTGCCAATAGCTTTTTAAAGTCCTCAATAAAAGTGAGCAGTGTTTCATCCTCAGGATCATGATTGTGAAACCCTCTGACCTGGACAATCTTGTTTTCCTTGACTTCAACTGTAAAGAAGGACTTATCTGGTTCCGCCGCCCTTCTTATAAAGAGAATGTCGGTTTTGCCCTCAGCATGATCCTTTGCATATCTACCTACACAGTGGCCCAGCATCCTGCCCTCTTCAACAATTTCAAAAGAGCTCTCTGCAGGGCGTATTAAAAAATTCTCATTATGGTAATACAGATGGACTATATCCGGAAGCCTTGAAATGATTTTTTCAGTCAAGTCTTTATCCACTGCATACCTTATTTGCTGTGATGTGTTTAAATGAGCTCTAAGCAGATCGTTGGGGAACAGTATCCTCATGTCGGAGGTATCCATATCTAACTTTTTGCACTCTGCAACATAATCACGCCAGTCACTCAGCAAGCTGTTTAAAGAACGATATGTCCTGCTCTTATTTTGCTGCTTAATACAATATTTAAGAGCTTCCCCAAAACTCATATATTTGCCAAATGTGCTTATTAGGTTATCAATCTCACCTAACCCGCTTATGAGCTTTGACAAACTGGATACTTCCTGGAGTGATAAGGCCAATAAGCGCTCTTTACAGTGTTTGGCTAGATGCAAAAACCATGAATTGATTTCAATGTTGTTCTGTTTGACTATGCGAAGCTCATCTTTTGAGAGTCTGAAAACACTTTCAATTGTCTTCCCTTTCCAATTAATAGCATTATAGCTTACCGCACCACGTTCAAGCTTTTCAGATAAAATGGCTGCATAACCAAGCTTACATAAATATTCTGTTACGGGATACCTTGAATATAAGTCAAAAAACTCAACCATATCTTTATGATCGACGGATTCCCATCCGCTCCATGCAAAAGGCGTATCTTTAACAGCTTCTTTTATACTGTCACGGGAACAGCAGCACGGCAAATAAGGATGGTTATTATACCAGTTGTGAACCGACTTGGAAAAACCCCAGTGGTAACCCCTATTCCAGGATTCACATATTGGCTTTATCATTTTTCCGATTTTTTTATACTCGAAAGTATAGTAAACCTCGGTCTTTAACTCAGTTTTAACTTTCTTGTATGTTTTACCATAATACCTGGTTGCGTAAAAACCTCTTGCCACTATCATCTTGGGGTTTAGACGAGATTTTTCATAGTATACAAAATATGCACAATCTCTCAAATTACTATGCCCAAGGCCAGCATACCTCACTGTGCAAATACTTGAGCAGTTAGGGCATTCCATCTTATCCCCATGCTTTTTACTTTGGTATTCCTCGCCCATGAACATAGCTGCTGGGCATCCGCACATTTCCCGCTCGGCAATTGCTCTATCGGTTAGTTTTGGTAGGTGTGTCGGAAATTCAGTATTACAGTGGGTGCAGTAGCCATATTGCTGTTTCTTTATCCTGGTAAGGAAGATGTATTTACTTTCTTTAAGGACTACATTCGTTGCAAAGTCCATAATTTCAGGGTTACAGCCTTGATCAAAATGCAAAAAATGCTCTTTGACTCCTGTATTCATTTTCATCACATCAGCTCCTCCAGGCTTATATTAAAATTATCCGAAGATTTTTGTTCTATTGCAGGACTTGATGGAGCTAGTACCAACTCCGTTATTCCGAAATACTTCAATACAATATTAAAGCCTTCCTGATCAGTGAGTACAGCACAATTCCTGACCTTTTTCTTTTCAGCAGCCTTTCTCATTTCATCCAGACTCTCACTAATTGATTTGTCTGTTGCCAGAATCTTCTCCGCTGCGGCTGGGTTCGACTCAAGGTATTGGATCAGGAAACCGCCAACTACTTGAATGTATGGATTGTTTATATTTTGGTCCGTTTCAGACCTTAATTTTGCTAATGCTTTCGTAAGCATAGAAAAATGCCCCCTTTCAACCTTTAGGTTTTGATAGATCCAAATACCTATCTTCCTGCAGGTCCTTAATATAAAAATGGTCTGTGAGGACGGCCCTGTCATCCATCCTGACCTTCCCGAAAGTATTCCTCCGGCATCTATGGGCCTGTCCAAAATCATCGATTCCCAGAAATACCCCTGTTTTCATAAACAAGCTTTTTCCATCTATATCTCTTAGATTAGGATTTTTGATATACACTTTCATTCCTGGAGAAACCTCATAGGATTTCAAAACAGCACCTCCTCACAAATAAGCTTTAATACCCGCCAGACAATGGTATCTGGATGTTTTATAAAAAGCGCCTCTTTTTTCGGTCATATCCACTCAGTTGCAAATAATAATGACCTTTTCTCTTGAAAACCTCTTTCAGCCATCTGAACATAGAACACCTCCGGCTTCCGCTATGCAGCTATCCGCTTCATGATTGCCAGTAAACTTACCATGGTATTGAAGAAATAATTTAGCGTCGGCTCCCTCAGGCTGCATAGCTTGTTATAGAAAATATCATTGAGCGTATCCACCCTGGCCGCTTCCCACTCATCTGGCGTAATTTCCACTGCATACCCTAGCTTTGCCTCTAAGGCAATTGTTATAATCTGCTTAAGTTTTTCCTCCATACACCTTCCTCCTGAAAGAATAGATATATTGACACAAAACAACATATTTGCTACTATATGGGTGACAATCTTTTTAAATGGCTGCTTTTCGAGGGCTATTTTTTTTGCTCTTTTCTATAATAATCCAGCCTCTGTCGCCATCATGTGATACACTAAAACCAAACCTATTTAATATAAGTGCGATTTTTATTGACATAACAGACCCTCCCCTCTAAACACATACCAAACCTTCATTGATATATTCACAATTGACTTCACGGATCAGGCCCTCAAGTTCTTCAAAGCCATATTCCCGGATAACCTGCTCTTTTAATGTTTCGATCCAGTATTCAGCCTCAAGGATCTCCTTCACAGCCTTCCTCATGAAAATCCTGTCTTTGCCTGAAACACTCCCATATGCAAAATCCTTTAAGCAGCTGACATGCTCCTCAGACTCTTTCATATTCCGGACAGTTATCGCAGTCAGGTTCTTTGGTAGTTTGTTCGGAAGTATATAGTTCAGCCTCCTGCCGATTGGGCAGTTAAGCCTGCAATGCGCATTAAGCAGTGTTGGCTCATTATATAGCCTTGTCATATTGATAACATTCTGAGGATCAGGTGCTGTCACATCGGTCTCCATGTTAAAAAGAGTCTGCCTTGTAATATGTAGACGATCTGCCGCTTCATTCACTGTAATTTCTGAATCTATCCTTGCTTGCTTTGCTATTTCGCCAAACTTCATTTTACGTTCACCCCCTTTCAGTAAAGGAATCATGTACCTGTAGATATATGACTGCCCGGGGTCTTGCAGTATAATCATGATGAAAAGCACATCAAGCCCCTTCTTCACAAACCACTCTTCTTCTGCCTCTCCTGCCTAGAATGAGCCTCTTTACTTCACCGTATATAGTGAAGAGGCTCCCGCCGCTTTCCTGGTTTTCCGTACTTTTTCTGCTTCAGATAAGAGATTATTCAGTGACCTACTGTACATCCATTCAATGATAGCCTTTTTACTGAACCGCCATTTTTCTTGAATTTTAGTACCGGGTAACCGCTTCTCTTTTGCCATCTGGGACACAGCACCCTTTGTAAGGTGCAAGAGCTCCGCCATCTGCTCGACTGTTAAGATGTCCGGGTATTTGTCAAGAATACCCTCTGTCTCCACTCCAACTCCGTTGAACTCATCAATCCTTGCCCTTGCCTGTGCAATTTCCTCGTTAGCTGATTGAAGCATAACCTCAATAGTATTGAGATAGCCTGAGACCTTTAATTTTGTGACACTTAGACTCTCCATAGTATCTACATACCTGCCCATTTACTCTCCACCCTCTTTCTTGTCAATGTAAAACATCTCACTTGTGTGAACTCCAAAATAAGCACATATCCGCAACATCAACCCAGGCCCCGGTGAGAAACGTTGATTTTCAAGCTTGGACAGATATGTTCGGGTTAATCCCAGTTCATCAGCAAGCCTCTGCTGATTGATATAGCGGATTTCCCGATACTTTCGTATATTATTCTTAATTGGAACTATTATAAAAATCACCTCTTATGCTGTTTCTTTTTCATCTTCATAGAACTTGGTCCAATCAAATTCCAAAACAGAAGCTATAGCTTTTGCCGTTTTCGGCGAAGGTCTTCGCTCACCAAGTTCTATTTTGTTAATTGTTGTGATATCAACGCCAGCCAAATTGGCTATTTTTTCTTGAGTTAGATCTTTAGCTAGTCTCAACTCTTTTAACCATATTCTCAATACATCACCTCCAAACATAACTAGACGAATCGTCTAGTTATAATATATAGACATTTCGTCTAGTTGTCAATATATATTTTGAATCTAATAGACTTATAGTCTACCATATTGTGTTTAGACATTTTGTCTATTACCCTATAAACAGGGGGTATCTATGCTTACTGAAAGATTAATCCTTCTACGAGAAGAAAGAGGTCTAACAAAAAAAGATATCGCAGAATATCTTAAAATTGATCAGTCGACATATGGAAAATATGAATTGGGTAAAAGAGAACCTGATTATGATACTCTTCAGAAACTCGCTGATTTTTTTAGTGTAACTACTGATTTTTTGCTTGGCCGTACTGACATCCGAACGCCTATAGAAACCAAAATCGAAACAAAAGCCTACCACAACCTCGACACCTCTGGCCTACCTGAAGAAGCTATCAAACAGGTTGAAGACTATATAGAACTTATGAAATTGAAATATAACCCAGATGGTAGATTAAAAAAAAATTAAACTAAATAAATATAGTAATAGGTTATGAATTTATTTATGCTTTCAAGACGCCTAAAATATTTACATAAGGAAGAAAGCCTTCTACAGAAAGCATTACAGAAATGATGAAGAATACAATTAGTGCATATATTTCAGAAGTCTAGCCGATCACCTATTAGGCCGCCCTAATTCCGGCCCACCAGAAGAAGCAATTAAGTGGATAAAAGACCATATAGAATTGATAAAGCAGAATTGTAACAGGATAGCAGTAAAAAAATCATATTAAATTAATATAATAATGGTTTTGAATAAGCGATCTTGTCGCCAAGGCAATATAATTGTAAAATTTGTTCCATATTATTGCAATAATATCAGGTTTTTGTTACCATATATTTATACTTTACTATATGTTAGGAGGTATAAAAAATGGAACAGGATCATAAAGACTACAAAATTTATACCTATAGAAGCGAATTTGATAAAGCCCTTCATACTCTTGAAGGTATGTTAAAAGGAATAAGCATAGACAGAGAATTAAATCATGATGAGATTTACGAGCTAATAAACTGGTGCAACCTATATAAAAAGTTTTTGAAAAACAATCCTTTTAACGAGTTGATCCCACTAATTGAGAGATCTGTAGATGATAATTATCTTTCTCAAGATGAAATTGAAGATATACTCTGGGTTTGCGATAACTTTAAAACAGGAAATATATATTATGATGTTGTAACTTCTGATATTCAAAGGCTCCAGGGAATATTACACGGTATATTATCCGATAACTGTATAAATGATAAGGAAATAGAAAACTTACAGAATTGGATACTTGAAAACGAGCATTTGTCCGGTACATACCCGTATGATGAAGTATATAGCCTAATTATGTCTGTTCTATCAGACGGTAGGGTAGATGAATCTGAGAGGAAGGCCTTAAAAGTATTTTTTAGTGAATTTATTGATACTACTACATCATATAACATTAACCGCCCTGAAATTGAAGAGTTAAAATTAACATTGAAAATAAGTGGGATTTGCTCGGTTTGTCCCACAATCAAAATTAAAGAAAAATCTTTTTGTTTCACAGGTGAATCTAACCGAACCAAGCGTGAGGAAATAGGTAAACTCGTTTTGTCATTGGGAGGAATTCAGCACAACAATGTAACCCCAAAAACAGATTATTTAGTGATCGGAAATAATGGAAATCCATGCTGGGCATTCTCATGTTATGGTCGTAAAGTTGAAAAAGCAATGGAAATGCGGAAGTCTGGTAAACGAATTATTATTTTACATGAAAATGATTTCTGGGATGCTATTGAGGATGCAAAAATCTGTTGATTTAGTAAAGCTTTTTTCAATTTATACTTTATTGCATGCCTTAAGGGGTCATCAAACAGGTGGAATACATAGAGTAGTAATATACCAATATATGGTTGATAACAAAAATATGTTCACATTTTATTCTTAGTATATGTTATTAACTTTCTCCAAAAATATTGTAAAAAAATTAATTTACAGTTTTTTACCAGGAGACTTCTTTTCAAAATCTTCAAGCGATTTAAGACGATCATTTTTAATGCGATTCAAATAAAATAAACAAATGATGATGAATATATATGGAATCACTATACTAAATGAATATCCTTTTAATCCATTAATTCCTTTTGCACTTATATCATTAAATAGATCAATAACCTTTCCCAATTTAGGTATTATCCGAGTTAGTAAATGATATAAAAAAACTAAAATTATTACATAAATCCCCAACATTCTTTGAATTTTTAACTGTGTGATTATATCATTTGGCTTTATATGCCTAGCAAAATAGAAATGTATTAGCTTTGAATCTTCTTTATTTAAAAATTCTCTTTCTATATTTGCTATAATATTCAAATTCCTATTATACCAATGAGACGCATCAAATACATGAGCTATAAGCCAAGTAGCTATCATTACAATTAATGTACATGCAATATCGATTGGAATTATATTTTTCTCTGAAAGGGCAAAGAGGGCAAAAGCTCCAATAAGAACACTTACAGATTGCCACACCACTAAGATATGTCTATCAATGTTATTAAACATTTGATCATACATTCTCAATAAGAACTCATCCCGACGATTGTCCATATTATTCATACACCCTCATTTTTATATATAACTTACTTATACTTTATTGGATCAGAAATCCCAATTTCATTAAATGCTTTTAACCTAAGTTTACAACTATCACATATCCCACAGGCAAATTCCTCTCCTTTGTAGCATGTCCAAGTTAATCCATAATCAAGTCCAAGATTTATACCCAGTTTTATTTCATCTGATTTACTCATGTTTACAAAAGGAGTATGAACCTTTATCAATTTACCATATTCGACCGAACAAACTGTCCCCATATTTATGGCTTTTTCCATTGCATCAATGAATTGTTGCCTGCAATCAACATATCCGGAATAGTCGACTTCACTAACTCCAATAAATATATTTTGTGCTCCTATCGCTTCCGCATATGATGCGGCGTATGCTAAAAAAATCATATTACGAGCAGGAACATATGTTATTGGAATGTCATCTTTGTGTTCAATACCATTAGGAATAGCAATATCAAGGTCAGTTAAGGCAGACCCACCCCAGGCATTCATATTTGTATTAATAATTATATGCTCAAATACTTCGGCTTTTTGAGCAATTATTTTTGCACAATCTAATTCTTTAAAATGTCTTTGTCCATAATTAAAGGATAAGGCATAGCAATCATATCCCCGAGATTTAGCATAAAATAAAGCTGTTGCTGAGTCCATACCACCTGATAATAAAACTACTGCTTTCATATATACTCCCTTTAGGTTAATTCACTGTATTAATTTATAATTCTAACATTTAAATAAAAAAACTACAATGAGATTGTAATATTACATATGAATTATTAAAATAATGGAAAATTACCCTTTCATGTGTTATAATATGTCACATAGAAATTTTTAAATCATTTTAAATAGGGGGGAGTCTAATTGCAAATAACTGATCAACAACTTATCAGTGCTATAGAACAAAAAAACGGTTTCCCTTTAGATCCAGATCAAAGAATTGCTATTCATCATAATATTGGCCCTTTATGGATAATTGCAGGACCAGGTACTGGGAAAACAGAAGTTCTCGTTATAAGGTGCTTAAAACTTGCTTGTTGTAACAACATTAACCCGAAATCTATTATGGTTACTACTTTTACTCAGAAAGCAGCCCGAAGTCTGGAAGATAGAATATCAGAAACTATGCTATATCTTATTGGACAATACCCGCAACTTTCAGATATAGATATTAGCCAACTTAGAATAGGTACATTACATAGCCTTTGTAATGATATTCTTCAAGAATATCGGTACGTCAATTATCAAAATTTAAGATTGCTAGATGACATTGAAAGTAAAATGTTAATACGTGATCAAATAGCTGGATCTGTGAGAAGTAATTTTACTCTATTTCAAGCAAGATTTCAATATTTGTTTGGAAATATGCCGTATCCTAATCTATGGGAGTGGACGAAAGCTCTTAAACTATTACTAGATCGACTTGTAGAAGATCAAATTGATATAGCTTCTATGCGAAGAAATAATGGAGTGTGGCAAGAAGTAGCTCAAATATACGATCTTTATGTGAACAAATTGCATGAGAAATATTCCTGTGATTTTGCACATCTGCAAAAGCACTTTTTAGATTTTTTGCAAACTCCTCAAGGACAGACTTTTTTAAATGGAGACGGGACTTCACAATATCCTCCATTAAAATATATATTGGTAGACGAATATCAAGATACTAACCCTATCCAAGAACAGATATATTTCACTTTAGCAGCAAATATGCCCCACAATCTTACAGTTGTTGGCGATGATGATCAAGCATTGTATCGATTTCGCGGAGGTACAGTTGAAAGTATGGTTGGGTTTAGTAATCAATGCCAACGTTATTGGAATATAATGCCAAATCAAGCTACACTAATAGATAATCATCGTTCTAGTAATAAAATTGTTGATTGGTGCAATACATATATTACTTCGTTTCCAATTATGACACAAAATAATGCCCGCGTTCAGGGAAAACCATTATTAAACCCCTCTTCAGGAAGGTTTGGCCTACCTGCAAGTGTAGGTCTAATTAGAGAAGGGACTGTTACAGGACTAGCCTCAACTTTTGCTAATACTGTTCAAGGATTAATTTCTAACGGAATTATTGATGACTATAGTCAGTGTGTGCTTTTGCTAAGAAGCGCAAAAGATAGTGTAAGAAATGCAGGACCATATCTCAGAGAACTTGAACAACGGGGTATTCCAGTTTACAATCCAAGATCACGGTCTTTCTTGGATCAACCTGAAGTTCAGCAAGTATTAGGTGCATTAATAAGTATATTAGATCCAAATTTAGATGCTGCTGACCCCCATTATCTGCAAGATGCATATGACATGATTTTAGAATGGGTAAACGCCTACAATCAAATTGCTAGCCAAAATAATAATCTAAGAGATTACGTTACTCGGTCACAAAGAGCAATTCGCCAGCAATATACCGTCAACCATAGAATTACTCCTGCAGTAGCCACAATTCTATATAGAATACTATCTCATCAACCATTTGTAAGTTACCAAGGAAATCAAGAACAAGACTTACGATTAAGTAAACTAACAAGATTACTTGAAGCATTCTGTTCCCAACAAGGACGATCTCTATACATGGATAGTAATCTAGCTGGTAGAGTGAATCAATATTGGTTGAGTAAATTTTACTCATTATTCTGCGGTTACCTTGCTGATCAAGGGATTGATGATGATGAGGATGAAGAGATTGTATGTCCCATTGGAAGATTACCTATAATGACAATTCACCAGTCGAAGGGGCTCCAATTTGATTTTGTATTTGTTGGATCACTAGGTAGTAGCGTAACAGTAGGAAAGTCCCATCAACTGGAAAACGATTTACGACAATTTAGAATTATTCATCCTGTAATAAACCATTCTGCAAATGACTCAGCTTGGCATGATGATATTCGACTCCATTTTGTAGCATACTCTCGTGCAAAGTATGCTTTAGTCCTTCTTGCGACAGACGGACAATTAAGAAAAAGAGCATTTGAAACTGCATCTTTTGGTGGAAATGGCGGACCTTGGGTTCGACAAAATATATTACGTTTATAAGGAGTTGATGAAAAATGCCATGGCGTAATTACATTGGCTTACATGTTCCTAGTCAAACACCAGTGAGCATTAAAAGACGTTATAGTATAACTGCTGATATACTATCTTTTCAGCGATGTTCAATGCAATATTCTGAGTTCAAAGTCAGAAAATATGAGCCAGCTTTAGCTTTACAGTTATTCTACGGGACAATTATTCATCAGGTCTTAGATAGGGCTCATACTCATTTCCGTGGGTTGATAGGTCCAAATGTCCCAGGTTCTCTTCCAACAGATCAAGAAATTGATGGTTACTTTTTGGAGGTTGAGAATTCTCTGCGAGCTAGACGTATTAGTGCTGTTGTACAAGTACGTGATCAAGCACTTACAATATTAAAAAGATTTAACACCCTAGAAGGTCCAACCTTGTATCACAGAATCTTAAATACAGAATGCAAACTTCAAGCAGACCAAGGGAATTATATTTTGCACGGCAATGTGGATGTACTTGCAACTTATGAAGGTGATCCTAATGAAGTAGAGATTTGGGATTATAAAGGATCTGATCGTCCATCTCAAGGTGATCCACTATATCAACAATATGTATACCAAATGCAAGTATATGCAGAGCTTTATAGAAGACGAACTGGCCAAACTCCTAAACGTGCAGTATTATATTTTTTAAATTCACTATCAGGCCCATCAACTCCAACAACAAGGCCTGTAAATTCAATGCTGGAAGTAACACTAGATCAAACATCAATCAACACTGCAATGCAAAATTTCGCAGCTACTGTTAATGTTATTGAACAATGTAGAGCAGCTAACAATTGGCCTAATCCTAATACACCTCCACCTGAAGAAACATGTAATGCTTGTGATAAAAGATGGAACTGCCTAGCAGCAGCGAATTTAGGGCGTACGTATCAACTATTATATCCATAAAATATTGGAGCAGGATAAATAATTTCTAATATTATTTATCCTGCCATTTATTAACCAAAAATCTAAAATTCATAATAAACAGCCCTAGCGTATATGCACTAATAAATTGGCCAACTCCAATTGAAATAACTAGTAAGATATAAGGAACATGAATTAAGAAGCTTAGCCATAAAGGCACTAAAACGCTTGGTACAATTCCAATTGGTAGTAATATAATAATTTTCTTGTTTGTCACTTTCTTTAAGAGCACTATTGCACCTGAAGTAATGATACCAACCAGACTACCACCTATTATATCAAATATCCCTAATCCACCCATTATTGTGTTGCTTATAAGATTTGCCAACCCTAATGGGATAACTAAAAACGGGAAGTGATAGGCTAAAGCATACAAGCCAGTTGCTATCCGTATTTGATATTGGCCAAAAGCAAAGCCTTGTGTTAAATACATAATAACCACATAAATTCCAATTACAAGACCAGAAAATGCTAATTTTCTTACATTTGACATGCTGATTCCCTCTTTTCTTTTGATTTTGGGTTTAAAATTTTCTCAAGATTATGATTTTTTAAATTATCATAAAAAATAATCGTATTATGAAAACCTCTTCTTTTGTTCCTATTTGTCCCCCTAAATATGATAACATGAATTCCAATCTCCCCACATATTGGGCAATTGCAACGTTTCCATGGTTTATCCCTAAGTGTCCTGGCATATGTTTTTCTAATTTCTTCGCTATCCTCAAAAGATCTGTCAAATAGTTCATCATACTCAAAAACTGATCTTAATACTTCCTCTATGCTTACTCTGTCATTATCGTATTCTGATAATAACCTTAATACATTTTGTTCCATTTGTATAGCTTCATTAATTTTAATCTTCTTTTTTTTAAGTTTATCTGAATTAGTCTTTAGGTTAGCTTGAGGAACTCGCAAAGATGCATACCATTCACCATTAACCCCTAGATAGTTGTTATCGGACCTTAGCCAAGCTTTTCTAAAAAAACTAATACTATCAAAACTAGTTACACCATTTTCATCATAATATCTAAATAGCTTTGGTCTTAAAACCCCAAAGAGGTGTATCTTAACCTCTTTTTTAATTTGAGGATCAAGCTTATTGTATTCAGCACCAACAGCCAGAACTATTTCTTTTATTTCATCATCTGTTTTAGGAACGAGGCTTCCAAGAGCGACAGATCTATATCCAAGTTGAATATAGTACTTAAATGCATCTGCATAATCTTCCTTTGAAATCCCCTGTATTGTACCCATTGGAGTAAAATTGTACTGTTTGCTTTCTACTTCTTCAATAAATTCTTTTGCATTTTGTCTTGTAACCTTCATCCGTTCTCTTTGATCTTCTATAGAAATTGGAACCTTTTTCTCTTTGCCGTTTTTATTAATAACAATTTTCTCACCAAACATCATATGATCGACTGACGCACCAACATTAAATCCTAATGTATTGTATAAATTCGCAGCATTAGCTGAGGTAAATGGGGGTGTTGTCTCATCCTTGTAAGTAAAGGCACCACAGTCGCCAATTATTTTAATTTTATCTGGAATTCTCATAATATCTCTGACAGTGATAGGATTTAAAGCATTATAATTTTTTAACGCTCCTTTTTTTTTTAATAATTGAGCCAGACTTACCAGTATTCCATCGCATGGAGCCTCATTTCCCATTATCTCATGTAAATATAATTCTCTTCGCCCTTCACGAGTTACTGTAGAAAATGAATCTGTATTAAAATCAAAATCAGCATCGACATAATCGTCCCAATCAGGCATTATGTACTTTAAACTCATATTTTCCCCCAGTTCATATAGAAAGCAACCACTTTTTAAGCTTACTCTGCATAATTCCTATTTCACCAATTATAAAAGTTGTTGGAATCTTTACCTCATTCCAATCAATTGAGTCTCTATATGTTTTACCCATTGCAACAATAAGTTCTTTAGGCATTTCCTTGACTAGAGCCTGTTTTAGTAATATTGTATTTAATTCTCTTTTAGCTAAAGAAATATGTCTATCCATTTTTTGGTCATATGGTTCTATATTAAAGTCACCAGGAATGAGATTATATTTTGCAGATAAGATATATATATCCACTTGTTCTTTTACTCTTGCATTTATCTTAAAAGCATTTTTGATAAGCCTATAAAAAACCCCATCATAAACATTCATTGCAGATTGAGAAGCAGTATCGCCTAATATTTTTCTATCAGAGCATGAAATAAGTAGCATAAATTTACTTATACATACCACCCCCAATTTTATGTTAATTTATTCAGCTGAAACAATTTTAGCGTACAATTAAACCTTTGTCAATAAAAAGAATTTGCATAAAATTATTAACTAGCTACCCTATTTGTGATATAATTCAGAACATACGTTCGACTGCGAGGCCATTATTTGTGATAGAGACAGAAAAACTAGATATAATTATTCGTAAATGCAGAATTATCAAAGAATACCAGCCACTTCCGGAAGCAGTCCTCGGATACTACTACTGCGATGGCAGTTATTATATGATCCTGTTAAATGAATCAATCCGCTGTGATACAAAACTTGATCGGTGCGTCCTGGCGGAAGAAATTGGCCACTATCGCACCAATATAGGTGATATCACTCCTCGTAAGTACATGTGTTATAGAGACCGGCTCACAGTAGATAAGCAGGAGATGCTTGCACTTCGGTGGGCAACTGATTTCCTGGTACCCACAGAAATGCTTTTGGAAGCTCTAAAAAACAACCTTGTTACTTCATTATCGGACCTGTCGGAGTATTTCATGGTTACACAGGATTTTTTACTGCAAAAGCTTGAATTCATGTCAAAGCAAAATGGCATTTGGGACTTGGATGGTAAAAGAAGCTTGTACCTTTACGGCTTTCCATCAGTCTACATACATGAAAAAATATAGGTGAGGTGATTACTAAATGGCGCATTTTATACAACGAAAAAAAGGCTGGGGTGTAAGATTTTATGTGGAGATTGGTGAAAAGCAGGAACAAGTATATCTTTTCGAAAAAGGATGGGAGAAAAAAGATGCTGAAAATGCAATGAATGAGTTCAAATATAAGGCATCGAAGAATCTAGTCGTTAAGCCACAGAATTTTAGCCTGCAGCAGCTTCTGGAACAATGGTATGCAGATTTTGTAGAGCATAACCTTGCCTTAAGGACCAGGAGGAGTTATGCAGAAGTGATGAGACTACATGTTATCCCGGTATTAGGATCTATTAAGCTGCGGAGCCTTACAGCATCAGAAATCCAAGCATATTACACAAAGATGCTGAGATCAGGTCTGTCAAGTACAACCGTGCTTTACCACCATAGGGTATTAAAAATGGCGCTGAAATATGCAGTACAGCTTCAGTACATGTCTACTAATCCTGCTGAGTCTGTGAAGCCCCCAAGGAAAAACAAAACAAATATTCAGGTTCTTTCCGATGTGCAGGTAAAACTGTTACTTCAGGAAGTTATAGGGAAGCCGGTTTTTCTTCCAGTATACATAGCCCTTACCACTGGTATGCGACGTGGTGAAGTATGCGGATTACAGCTTGACGATATAGATTTGGATAATGAAAAATTTACTGTACGCTATTGTTACCAACTGGCAGCTGGAGAACTCAAGCTCTGGCCACTTAAAACGGATGGAAGCCGTAGATCCATTCCCATGCTTCCCGGCACTAAAAAAGTATTACAGAATTATTTTGATCAAAGGAATATAAATAAAGAAGCGTGTCCAGGATATAAGGAAAGTACATTCCTATGTATATGGCCGGATGGACACCCCCTGGATCCAGACTATGTTTATAAATCTTTTAAGAAAGCTTGTAAAAAATTAAATTTTCCGGAATTCAGGTTTCATGACCTTAGGCATACCCATGCAACCATGCTGCTACGCCAAGGAGTGCATCCCAAGATCGTAAGTGAACGGCTTGGCCATACTAGGGTTAACATTACACTGGATACATATTCGCATGTACTTCCGGAATTACAAAAGGATGTTATAAGCCGTCTTGACCTTAATCCATTTAAAAATCTTCCCCTTATTGAGAAAAAGCAAGAACTCCTTCCAAAATCACCAGACAAAAAATAGCTCTGTATGGATGCGGTATAAATCCTATAACATTATGCACAATTTTATGCAGAAAACCGTCTGATCTGTAAAGCATTAAAAAAGCCGATCCCGCAAATGCTTGCAGAATCGGCTTTTCAGTGGCGCGCCCAGCAGAGATCGAATCCACAACCTTCTGATCCGTAGTCAGACGCTCTATCCAGTTGAGCTATGGGCGCATATTCAAGGGAAAATAATGCATCCCTTTTCATGCTACTCTATAATAATACATTTCAAACATAAAATCAACTGTAATTAACAGGTATTTTAATTACTCTTCAAATGCCGACTTCATAGCGTTCAGAACAGGATTACCGGCAGCAAGATATGCCAGTCTCAGCGCTTCGCTGATTTGACCGTCGGATATTCCCATATTCCGTGCAACCTTGGAAAGCATCCTTACTCCTTCGCCGGAACCGCTCAGCGCGTCCAAGGCAAGGATGATCAGTATTTTTGTCTTACCGTCCAGTTCTCCCGGCCCCATGGACAGGTCAAATATCTGCGAAACGCTTTCATAGATCTTTGGGTCGGTTTTTTGAAGCTTTGCAATAAACTCCGGATAATTATTTGCCATATTTCCCCTCCTGATTTTTCTAAGGTTATTGTACCACAATCCGGCCCGGGATATGAACAAGGCTTAAAAAAAATTTATATCCGTCTTCGAAAGAACCATAAAGGAGGTTTATTTCGAAGTAACATCCAACTGTATGAAAATCAGCAAGCCTTATGGGTTTTGTATCGGATATCCTTCTATGTTATAATGTGTTCCATCGGATTATATCCCTACATAGGAGTCATGTGAGGTAATTAAAGTATGCTTTTTGAATCAAATATGTCAATTTTATATTCGGACACCTTGATCCCGGATATTTTCATAACGGAATACATGCCGTCCATGGACGGCGACATGGTCAAGATATACCTGTACTGCCTGTTTATGGGCAAACGCGGCAAGCAGGCAACCGCTGAAGATATATCAAAAAAGCTTGAGCTGGAGGTTACCAGGGTTAAAGATTCGTTTATCTTTCTTGAAAGCCTGGGCCTTATTTCCCGGAAGGAAAACGGCCTCGTCATCACCGACCTTAAGGAGAAGGAGATAAAGAAGCTCTACCGGACCAAGCAGACGTCGACTCCGGAAGAAGCGATTTTAAGCTCCGACAGAAACAAAAAGCGCAATGGCTTTATCCGGGATATCAACAATAAATTCTTTCAGGGTGTTATGTCCCCTACCTGGTATACCGACATTGACGCCTGGTTTGACAAGTACCGGTTTGAGGAGGATGTCATGTATGCCCTCTTCCAGCACTGCTATGACCATAAAGGGCTGTCCAAGCAGTATATGGTCAAGGTAGCGGATAACTGGTTCAGCAAAAATATAAAGAACAGTTTTGATCTGGATACCTATTCCATCGAATACCAGAAGCTTAAAGACATCCGGTATAAAATTGCGAAGAAGTTCAAGAAGCAGGGCCCCTTGACGGAGTACGAAGAGGCCTATGTGGAAAAATGGGTCATTGAGTACGGCTTTGAATTTGAGATTATAGAAATGGCCCTTAAGAAAACCACTGCCATCATGAACCCCAGCTTTGACTACATAAACAAGATCCTGACGGACTGGCATGAAAGAGGACTCAAGGAAAAAGAGCAGATTCTTGCCTATGAAAAAAGCAGGAAGCAGACTTTATCGGCAGCCAAAGCGAAGCAGACCGAGGCCAATGTACCGCAAAAGGGCAACTTCGAGCAGCGGAAGCACGATGCCGATTATTTTGACAATCTTTACAAGGATGTATAAGCAATGGGAGGCAACCAATGAAATCAAGCATTCACAGTATTATCCGAAGTGAATACGAAAAAAGGCAAAAAGCCTCTTACGATGTGCTTGCATATAAGAAGGAGCTTGTCTATGCCCGGGTTCCCAGGCTGGAGGAAATAGAAAGGGAAATACAACTGGCAGGACTAAAATATAATAAGCTGCTGCTGACTGAGACCGCCAATGCGGAAGATATTATTGCAAAGCTGCAATCCGTTATCCGGCAGCTGAAACAGGAAAAAGAAGCACTGCTGAAAACCCTTGGTTACCCAAAGGAGTATCTTGAGCCTGAATATAAATGCCCGAAATGCAGGGATACCGGAACGCCTATCGACGAAGATTCCGGCGACAGGGTGTGCAGCTGTTACAGGCAGCAGCTCATCGACCTGATCTATGTCCAGTCCAATTTAAAATGCACCGATGTGGAAAACTTCAATAATTTTAACGAGAACTACTATGCAGATATTATCGACGAAGCCAGGTACGGTATTAAAAAGTCGCCCAGAAAGCAGATCCTCGGGATAAAAGAAAACTGCCTGGCATTCATTGAAAGCTTCAAGGACCCCCAGATCAAAAACATGCTGTTCTGCGGGCCTACCGGCTCCGGCAAGACCTTCATGGCCAACTGCACGGCCGTAGAGCTTATGAACAGGGGCATCACCGTACTTTACCAGTCTGCTCCGGTACTTTTCAGCACGATTACGGAATACAGGTTCAAGTCCTCTAAAGATGAAGCTTATGAGAATTCTGTCTACAGAAATATTATGGAAGTAGAGCTTCTGATTATTGACGACCTGGGAACCGAGCCACCCAGTGCAGCCCGCTACGCAGAGCTTCTGACAATACTTGATACCCGCTTTTCCAATAATATGGTCCGCCCATGCAAAACCATCATATCAACAAATATTGATATCCAGAAGCTGTACGAGTACTACGATGAAAGAGTCGGCTCACGGATCATCGGCAACTTCGATATCTACCGGTTCGCCGGCGACGACATCCGAAAGCTGAAAGCAAGCCTCGGTTGAAAAACGCCGGAGCCGTCCCTGCTTCTGCATCGGACCGGCAGCGATGCTTCTGCCTCTATTGTATTGGGGAAAGTCAATCCGGTCCCCCTTACGCTCCCAGCAGCATCCGGACCTGCTCCAGAAACCAACCGTTAACTCCGTGGAACTTCGCCACTTGAATGAAATATACTCCCATAATAAGTGCCAAACCGGGGATCAGCCATAGAAGCCTGTTTGATCTTTCCGGCGTTTGAACCGCCCTTACGGCTTCTGCCTTACCTCTTGTTGTTTTCATAAAGGCATAAACCAGTGAGACAAAAATCATGAGTATTACCAGAAATACAAACCCGTAAAAGAAAGCTGCAATCATCAACTGCATCTTGGGCAGTTGGGATAATGTCTGGAAATACTTGCTCAAGTCGGGCTCCGTCTCCGGCATCTGAATACCGGAATCTTTCATGAGGCCCGTGATTTTCGTAAAAACAAAACCCATAAGCACCGCCAGAGAGTTGTTGGTAAAGTGGGCAAACATGCCGCTGTAAAGAGAATTGGACCTGTACACGATAAATCCGATCAATGCGCCCAGCACAAAGGTTCCTAAAATCTTTTGAAAATCCAGGTGTGTTAAGCTGAACAAGAATGCCGCCAGCAAAATGGAAGGTGCGGCGCCAAAGCGCTCAAAACCCCTCTGTATCACGCCTCTGAAAAGGAATTCCTCGCATAAGCCGGCAGAGCCGCCGATCACAAGGATATTCACCAATAATCCCCCGATATCTTCCGCCACCGGAGGCTGGGAAACGATGACCTTTCCGAAGATGGAATTTACCAGCCACAGGTTGGCCAGATTGAAAAGCCCTGCCACCGGGATGGCAAAAACCATGATTAAAAATATCAGAAGAAAATTTAAAAAACCGGCCTTGTTCAACCGCAGCACATAGGTAAGATTATACTTTTTCACCAGCAGAAATATAAGCGCCGGCAGCATGATAAGGCCGAATTCCGTAATCAGCACGCCGGAATAAAATTCATTCCGCTGAACCCTGAAGCCCAGCAGGACAAACAAAAAAATCACCGCCGAAAAAAGAATGCATATATGCCCAATCCCGGGCCTTTCCAATGCCCGTCCATGAATATCGTCCGTGAAATTTCCGAAAATCCCGTCCTTCAATGAAACACCCTCCTGCTTCAGTTCAAACCGTATTTTTACATCTATACTCTTCACTATATCTTTTAACAGCCGCAATTGCAAGACGGGTAAAAACATTTATCCCCTGCTGCCGTCTGCCACAAGAGATATCATTCGCAGTTATCCGCGAAACTATCAATTTTACAGCTATAAATACAATGTCCCAGATATTTATCCCTTACTGGTCTTGGAATAAAATTGTAGGTGTGAAAGTAAAAATTCAAAAGTGAGGTTGACGCATGAAGAAACTCATTGGATTACTGGTGGCTATTCTCGCATTGCTGTCCGTCTTTTCCGGCTGTACCGGAAAGGAGGCTTCCGGAGTTGTGCTTCCGGCTCTGGACAGGGGAGTGATAAAGGTTGACGGTGCTCTGGAGGACTGGGCCAATGTCCCGTCAAAAATAACGCTTCCTACGGTTGACGCCGGCATTGGAAAACCGGTCAAGGTTTCCCTGGAAAACAAATGGAAGCTGAACTCCTTCAAAATCGCCTGGGACGGCGAAAACATCTATTTTTCCTACGATGTTATGGACAAGATGATCTTGTGGGACCCTCAGTCCTGGTGGAACGGCGATGGCTTCGAAATGTTCTTTTCCGGCAATCTTGACTACAAAAAGGACATGGCCAGCCTGAAGGACAATGAAATGGAAACCGGCTTTGATACCTGCCTGCAGTATTATATGGCCGGCCCCGAGAGCTACGGGCTTTACCCGGGCAGAAGCGCCGGCAGCGCCGTTGCACAGGCCGGCCAGGTTGTAACCAGGACTGTTGAAAAGCAGGAAGGCTACACCGGCGAGGGCATGATTCCGTTATCCATCGTTCCAGCGCTGAAAGAACTCCTGCTCCAGGGAAAACCCATCAAATTCTCCGTGCGGTTCCGGAGCTTTGACGGAGACGGAATAACCTTTTCCACCTCAAATGTAGCGCTGCCCGTGGAGAAAAACAAGCTGAGGCCTGTCGCCATGCAGGAGGTTTCCTTCGAAGTTCCGGGGGATTTGAGAAATCAAAAAGCGTCCGCCGGTAAAACTGCCGCCGGCAATGATGGGCCCTGCGAAAGGGTGACAAATTTCAGAGTCATTCCGTGGGACGGAGCGGTGAGCCTTTCCTGGGACAATCCGGCAGAAAATTTCAAAGGCACGGTGGTTGTAAGAAAGGCCGGCGGCTATCCTGAAACTGCCGACGACGGAGAGAAGATATACAACGGCCCGGGAGAAACCGTCCTTGACGAAAAGGTCAAAAATGACGGCACTGCCTATTATTACTCGGCCTTTTCCTACAATCCGGCGAAAAAATATGCCGGAGCCGCCCAGGGAATGGCTGTCCCGTCAAAAGCTCCGGAGCCCCCGGATAAAAAATATTCTACCATGAATGAATTTATGGGGACAAACGCATTTATCGACGACCCCATCGATAAGATTTCCGTGGTAGGCTTTCTCCGTGAATACCATGCATGGGCATGGGACGAAGGGGCAGGAGAATCGGATTACGTAGGGTACCCCAACAGCCGGAACGCTTGGAGTCCAAGCCATGCGGGTGTAAACTGGGATTTTGACGCATATTACAAAAAATTAAAGGAAGCAGGTGTGACGGTCTCGGTGTGCATGCAGCAGACAGTGCCCTGGCTGAACAAAGGAAGCAGCAACAAGGCAAACAAGCCTATAACGGGAGATGAAGACAGTACCGACGCCGCATCCTATATTGAACACGGGGAGCATATGTTTCAACTGGCTGCAAGATATGCAGGCAAAACAGTGGATGACAGCCTGCTGAAGCTTTCACCGGAGCAGCCAAGAAAAAGCGGGCTCGGACTGGTTGAATATTTCGAGAACTGGAATGAGCCCGATGCAGACTGGAATGGAGAGACCTCACAATTTGCGCCGGAAGAGCTTGCCGCCATGTGCAGCGCGGACTATGACGGTCATATGGGCACCCTGGGCAATACCGTGGGCATAAAAAATGCAGATCCCGGCGCCAAGCTGGTATTGGCAGGTTTAATTTCACCCAAGCCTTCCTACATTAAAAAAATGATGGATTGGGTTTCAGAAAACCGCAGTGACGGGAAATTCCCTGCCGATGTCCTGAATATCCATTATTATGCTTCGGATGATGTCCACGGAATTCCTCCGGAAGAGGATCATTTTCAGGAAAAGCTGGAGAGAATGAATGCCTTCCGGGAGCTGAACCTGCCTGACAGAGAGATGTGGATTACGGAAATGGGCTATGATACCAATCCTGTCACCGCCGTCGGCGCGCCTACAAAGCTCGCCCAGGCCCAGTGGATATTGCGCTCGTACCTTATGGCAGCCGCAAGCGGCTTCGACCGGTGCGCCCAATACATGCTGCGGGACGTTACGCCCGGCAGTTCCACCATGTTTGATACCAGCGGCCTTGTCAGCGAAAAGGGGAAATGGGAGCCGAAGCCCTCGTTTTACTTTGTTTCGGCCATGCGGCAGAGTCTCAAAAATATGTTTTACGACGCCGATGTTGTTTCCGGTAATGAGAATGTGATGATTTCGAGATTCCGGGACAGGGATTCCTATAAAGGGGCTTATGCCCTCTGGTGCCCCACTTCGGACGGCACAGAAGTCCAAAACTATCCGCTTAAGCTGATGAAGGGAGCTACAAAAGCCAGACTTGTGGTTCCTGAAGACGGAAGCATGACGGGAGCCCTGTCGGAACTGGAAGTGAAAAACGGCAAGGTAACTGTAAATGTAAGCGAAACCCCGGTATTCGTTCTGTTTGAATAAGATATACAAGCCTTTCAACAGTAAGGTTGCAGCCCTAGAGCTTGCTAGAAGGACAAATTCCAGTTTGAATAAGTGAAAAGTATAGTAAACCATTATACTAAAACAGATGCTCCTTATTTTCCAGAAGCCATGACAACTGAACTTCGGGAAACTTAAGGAGCATCTCCAATATGCATATATACTGATCTTTTAAGCGCACAGCATCCTAATTTTTTCGCACTTCTCCCATGATATCCATACCCCATACGGCGCACTTATAAGTAGCAAAATGCGCCTTAAAGAAATATCACAAACCCTTTACGGTGGTATTTCTTCGAGGCGCATAGATTAATAGCATTTCGTTGTAATTGCACTCAGCCCTTAACACTGCCAAGAGTCATACCCTTGACAAAATACCGCTGTAAGAAGGGATACATGATTAGAATCGGAACCGTGCCGATAAGAATCTGTGCGGCGGTAAAGGACCTGCTGTTGATGTTCATTCTTTCCATAGCCGTCCTGATGCCCAGTGTGCCAAAATTCGGCGTCGTCACTACGCCTCTCAGGTAGGAGCTCAGCGGATAGTTTTTGACCTGGTTCATATATACCTGGCCCTCAAACCATTCGTTCCAGTGTCCAACCACACAGTAAATGATCAGTGTAATAAACGCTGGGATTGCCAGCGGCACATAGATCTTGAGCAGTATGGTCCAATGTCCCGCACCGTCAAGAAAAGCCGACTCTTCCAGTTCTTCCGGTATGCCCCTGAAGAAATTCAGCAGGATGGTGATGAAAAACGCATTGGCGGCACTGGGTATGACCAATGCCCAGATGGTATTGCGAAGATGGGTAGCGTCAACAATGATAAATCTCGGTACCATTCCCGCTCCTACCAGCATGGTAACAACAAAGAACCAGGCAAAATAGGACCTGCCGGGAAATACGCCCTTCTTTTTGGACAGGGGATATGCGGCGATGGTTGAAACCGCGAGATTTAAAATAACGGCCAGCACCACCCTCTCCACCGAATTAAGCATCGAATGCAAAAATTGGACCTGGGAAAGAGCATATTTATAGTTATCAAGCGTAAAGCCCACCGGAAGGATGGCAATGCTGCCTGCCGCAACCGCTGCCTTGTCGCTGACCGATACTGCTAAAACGCTGATAAAGGGTACGATGCAGGAAAGTCCCAGGATCAGCAGAACAATATTATTGAAGACGTCAAAAGCATTTATTTTCCGTTTTCTTAACACCATGGAAAGACCCCCGTTAAAATATTCTATAGTCTGCTACCTTGTGCGCAATGAAATAGGATACGGACACAAGGACGAATGAAACTACAGACCGCATAAGTCCCACTGCCGTCGCTATATCATACTGTGGAATTGCATTGGCACTGGAATCAAAAGCAAGCCGGTAGGTTAGCGTATCCAATATATCGCCGGTCTCATAGACCATGGGAGAGTATAAATTTACGACCTGGTCAAACCCTGCGTTGTTAACGATACTTCCCAGCTTTAATATAAACACCAGTATGATGATGGGCATAATCCCCGGGATGGTGATATGGAGAGTTTTCTTCCATCTCCCGGCGCCGTCCATGGTAGCAGCTTCGTATAGGTTGGGATTAATCTGGGTCAGCGCAGCCATGATCATAATTGTGTCAAAGCCGAAGGACTTCCATGCATCCGACAGCACAATAACAAAGGGGAACAGCGTTTTGTCTATAAGGAACATGACAGGCTCTATGCCAAAGGACGCCAGGATGTTGTTCACCGAACCGTCCAGAGACAACAATTCTCTCAGCATTCCCGCAACGATTACCCAGGAGATGAAATGCGGCAAATATACCATGGTCTGAATCGAAGTCCTGTACCTGCTGTTTGCCACTTCATTCAGCATCAGCGCCACAATCAGCGGTATGACCATTTGAAGGCAAAGCTTCATGATGGATATATAAAAAGTATTAAATACGGTTTGCCAAAAATTAGAATATCCGAATAAATAGCTGAAATTTTCCAGCCCTACCAGCTTGGAACCTAAAAACCCCTTTGCAAGGTCAAATCTTTGAAATGCCGCTATAAGGCCTCCTAAAGGCAAATATGCATAGACAAAGGTCAATAACACAGGAATAATCATCATCACATAGAGTGATTTGTTATACTTTTTTCTTTTTTTCGTATAGCCTGAGACAATAGCAATTTGTTCTTCCAATACCAGTCACGCCCTCTTCAATAAAAGTCTTGATTCTCTTCACCTGCAGCCATGCGTTTCGGTATCCCCCACCTTAGAGGAGGGGAACTGTGACGTTGTTCAAAAGACGGTACACAGAACTTGAAGTCCTGTGTACCCGCTCTTGAAAGCCGTCCTTATTTGCCCATTTTTACTTTCCAGTCATTGACTTCGGCAGTAATCAACTCACCGCCCTGTTTATTCCAGTCTGTAACGAAATTGTCAAACTCATTGATATCCTTCGCACCGGATACGATGCTGAGAATCATCTGGATTTCCGCCGTTCTGAGCGCAGACATCTTCCGGATCATTTCAGGCGTATCCGCCCCGTAAAATTCGCTTGGCATGATCTGGCCATTCTGAATGTATGAATCTTCGATGGCAAAGATCGATTTGGGTCCGTAGAAGAATTTATAATCGGTGAAGTTTGGAGTTTCAAAGGTCCCGCTCAAATATTTGGTGAGGGATTCAAAAGCTGCCTTCATCTGAGCGTCATTTGCAACCAGGCTCTCATCCTTTTTGTCAATGGCATCCGTTACGGCTTTTTGAATGGAAACATTGTAATACGGTGCGCCGCCGCCGCCGACAGGAGAGGTTGAGAATACGTTTACGTCGCCGTTTATTCTGTACTTTGTGGTATCGGCAGTTGCGCCGTAGCCTTTTTCAATAAAGTAGTTGCTCATTTTTGCAATCGCTTCGGGATGCTCATAGCCTTTTCTTACGCAGTAGGTTGAGCTATTGCTGGTTAAAGCAACCGCTGAACCCTGTACCTTCTTTAAAGTAGCCGAGCTGGAGAAAGGTATTGAATAGCCTCTCATATCAAACTTGTTATTGGTATAGGCATCGGGAAGCGGCCAGCCGTTCATCCAGAACTGTCCGAAGCAGATGCCTGCATTACCGTTTACAACATCCTGCGCGGCCGTACCATTGTCTTTTGCTACAAACTCTTTGTCGATCAAACCGCCGGCATAGGCCTGCTTCAAAACAGCAAGCGCATTTTTCATTTCCGGCTGTATTGCGCCGTAAACCAATTTGTCGTCTTTTTTGATCCAGGTGTTGGGGAAAGCGTCATAGGCATTGAAGAATCCGATCAGGTTCATATAGCCTTCCGTTACAGGGTTGTTTCCTATAGCAAAAGCATATTTTACCTTCTTGCTGTCTACCATGGCTTTGGCCAGAGCCAGCAAATCTTCCATGGTCTTGGGCTCGGCAATTCCCAGTTCCTGTCTCAAGTCATCACGGATATATACAAAAGACTCTTGTTCGGGAACTACGGTACCGGTGGGATATGCATAGAGCTTTCCGTTGATGGAGCACTGTTCCTCTGCCAGTCCTTTACCCATTTCCATAAAGCCTTTGACTAACGGAGATCTCCACTTCTCATTCACTTCCGTCAAATCCACAACCATGTCACCGGCCACAAGCTGCTGAAGCTGAGCGGCATTATTGACCTTAAAGAAATCCGGCAGCTCTCCGCTTAAAATGCTGAGGTTGAGCTGTGTATCATAGGCGTCCGGTGCAGCTTCCCATGCAGCCTTAACCTTTATTCCCAGTTCACTTTCAAACTCTTTCATCCATACGTTGTTATCGTAGCTTTCACCTTCAAGGAATTTCTGTTCCGCCTGTACAATTCTGCCATAGGTGATGGTTATTGGCTGTTCATATTTTCCAAGCGGATCAATGGCCTGCTGGGCTGTACCCTGTGAGGTTGTTCCTGCGGCCGTTGTTGCCGCTGCGGTTGTTTCGCCGGTATTGCCTGCGCCGCAGCCTGCCAGGCCCAAGGACACAACAAGTACTGCCGCTAAAAGCAAAGGAATAATTCTTTTCATTCATTCTTCCCCCTTAAAGTTTTTGCGAAGTTCAACACAAAATATTCAATTTTTTCTCCGGAGAAATTTGGACAATAATGTGATGTCTCTTACATTCTCATAGTAACATTAATGGTTTTGCGAAACAATATTTGCAACAATCTATTTATACCTCTGATATTGACACTTAGGAGCACCGGTGCTTATCGTCCCTGTTCCTTTTTTGTGATATTAACCAGGTAGACGTCATTCTCCCGTATATCCAGCTCCAGGCGGCAGCTTTCCTCCATGCCCGCCGTCATTTCCTTTACAAGGACCGGTAACCCCGCATTATTTTCAGCCAGCTTCCTTACCTCAGACCTCTTTAAAGTGCCGGGTGAACCCATTTTCAGATAGTCTGCGTACACATCATTGCAGGAATGGCCCGTTGAATACACCTCTACGCAATATTGGCCTTCAGGCAGTCCCTTTATTTTAAGCACTACCGGAGGAAGCTTTTCCGCCGGAAGATCCCTTTTGAAATATTTATCGTTGCTTTCATCCTGCTGCTGTTTTGTATAATTCCACACAAGGGCCTGGATACCGTTTTCAGTTTTACATACCCAACTGTCACTGTCCTGATTTATAAGCTCTGTATCACCTAATGCACTTAGAAATTTATAGGCATAAAAGGCCGGCTTCTTGAGAGACTGAAGGTTTATCAGGCCAAAGCCCCCATGAAAGGGTGAAGGCGGCGGCCCAACCTCTTCAAATACGTCAGTAAAGGTCCAGTAGGACAGGGAATGGACAAGCCCTTCCATTCTCTTGAGGTTATATAGAATGTATGGCGCCTGAACATAGCTGTCATGCACCGGGTCGCGGCTGGAATAGGAAGAGCTCCATTCCGTATAGTGGATTTCCAGGCCTGGCATGGGAGAAGCCTTGATAGCCTCATAAACATCCTTTACCGCATTGATGACATAATCCGGGTCGTCTATCAAATACAATACCGCATCTCCAAACTCGTCAAAGTCACCCCGTACCCCATACATATGCGTTGAAATAAAGTCCACCGCAATCCTATTGGTGCAGCAATATTCAATAAACTCCGTAACCCATGCATTCCCCGCCGTAGCAGGGCCTCCCACGCGGTAGCTGCCGCTGACTGCCTTGATTGCGCTGCAGGTTATGGCATACATTTTAAAGTATTCTTCCATGGTACTTGAGTAAAATGCAGGGTGGTTTGGCTCATTCCACACTTCGAAATACCAGGCGGCGACTTCTTCCCTGCCGTATCTTTCTTCCAGATGGCGCACAAATTCATGGACAAGAGCATACCACCGTTCATAATCCTTTGGCGGAGTCACGTTTGCTTTCCACCAGAAGACTGTCTTATCCCCGCTGGCCAAACCTCCGGGCATAAAGCTTATTTCTACAAAGGGCTTCATTCCCCGGTCAAGGATTGCATCATATACCGAATCAACATATTGCCAGTTATAGATTGCTTTACCTTCCTTATCTTCGGTATAAACTCCCATGTCGTCATGAAAGACCCCATGGAATCTCAAATACTTGAAGCCGCACTCCTTTGCCGCTGTTTCCAGGTGTTCCCGGAAATCCATCCGGAGGCCTTCCGCAGCACGCCCCGCTCCTACGCAAAGGGAAGCATATTTGTTGTGTGCCCCCTTACCCTTATGAAAATCTACCTCGATTAACCGCATTTTATTTTCTCCTCTTTCCGTACCGACGCTTTTTCATTTCCATTGGGGCATGCCCTCATACCCCCTCGCTCCGGGCGAAATGAATTCACCCTACGCTACACTTCGTGCACCACACCTGGCAGAGTGTGACCTTGTTCAATCTTGAATCCGTTCATGCTTTCGGTCCTGCTGATGATGCTGATGGTACCTCCGGATATATTCATAAACGGTATGACGCCATTCTCCCAATCAGCAAAGGGCAGCAGCGGGAATAATCCCTCCTCTGTTCCGGCAACTGTGATTCTCTTGCCGGGCACATCAATTGCAATCCCTGCATAGGTCTGAAGGATTCCCGCGGAATTTACCGAACGCGGATACATGTCATTCCTGAAATCCGGCCTGAATTTGTATTCCAAGCCGGGCATGATCCCGAGATACATTGCCGTCATATCCCGCCATACGCCCATTGACGGCCATAATGAATAATCAAGCTGTGAAGTCAGGATATCCTGCTTCAGCCTATCCACAGAAAGCGGCAGAGGGCATCCTGTATAAAAGAGATATGCCATGCCGTTGGTGGTAAGCGGGGCAGGCCGGTCCCAGCCTGCAGGGTGCCTGGGTGAAACGGTGATGACATAATGGTCCCGGGCCCAGGCCTCATTTTCTATGGTTGTAAATATTTTTTCAGACTGCTCCCGGTATCTTCCCTGTTGAACACCTTGCACACCCAACTCGTCCAGCATGCGGCACAGGGCTATAAGCGCCGTGCCCGCCTTCACGCCCAGGAACACCTGGTCCTCCATGTTTTTAAGCAAATCTTCAAAGCTGTCCAGGGTATTGTTGGTGCCCAGGTCGGGCAGGCCGTTGCCGTTTACGTCCGATTCCACAATATAGTCCGCCAGTTCAAGGCATAAATTCAGTTGTTTTTTGAAAAAGCTGCTGTCTCCGGTATATTTATAATAAAGAAAATGAATCAGGATAAAATTGCTGTTCTCCTCTACCGGCATAGGGCCGGGAATATACATCTGCTCATCAATCTCAAAGCCTGCTCCGATATCGTGCTCCATGATCCTGTGCCGGGAGCCGAAGCTGTGGGGCCTGTGGCGGTTTCCTTTATTGTAGGTTTCAACCCACAATTCCAACTGGTCGGTAATAAGCTCCGGCCAGAAAAGGGCATAAAACAAAGCCAGGTTATATTCCACATCCACGGTGGAAAAGTATCTTGCTCCGCCTTCGTAATTGGTATAGAAAGCTTTGCCGCCGGGCCGCACAAGAAGCCATGCGGCCCCGGAATAGATGTGAAAATTCCAATAGATGAAGTCCTTGATATGCTGGGGAATGGACGTCTTGATGAAAATATCCTCGAAAAGATGGCTGCGTGACAGGATTTGCAGCTTCTGATCCCTTGCATAGGATATTACTTCTTCCGTAGAACCAAATTCGTTCTGATAAAATAACGAGCATTCTTCTCCATGGCATGTGATTATCCCTTTATCTAAAAGAAAGCACGACAGGATAAAGCCGAATTCTCCGGACTCGCCCGGTGCAAGGCTATAGTCGTAAACGAGGCAGTCCCAGATTGCCGAAGTGTTTACTACTCTGTCAAAGCAGCACCCGTCCGTTTCGGCGGCAAGCCCCAGCTCATAATGCAGCAGTTTGCCGGGTACCGCTTCAGGGCCCCTGAAAGCGGCGGCCGTATCAACTTTTTGACGCAGGAGCCTTTTCTCCGGCTCTCTTTTTTGGCCTTTTAAATTCTCCAAACCGCCAAAGATTCTTCCGGTTTTAATGCTGTCCGACTGATTCGTCAAACGGCACACCACATAGAAGAATGGTGCCGTACTGAGCTTCTTGTCCTGGGGATAGAAGGGTGAAATGAACTCCCATTCCATTTCAACGCCCCGGTGGTTTTCTTTGCTTATCAGCGAAACCCTGTTCATGGTCCTTTTCAGATCAAAATCGGATATGCCCCGGTTTCCTCTGTCAAAGCAGTATACATACTGCAAGGGGAGGCTCCATCGCTCATCGTTTATATCGGCTGCAAAATATACGCTCAGGTTGGTATTTAAAGGCCCGATGCCTACAGGCAGCACACCTCTTCCCTCATGATCAAATTTCAGGGAAAAATGGGACCCAAACCTTGAGATGTACTGATCTTCGTATTTTTGAGCAGCCAGCTCCGCATTGACAAAATTAAGATGCTTTTGCATTTCATCCATTTGATTATCGCTCTCCATTATCGTTTTATACAAACCACCAGTTGTCGGGAAAGATCCCTTCCGTATTGAAGTTCCTGAATTCTGGCGGCAGCGAGTTAAGCAGCTCCTGTGCCTTTTCACCGATGGCTTTTGCACAAAGCTCGCAATTCCGTTCCCCCACAGCGGCACTTGCATGGGTCCGGGGGTCCAGCCCCCCGATTCCGTGAGGCGGCTTCATATCCAGATTCATTGGCTGATCTCCCAATGCCTTCATATTTACCAGCTCAGGATAAAAAAACATCATATTTGACGTTTCCCATTTCGCCGCGTGATCCGTGTCGGATTCTTCACCCCGGCTCAAGGTCATTTCCCACAGCGCCGCACCTTTTATAGTCTCATCGGCAGTTACGGGCTCCAGAGCCTTTTCCATCATTTCAATCTGTTCCTGCATGTTATGGCCCGATACTCCGATGATCACCCGGAAACCGGTTTTCTTCAGCCTTCCGAAAAAGTCACTGAGCACCGGCACCAGATGCTCCTGGTTGAAAAATGAATGGAACCAGATGGGAGGATAAACTGCTCCGCCAAACTGCTGGGCACATTTTACAAGGATGGCATGGGCTTTCAGCCCATCGTTTCCCAGCGGCAGGTGTTTGCCATGCCATTCAATCAAACCAAAGGGCACATAAACCACCGGAAACGCTCTCCCTCTGGCTTCAAGCTGGTCCGGCCGCATGAACTGCATTTGAACCTCTGCGGGCAATTTGTTGTCCATATCCAATACCCCCTCTTCCTTTTTCAGTATAAAATAGCCGGATATGTGTCGCAATATCCGGCTGAATCTATTTATGTCCTTGTCAATATTGAATGAAAGTCAGGTGGGCGACCACTGGTCGCCCCTACATTGGATTCCTCTTTTCATACCAATGCTCCTGTCACAGAGTGGTACACTTGAGGATGAAAAATGTAGCGGCGATCATTGATCGCCATCTCCATCACATTTTCATACCAAGGCCCCTGCCACAGAGTGGTACACTTAAGGATGAAAAATGTAGCGGCGATCATTGATCGCCATCCCCATCACCTTTTCATACCAATGCTCCTGTCACAGAGTGGTACACTTGAGGATGAAAAATGTAGCGGCGATCATTGATCGCCATCCCCATCACATTTTTCATACCAATGCTCCTGCCACAGAGTGGTACACTTGAGGATGAAAAATGTAGCGGCGATCATTGATCGCCATCTCCATCACCTTAGTCACAAATTTTTACTTATAGCTGCCATTTAGCAGCACAACGGGGACGAGCATGATCGTATGCTTTCCTTCCACTGTCAATTCAAGCACACACCGGTTTACTCCGCCGGCAGCTTTCACGGCGGTTATATCAAATTCCACCCGGACACCATTCTCATTCCATGCACCTACAAATATCTTGCCGGATCTTGAGGGGGTCACGGACCAGCCCTCATCCAGATACCATTTGATATTTATATACTCCGGCGTCCTGTACCGGTTGGATATCTTCACTTTCAACTTCTGGGGCGTGTTGTCTTTAATATAAGGCCCCTGGGGATATTCCAGCTCAACATCAAAGAAATCGTATTTGAACAAGCAGCTGTCAAGTCCGGCATAGACCGGCTTCCCTCCTGCTTTTGAATAAAGGTTTTCCGTCTTAAACCCCGAGAGATCGGTTTCTTTATGCTCGGAAAGCTCGAGGGCTGGGATATATCTTAAAACCACCTGCTTTGCCTGCCGCTCCACCCTGGCGGCCAAAGCATCGATATCGGCAGGAAGCGTGCCCTGAAGCTCCCCGAGGTTCAGGCACATGGTTTTGATCCCCCGCCCGATGGGAGTGATCCATTTTTGGGGTATGGCGCCGAAGCCATGAATGATGCCATAAATTGATCCGATAGTCGCTGCCGTACAGTCGGTATCTTCTCCGCAATTTACCGTAAAGCAAAGCGACTTTTCAAAATCGCCTTCCCCATACAAAAGGCCTATGACAATGAAACCTATATTCGCCGGAGCATCCCAGCCTACCGGACCGTCCGCAAAGCCTTTATCCCTGTCCTCCTGGGATATGCCGGCATAGCTCATGTATTGGGCCCTATACTTGTTGAATATCTCATCCCGGACTTCGAGATAGGGCGTTCCGGCACGATGGGCTTCAATCACCAGCCTGATCACCTGTGCAATACCGCAATCGGAGGGGATATAGGACAGGCCGATATCAATGAGCTTCGTGACGTCTTTAACCAGGAAAGCTGCACTTTCAAGGGCTGCGCAAAAAATTTCGGCATAGACGCCTTCTCCGTTTCCATGGTCGACTTTTGCATCCTCACAGGCATATTTTACCGCTGTCTCCGGACATCCGGGAGCGATACACGCCCAGATTTCGGACCGGATAAAAGCGCCGCAGCTGTCCTTGTACGGATTGTTTTCAATCCCGCTGAGGGGCGGATAAAGGCCCGATTTCATATTTATTTTGGCATTCCCGTATTCCGCCCAGTGGGGAGTGATGAAATAAAGCCAGTATTCTCCCAGCGTCACAGCGTCGATATCAATGCCCTTTTCTTCCAGCGCCGTGAGCCAAATCAGCTGCAAATCCAGATCATCATTGGGCAGGGGATTTCCGTCGGTTTCCTGCGTATAAAAGGTCACATTGTTGACCTGCCTTTTCCATTCCATCGGAGCCCCCAGCGTCCCGCCGATGCTTTTCCCCATCCAGCAGCCAAGTACGCTGTCACGGTATTCCTTTAACGACAATATCATATAAACACCTTCTTCTATAGCTATTTGACTCTATTTTACCGGAAGGTGCCTTGTGAAACGATAGTGTGGTTTTGCTATCTTGTGGCCTATTTTGTGGTAGTCGTCCTCGCCTTGCTGGGAGTCATCCCTATATACTCTTTAAATATTTTATAGAATTGCTTCCTGTCACTGTATCCTACGCTGTAGGCCACAGACTCGATGCTCATATCCGTTTCCTTTATCAACCGCATTGCTTCATTCACTCTTTTTTCGTGGATGAATTCCATCAGGTTTTTACCGTAGTAATCCTTAAAAACCCTGCTGAAATAAGAGGGATTGTAAAAGCACTTTTGCGCCAATTCCTTCAGCGATATTTTCTCATAGCAGTTTTTTTCTATATATTCAAGGATTTCCGGCGTGATCCTGCTGAAATTTTTTAGTACGATGTCATAGTCCTTTTTCTGCATTTCTCTGAATATCTTGGTCAACAGCACCAGCAGATACCCTCGCAGCGCAGTTCTATAGTTGGTGCCTTTCAAATTGAGCTCATCCATCATACATCCGATCAGTGTTTCCACCTCTATGAGCTCCTTTCCTTTGAAGCTGATCATGGGTATCAGCTTGTCAACCCTGTTCCCGAAGTCCTCAAAGGCGGTAAGGGCCAGGATTTCATTGGCATTTTCAGAATGAATCAGCTCCCGGTCGATGAATTCAGGGCTGATGAGACAATTGACAATTTCCATGGTGTCATGGGAGCTAAAGGCATGGGACTGCCCGAAATTAATGAACAGCAGGTCCCCTTTCCTCACGTTGTAGCAGGTCCCGTTAATATAATGCTGGCCTTTGCCCTTCATTATATATACAATTTCCAGAAACTCATGGGTATGCTCAAGCTCATTGGCATTCGTGTCATACTTAAAAATATTTATATTTTCCTGCTGGTTGATAAAGTCGCTCACTTTAAACTGATGCATCGAATCACCTTTCATCCATTATACCATGCAAAAAAGCCTGTGAACAACAGAAGGAAAAAACGTCCTGCTTACACCTCATAGGGGGTATTGATTGTTACGGTGGTGCCAATCCCGCTGCGGCTGAAAATGTTTACGCCGTACACATCTCCGAAATAAAGCTTGACCCGCTGATCTACGTTGACGATTCCGTAGCCCTGGGCGAAATTCTCGTCGGACCGCAGGATGGCTTCCATATTTGTTTTGCTGATGCCGACGCCGTCATCGATGATACGCCAGATGATTTTATCCTCCACCCGCTTTACCACCAGATTGATGGTAATGGATTTCTTATCCTTCCATAAACCGTGTCCTATAGCGTTTTCCACAAAAGGCTGCAGCATCAGCTTCAGGGTTTTGGCCTCCAGGATGGATTCATCCACGTCATAGGACATGCTTACCTTGTTTTTAAAGCGTATTCCCTGGATTTCCATATACGCCTTTACATGCTCCACTTCATCCTTAACCCGGATGATGCTGCTTCCTTTACTTAACGCTATTTTATAAAACCTGGCAAGAGAGTTTGACATGGAGGTGATGTCCTCTCCTCCCACCCTCATTCCCAGCATGCTTATGGAGGCAAGGGTATTGTAAAGGAAATGGGGGTTGATTTGGGCCTGGAGGGCCTTCAGCTCCGATTCCTTTTCCTTTATCTTTATGGTATAATTCTCTTCCACCAGCTCCTTCAGCTTGCGGGCCATGACATTGAAGCCGCCGATCAGATGGCCGATTTCATCATTGCCGGGATAGGCGATATATACGTCGAACTGTCCTGTCTGAATTTTCTCCATGGAGTGGGAAAGCTCCCGTATTTTTTTGGTAAAAACAGAGGCCAGAAACCATGAAATGGCGATAAAGAGCAGGGCGCAAAGCAATAAAAAGCCTATGGAGGCCACCTGGAGCTTTTTCACGGCATCTGTGAAGCTGCTCAACGGAATGGTATAGATAATGCTCCAGCCGGTATAAGCCACTGTATCCCGCAAGGTCATATACTGGTCATTGTTCAGTTCGATCACAGAAGAATTGTCATGCTCCTGCAAAAGAAGGTTTTTGTAGTCATTGTAAATGGAGCTGTCCGCTTCGGCATCGCCGGAGTCCATTCCCTTATATACATAATTGCCTCTGGCATCAATGATATCAAACCAGCCTTTGCCGTTCTTTCCCACTTCCCGGAGGGCATTAAAAAAGCTGTCCGAATTCAGCTCAATACGAAAAACGCCTAAAAAAGTGTCAAAGAGCGTATGGTCAAGCTCGCGGCCAAGGACGATTTTACCGGTCATTTCCGTTTCATCATTGCTGAGCCATACGGTTTTACTGCCTGACGCCAGGATGTGCTTGTACCATTCTTCGTTTTCTACGGTACTCTCCATAATAATTTCTTTTCCATAGGGCGGAATGGTTGTATTGCCTATGATGAGACTGACCCCGGATAGGTCCTTATAGCTGCTTTTCAAAGGTCTGGAGTAGCCAAAGATCCAGCTCTGGGCATCCAGCTTGTCTGAAGGCACCGGATATTCGTCGAAGAGGATATCCTGGAGATTGGTGTTCAGGCATACCGAATCCGCCAGCATGTTGTACAGCACCACCTTGTCGTCGATATTATCCTTGGCCTGCTTTAATGTCTGCTGAATAAGCTCCTTGGTCTGGATATCAATATAATTCTTGGTATTGGTATAATAAAATATGCTCAGGATAATCATGCATGCCGCAGCGCCCGCCAGATAGGATATGGCAAGCTTGCGGCTGATCTTCATGTCGATAAATCTTTTATATAGCAATTGTGCCACTGCCGGCTTCTTAAGCCTTCTCTCTATACTCACTGGGGCTCACTCCATAATAGTTTTTGAAGATGGAACAGAAATAGGAAATATTGCTGTACCCAACCATGCCGCCTACCTGATAGACCTTCAGGCTGGTCTCCTTCAGCATTTTTCTTGCCTTCTCCAGCCTGAATTTCACAAGAAAATCGGTAAAGCTCTCGCCGATCTCCTTCTTAAAAATGATGCTGATGTAGTTCGGCGACAGATAGACTGCATTGGATATGTCCATGATGGTCAAATTCTTGCCGTAATTTTCTTCAATAATCTTCAGGATATCCTTGATGATTTTCTTATTGTGCCCTTCTTTCCGCTCCAGCAAATGCTCCAGGATGGTATTGAAAATATTCTTGAACCATTGCTGGATATCGAAGATATTATCAAACCGGGTAATTTTTTCCCACACAAAGGTTTCCTTGCCGAAGATGGCATCGAAGCTCTCATGCATCTCCATCAGAAGGATGGACGCCCTGGAAAGCAGGTTGATGCAGACATTTCTCGTATAGGCGTTGGAATATCTGCTCTGGCTGTTCAAATGGGAGAAAAGGCTATTGATGCTGCCATTGAGCGTATCCCTGTCACACAGCTCTATTCCGGATAAAATCCTTTTTTCTATTTCTTCCAGATCAAAGATGCTGTCTTTATTGTCGTCGCAAATGATATCAAGATAGTTTATGATCTGGTTCGAGCCCATGTAGAATTTGTATTCAACGGCCTTGCAAGCCTCTCTGTACGAGCTTCTGATGTCCGCCAGTCTGGGGGCAAACCGTCCGATGCCCAGGGTTATGTTGACATCGCACTTTTCATTGATTTTTTTCTGGAGCTCCGTTGCATAGGATAGGATTCGCTCATACAGAAGCTTTGGCTTTTCCTCACGGGTGTTGATAATGATGCAAAATCTGCCTTCCGATACATAGAAGGCTTCCGTCTTCAGCTCTGTCTTAAAGCCGTTGATACTCTCCAGTACCTCAAAGGTCTTGATATATGCCTGGTCCTGATCCTCGTCCTCCTCCGCCTTGCAGTTGTCCAGATCGTCAATTTCCACCGCCAGGGCCATGTATTGTCCGGAGAAAAAGGGAATGCCGAAATACTCTAGGTTTTCAGCAATCGCACCGTCGCTCGGAGAATTGTGCAGCAAATAATTGAAAAAATTACTTTTAAGGAAGGGCATGCTCTCGCTGACCAGCTTTTTCAATCTTTCTTTTTCCAGGTGCTCTGATTTCTCCTGCCTGCAGGTATTGAGCACCTTCGTCATTACCTTCCGGAGTTCGTCCATCTCCACCGGCTTGGAAAGATAGCCGTAGGCATCCAGCTCAACGGCAGTCCTGGCGTATTCAAAATCCCTGTAACCGCTGGATATAATCACCTTAAGCTTTGGATTGCTGTGGCTCAGCATGCCGGCTAATTCCAGTCCCGTCATTCCGGTCAGCTTGATGTCGGTAAAAAGAATATCGAATTCATTTTCAGAAGCAAATTCTACAGCGCTTTCGCCGCTTTCTACCGCTCCCACCACCTGAATCCCCATATCCTCCCAGTCAAAAAGATCTCTCAAGCCTTCGCGCTCGATTTCCTCATCCTCTACGATCAGCATCCGGTACATTTTATACCCACCCTCTTCCATTTCCAATGGGGGCAGGCCCCCATACCCCCTCGCTGCGGGCGAAATGAATTCGCCCTTCGCTGCACTTCGTGCGCCACGCCTATACGTGGCGTTTAAACAACGTCTGTTGGGGATTGCAACCCTCCACTTATACTTCAGCGAAAACATCATCTATTATCTCCTGGTAGTTTTCGCTGTAGTACTACTGACAGCTCTTTCAATTGGTTACCCCCACCTTAGAGGAGGGGGACTGTGACGTTGTTCAAGCACCTTCTATTTCAGATTTTTTGCCACCTGCCTGTTCAGCTCAGCCTCTACCTCTCTAAGGCCGAGCTCATCCATGGCCGGCAGTGCGCGGTTATACAACATTTCGAACTCTTCATCGCTCTGCGCCATATACAGCTTTCTGTCCATTGTTCCGAAATAGGAATTTATTCTCGTATTGGCTATTCCCGTTTTTGACGTCGGATCGATGGCCAGCCGCTCGAGCTCCGGAGCATACCACATGCTCTTTGTGATGATCTCCGCCCTGGCTCTCCGTTCACTTCTCTCTTCCGGCGTCATTAAAGCAATAACGGCGTTTTCGGTAAATATGTTGTTCTGCAAAAAACACCATTTATAATACCCTATTTCACTTAAAGCCTTATCTCTGCCCGCTGAAAGCTTCCCTGCGTATTCTTCGGTAACGGCGGGCTTGCCGTCGTCGCCCCGTGTCCATACCACTCCCTCGGGCCCTATTCTCGATACATATTGTCCGGTTTCGCCGGATTGCCAGTTAAGAAATTCCATGGCCCGCTTGGGGTCCTTGCATTGCGTGGTGATATAAATCCTGCTCCAGGGTCTTTTCCGTACAAGATTATATTTTACATCCTTGAGGCCGGGGTTCAACGGTGTTTTCACCAGCATGTAGGAATCTCCCGCCACGTTTTCCAGCCGGTCGTTATATTCATCAAGCCACCCGAAAGCGTTGGTCGGAAAGTACATGGCGATTCTGCCCGAAATCAGTTTGTTAAAAGCGGTCGCCTCATCCTGCAGCAGCCATTCCTGATCAATCAGCTTCTCCCGGAACAGCTTGCTGGTAAAATAAAAAATATCCTTCATTTCAGGTACCCTTAAAGCATGCACCACCTTTTTATCCTCGCCATAGACATAGCTTCCTCCGTCGATGGAGAAGAACCGGACGCCAAAGGAGCCCGACAGATCCTGGGTTGGCCAGTCAAAGGTACTGGGCAGGTAAGAATCGCCGTTTTTCGTTTTTAATCCGCTGTCCCTGACGCTTACAAGGTAATTGTATACATCTTCCGGCGTATCAAGGGGCGGCGATCCCAGGCGCTCATACAGCCCTTTGAGTACCAGGACCCCGCCTCCGGATTCCGGAGCCTGTCCTTCAAAAGTAATTCCATGGGGTAATCCGTATATTTCGCCGTTGGTCTCGGCACAAAACTCCTTGAGATAATCCCATCCGACATTTTTTATAATATCCTGTCCATACCGGCTGATCATCTCATCCAACGGTTCAAACATCCCCTTTTGAATCAGCTTTTTAATGATGACGCCGTCATCCGCCATTATCATATCCGGAAAGTCTCCCGTTGACATCATCATGTTCAGCCTCATGCTATCCCCGGAATTGTCGGGCTTTTCAATATTCAAGGTGACGCCGGTAAGTCTTGTGATCTCTTTGGATGCCAGGTCGTTTCCCCAGTCTTCCTTATCTTTGGGCCACCAGTTGTAATTTATATAGAGGTCCAGCGTAATGGGAGCTGCTGCATTCGGCACGGTTTCAATATTTTTGCCCACGCCGGTGCCATCTGTCGGTTGAACGGAAGGTTTTCCCGTGCAGGCAGTAAGTAAAAAAGCGATGATGAGAAATAAATAAAAAAAACAAGCCGTTGTTTTTGAAAGCTTCATGGCGACTCCCCCATATCCGGTTTCACATTCCATGTGATGCTGCCAATGCCAACTACTACAATATTAGCAAAAGCAGGCGCTTATGTAAACTCGTTAATTTTTCCCGGATATAGTTAATTTTTGTGCATTCTTCTATTTCATGTTCATGCCGATAATTTGTCTATGCGGCCCGATAATAACAATTAATTCAAGTGTAGCATTCCGCTGTTTTCCACTTCAATATCCTTGCAACTCTATTTATATCCGCAGCAATATGAGTTTGGGGAAAAGCCTTATGGATATGTATATTTCTGCTATAATAATCATCTATGACTGATTCTATGGGGGTATTCTATGTCTGACATAATTATCGATATCAATAAAAAGGGCGAAACCATCCAGCCCATATGGAAAAAGCTTATTACCGCCGGCCGCGCGGCAGAGGGCTTAAGGGAAGACTGGAGAAAACAGCTGCGGGAGGTTCAAAGGGAAATAGGTTTTGAATATATCCGTTTTCACGGCATATTCCACGACGATATGATGGTTTATCATGAAAAAGAGGACGGAACCCCTTATTATAACTGGCAATATTTTGATTATCTGATGGATTTCCTGCTGGAGGTCAACGTAAGACCCCTGTTGGAGCTGAGCTTTACTCCCGGAGCAATGGCCACCGGAAGTCAGACCTGTTTCTGGTGGAAAGGCAATGTGACGCCGCCCAAGGACTATAAAAAATGGGCCGCACTTATAGAAGAAACGGTACGGCACTGCATCAACCGGTATGGACTGAGTGAAGTGCTCCGCTGGTATTTTGAGGTATGGAATGAGCCGAATCTGGACTATTTCTGGGGAGGAACCCAGGAAGAATACTTCCGGCTCTATGCCTGCACTGCTGCCGCAATCAAATCGGTAAACCCTCTGCTGAAGGTTGGCGGACCTTCCTCCTGCGGCTTTATCGACAAGAAGGCACCCTGGCTGGAAGAATTCCTTCAGTTTTGTACTGAAAACAGCCTGCCTGTTGATTTTATCACGGCGCACCCTTATCCCAACGACAGCCCCCTGGACGCAGACGGAAAGCATGTCATGACCCTGGATCACAAGGATCGGACCTGCCGCGATATCCAATGGATCCGGAATGCCGTAAAAAATTCCGTGTACAAGGATGCTGAGATTCATTTGACGGAATGGAGCTCCTCGCCAAGCCCCCGGGACCTGATCCATGATACCGCCTTCATGGCCCCGTTTATCATCCGCAACAATCTGAATTGTCTCGGACTCACGGATTCCCTCGGCTTCTGGACCTTCAGCGACGTCTTTGAAGAGACCGGCGCAGGCGACCTTCCGTTTCACGGCGGATTTGGACTGATTAATCTGCAGGGCTTGAAGAAATCGGCATATTACGGCTATTGGTTCCTCTCACGGCTCGGAAATGAGAAAGTAGCCGAAGGTGAAAATTATTACATCGCACGGAAAGACGGAAAATTCCAGATCCTTTTCTGGAATTACTGCCATTACACGGATGCTATTACTGCCGGCGACCGGAGTGCTTTGACGGACTATGACAGGTCCGGCGCCTTTGACGAAAAGCCGGGGGAAATCAGCCTTAAACTCGAAGGTCTTAAAGCTGCCGGTAAATATAAGATTACCCAACATTTCCTCGGGAAGGAAACCGGCTCGGTTTATGATGTATGGCTTAAAAATGGCGCGCCGTCGTCGCCATCCAGAGAGGAAATTGAGATTTTCAGTAAAAAGTCCGGTGTGGACAGCAGTATAAGTTTCATTGGAAATTGCGGCGAATATACCGCCGAATTTATATTGCAGCCCCATGATGTCATTTTGCTTGAAGTGGCGGAGATAGTATAGGGCTGAATGTACGAAACAGCATTAAAGTTATTCATTGACGTCCTGCAGCCGAATGGATAAAATAGTAAATGAGTTCGGAAAAGGATAAGAAGGATGCTATGGATGACAGCGAATTTTTATATAGTGCCTTTATAAGTTACCGGCACATTCCAAGAGACATGGAAATTGCCAGGAAGCTTCACAGTGCACTGGAAACCTACAGAGTACCCGGGAATTTAGTCAAAAAAGGCTTTGCGCCGCGCATATCCCGGGTATTCCGGGACAGAGAAGAGCTGCCTACCTCCAGTGACCTGAGCAGCGATATTGAAGAAGCTTTAAAGCGCTCCCGGTATTTAATTGTTATCTGTTCGCCGGAAGCGGTTACCTCCGAATGGGTGGTGAAGGAAGTTGAATTTTTTGCACGCTATCACGGCTACGAAAAAATCCTTACACTGTTAGTGGACGGTGAACCCAAGGATTCTTTCCCGCCGGGCATCATCCGGTACCTGTATGACGAGGACGGCAAGATTGAAAAAGTCATTGAACCCCTGGCAGCCGATATAAGAAAAAAAGATGGCAAAAGCTCCGTGACCTTGCTGAAAGAAGAGAAGCTGCGGTTAATTGCCACAATGATCGGCTGCAAGTATGACGACTTGCGGCAGCGTGAGCATGAAAGAAAAATCCGCAAAATTATTACGGCATCGGTCACGGTGGGAGCCGTCCTGGCAATCTTTGCCCTGGTTTTTTTGGTTCAGTTGTATCAGGTAACCGCCGCCAGAAATTTGGCACAGAAAAACAAGTCTTCGCTTTTAACCTATGTCGCAATGTCACTGACAAATAACGGAGACAGGATAAGCGGGATGCTGCTGGCTTTGGAAGCTTATGAAAGCAATGGGGTAAAAAATACGGCCTTTAACGTAGAAGCGGCTTTATACAATTCTTCTATGAATAGAGACTTCCAGAACAGGACCGTGATTAAAAATAAAGAAAAAATTCACAAAGGCTCTTTAAATGCCGACGAAAATTATCTTCTCGTGGAAACAGGGCTTAGCAATGTGAAAATCTATGACGCAACCAGCGGCGAGCTCCTGGAAACTTTCAGTGCCCGCAAATATTACGACGGATTTGTAAAAAACATTATTCCATATTCAAATAACATCATCATAGAAGTTATGGATCAAAAATCGGAAAGGAATCACTATGTGCTCTATGATGTTATTAATAAAAAGGAATTATGTGTGTTAAAAGGAGATGATCGTGAGAAATGCACTTTTTTCGGCTACGATTTGGAAACAGAGGATCGTCTGACCTCATTGCCTCTATTTTGTTATTCAGTCTATGATATTTCCGATAAAAGTGCTGAAAGTAAGGAGGTTTTCCTTGCCAATACCTCCACCGGAGCACCGGTCAATTCCATAGTAGTTCCATTTGACGCATATTGCACGGTAATTGATGAAAACTCCGTGGCTGTAACCAATGGCAGTAATTTGACAATCTATAATATTAATACGGGCAAACCTGTGCTGGCGAAAAGCTTTCAAAATGCGGAGATTGATAGCGTAGGACCTTCCAAAGGAAAATATTTGGCTATACGCACGGATAAGAAAGAACTGACAGTATTGGATATTACGAATGGGAAACCCTTGTTTTCCCTGTCTGGTGTTGAATTATACAATGCGGCCTTTGATAATAAATTTGAAAAAGCGGCAATTATGTATTCGGATATGAAGAGCACAATGAAATTAGCCGTATATACTCTTAAAGACGGAACAAAGGCCTGTGAGACCCAGACTGCTTTTAATTCTTGCAGCAGTTTACTTTTTACTCCCGACAACTCAAAGATAATTGCAGGCGGGAAAAGCTCCTTTGTTTCAACCATCGGTCAGTTCAATTCCGAAAATGCCTTCAGTATATCAAATATCCGGGTACTGCCTTTGATCTCTTTTCAAATAACGAAAGACGGAGTAGGGCTGATCGCTCTTTATAGCGACAATACCATAGGAATCATCGAAATGACTGCAAACGAATTATTCAATGTCAAATATAACGGCCTCGGAAGTATAAAAAGAATCTCTCCTGACAAAACCGGACTTCTCGGTACATTAGGCTTTGATATCTGCGTGATTGACGTGAATTCAGGAAAAGTATCGAAAACTTTACGAGGGCATACAGATTATGTAAACTTTTTCGATTTTTCATGCGACGGAAAAAAAATCATAAGCTCTTCCTATGACGGGACGACACGGATTTGGGATACTTCAACAGGGAGACAGCTTTTGAGTATTTCCACAGACGCCTATGCCTATTCTGCCAAGCTAAGCAAGGATAACAAGTTTGTTGTCACTGTCAGTAAGGATTCACTTTCCGTTTGGGATGCAGCTACCGGCTTGCTGTTGAGAGAGTTGGAAGGAAAAGTGGATGGAAGCACTGCGGATGCTGACGATATAAATCATTTTGATGATTATGCCGAGTTTAGCCCCGATGGAACAAAAATCATATCAAAGCGCGGAGACGAAGTGAAACTGTGGGATTCTAAAACCGGCCAGGTTTTGTTTAACAATCATATTGATATAATACAGGGTAAAGCTATATTTCAGGTAATGTTTTCGCCTGACGGGGCAGAATTCCTTGTTTGCAAATCCGCGGAAATCCAAATTTATGATTCCGTTAATTTAACCTCTACCTGGATGATGAATTTCGATTCGGTCTATTCTTCAGGATCCCTGGTGTTCAGCGAGGACGGGAAGAGGGTTGCATTCTCAACAGCGTCTGCTACTACTTATCTATGGGAAATAGAACATACAGACTATATAAGTACAAAGCTGCTAGGTACGGTCTATGGAAGCGGGCGTAACACCTCGCTGGCCTTTTTGCCGGATTCAAAGAGAATCTTCATTATGAACAACAATGGTTTATCACTCTTTGACATTGAAAAGGATGCATTTCTTTGTCAAACAGGAACCGGTTACAATCCCGATGTAAAAATGCAGCCTGCCGTTTTTTTGCTGAAGGATAACAAAGTATTGGCTATCGAAGATTTTGGGATCATAATCATTCTTAGAGAATGGCCAGTGTTCAATACGATTGATGAGATAGTAAGCTATATAAAAACAAAAGTTGGCAACAGGAAAATTGATGAAGACTTTTATTCCGAATTATCTGAAAACAGCTATGAAATGAAATAAGCCGGCAGACTTTTCAACGAAAGCCTGCCGGCAAATCATTCCTCGGATGCGGCAGGGGACAGTTCCTATGTCGCATTTTTATCAAAATTGCGCTTTATATCTTTTAATGGTAATCTCCTTTTCGAAATTTGTAAAATCCGTAAAATAAACAGTAAATTCATTCGGGCTTTGCGGCTCGCTTCCTCTCATTTCGGCGGTATAGGTGTGTTTCAAAAATGCCGGACCGATACCGACGCGGTCGGTCCCTTTGGACAGGAAGACATGCCCTGACGATACTTCAATACCGCTGCCGGCCCGGCCGGCCATAAAGAAGCTGTCCCCCTCCACCCTGCAGCCGGCGGATACGCATACCTCCAGTTTGGCAGGGACACGGTCGCACCCGCAGGTCGAAACAAGGACCGAGATTCCATCCTCGATTTCCTTCACGACAACAGAATACTCAAGAAACAACGGGTTTACCACCTCTCGCCGGCTATGCTCCATCTGCGCCCAATCCTTCGTTGCGGGAGCTTTCTCAAATGGCATCCGGTAATTGCCCCAACACTTGTATTTCAGCAAATACCCACCCGGAATCCTTTGAATTTCCTGCGCCTTAAACTGGGCTACGGCGAAAAAGGACGCACACAGCTTCAGGTATAGCTGCAGGCTTCCAGCCTGGAAATGGAGAAAACTGCTTTGATCCTTCAAAAGAGTGATGCTGATATCCTCTCTCCGGATGCGCACGATGCCGGATTTCTCATAAAACATGTCATAACTGGCAGGCAGCGCTTCCTCGTCCATCCTGAACTCCATCCACTCCGGCTTCAGCATAGCGATGGTCAGTCCTCCCGGCATCCCCCATTGATGGGAGTTCTGCTCAATCCTGTTGACCATGGCCATATACCTGCCGTCTTTAAACCTGTAAGCCATGTAACGGTAAACATCATAATAGTTGACAGGATAATACCCGGCATCCGCCCCATTGCGGATTTTATCCTGGCGTGTTGAATTCCGGGTGAAAATGCTCCCGTCCGGCTCATAATAGTGAAACATCAGCTCCAGATTCCTTTTCACATGCGCCAGAAGTTCGGTACGGTCCAGCAGCTCCGCAAGGATGATCAGCGCGCGGTTGTTGATAGCGTTGTATACGCCCGGCGACCTTTCGGTGTATTCCCCCTCTTCGTCACAATCAATTCCTTCCGCCAGATACCGTTCCGCCATTTTTTTGAAGTCCTCAGTGCCTGTGATCCTGTAGGCCATGGCAAGGGCAGCGGCGTTGACCCACCGGTGGTTGGGAGTGTGAAACCCTCCCCGAACAATTCCGTAACCAAATTGCTCTACCATGCCGTACAGCCGCTCCAGAAGCATGCGGCTCTTCTCATCCTCAAAGCGGTACCGCAGAGCAATCCAGTATGCAGGGGCCAGGCCCTGCATGCAAAAACCCGAATCCGGAGCAGAGTCGAAATTGGTGCACAGACTGTCCAGGTTCCCATCGGGCCGTTTGACTTGTTCCAGATAATCCAGCATCCGCAGAATACTCTCATATACTTTTTTATCCTGAAAAAAAACCGAATCCCTGTTGTGGTATAAAGTAATTAAATGACAGCATTGATAAAGGGTTGAAGGGGGGTCCACATACCGGTACCCGGGTGTAAGCCATCCGCCGAAATCCCCGGAAGAGCTGTCGTTCACCTGATAGGCCAATATACTTTCTGCACCGGTTTCCAACGATCTGAGCATTTCCATATAGCGTTCACGCATGTTTAACTTCCTCCCGAACTAAAGATAAGCACCGGTAAAAATTTAACTTATGCTAAAATTTTCAGTGCCCCTGACAAAGTTAGAATTTGATAGAATTATAGCACACCCGGTCCGGCAAATTAATGCGAAAAAATTAAGTTTTCTATGCTTTTTTTAAGAAGCTGCGGCAAATCAAAAGGCCGGCGTTGACATGGCAAACTCATAACCCTATACTAAATAGTATGGCCAGGAAATACTGACAGATAGGATATGGATACGGCTCAGATTACCCAGGCACTGGTGAAAATATAGCTTCCGCTATAATTTTCAGTGCTCTCAACTGCCGATAGGATCATTACCGAAGAGGTGTTTTATTTGATTGATTTACTGATTATAGACGATGAATACCAGATCCGAGAAGGTATCAGCAAAAATATACGCTGGGAAGAGCATGGCATCCGGATATGCGGCACCGCTTCCAGCGCGGTGGAAGCGCTGGACCTGTTCAATGACCGGATACCCGACATCATCATTACCGATATTAAAATGCCCGGAATGGATGGTCTGGAATTTATTGAGCTCATGAATGAAAAATATCCCAATGTCAAGGTTATTTTAATCAGCGGCTACGATGATTTTCGGTATACGCAGAAAGCCATTGAGCTCAATGCTTTTTATTATCTGCTGAAGCCGGTTGACGACAGGCAGCTGCTGTCCAAGGTGCTGGAAGCAAAAAAGTTCCAGGAGGATCAATATGCCCGGTTCCGGAAAGACGAGGAACTCCGGAGGAAATTTGACGAGTATGTCCCCATCCTCAAGGATAATTTTTTTAACATGCTCATCGGCGGAAAAATTCATACGGCTGAAGTCTTAAAAAATCATCTGAACAATCTGGATTTGAAACTGGATGCGGAAGCCTACTGCGTTTTAGTGCTTGAAATTGAGGATTTCAGCGATTCGGCACAAAAAAGCCTTCCGGACCGCAATTATATCCGGTTTGCAGTTCTAAACCGTGCAAACATAATCTACTCGCAGGACTTCAACTGCTTCACGTTCAATATGGATGAAAAAGTGGGTGTTTTGCTCCTGGGCGGCGCCATCGGGCGGGAAAGCCTGAAAAGGGCCAGCAGGAGTTTAAAGGAGTGGGTCAATCATACGTTAAGCATATGTATGACCATCGCCATCGGAGGGACATACAGAGAGCTCCTGTCTGTGGCCAGCTCCTACCGGGAATGTACCGAAGCCTTAAAGCTTAAGTTCCTTACCGGCCGGAACTCGGTCATCGATATCCATGACTTTTCCTCGGAGGGCCACGACATGATGGGCCGGATCAGCCTGGAGCAAATTCTTCAGGCCTCCCACGAGGACCTGGTCTTTGCTTTCAAGACCGGCAATTATGCAGAAGCGAAAAAGCTGCTGGATGACGCGTTATCCGGACTCAATGAGTATGTCAAAAGCAATATTCAGGGGACCGACCAGTATTTATTCTATGTATCCTATCTGCTTACGAAAATCCTCGTTTCCCTGGACCTTTTCATTGAGGATTTTCTAGGGGAGAAAAAAGACCTTTTCAGCAGTCTGAAAAAGCAAACCACGCTGGGAGACGTGGAAGCATTGATTGAAATTTATTTCAAACGGATCCTGTCCGAGCTGGAGAAAAAACGGAATACGCAGAACAACCATCTGGTAAGTAAAGCATTGGAATTTATCAATAAAAATATCTACAACGACATTTCGCTGTCAAAGGTCGCCAATATGCTTTACATCCACCCCAATTACCTGAGCAGGATCTTCAGACTGAGCACCGGTGAATCTTTTGTTGAATATCTGACAAAGGTAAAAATGAATGAGGCCAAAAAGCTGCTGAAAAGCAGTCACCGCAAGGTATACGAAATTGCCGACATGCTTCATTACAAGGATGTCAGTCATTTTACCCGGGTGTTTAAAACCATGTTCGTCATTTCTCCCAATGAGTACCGCAACTTATAACGCCCCGTTATAGACCCGATTGTCCATGCGCCTTCCTTCCCTCTTCGATGTCAATGTACAAGGGTATATAAAACTCGATCTTCGTACCTTCTTCCGGTTTGCTGTCGATCTTCAGACCATATTCCGGGCCGTAAAACAAGGTAAGCCGTTTATTGACATTCCGCAATCCCGAAGCTTCAAAGGCGTCAAAATAATTAATGATGTTGCGCAATAGATTCAACTTTTGTTCATTCATTCCTTTCCCGTTGTCCCGTAGGGTAAAATGCATCACATCCACCTCCAGCTTTGCTGAAATCCAGAGGACGCCGCCATTTCTTTTGCCTTCCTCCAGCCCGTGAATGAAGGCATTCTCAACAATCGGCTGAAGAATGAAGTGAAGAAGACAGTATTTTTGGATAGCTTCATCCACGTCGAAAGAATACGTAAAGCAGTTGCCGCATCTGGAGCTCTGGATATAAAGATAGTATTCCAGATTGCGCATTTCCTTTTCAATTTCTATATAGTCGCTGCCTTTATTGAATATCCCCCGGTAATAGCCGGACAATGAAAAAATCATGCGTGAGCATTCCTCCGGCTTATCGGATTTCGCCAGCCAGTTGATGGCATCCAGGGTATTGTAAAGAAAATGGGGATTGATCTGGTTCTGCAGCACCTTGATCTCCATTTCCTTAAGCAGCAGCTGTTCCTGGTAAAGCTGCCGGATCAGCTCCTTGATATGCCGCACCATCCGGTTGAAGCTGCAGTAAAGATAAGAAAATTCATCCTTTCGCACTTCTTTGATGGCAATATCGAAATTCCCTTTTTCGGTCTCACGCATAAACCGGATCAAATTGACCACCGGCATGTCGACATTTCTGTTGATGATTCTGACAACAAAGGAAATCAGGACGATATTGACGATAAGCAGGAGAATGACCATGCAGGTCAGGAACAGGCTCTGTTCCTTGATCAGGTATCCTTGCGGCAGCAGCACAAGAATATAGCTTTCACCAACCTGATTATATTTGTAAATGCCGTAGAAATGCCCTTTCCTTCCCAGATTCACTTTCCGGGACAACTGCTCTGCCATATCCTCCATGCTGATTCCGGTACTATCCCGGAATCTCTGCCCAATCAGCCCCTTGTCCTCCGCAGAAATAATTTTTCCGTCCCGGTCCAGTACATAGTTCAGCGTATCCGGGCTGACTTTCAAATTTTTCGTGATATTGAAGATGTCCCTTTCGCTAAAACAGACAGCCACATAGACTCTACTTTTGACTCGCTTGTTCATGATATCCGCCCGGGCTACATAGGCCATCATGTCTCTCCGGTCATTCTGCTCGTCGGTCTGGTTGGACGGACGGGTGAAATCCCCCTTGAAGCAAGTCCAGCTATAGCGCTGCTCTTCCTCCCGGAAGTTCTTGATCCAATCCACCATCTCGGGCTTCACCCGGGTATAAACATTCATTTCGGACGTGATCAAAATTTCTTGATCCTCGAAATAAACATAGATGGAATAAAATTCATTGTTCACCGTGGTATGGTAGGTCAACACATCCAGAAAGTCATTGTTCAGCCGGTATTGATCATATGGACTCTTTACGCCGGCAGATAACGTCTCCAGCCTGTCATTCAGGCAGATCAGCAAACCTGTCTCCTTGGCCTTCTTGAAAAGGAATTCCAGATACATATTGGTTTGTTCCATCGTGTTGATGACGGAGGAATTGGTCTTCTGCTTGATAATGTTTCCCGCGATGATGCCGGTACAGATGCAGAATATTACCATAAACCCGAACAATACGGAAATATAGATCACCAGCTTGGTTTTCAAACTGTACAGGTTTACTTTCAGGAACTTCCCGCAAACATCGATCATCTTGTCAATGGTTTTTCTCATCGCATCACCTGTAATCAATCCATGACCTTCTTTTCATTGATCCGCCCGGTTCTCGGACTGTCGTGCGGAGCCGGACACAAGCCTTAAACCGGTGGAACGGATTTCTAATAATTCCATTATACATAAATCAGCATAAAATGGAAACGGTATCTCTTCCGGCACATTGATCCGAAAAGAGTCTTGAAGGCAATAAAAAGCATGCCCTCAAGACTCTTTTAATTTCCAATGGGGGTATGCCCCCATATCCCCTCGCTGCGGGCGAAATGAATTCGCCCTGTGTTACACATGAAAAATATTAATATTTTATCTCTGAGGTGGTACCCAGGTTTTGATTGCATTCATCGAGAATCTTCTGGGCACCGATGTTTTTCATCTGCTCCCGGTAGTTCTGTACTGCCTGTTCCGGAGTGAGCTCGCCGGTTACAGACTTGACGACCGCCTCGTCAAAGAGCCTCTTTACATCCGGTGAAATGGTGGCAAAGGTATCGGATACCGGTGTGGTATACTTTGTACCCATCTGGAACAACAGCCCGGATTCCAGGCCGTTTTTCATGCCTTCCGCTTTTATTTTAAGATTGTTCTCTGCGGTAGCCCGCTGTTCGGGCGTAGCAATGCTCGATACGAGTTTATACTGCATCGGCATAGATTCCAGCGAAAACACAGAAGGCAGTTCAACGACAATATCCGGATAGTTATAAAGTTTCCCGTCCTTATCGACAAGAAGGGTTATCGTTTTGTCTTTCAAATCGAAGGTCTTGCCCGGTATCCCGTACCTTCCCATAAAGTGGCCCTTTTCATTTCCGAAGAAAATGTTGATGAATTGATTGACCACTTCCTTTGCCTGTTTGGTACCTTTGATCAATACATAGGGGGCATTTCCATAAGTTACCTGATTAATATTCTTTGTCAGTTTTCCCTTCAAAGCAGTGACCTCTTCGAATTTTGCCGTAGGTACCAATTTCTGGACGGCAAGTTGAAAGTTGTCTATGCTGAAACGCTGCCAGTAAAAAGTGCTTCCATACAGGCCCGACATCATCTTTTCCCGCATATTGCTTCCCTTGTTTGTAAACAGTTCTTTATCCAGATAACCGCTTTTGTAGAGGTTGTTCAGGTACTTCAGCGCCTCCACCATCTCCGGTTTAAGCATGGTATCGATATAAGCATTGGCACCGGGATCCCAGGTAATGGAGTTCTCCCCGATATGGTTGAGCCTTGCGTCAAAAGCCTGGAATATATCCTGCAGGTTCCATGTGCCGGAGGAAGTTAACCCGACGGTATCATTTTTTCCGTTCCGGTCGGGGTCGTCCAGGGTGAATGCTTTTGCTACTTCATAAAGCTCATCCACCGTCTCGGGGACTTTCATTCCCAGATTGTCCAGCCAATCCTTCCGGACGGACCTGGTAAAGAAAGCACCGGAGAGTCCGTTGGGTATTCCCCAGGTCTGTCCTTTCACCTTGTAAAGCTCCCTCATGGTATCCGGAAGAGAATTCCATACCGGATTGTCTTTCAAATAATCATCCATGGGTTCGATTGCTCCGTCGTTAATGGCTTTCACCATATCATCGGGCGAGAAAAGATAAACCAGGCCTTTAAGTTCGCCGGAGGTGATCATCAGGTTCACTTTTTCCATATAATTGTTTCTTGGGGGATAATTGACTTTGAATTTGATGCCGAACTCCTGTTCCATGGCTTCCATCCACTCTTGCTTCAGCTCGGGCGTATCGGTGGCATCACCAAAATAACTTACCTTGGTGATTTCAAGTACATCAGGCTTTCCGGTAGTTGGCTGCGCTGTGGTTTCCCCGCCTTTTGCCGTGGTATCCTGCGGCTGACTGGCGTCCCCCCCGGAACTACCGCATCCCGCAAGCAGCGAAAGAAGCAGAACTACGCCCATTACCAAACTCAACAGTTTTTTTGTTCTCATTGTTTTTCCCTCCATTTTATTTAGTTTATTTCTACAAACAGCAGAATGTCAATGTGAATTCTGCCGTTTCTATTCGAAATCAACCCTTGACTGAGCCGAGCATGAGTCCTGCTGCAAAGTGTTTTTGCAGGTAGGGATAGATCAATATAACAGGTATCATGGATATTACAATCATGGCGGAGGACAGGCCCTCATTGTTCAGGTTGATCTTTGTCAGATCCTGACCCGTAGTTTGCGCCATCAACTCGAATTGCCTCTGCATATCCTGCTGCACCATGATCATTTCCTGGAGTTTTACAGGAAAGGTATATTTCAATGGGTCATTGATATAAATCACTGCCGAGAAAAACGTATTCCAGAAGCCAACCCCGGTAAAAAGTGCAATGGCCGCCAGTACGGGCTTGGCCAGGGGGAGGATGATCCTTGAGAAAACTACGAATTCTTCTGCGCCGTCGATTCGCGCCGATTCGACCAGGCTTTCGGGGATCGACCAGTAATAATTGCGGATCAGCACCATGTTCCAGCCGCTGGCCAGCGCAGGTACGATCAACACGGCAAGCTTATTGATCAGGCCGATATTTTTTATCAGCAGGTAGCTGGGAATCAAACCGCCGCCGAACAGCATGGGGACAATGACCAGAAAATAGACCAGGGCTTTGGTTCCCGGCAGGTCTCTTTTGGATAGGCTATAGGCGCCCATGGCGTTGAGGAATACCGAAAGAGCGGTGCCTACGATGGTGATAAATGCGGAATTCAGGAAAGGCCTGTAAATGCTCCGGTCCTCCAGGACCATTTTATAATAAGTAAGGGAAAACTCCCGCGGCCAGAGTGACAGCGTCACTTCCCCAAACCCGCCGATATCCAGCGACTTTTTTAATACGGTTAAAACCGGAATGACCATACATATGATAAACAGCATAAAAATCACGATATTAAAAACATTAAATACTTTTTCGCCCTTCGATCTTCGCGTCATATTCCCGCCTCTCTAATTTCACAGTATGCTTTGATGGTCTTCTGTCAGTTTCTTACTGAGAAAGTTGGATACCAGTACAAGTACAAGGGAGATGGTCGATTTAAACAGACCTATCGCCGTCGCAACCGAATATTTTGCTTTCACGATTCCTACATCGTAGGTATACGTATCCAACACTTCCGCCGTTGATGCGATCATGGGATTTTTCATTACATAGATCGGTTCAAACAGGCCGAGAACACCTGCAAAAGACAATACCAGCAGCACCAGGATGGTGCCTTTGATCCCTGGCAGCGTGATGTGCCAGGTTTGCCGGAGTCTTCCGGCTCCGTCGATAACAGCCGCTTCGTATAGCTCTTGATCAATACCCGATAGTGCTGCCAAATATATTATCGCACTATACCCTACATCCTTCCAGATTCTGATCCCGGTAAACAGGGGAGGAAACAAGCCCGGCTTTGAAAGAAAGTACACCGGTTCTCCGCCGAACAGCTTGATGATTTCATTGATAAACCCCGTCGACGGCGATAAGAGCGTAATCCACAGGCCGGCGATTACCACCCAGGAGATAAAATGAGGCAGCGTGCTTACCGTCTGGACGACCTTTTTAAATCTTTTCAGCCTCAGTTCATTCAGCATAAGCGCCAGAAGGATGGGCGCGGGAAAAATAAAGAGATACTGGTAGAAAACAAAGACCCACGTATTCAAGAATGCCTGCCAGAAATAATTCAACCGAAAAATGAACCGGAAATTGTCCAGACCGACCCAGCCCTGAAAGCCCGATATCCTGAAATCGGTAAAGGCGATCAGGATTCCCGGCAGCGGGATGTAATGAAATACCAGATAGGACAATACCGCCGGCGCAATCATTAAATAGAGGATCAGGTTCCTCTTGCTGAAAATTCTCTTCTTTCCCTTTTCTAAAGATGTCTGAATCCTTATGTTTTCTTGAGATATTATTTTTGCCACCGCATTCACCAGTCCCATGTCTATAGTTTTGATTTGCTTGAAAGGTGCTTTTTTATGCCTGTATCCGTATGGCTCCTTCCCCTATGCCAAAGGGTGCAAAATAGTAAAGGTCCGTCCAGTTTCTGCCGCGCTTGAAACTTCCTGGTCCCACCGACGGCACCACCTCTCCGTGTACGTCATGGTGCGGTCCGAGTAGGTTGTGCAGCGTGTTGGCAAGACGCAGCGTCAGTGTATTGCTTCCCTGGCGGATCCAGGAGGTGATGTCAAGCCTGTATTCCCTGCAAATCATACACCCGGCCGGTTCGCCGTTTACAAACACTGCTACCGCTGAAGCATCCACTCTGCCAAGCTCAAGAACATATCTGTATCCGGCCTTCAAGTCGTCTACCATTACGTTTTTGCTAATTTCCACTCTTCCCGCATAAAAGGGATACCCTTCTGCCGCAAGGTTTTCGCGGAAAGTTGACCCCTCTGCGGGCACGAGGAAGAATTTCCGGTTTTCCAATGCTTCCACCTTAAAATTGCCCAGGAGGTATAAGGCTTCGACCTCCGGCTTTTCATTCCAGGCCCCGGACAGCTCGATAATATTCTCGCCGTTCCGGAGCAGCCCCGGAATCGGAATCCTTTTAAAGCTGGTATCTTTCCAATATCCCTGGCTGCCATAGGACACTTGGTGTCCGTTAACACGGACTGTAAAAGCATCCGGCCTTTCCATGACCAGCTGCGCGCCCGACCCGTCCCAGCCTTTGACCTGAAAAAGGTATCGCAGCGTAAAGTCCTTCCGGCTCTTTTTAACCCGGTCCTGCGCTTCCAGATGGAGCATAGGCTCACTGAATTTACCATCTTCCAGCAAGCAACTGCAGAAATCAAGTGTCAATGCATTTTCGTCCAGGAGGTTTAGTTTCCAGTCTCCGGACAGTGGAATATTCATCCGGCATCCGGAGGTATGTAACCTTGCCGGGGCGGTATTCATATCCGGAACCCGGGGCATGGGCCTGCAGTCAGTATCAACCTCCAAAAGCAGGGAACCTGCAGGCGGCATATCGTAATCAAGTACTGTTGCACCCTTCTGTAAAACCGCCGGATATGCATGCCTGCCGCCGAGGAACGGGTCCAAGATATAAACCGCCCCTTCCTCTTTTAACCGGATATTGCAGCATATACTGCGGTCGGTATCGTTATTGGCAAAGAAATACAGATAACGGTTCCCGTTTTTTCTTTTATGGTAGTACACTTTACAGGCGCTGCTGCCGTCCGCTTCCGTGATTTCTACCTGCGGGCCGATGCAGCTTTTTACCGTATATAATAATGTATGGAAAGCAGCAATATGGGCGGATTTCAGACATTGTTCAACGGTTTTGCCGCCGGGAAGACCGTCGATATAATCAGGAAGGTGTTTTAAGACGATGATCTTCCCGCCATTTTCCATAAACTGCTTCAGCAGCAAAAGGGTACTGTTCCGTAAATTCAACAGCGGCGGAAGCACTACCGTGCCATATGCGGCTTTTCCGATCTGCAGCCGGTTACCTGCCACCTGTCCGTCGGTTTCCATCAAATATTCGTCGCCAAGATCAAAATCGTAATGGTTTTCCATCAGCATAAACAGTGTTTTCTCAAATTCGGTATTCAACAGCTGCGCATCTGCATGGTCCAGTGGGGTATAGGCTATATACGCGCTTTCAATGGGATGAAGGACCAGGATATCGATCACCCGCTCCCCCTGGCTGAGGGCATAAGACAACCGGGTCTGATAGTCGGCCAGCAGCCGGTTGTATTCCCACCATGGCTGCTGGTAAAAGAGATTGGGAGGAAAATCCCGCTTTCTTTCACCACGCATGGTATAGAGGGACAGGTGAGGATTGATCAGGTTTACTCCGTTTACAAACTGCCAGTCGGCGATCCATTTGAGCCCTTCCAGCGTATTGTTCTGTCCGGAACAACCGTAGGTCTCGGTAAGGGCGCGGGTTTTCCCAAACTGGTTAACCACGCTCTGCAGCTGCTTCTGGGTGATGATATTGTTTGCGCGGCGGGCAAGGTGGTCGATGCCAGGGTGATGCATAAATTTGTAATGGGGCAGCAGACTGCCAATCCAGTGCAGATTCCTTACCAGGTCATCTTCACACATGAAATGGCCCGTAAATTTCAAGCCCTTATTTTCACACCATGCGTATACGGTTTTTGTATAGCCTTCAAGGAAAAGCTCCGTGATTAGTTTACGGTATTCAAACCGGACCTTCTCATAGCCCTTTAGCGGATAATACAGATGGGGCAAATACTCCAGCAGGTCATAGCCGTACCTTGCATAAAAGAGCTCCGGCAGCCTGGAAGTCCACGGGAGAATGCTGCCCCTGTACCCCTGGTAAAGGCATAAAGGCTCATCGGTAAAGATACCGGGAACCGCCCTTCCGAAGTGTTCTCCGAAGCGCGAAGCATACCGCTCATGGGTAGACTCCAGAAAGGCCTCCGTTACCTCCGGATTTAAAAAATCAACATAGGATTTCCCGTTAAACCACGGATCTCCCAATGGCGCCGTCCACTGATAGAAGTAAAGGAAAGTCACATCCCCTGCGGGATCCGGCTGTTTTTCAGGCTTCAGCCTCAAGAGACTGTGAAAAGGCTCTCCCGCCGCCGGGACAAAGAACCAGCCCCGGTCGGTCCGGGGATTCTTCACCATGGAGTAAACCGCCAGTATTTTTATATCCTCCTCCGGATGCGGAATGCTGCCTTCCGCCATAAAAAGCGCCTTACTTCTATATTCAGGGCCCATTTCGGGTATTACACCCCCGGCATATCCGCTTGGCCACTTATCTTCATCATATAGCCAGGCGCCCATATTCCTTTTCCCGGCTTCGTTAATACAGGTTTCCATCCGGTCAAACCATGCTTCCGACATATAGGGGGTTTCCAGCCCCACCCGGGAATGCATGAAAAATCCTCCCCAGCCCTGTTCCTGCATGAGGCCGATCTGCCTCACAAGCTCCTCATCCTCCAGCGCATCGTTCCATGACCAAAAGGGAACCGGTCTGTATTCCTCCGGCGGATTTTTGAAAAGGTCCATGTTCATGAAAATTACCTTTGATCCCTTCATCTATCATCATTGCATAAGCTTTATATATATAATTATAGTGAAAGGGATGCCGGATACAACGTGAAAATTGTGATGTTTCTACGGCTTTTTTAACCCGTTTCGGTCCCCCCGCCCGCTGAAAATCCTTCCCATGTTCCTGCCAAGAAAAAAGACTCTCAATTCAGTATGTTTAATCATACCGGCGTGAGAGTCTTTTTTCTTGATACTATTCTATTTAATTCTGTCCTATCAGATACTGATTTCGTCCTCCTTGAACCAATCAAACTCCATAATACCCTCCCCCAGCTTCCATTTCGCCGGACAGGTGGAGTGCATCCAATCCAGGGGCTCTCCCGGCGGAAGGGGCCTGGAGGCAGCGTCAAATGCTTTCTTTAATGCTTCTTCCTGTTCCTTTCCCATGGCCTCCGGCGCAGCTGAAACAAACAGAGGCGTTCCGCTGAGGGACAGCAGGCGGAGCCACTGTTCACTCAGAGACCAGGGCACTTTATCCGTTATTGCCGCACAATCTGCATCCACTGCATAGAAAGCCCCGTGCTGGCCCATCCTGAAAGCCAGCGTATTTATGCCCATTTTTCTGGTCCTTTCCCATTGGACTCCGCTGGTATCGTCACCGGTACGCTGAATCTCAAAAAAGCCTGCCGCAATGTGGGTAACCGTATTACAGCCGAGCACCATCATGTTTCCTGCCGCCTCGCGGATAGTCCTGTAAAGTCCGGCGATGATTTCAGCCGTGGTCTTCGTCCTGTCGGCGAAATGCCATCCGTCGTTGGTAAGCTCCCAATTCATATCAAAGCCCCAGCGCCCCAGGAGATCATACGTGCTGAAGTCATGTTTGACGAGCCTGTAACCCCATGCCGATATCCTGCCGATATCCCGGCTGACCATATCAAGTACCTCCGGCAGGCTTGGGTCCAGATACTGGTCGTATTCCGGCGCCTTAAAGCGTTTGCCGGGCAGGCGCCAACTGTCGGGCACCTTTTCGGCGGTCATCAAAGGCCGCATCCACAACCCGGGCTTCGTCCCCTCCACTTTCATCTGTCCTGCAAGCCTTTGCATATCGGGGAACAAATAATTCCCGAATGACCATGGCCCGCCGTTGCATGCTTTCGTATGGCATAGCTGCCATCCGTCGTCAATTACCATAAAAGGACGGTTATCGTTAGAAGGCGACAAAGATGCAATCAACTCCGCGTCTCTGAGGATTTGTTCATGGGAACTGCTGCCATATGCATAATACCAGTTGTTTCCTCCATAAACAGGCTGCTTCGGCTGCAAAGGATTCGGACACATCAATTTGCAGAATGCTGCAGCTGCTTCAAAGGGAGTTTCATTTTCATTTCCCTTCCGCGCGATGACTGAAGCGCCGTGAAGAGTCCTGCTGCCAAGGATAACTCCTTCTCCGCCGCACCGCACATCAAGGCACAAGGTCATATATTTGGTGTCCGCCATCCAGAAGCACATGGCATTGGGCTGTGTCATTACACCGTATCCATGAGTGGCCTTTCCATCATTTAAAAGAAAATACCATGGCATGACCCGCTCGGGTACTATCCCTCTCCACTCCAGGTCGCCATAGCCTCTTTCCCAATGGTCGCCCAGCAATTGTGTCCCGTGAGATAGATCTGCCCTCCATTTCAGTATAATCCGTTTTATGGGCGTTTTCCCCGAATATAGCATGATTAACAGCTGTTCTTCTTCTTTTGCGGTCTCAACATCCACGCCTTTTCCATGCCAGTGACCGTCATTGCCTCTTTCCATCGGCACCCATCCGGAATTACCTTGAATAATTACATGATCGGGTATAGCAATAATATCTGAATACGCCATTTTCTCATTCCCCCGTTTTTTGCATAATGATTTAACAGTTGAGATGATCTGGGTTTATGTTATCCCATGAGGACATGAATATTTTTATGAAACCATATAATCTCTACGTCCGCTCATATCCTAGAATGCTTGCGGATAAACTTCATAACCTCCCGGCCCTCTTCCAGGCTTTTGATGTTCAGCATCAAAATGAGCCTGCCTTTTTTCATCTCCTCAATTCTGTCATAAACATCTGCCGCGGTACAGCGTGTCATCAGCGGTACGCCGTTGGAATCTCCGTAGACCTCTGCCATCCGGTCGATGGGTCTGGGACAATTTGGGTCCCAGCTTATTTCCAAGGTTTTGAGGCCACTTAATTTCGCTATTTCCTTGTGCACATGCAAGCCTTTTGCATGATGGTGTATATAAGCGCCGCCGATTGCGTCGATCACATTTTGCGTGTGCTTGAAGCCGAATTCCTTGTAAATGTCAGGTGAACAAAGGTCGGCTACATCCTCGGAGAAAAACGGAGCTTCCCCCGGGAACCACATGTTTGCTGTGACTGTCCCGCCCATGATGGGCTGTGTTATTTTGCGCAGCTCCCTTTCAAGCCACAAGATTGCTTCGGAACTGATCTGCATCAATTCATGGACTTTCTCCGGATAATCATAGTAATCGTAGAATATCTGGTTCCCTCTCAGTGCATTGGCCATGTCGGTAGGCGATAAATGGGGAAAAGTGCCGGTGAAATAATCACCGTCACACATCTCGACGCTTACTTTCGTCATGTGCTTTAAAAGCTGAAACCACTGGTTTGACTCATCCATCCGAAGATTTTTCATATCTTCCCAGTCATTAATCACCGGGTGCACCCAGCTGGTTTCCTCCCCGAAAATAACTTCGGCTCCCGACAGATACGCGCTGTCTACACCGATCCCAAGGCCTCCGGAAATGGAGGGTATGTAATCATTGTCAAGGTCTTTGGTATACTCGCTGAAAAACCGCAGCTTGGCAATTCTGTCCTCCATGAAGCTGTCGATATCCCTTTCGAAATCCCAGAAGCTCAGAGGCCTTTCTTCAAACCCATGCCCCGCATAGTCTATGGGGAAGGTATAGGGTGAAATTAAAACGAGGATCTGCCCCGGACTTTTGTCTTCGAAAAACGCCTTAAATTTTTCTGCTTTACTGCATAGACTATTTTGAAAACTCATCGTTCTAACCTCGCTCTACTATGATCTCGACATTGTGCATACCGCCATCATTGAAGGCCGGTAAAAGATTGCCGTCAATACTGACGCCGTCGACCTTTATTCCGGGCTTCCCTTGCTGCAGGCCGTAGGGGTTTTTGACATTAATGGTGTAAACCGCATTTCTGAATCTTCTTTCTACAGTATATTCCTGCCATTCCGGTGGAATGCACGGCGCTACCCGCAATCCGTCATAATCCGGCTTGACACCGAGGAAATCATTCACCAGAAGATTGTTATACCAGGCAATCGACCCCGTAATCCAGGTAAATTCCATTTGAAAGGCATTATTCCTGTGGTCCGGACCATAGTAGCAGTTCGCATAAACATAGGGCGGGCACTTCCGCTTGGGATCCTCTTCATCCTTGAAATATCCGGGTGTAATCCGTTTGAACAGCTCATAGGCCTTTTCCGCTTTGCCCAGCCTCAGAAGCCCCAGGATCATCCAGGCATTGCAGTGGGAATAGATCGTACCGTTTTCACAAATACCGGGTTCAAGGCAGCTGATTCGGCCGATATTGTCATCGGGCCGGGTAAAAACAGGAGACAGCAGTCTATACCCTGCATTTGTCAGCAGCAGCTCATCACAGGACTGCAAGAGCTTTTCAGCCCTCTCCCGGTCCGCTATACCGGAGATCATGGCCCATGCCTGGGCTTCTATGAAAATTTTCCCCTGGGCACTGGCATTGGAACCCACAGGTTTACCACTATCGTCAAAACAACGGTTATACCATCCGCCATCCCAGGCAGTCCCGTTTACTGCAGCCTTGATCCTTTGATACCGTAGCCGGCAATCCTTCACTTTTTCTTCCGTACCAAGCCGGGCATAGAGCTCTGTCATCTGCTGTAAGGCTTCCGCATAGGCTTCACTGAGCCAGACACTTTCGCCCCGGCCTTCCTTGCCCACGGCGGTCAATGAATCGTTCCAATCCCCGAACTTGATGAGGCACAGCTCGTGGATGCCCTTGTTGTTTTCCAGAAAGTCCAGGGCCCGCTCAATATGCCCCAGAACAGTTGCGCTGCCACCGTCATAAAAAGGGATCTCCTCCGCCAGGATTTTGAAATCGCCCGTTTCCTTAAGGTAGGCCGTCAGTGTAAATACCAGCCAGAGAGCACTGTCGGAGTAGGCTTTTTCGTCAACGGGGTTCCAGCCGCGAAGGGCGAGGCCGCTGCTGTATTGATATTGCAGCGCTTCTCTGAGAATCTCCCCTGTCCTGGCAGGCTCCAGAGACGAGACTCCATAGCCGTGCTGAACAATATCCCGGTAGCCGTTCCAGCCCCACCTGCACCAGGCGGCGCCAAACGAAGCCTGCTGTTTTATCCAGTTGTTCAACAGCCTGTCGAGGTGTTCATCCGGAGTTTTCACCCGGACACCGGCAGTCATCCGTTGTTTATCTTCTTTCAATTCACAGAAATATTTCTCATAATTACCCAAATACTTTTCTTTGAAAAGGGCAATGTTTTCCTCTTTGTCCGTGGCGCCCAGAAGCAGTGAAATTTCTTTTTCCTTGCCGCTTTCCAGTTCCAGATCATATTGAACCGCACCGATGGTGGCGTCAGAAGAGCCCGGAGTGTTTGTACACCGGCCGTTTACCACAGCCTGAGGCTCCTGCAGCGTGCTGTACATGCCCACAAAAGCATCCCGGGTGCCATCATAGGCCTTTATATATTCGTCCGAAGTTAAAAATCCCGTAAGATAGCAATGGGGCTTTCGGTGCGGATGTTTGTCCGCGACTACGGCATTTTGCTCCCTGCTGAGCCTCACCGACCGGAACAGCATGTCGCCGTAACTGTCAAAGCCCCATTTGTACCTGAATTGAAACTGATTATATACGAAAACGGACAAATCCCGTTTTCTTGATGTGGTATTCAGTGTTTTCAGTGTCCAGAGCTCCACCGGATCTTTACCCTTGGGGATAAAAATTCTGAACTCCGACGCAATTCCATTTACTTCACTCCGTATGACTGTATATCCCAATCCGTGAGTACATTCATAGTGATCGTATTTCTTTCTTACCGGCTCCCAGTTTACATTCCAAAAATCGCCCGTTTCATTATCGCGGATGTAGACCAGCCTGCTCATGAGGTTATCGCGGCCGAACATATCAAAGTCGCAAATCCTGCCATTGCCTGTAAGCAGCTGTACAGCCTCGTTACCGTCTACCTGGTAATCACAGTACCCTACGCCTGTTTGCTGAACATTTGAAAAGATGGCTTGATTCCAGAGAAAATTATCAAAAGCCCGCGGCGTCTCGGGGTTGGTTATCGTAAACTCGTTTCCCTCTTCATTGAAGTAACCATATCTGTTTTGCATTCAAAATACATTCCTTTCACCGTGCTCAAAGCACAAAGTAATATACAGCAAATCATATTCCAAACCCGGTCATCCGATCATATTGATTCCGGATATATGGGGCAGATACTGGGCGCTTATCCCCTGCAGGTTGTTGTTTATATATTCTGCAAGGGTGATCATTCCCGGTTCTTCGGAGGTCCCATGGTTTATCCGGAGGATGGGATAACCGGCCTCCAGTGCCCAGGTGATGTCCTGCCAATACCAGATTCCATCGTCGCATACGAAGGCAGCATCGCAGCCCATCTTGCTGAAGGTATCCAATTTACAGCAGCAGCCTGTCCCTATGCCTATCCTTGACACTTCCTTTTCAAGATCGCCAAAAACCTGTATTTGGGGCTCCCCGAGCAAAGCCAGCCTGGATGCCATCTTTTTGGCAAATACCCCAAGCTTGACAGGCTCCATATCATATCTATGCTGGAAGCCCTCTTCTCCGACAGCGCATGGCATTCCCTTAAATCCCAGGAAATCTGCCAGGGCCCACGGTATTCCTAAATCGGGCATCCTATCCCACACATCATGATTACGCACTATGACAATCCCGTTCTCTTCGATCAGTCTTTTCTTTTCCTCTGCTGCTTTCCGTTTTACATGATCCGCTTCCCAGTCCTTCATATTCTCCAGTTCGTGCGAATGGATCCAGAAGGTAGGCTCATGGGTCATAATCATATCAAAGCCGTGCTCAACAGCGTATTCAACAGCTTGAAGCGTGCTCATCCATGTGACCAGAATTTTATTTACATCCTTTTGGGGATCTCCCATGATAATCCGGTCAACGGTTGCGGTCTTGTCAAACCAGTCCGCAAGGGATAAAAAATGGTTCAAAATCTCATTGGCTTTCATAAATCCCCTCCTTAAGGTTTTTCATTTCCCCAGAGCTTTCCGCTGCCCATGGATTCCCTCCAGGCATGCCTCCATCGGTGGATATCCGTCGCCCATATCTCAGGCAGGTTTTGTCTTTTATCCCTTTCCGGAATTGCAGGGTAAGGCTTATGGGGCTCTTCCTGATACCAGTATGCAACGGTGGCAATGTCCAGCGTCAGATTGTTTGCATGTCCGTGCTCTATGCTGGCATGCAGCGATTTAGTAAAATAAACGGGATCCTGTATAAAGAAGCGGTAGCAGTGGGTTCTGCCCATCCAGCCCAGCTTGTTGGTCACCCTGGCGTAGCCGAAATAAGGATGCTGGTAAATCTCCGTGGGACACCAGGCAGAATTGAAAAAGTCTTCGGTGCCGGTGCCATGGAGAGAACCGGGCCAATCCTCGCCGTCAATCATCCACATGTCGTCGCCTTCGCCATACCACATAGGCCCCGGGTTATCGACATAATAGTTGATCCCGGCAAAGGAGCCCTTTCCCACAATATCCGCGAATACATAATTGCTTGCATTGCCGGGATTCTTATAATCTTCCTTGAATAAAGCCCACTCGTTTTCCATGTCGTTTTCGGGCAGGGTAATCTCCCGGTTCCACCATGCATGGAACCTGCCTGCATCCTCAGCAATTGAGGGATGTATTTCATAATCAATATTGAAAAAAAAGCTGTCGATCGTGTATTCAGACTGGTTTTCGATTGTAATAACGGCGCCGGCGCCAAAGGGCATCGGAAAATAACAGTTGAAGGCTTTTCCCTGGGCAGGAGCCGCGGCAATGGGCAAAGAGATAAAATTGTAATTCTCCCCCCAGCCCTGTCCGAAGAAATCCCCGATAGGGCTTTCCACACTTGGATTTTCCTCGCCGTCCCAGTACATGCGGAGGATTATGTTTCTTCGGAACATGGGGTCATTGCAGGCAATTGTCACCCAAATATGTTTGATTATTCCCGCGTCGCTTATTTCTGCAATGGCTTTGGTCTCGCCGGGCGAAAATTTGATGAAATCCTGATTTCCGCCGGTTTTATCAAAGCTTGAGACTCTTTTTGTTCTGCAATCCTTGAATTTATAGATTTCTCCAAGCATGGTAAACTCACCTGCCGCCTCTCTTCCGGACATGGTTCTCCGGTTAGTTTAACTGGAGTATAGCACAGCGTATTTTACACATCAATATTCGCAATAATCGATTTATATCATTTGTAATTCGAATTGTCTAGAGTGTCAGTCTTCTAGTTTATTTACTTATTCAGAAATGTCAATGGACTGCTTTGATTTTGAATTTTTACTAACAAGAGCAAATGCAGTAAAGCGCGGCAATCTCAACTTCAAGGTACTATTCTGGGCTAGAAAGGGATCCTGCTGACTTTCAGGGGAATGGGCGGACATGACTGCAAATCCCTGCATCAAGCTCCGTCATGGGCAGGCTGTAATGTCCAGGCTCGTCCCAATGCGGGCGCTTGTCATTCGCCCTCCCTGGCTCAAGACAAGCGTCTTCGGCGTCCGTGCCGAAGTGTTACGGGTATTCCTCTGGGGCCCGCATTCGAACTTCGCCTGGACAAACAGTCTGCAGCCATGACTCCACATGACGCATTTATTCGCAGCCATGCCCACCCATTTTGCTTTACAGTGATAAAGAGGTTTATGATTGCACTAGCATAAGAGATGGCCACATTTGTCATAGCTGTGAAACAACTCTTTGTAGGATAAAAAACTGCAAAGAGTTCACAAGAGAACCGTCACCTGTCGCATGGAAGCCGCACGGGCGGGCATGAAAACCCGCCCCTACAGCACACCGGAATCCGTTTCCGTGTTACTTTGTAATTCTTCCTTATATACCGCAATAGCAGGAAAGCTACATCGTCAGTATTCCATTGGGTGTGTTCACAATCATGAGGATATCTTCTTCCTCCCCGGTCTTGGCGTTGATATAAACGAGGAAATCATTCTTGTTCAGCTTACCCTTGAACTCATAGCAGAAAATCTCCGATTTGTGGTTTGTCGGGATAATTGCAAGCCCCGAACTCATAACTTCCATATGGCTGCTGATCTTCTTCTTTGCCTCTTCCACTGATATAGCCGGCTTGGGAATATCCCGCTTGGTGTGTGCCGCTATATATGCCTTCGCTTCAAAGCCTGTGACCTCGCCTGTGTCAAGAGCTACCTTGACCTTTATCAGGTCCGGATACGCCACAACATTTTCCTGCCGGTAGGCATAATTTATCGTTGCCGTATTGTCTTCGGTCAGATAATAGGTGTCGATCATATCCTTGTAGCCCTTGCTCTCCAGGAATTCCAGGCCTTTTTTCTTTGCTTCGTCCATGTTCAGCTTCTTTTCTTTTACCGGCCTGTTATAAAGCATCCAGTAAATATGTCCGCCCTTCTTTGTCACACCGATATTGATTTTTTGATCTTCAGGCTTGTCTTTTAAGCTCACGGTATAGCTGTATGTTTTCATGGGACCCGAATCATTTTTGCCTGCGTCCTTAATTTCCTTTATTCTTTCCTTGCCAATAAATTCGGTTACGCTCTTTTTTGCCTCTTCCTGGCTCATTTCGTTTCCAGTAAGGCCTTTGGGCTCTTCTGACGTCATATGGTCCGAAAAAGGTCCGTCGTAAATGAGCCTTGGATAATCCTGAAAAGTTTTGTCAACCGCCTGAAGCTGCTTCATGGAAGCATTGGCGGATGTTTTCTTAAACAGCTTTGTGCCTTTGTCTGCAAGCTCACCCCATCTCAGCCTTCCGTTTGCCAGCTGGTTTTGAAGATTTCCTAGGTTTTTTCCCAGTGTCACCGAGTAATTGTAAAGCTTCTCAAGGGTTTTGTATTGATCGGAGCTCAAGGACTTTCCCTTGACATTCTGGTTGTTCAACGCATTGCTCAAATCCCCCACCTGCGTCAGGAACTTGGATGTATTGGCCAGTACAGGCTGCGAAACCGGCAGCTGCCCAAGATTTGTCTGCGCAAGGTTGGATTGCCTCCAGGCCTCCTGGAGAGTTGTGGCCGTCCTGGCAGGGGTGCCGGTGATCATCGATTTTGCCAGCAGCGTTTGAACGTTCTGCACATAACCGACCATATCATAGAAGGCCCGATTATACTGATTGTCCAGCTCCTGTCTCAGATTTGCCGCGTGCTTGTACTGATAGATGCCGAATATGGCCACCGCAGCAATAATAACGACGACAATGCTGTACATTTTTCTATCTGAGAGTCTTCTTTTAAAATCCAGTAATTTTTCTCTTATACCCAAGGTAGTCCCTCCTATTTCCCGAAGTAATGCTTCCCGATCTTTTTCACGATCTGCCTGCTCCAGATCCACGAACTGGTTGCCGTTGCAGGATTCCAATAATATACTGCGCCATCGGTAGGGTCAAAGCCGTTCATGGCGTCCCTTGCAGCTTTTACCACAGAAGAGCTGCTGTCTATAGCGACATTGATCTGCCCATCGTCTACCGCGGTAAAGGCCCCGGGCTGATAAATCACTCCCGCGATGGTTTTTGGAAATCTGGAATCTTTCGTCCGGTTAAGAATGACAGCGCCGACTGCCACCTGGCCTTCATAAGGTTCTCCGCGTGCTTCACCGTTAATCGCCCTTGCCAGCAGCTGTACATCTCCAGCCTCGTCGCTTTGCCCGTATACATCTCCCGAATTCGGCAGTCCCGCCAGAAATCCGGCGCCTTCATAAACCGATATGCAAATAAGCGACAAGATCACCGTGGCAGCCAAAAGCACTTTTATGTTTTTCAAAATGCCTCCTCCTTAAATACCTGAGAATTAGCCAACTTGCATAAAAACAATGTTGAGAAATATTCTTTGTTTTTTCCAAAAAATTATTCCTGGCATTCCAGCGAAAAGCCCATTTTATAACAACCTAATTCAAATAAATTTTTTCACTTGAGAAAAAATTTATTTGCCCATCGTCTGAACACCAACTCGGTATCCGCTATCTGCACAGGTGGAGGAAATTTTTTTGATGCACTTTACGGGGCATAAGAAAATCAGACATCCATTCACAATTATGTGGGTAGATGTCTGATTTCTTATTCTGCATTGCTATAATCTCTAATGTCCAAAGCCTTCTATTTTCCATCCCGTCTGAGGAGATTCATAGACCATGCTGCAATCCCATGGCTGCTCCCCGCTGCCGATGGATATCACCTTGTCGTACTGAAGGTCTACTGTTATTCCGAAAGTCTTGGTGCTTTTATCGGGTTCATTGATCAACTTGGCTTCTATAAGCTTCGCAGACCTCAGGTTGCTAAAGTCAGAATCTTTTAATAACAGACCATACCCCTCATTAAATAATTCATCGTTCGGCATGTTTGAGGTTAGGTTACCCAACAACGTCTTTTTCGAGATGCAGCCTTTCGCTGTCTGTACGTCTTTTTCATTCAGCGCGGTGAAATATTCTTTGATTATCTGCTCAGGTTCCAGTTTTGAAAGCTTTTCATCAGTGGTATCTCCTTGAACTCTTTCTGCAAGCCATCCGTCAAGCGTTTGCCCTGCCGCCTTTTCAAAGTTGTTGCCCTTCAGACTGCAGGCATTAAAAGTGCTGTGCCGTCCGGCGCTGATGAACGCTCCGATGATTTTACCATTCTCCTTTACTACAATACCCCTGCAATTCTGTATCGGATAAAACTCCTGCGGCATACTCTCGTTAATTCTATAAATTTCAACATCAATATTTGCAGAGTTGGAATATCCGCTCATGTCCAAGCCGATATCCGTTGATAGAACATTATTATATGCGAAGTAATATGCATTCGGATTGAAACCGGTCAGGACAGTTATATTATTGAGCTTGTTATTCATCGCACTTATCTGATAATCAAGCGCCCATCCATATTTCTTAAACAGAGCTGCGGCGTCAGTATTATCTATCGCAATCTTGATGGCTGTATTCTCCAGAAGTGAATCGACATAACGGGCAAAATTGGTATTCGTTTCGGAAAGGCCTCCGTCTCCCACAATATAGGCTTTGTTATACAGCGTATCATAATAAAGACTGTAGCTAGATCCGCCGACATCATTGGTTAGTTGTATAATGTATTTATTGATATAGTTTTTATTTAAATCTACCGTTTTTTCAGTCGGTTGCCTATTCCGGATTGTTGAATCGACATATGCCACAATCTTTGAAGCAGTTGTCTCAAATTCATCTGCCGATTTACTCCCATTAGTCCCGGAAGGAAATGTTATTTTTACCCTGTCAAAGACCGAATTATTTGTCGCTTCCGGCGTGCCATCGGCTTCCGCGATTTGTTCCGGCAAATCGTTTATACCGCCGGTATTCGGCAAATTGCCTATACGGCCGGAACCGGTATAGATTTTGTATATTGCAGCGCTTGCGTTCCTATCGCTTCGATATATCCCGGCATACGGCTCCTCAATATAGTACGTATTTCCCTCAGCATAGAGGCACAGCGTCCTTCGCTCCCCCGCAAGGTTAAGCCTGACGATGAGATAGTTGTTCTGTACCGGATAATCGTTTACAGATTGCTGCAACGTTTCTCTTGCTCCAGAAAGAGCGGACAGTACGGTTTCAACCTTGCTGCTGTCAGTTATAGCAACGGCCCCAAGGGTTTCGTATTCGGTAAATTGCTCCATGTCCATGGAAAGTACAGAGGCTGCCTCCGGAAGTTCCAACGATTTTGCCGGGTTCGCCAACAGGAGCAAGGTAACGGCGATACACGCAATAACCGCAGCTATGACCATCCAAACCGCAGGCTTCTTGAATTTCATAATATTCTTGATACGTCCCTTGATGTTCCCCTCGCCAAACGCCAGCGGGCTGCCGTTAATAAGTCTCCGTCCCGCCGCAAGGGAAAGCAAAGATGTGGAATACGCCGTCTTAATCTCACCGCCCATTTGTTTCAGGACACGCTCGTCACAGGACATCTCCATGTCCTTGACAGCGCAGACAAATGCCACCCAAACCAGCGGATTGAACCAATGCATTGCAAGCGCGAGAAAGGCAATCATCTTAACGATATGGTCAAGCCGTTTGATATGCGTCTGCTCGTGCAGGAGGATATAATCCTGCTCCTCGACCGATATGGCCGACGGCAGATAGATTTTAGGCCGGAATAAACCTATGACAAAGGGCGTTGCGATGTGGTCGGCAAGATAGATGTTATCCCGCAGCCGTACCGAGCCGACGAGTTTTCTATGTAACTTCATCAAAGCTACCGCACAGTAGATTAACATCCCCATGATGCCGAGCAGCCAGAGCATGGTAGCGGCTGACATCGGGAATTTAAGCGGGTCGGCGCCGGTCTGCTCCTTGCCCTGGGGCAGGGTTTCGTTTATAGCCTCGCGATCGCCCGGAAGCGGCAAATCCACCCGAGGGTATTCCGTAGGGACAATATCGCTGGGGATATAGGTCATGCTGCTGTAGGCGCCGCCGTCGCTTACTGTCACGGCGGGCGTATTGAAAAGACCGAACAGCGAGAATTCCGTTGAAAAGGACACGGGGCAAAGGAGCCGGAATAAAACTACAGCCCAGAGTGCATAAGAAAATACCTTCGGCGACTTCCGCAGCAACAGACGCGCGAGCAGCACGATAACGATGACAATGCTTGCAGTCAGGCTCATATTCAGGATTTTAGGCAGCAGCGTATAGGTCCACATCAGAATTCACCCCGCTTCTCATCGATGAGCTTTTGTAGCTCATTGATTTCACTATCGGACAGCTTCTTGCGCATCGTGAACGCCGCCAGAAACTGCGGCAGCGACCCGCCGAAGGTCTCCTCCACGAACTTTTCGCTCTGCAGGGCGGAAAACTCCTGCCTGCTTATAAGAGAAGAAACCATCCCGTCTTTATTCTGGAAGATACCGCGGTCGATAAGCCGGCGCAGCATCGTGTATGTCGTTGACTTCTTCCAGGTCAGCTCCTTTTCGCAGCGCTTTACCAGCTCGCCGGAGGATATGGGCTCATTATCCCACATCAGCTCGGCGAATTTTGTTTCCATGACGCCTAATTTGTAGTCTTCCATGCCATCGCCTCCAAGTCTAATGATATTAAACCCTATCATTAGTTTAATGCCATTAGACCAAAATGTCAACCGTGCGAATCTCAAAAGATTCAATCGCAGTTTTCGCTGTAGTATATTTGAAGATTTGTGTTATAATAGTACTCTAAACGACCAATAATCTTAGTAGATTTATTGCCCAAAAACGGAGGTTCACAAAAAGAATGAAAGTTTTGTTTCTATCTGCATCCACAGGCGGAGGACACGCTAAGGCTGCAGAGGCTGTTATGGAAATAATGGAACTGAAGTATCCCGGCTTTACCGGACAGGTCGTGGACACCCTGAAGCACATAAGCCCCATGATCGACAGACTGGTTGTGGGCACCTATCTGAGTACGGTGAAAAACACGCCCCATATATACGGCACATTCTATAAGCTTTCTGAAAACGGTGAAAATATCACGGATATTACAAAAACCTTCAACAAGCTTATGGCTGTGAAACTTGTTGATTTTATTTCCGAATACGCACCTTCTGTCATCGTATGCACCCACACCTTTCCGCTTCAAATGCTTTCCAGCCTGAAGCAAAAGGGCATTGTGACCATCCCAGTCATCGGCATCGTCACAGACTTTGTCAACCATCTTTTCTGGAAGCTGGACGGCGTAGACGCCTTCATCGTTGCCCACGAATACATAAAAAATGACATGATCAAGGCCGGCATGCCCAGGGAAAGGATTTATACCCTCGGCATCCCTGTAGCGCAGGTTTTCCTCAAAAAAAAGGACCGCTTTCAATTGGCACATGAACTGGGTCTCAAGAATAAGCTCACGATGCTTGTCATGGGCGGAAGCCTCGGTTTTGGAGAATTCAAAGATGTTTTTGTATCCCTGCTCAAATGCAGCAGAGATATTCAGGTCATCGCCGTAGCAGGTCATAATAAAAAGCTGGAAAAGGAACTCAGAATAATTGCGGAGCATTCGGAAAAAGACACGAAGATCCTGGGATATACCAACCGCATATCCGATTTGATGGATGTGTCGGATATTCTCATTACCAAGCCCGGCGGGGTTACCATCTCCGAGGCCCTGGTCAAAAAACTGCCCCTTTTGATTATGTCGCCGCTTCCGGGCCAGGAGGAAAGAAATGCCCGCTTTTTGACCAACACTGGCGCTGCCGCAAGCATTTTCAGTAATGAAGATCTTGACAGCCTCTTCTGCCAGGTCCTTGACAATCCTCTGAGGCTTAAGCATATGCGTGAAATGGCGGAGTACCTGGCGAAGCCAAAAGCAAGCGAGGCCATCGCCGAACTGATCGAAAGCCTATCCGGTCAGCGGAATATCCTTCTTGCAAAGACCGGTTTCCCGTCGCTGCCGTTTTCATTCAAGCCTTCCAGTCTGACATAGCCCGAGTTTCTGCTGGCGTGGATATACTGGCCGTTCCCCATACATATGCCTGCTCCGGAGATATCGTTCTTGTCCTCTGTTTCACTTAGAAAAACGATGTCTCCGGTATTAATACTGTCAAGCGCTATTTCATCGCCACGATTTATCTGGTCTTTTAAAGCTCTTGGCATATTTACACCATTAATTTTTGAACACAGATAGATGATTCCCGGAGAGTCTATCCCCAATGAACTCAACCCGTTGAGGAGATAGCTGGTACCTTTGAACTTCAGCGCGGACGCGGCAAAATCTTCCCCCGCGGTGATGGGTACGCCTGCACCAAGGCCTACATGAATAATTCCGCTCCCTCTAAGCCAGCCGGTCATGTCCCCCGGCAGGTATACCTCATACGCATTGTCGGAATTGTTGAAAGAATAAAAAACGGCGCCCATGACTGCATCCTTGAGGGTTATACCTCCCGACGGATCGGAAAAAATACTTTTCTCCTTGGCGGTAACAATAATTTTATGGGTATAGGACCTTCCGCTGACGCTTGAAATGTTTTTATCAATAAACTTCGTCCTTACCCATCCCAAAGTACCGTCTACAGCTTTAATCCTGGTCCAACTGCCATCCTCCTCCGATAAAATGCTTACCGCTTGATTGTAAAATACCTGAGTTATGCGCTGAGACCTTACATCCGCTTCGGAAAAGACATCCACCACCATATCCGTGACAACTGCCGCCCTCTCATTTACAGGAATTCCATCCACCTCGTCCTCTGCGGAGATGGAAGCAGCAAATTGCCGGCCTTTTTCGGCATTGCTTCCTGACACTTCTCGCGAAGCTGTATCACAGCCAACAAAGCCTATCATCAATAGTATGCATAAACCGGCAATCCTTCTGGACATCCACTACCATCTCCTGTTCCACTATTTATCATAAGCAACTCTTGTTTTGAGATCGCCGCACCGCCACCGCTCACAGCTTGATCACATTAACCCTGCCACCCGTCACCTTAAGGGCCGTCTCTACTTCTCTCTCTTTACAGGTAAAAAGGATAACCTGCCTGTCCAAAAACTCATTAAACAAATATTCCATCGTCTTTTGCGTTCTTATGTCGTCATATTGTGCAAAAACTTCATCCAGCAGCAGCGGCAGGCTTTCCTTTCCGCTTGAAAGCAAATCCGACAACGCCAGCCTCAGGGACAGGTACATCTGGTCCGCCGTCCCTCCGCTTAAAGCCATGACGCCTTTTATATGACCGGCTTCCGGCGACAGTGTATTCAGTGAAAGGGAATCGTCGGCCCTAAGGTCCTGATACCGACCGCCGGTAATTCCTGCGATAATCCGGCTCATACCGGAATTCAGCACAGGGGCAAAGCTCCATTGTATTTCCTGGCTGGCTTCTGTCATCACCTCCAGGGCCAGCCGCAAAGCGGCGCCGGTCCTCTCCAGTTCTGCCTTTCTTAGCTCCAGGGCCGCAATTTCTTCCTCTGTGCCCTGAAGCTCCTCTCCATCTTCCTGAAACCCTCTTAGCAGCGTCTCGTACTCCTTCATTTTCAGTGCTGTTTGCACCAACTGCTCATTGAGGCTCTCCATTTCATACTCCCATGAATCCTTTAACCATTCCGGATTTGAATGGGAAATAATATCCCTCAGCCCGGTAACTGCAAAGAATCCGGACTCATAATCGGCGCCGGCGGATAGGGCGTCATTGATTCCGGTCTGAAGCTGTCCTTCCAATGCGTCAATTGCACCCGACTTTTCCTGAACTGCCGCTTCCAGCCCTGCCGTCCCTTCAATCTGTATTCCTGCTGCAATTGAAATTTCACTGCAAGCATCCTTAAAATTTCTGGTGAACTCTATTACCCTGTTCATTATTTGCTCATATTGCTGCAAATGGCTATTGGTGTCCTCCTGTAAATGCTGCATTGGCTCTTTGCTTTTACCATTCCTTTTTGCATGCACTCCCGCTGCTATAGCGGCAATTATCAACACCGCTGCCGCTATAAACCATAGAGGGTTATAGCGTATGGCCGGTAAAACAGCAGCCCCTGCTGCCATTAACAGCAGTAAAACGGCAATCCGGTTTGATTTACCCCCGGCTCCGCGGTTCCGGACTCTTCTTAAGCTTTCTCCTGCAACGGGAGAGTTCTTAACTTCCTGAAGCCTCTTAAGCTCCGCCTCTGCTGCCAAAAGCTCCTTTTGGGCCTTCTCCAGCTTCGGGGCGGCGCCGGAAAGCTTTGAAAGCCGTACCCCTGCTTCCTCCAACTGCCTCCTGCCGTCAATGATTCTCTTGATCCTATCCAGATAGGCTTTTCTTTTTTTCAGCCTGCCTTCTGAAAGTATCAGCTCCTGCAGTTCATTGTGATTGGACAATTGCAGATTCCTTTTTTCTGCCAGTTTTTTTCTGTCTTCCTTCAACTGGGCAAGCCTTGCGTCAATTTTATCTACCGGCTGCGTCGTGGTCCTGTCGGTGCCGATATGCTTCTTTAGCGCTTCCCGCAAAGCATCGGAAGCCTTTTTAAAGGAAAGGTCCTCCTGCCCGGTCTGGTTCAAGTTCACCAGCCGGCTCACAAGCTCCTGGCTGCCGTCACCGTCCAGTCTTGTCTCCATCTGCCTGATTAAAACAGTTTTATCAAAGCAAAGCTCATTGAGCCCCAGGTGCCTGTCGGCAAAGCTCAATCCCCTGTCCTTGCCGGAATCAAAGCTCCCTGTAATATTATTGTAGCTGGAATCATAAACCGCAGCCGTGCTGCGCTCGAAATCCCTGTCAACCCGGTAGGAACTGCCGTTATCCAGCATATACTGCAGGCTTCCGCCATACTCGTTGCCGGACCAGGGCTTATACCGCTTCAAAGGCGCCGGCAAGCCTTCTTTGGACGCTCTTCCGCCTTTGAGGCCATAGAGCATTCCTTTGATAAACCATTGCAGCGTGGTCTTACCTGACTCATTACCGCCATAAATTATAGTAAAGCCTTTTTCAAGCTTTACCGAAACTCCGGACAGCTTTCCAAAGCCTTTGATCATCAACTGTTCTATAAACATAGCCCGCCCTGCTCCATCGCCTGTATGCCGTAATAAAGCGCTTCCTGTGCCAGCGCTCTGTCTGTCTCGTCTCCGGACAATTCCGCTTGCCGTATTCTCTCAAGCATCTTTTTAACAAATAACCCCCGAATGCCCGGCTCTCTTACAATTTCATCCAGATCGTATCCCGGCGACGTAGTATCCTTTATCCGAACAAAAAAACACTCCCGTGCCAGAATGGCTTCCAGCCTTCCAATATCCGCTTTATAGCCTTTCTCCACCGTCCCTTTGAGGGTAATGCTGAATAAATCATTGCTGCCGCCGGCTTCTTTCATTACGGCTGCTAGGATTGAGGCAGTTCTTTCATCACTGCCGCAGCCCTCACAATTCACATCGATATTCCGGTAATTTCTTATATTCATTGAAACAAATCTTGCATCCGCGCGCCTTGTCCCATCTTCCTCCTGAAAAATCTCCGTTATAAAAACGCCATGGTCCCCTTCTTCGTCAAAGCCCAGGGGCTCTGGGCTGCCGGGATTGAAGGCGGTCCGCATCTTGCCTTTTGTTTCGAACCGGTTGTGGAAATGCCCCAGGGCGATATAATCCATCCCGTACTTATCCAATTCCTCGCTTGTGAAAGGATTGAATGCATTTTTTGCAACACTCATATTCAAGGTTCCATGAAGCATCAAGATGTCGATGGTAGACGCCTTTTTTGACCGGAGAGAAGGGTTAAGACTGCCGTATATGCTTACGCTTTGCTCTTCAAACTCCAGCAGTTCCTTGCCTTCGGCCAGAATATATACATTATCCGGCCATTGAATGGTCCTGTAAGCGGATGCAGGAAGATAGGGATCATGATTGCCCGGCAAGAGGATCACCCGGGTGTTTTGAATTCTCCCAAATTCTTCATTTACAAAATTAATAGTCGATTTCTTTACATACCCGTGCTCATACAGATCGCCGCAAATCAGCAAAAAATCAACTTTCTCCCTTACTGCAAGATCAATGATTCTATGAAAGGCTTCCTTTATCTCATTTCTTCGCTGTGCAGCCTTCCCTTCGACATTCCCAAGAGACGTAAACGGCATATCGAGATGAATATCTGCGCAATGAAGCAATTTAACGCTTTTTATACCAACGACCTCCCCTTAGAACCTGTTTAACATCGTTTGCACCTGATCTTCAGGCACTCCCAGATACTAAACAGGTTCTTACTTCTAAACCTCGATAACCGCATATGCAACCGCATAGCTTTTGCAATGGGACAAGCTCAAGGAAAGCCCTTTTGCGTTCATTTCCTCATAGAGCTCCCGGGCCTTTTCGGACAGTACGACATAAGGCTTGCCCTGGGGATCGTTGAGTATCTCGATATCCCTCCATTTAATGCCTTTGCTGATGCCGGTTCCAAAGGCTTTCGAAACGGCTTCCTTGGCGGCAAACCTTGCGGCATAGCTCTCATATTTCACTACTTTTTTGCCTTCACAATAATTTATTTCATTTTCAGTGAACACTCTGTTTCTGAAGCTTTCCCCGCTGGTATCAAAGGAATGCCTGATCCTGTCTATTTCCACTATATCTACTCCGCATAGTACCGCCATTGTTCTACCTCTCAAACCCGTGCCGTGAAAAATATTAAAACAGCTTGAAAAAATCCTGGTAATGATGGAAATCAACGCCCAGATTGTAATACCGGAAGTGTACGTTGTGTTCCTTGCCTATCAGCCGGTGCAGGCTTCCATCACTGATTTTTTCGTTTATCCCGGGAATAATAAAAATCGTATTTCCGCTAAAGGGATAGACCTTCTTATAGGTGGACTTAAGCTTATCCAGAAGGCCGTCGCTCTTGAAGGTGAAGTCCTTGACAATATCGATTCTGGCCACTTCAAGACTGCCTGAAAACTCCAGTGCATTGGCTACTTCGGCTTTTAGGTCACTTTTGAATAATTCTATATAATTTGGCAGCAGGAATCTCTTTTGTTCCTCTATGGTGATAAGATTGCTCATCGCAGGAGCAATATGATTCGCAATGGTCTCCACGATCAACAAATTCTCCTCATCCTTGATGGAAGTCCTTGCGTATTCAAAAATCATGATGACGCCCAGAAGCTCAATCCCGACTCTTTCAATATAAACAGGCACCATCACCGCATTGTCTGCCGCACTTAAGTGCTCCGGCAAATCCCTTTCAAAGTACCTGGCTGTCTGGTCTTTCCCGCAGCATATGATGCTTCTTCCTTTAAAAAGCCTGTTCCAGTTCTTGGTTGGCTCTACAGTACTGCTGCCTGTATTGCAATTCAGTGCATTCTTTATATGGAACAGGTTTTTATGAGAATCATAAAGCGCAATCAAGCCCGACTTCACATCAAAAGAAACCTCAAGGGTTTTCATGGTAAGCTCCAGGAGCGTTTCAACCTTTAAAGCGCTATTGATATTTTTTACCAGCCGGTTGAGTGAAACCAGCTTTTTAAGCTTACCGTCCAGCAGTCTTTTCTGGTCGTTAACCTGTTTGAAATATTGGGCGTTGGAGATTGCGATATAGGTTGCCGAAGCCAGACTTTCGATAAGCTCGAAAACACTGGCATTATGGCGGGTGCCCGTTATGGTCCTGCCCAGGGCAACAAAGCCGATTACTTTGCCGTTCTTAATCAGCAGTACGGTATAGACAGCGTTAATCGGCCCGACAGCTTCGGTTCCACCGTTGAAGATACTGTCAAAGTAATTTCTGTCCTCTTCCCTGGACAGGTCAATAATAATTCTGTTTAAATCCAAAGGAGCATTCTCATTGAAGGCCAAGGAGATTTTTGCCGCAGGCTTTTTAAACAGCACATCCTTATATGCTTTCAAAACATATTTCCCTGTTTTCTCATCATACAGCACAAACCCCGTAGCGGAGCTCTGGGTCAGCTCTGAAAACACGTCCGCCGAAAGCTTGTAAAGCGCCTCAAGCTCCAGCTGGCTTAATAAAACCTTGGATGACTGATTGATGGCAAAAAGGTTGAAGATTTTTTCATCCAGCTCCCGGTTGCTCTTCTGCAGGTCCTCATACCTCTTGAAATTATCCAGCGCATTGTTTATAAGCCTCATCAAGGCCCCTGAGATGATGTAATCGTCATCGTTCATCTCCCCGGCGGTTTTGCGGGACATCAGAATAAATGCAAACAGCCTGCCGTCAATAATTAACGGGGTTACTGCGGTTATGCCGTATACATCCAGGGTAGCCGGCTCAAAGTATTTCTCCAGACTGGCCCGGGCGTGAAGAATGGCCCCGTGCATTCTGGCAAGGCTGTGCAAATTTGAAATATCTGCCGATACCTTCATGCCGCGGCTGTAGCCCTTGGATTTTTTTAATTCGTATTGGTCACCGGTGACGATGAATACCGCTGATTTTTCCAGTGTCAGAATTTCATTGATAAAATCAAAGGCCGCATCGACAATCTGTTCAAGGGTAAGCTTTTGCGAGAAGAATTCGATGGCCTGGATAAGCCCGGAATACCTGTAAAGGTTTGTTGAAAGCTTACTGTCTTTTTTCTGCTGTTCAACCTTCTCAATAATTGAATTGTAAATCGAATTGTTATCCATGGCAATTACCCCTTATCTTCGTTTGCAATTGATTTCTAACCGAACCTTCCGTCCATCCTTCCGGGAAGCCCCTGAAAGCCGGTGAACCGATATCCGTCCCGCTGTGCTAATTTATGCTACATTTCCTTTACTTGACCGTCCTGTGCATAGAATTTGGTCCCCAGCAGCGGCCTGCTTATTTCTTTTATGGTCCCCTTAATTTCAAGCATTGTATTGGGGTAGATCTTTTTCCATACGGAAATTTCTCCTTCTCCCGCAGTCTTCAAATAGCCGGTCAGAGTCTTCCTCTCTTCCTCCAGCAGTTTCAACTGATCTCTGATCTCAAAATAATTTTCTTTAATCCGCTCAAAGGTCATCATCTGCTCCCTGGAAAGCCCCGAAGTGTTTGTATAAACCGCCACCTCCTGCTTGGCCTTGACCAGGTCTGCTTTTGTCGATTCGATTAATTCCGTAAGCTTAATCAAATTGCCTTTCAACACTTTCCGGTTGAAGCCGTTTACGACAACCGTCGTCCGCTTTTCGCTGGAGGACCCGATGATAGACGCCGCTACCCTTATGTCCGCCTCAATATTGCCGCCGATGATCTGGCTTCTGGGAGAATCCAGGATGACTTCCTTGGCTTTTATGGTGCTGTTCAGGCAATAAAAACCGATGTGAACGCTTCCTTCACACAGAATCGTGGTGTCGGAAACGAATTTTGTATAAATATTTTTCCGGCTGCGGATAACCGCCTTGTTCTTGCCTGCAATACCGCCCTTTATATAAATACTGCCTTCCTTGCTTTCAATTCCCTTTACACTGCCAAGTCCGAAATCGCCAAGGATCTCGATGTCCCTGCTGGCCTCCACCGAGAAGCTGTCCTCTATGGAGCCTTTTACGGTAAGAAAGCCGTCAAATTCGATGTTGCCGGTCTTGAAGTCCACATTGCTGGTTATCTCAAGATGGTTTGATACGCCTATCCTTTCGCCGTCATAGTGGACGGCGCCGTTAATACGGGCATATAGCGTGGTTTTTCCATCGGCGTATACTTCCTTTACGGTGTTTCTGTCATAGAACAGCGGCAGCAGATTCCCCCTGGCAGGCAAAATAGTACTTCCCTTGACAGTCCTTCCCGGGCTGCCCTCCCTCGGGTCTGTCCTTTCACCCAGCCAATCGCCTGCATTAACCCTGTTTATCAGGTTCAGCTCATAGTGATCTACGTTACCGTCCTCTTTCACCTCAGGCTTTGCATCATTCATCTCATACAGTTTAACCTCGGAATCCGTGCCGTCCATAGGGGCAATGCCTTCTGCCACAAGTATCTGCTTGTTGTTTTCAAGGTTGCCCAGAAGAACGCTGTTCTTTATCCCGAAAGAAATGCCTTTTTCATTTAATTTTCTCATAATTTCCTTAAACAAATTGGCTTTACTCGCGCCAGTCAGCTCTTCATTCTCGACGCAGAGGGTCAGATATGCTTTCAATTCGTCTTCGGTTATGTCGATAATAATGCGTTCCTTTGCCTCGCCAAACTTTTCAGGAGCCCTGGGTGCATTTACGAGCGCATTTCTTACAGCCATTATGCTGGTGATCCTTATTTCAGGATGGTCGGAAATCAGTCTGTTAAACTGCTCCAGCGTCATGCCCTTCCTGTGGGACTCGATATAAAATCCGTCTCCCCGGATGGATATTGAAATGAACTCGGATTTAAATACAATGTTAGGCTGCATTTTTTCTCCCGAAATCATAGCATTATTATTTTCAACAAGGTATTATTCGACAAAAGTTCACTTAATCCTTTTTTTGCAATAAAATCCATGGGGGGAACGACGAAGGGACGGGGCGGCCGTCAATTTCCAAAAGCCTGGCCGCATCCCGTCCCCATATCATTTCTAGCACTCAAAGCCTCTGCTTGTTTTTACGCCTGTCTTCAAGGACATTATCCAGAGCTTCCGCCTCATTTACAGCCGTCTCCAGCTTTTCCAGCATCTCTTCCGATTCCACACTGGACAGCGCCTGATGCTTGAACATATTCACCGTGCTTTCCATATAATCCAGCTTGGCACTGATGCGTTCAAGCTCCTTTTTTTCATCCTTCAGCCTGTTGATGAGCTTTTCATCCATTTCAATGATTTTGCTGATGTCATCCAGCATGTGGATATCCTTGGTAAAACCCAGCTTTCTCGTATTTGTATTGATTCTGTTGGCAACGGCGCTCACATCCACCGAGCTTAATTCGCGGCTGCGTATGCAGAAGTTGTTCAAAAGCTTCAGATAGGAAACCACCAGGTTCAGGGTCTGCTCTGTGATTCTTTCCTTCAGGAATCCCCGCTCTCCCCTGAAATAAGACTCAACGATATCGTTTTTATCCTCCATGACCTTTTTCAACTTCTGCAAATAGGTGGAATTGGTATTGCGCTTTGCTTCGTTGGATAGCTTTAGGCTGGAATAATTCAAATCCTGTATGTGTCTTACCTTTTCCTTCTTGTTGAAGTCCTCATGAAAGTTCTTACTATTCAGCGTCTGAATCACAAAAGCCGCATACACGGCAAAAGCTGCCGGAAATGCTACGATATCAGGCACAACGGGAATACCGTTCCCCAATACCGTCAAGGCGCTGGGGTCGCTGAGAATTGCCGCTGCCGCCAACAGCAACAGCAAAAAACCTATATTTCTAAGTTTGAACACTGCCTTTAAAATCAGTCTGGATTTCATCCAATCATTCCACCTATCTTACTTGCTTACTTAGGAGTACTGCAAATATTACTTCCCGTTTTTCTGAAAATGTAGGTTGCAGAGGCGAGCAGCAAATGCCCCGCATTTGTGACCAGCCCCGGCCACTACGGACTGCGTTTTCATAACCTATACGGGAAGTTATATTTGCACCAGTACTTAATTCGATGCCTTATTTTCAATCTTTTCCTTGACCTCAAAGCCCTGCTCGCCGCCCAGCATAGCTTCGGCTCTGGCCCGGGCCCTGTCTCTTGCCGAGCTCATGTCAAGCCTTTTGAGCTTAAGCTCCATGTTGGTATCCCCCAGCGATTCTACGGCATTTGCCCTGGCAGTCTTCTTGTTTACCAGTTCTCTTGCCCTGTCCATGCTTTCATTTACACTCCCGACCGTATTGTTTTTAGAGGTGTATTTGGCATTGACAGAATTGATATTTTCGCGGAGCTGGGCCATTTTAGCCTGGGACTTCAGGGTTTTCAGCTCATTGAGCTTGGCGCTCATCTCAGACTCGAAGATCTTGTAATCCTCCCTGATACGCGCCACTTCAGCCATGGCCGTATCATACGTCGCCTTATGGGTTTCATAGGTGGCCTGATATTCTTCCTCCTGCATCAGGAGCTCTATGAGAATATCCTTGTCTCCCTGTTTCTGAGCGGCTTCAGTCCTTGCCTTCACTGCATTCAGGTTCTTCTCCGCATTTTTCATTTCAATTTTTATCATTTCGGCGTTGGTCTGTATTTCAAGTATCTGCTGCTCCGCTTCCTTCCTGGCTCTATCAATCTGAAGCTTTATGTCTTCAAAAAGCAGCTCCGGATTTCTTTCTTCCATATCCCCGACAAAGAGCCCGAAAAAACCTCTAATCAAAGCGCCCAATCTACTGAATAATCCCATTATAACAGCCTCCCCGCATAATATTTGGTTATATATAATATAATGCAAAAATATTCGTATTTATCTTGCATTTATAAGAATAATTTATAATAAATCATTGCCATTGTAAAGCTTTATTACTCTCTTCCGGCAGACAGATTGTTGTCGTCCAGAAGATTCTTATATTTATCCGGAAGCAAATCCTTGTCATCGCACTCCTCGATGGCAAGCATAGTCATAAACTGCACCTGCTGGGTGCTGGGCCTGCATTTCTGAATAGCCTCGTCCAGGATCGCCGAAGTCAGGACCGAGCCCTCAAATTCGTCTTCATTTGCCAGCTCATAGGCTTTTCTTACGACGGTTTCTATCTCAGCCCCGGTATAATTTTCCGTCTGGAGTGCAAAAGGCATGAAATCCGTTATATCTGCCTCAAACCCATATTTCCCAAGCATTATCCTGAATATTTCCGCTCTTTCGTTCGGCTCAGGCAACAGGATGGGTATTTTCTTGTCAAACCTTCCCGCCCGTTTAAGGGCTGCATCAAGGAGATCGGGCCGGTTGGTGGCTGCGATGAAAATAACCTTTCCCCGGTTATTAGTATTGCCAGTAAATTGCAAAAATTCACTGAATATATTCCTGCTTACCCCGCTGTCCCCGCTTTCACCCCTCCGGAAGGCGGTGTCGATCTCATCGACAAAAACGATTACCGGCTGCTGTGACTGGGCGCCCAGCAGACATTTCTTAAAATTTTTCTCGCTTTCGCCTACGTACTGACCCAGAATCCTTGACATATCGATCTTAACGCAGTTAAATCCGCTGGCCTTTGCAAGGGCGTTTACCAGAAGCGTTTTTCCTGTTCCTGAAGGTCCGCAAAGCAATATCCCCATAGGGACCCGCCTCAGATCCCCTTTTTTAATGGGCTGCACGATATTCTTCAGCAAATAGTTTTTGGCCCTGGTCATCCCTCCGATATCTTCAAAGCCGATTTCGGGATAGATGAATTCAAGCACGTCTCCGTATTCCTTTTGCAGCACCGAGTGCTTTTTATCCTTGATAAACTCAAAGCTGATGGGTACTTCCTCCGCCTCCGCCTTCAGCTTGATATCCTTGATGGACTTCTTGCTCAGGCCCGACGAAAGCTTCGCGAATTCGTCAATAGAGATATCCGAGGCGATGTTGTTGTCTTTCAGCAGATGTTCGATGTAGCTTTTGCGGTCACTTTCGCCAGGCAGCTCCACGAGCACCGGTTCGATCCGGAAGGAGGATTTCAGGACCTCCCGGCTCACATCCGCAAGATTGTCCGCCAGCATGAAAATTGCGCTTCCTACGGTGGAGATCCTGGCATTGACGGACCATTCACAGATCCATATCAGGGCCACGCGCTCTTCGACGGACATACTGGAAATATCCCCGGAAGGGATAATCTTTTCTACGTGATCAATGAAAAGCACCATTTTGGTATTTTTCAAAGCCTTGTCGATAAAGGGAAAAAGCTTGGACGGCATCGAATTCATGAAGCTTACGGCTTCATTGGAAGTGATGATGTTGAATTCCTTTTCCATGCCTGCATCCAGGAACGTAAGCCCGCGGGAAATATCATAAAACGCTACGATGCCGAAGCCCCTTTGTTTGATGAACTCCTCATGAATATACCGGTCTATGTGCCTGTAATTGTCCACAAGGTCCCGGACATTGAAATAAAACAGGAATTCATGGGAAATCCCGGATTTATATTTATTTAAAAAGTCCTTATACCACATATTTCCTCCAACTCCGTTCTGCTGTAATGTCTCTGCGGGTGTGTTCCTCTTTCAATTATACGCGAATAAAAAACAAATGTTTTAAATATTATAATATATTTTTTAAACAAGTTGCTAAAAATAATTTATTATATTTTAAAAACAGGTTTATAAAAATATTTATTATATTTTATAAACAGGTTTATAAAAATATTTATTATATTTTATAAACAAGTTGACAAGAATATTTATTGGCACCGCAGCGAAGCATTTTTATTTACCCTCCCGTAAACAGCGCCTCACTACCGGCGGCTGAATCCTTGTTCCGCTGCAGCACTGGGTAAAAAATACGAAGAATACGACAGGAGGCAATAGATCATGGAAACAACAGAATTCAATGTCCCATCCATCGCCTGCAGCATATGCTCGGGAAAGATCCAGGGAGAGCTTAAAGGGATGAATGGAATCGAGACGGTAAATATAGATCTTAAAAGCCAGCAGGTGAAGGTTGCCTATAATCCCGAGGAGGTAAAGCCCCAGGATATAAAAAAGAAAATTATGACAATGGGATACGAAATAGTTGGTTAACCGGCAGCTTTAGATCTCATAAGGCGGATTCCTTATCTGCCCGCCCCTATGAGTTCTCACAAATAAGCGGTACCCCCTCATCCTACTGAAAAGGGGGTACCACTTTTTTCATGTCAAATTTAAAACTTCGTCTATTGACATTTCCTGCATGGGCTTTAAGTTTACTTACATTTCACTCACAACAAGGACCAGGACGTTGTTATCGCTGTCTACATATGCAGTTACTACCATGTCTTCGTATACATCAGCAGGAGTAAGCGCTTCAAACGTATCATGATCCGGGCCGTTTCCTGTATCGTCCTCATCATAACCCACTACTGAAGTATCGGCATCAAACCAGAAAGTATAATCCGCATCGCTATCAGCATCAGCGTCGTCAATCTTAATCCTTGAAGAGCTGGCATCAACGATTGTACCAGTGACAATGTGAACAGTAAGATTACTATCATCGTCAAGTACATAGCCTTCTGTTAATGTGTGGATAGCATTTATCTTGCCGTCTCCGTCAAGGGTATAGGTCACAACATCGCCAGCTGCCTTATAGACGCCGTTTGATGTACTAATTGACTTGTCCCCGGCGGTGGTGATCATATCGATTGAAAACTCGTCATCAGCGATTTCACTGCAATCGGTAACCAATGCATAGGATGCATCAGAAGTGGTAGAATCATAAGCACTGAGCAATATTGCATCAATGTCTGATCCGTCCTTGAAATACCTTACTGCTGTTGCAGCACTGTCATCTTCAATGTCAGTCAAAGCGATTGCACTGTAGCCATCTGCATTGTTGCCTTCGAAGATAACGGCATCATCGGTCAATCCGATATTGTTAAATGTCTTTCTGCTGGTATCAAATGTTTTATTGGTAAACGGACCGTTTGCAACATTACTATTGTTATTTGATATGCTGTCAATTTCTCCGTCGGATCCTATGTGGAAAGCAACCAATTGGCCTTTTAGGCTGTTTTGAGCATTGATTGTTCCAAACTGTCCCCTGAAAGATGCTGTTTCGTCTTCATCTGCTACGGTATAAATTATCTCGTCGCCCGCAGCTGTCAGAAGTTTAACCTTGTAATCCGTATCACCCAGTGCTGATGATATTTCATTGCCCAAAACCACGCCGTACTTATCATTTGAAGAATCTACGGAATCGTCATATTCATATACCTTACCGGCTGGGTCAAGAGTAAGTTTTACTTCTTCGCCAACATCCGATCCCACGGGAAGGCTTGTTTTAGCAATGGAAACATCATACCACGTGCCTTCGACCTTTAAGCTGGTTGCGGCTGTTGTATTGGGTTTTGCTCCTTCAAGAGTTCCTGCCACGGTCTTGTTTGTCGCTTTGATATAAACGTAATTGCTATCCATCTCATCCTTATCGCCTTGACCGGCAATATAGAAGATAACATCGTCCGCTTTAAGCGCAGTCCAGTCGACAATCTCGCCGTTCTTTTCGATTACTGTTCTTGCTGCACTTTCATCATCGTATTTGATATAGTAGCTGCCAAATATCTTAATTGATTTAGCCGTAGTATTTTCTACGGGATCTGCATCGAGCTTTTTGGAAGCGTCAAACTTGACAGCATTTACAAAGAACAGGTTGCCGTCGTCGTCAACAGTAAACGTAATCTTAGACATATCAACATCATATTTTAAAGCATTGTCAAGTACATCTTCTGCATCGGCTGTTTTGAGATTTTCCAAAGCCCCGATCCCTGAATCATTATCAAAAGTATACTCTTTGTCGTCAGTACCATCTACAAGATTAACCGTCACTGTTGTTGTGTCTTTTTTATAAACGACATCGGTTACTTCCTCAACAGCCACTGTAGTTCCTGTAATGCTATCAGCCAGTACTACATCTCCGTCATCGTTTGTCCAAAGATCAACCTTTTTGCCGAAAACGGATTCAATGTCAAACATGCCTGGAATAACCGTAAGCTCTCTGCTTCCAACGGCAATAGTATTTTCATCCAAGCCTGTCTGCCCGGGAGTTCCTGTAACGATTACTTCATCATTCACAGCCTTAAGTTCCATTCCAAGTCTGCTCAGGAAGGTTTCATCACTTGCTGAATACTCCGGGCTGTCACCGAAACCTGTCTGTTCATATATTGGGTCGTCTTTTGCATTGTCAATCAGCTGTGCCACGATACCTCTGGTTGCAGCTGTTCCGGAAAGACCCTTGACATCATCGGTGAAACCGATAAGCTTGGCCTGTACCATATAGCCGCTGGGATATCCGCCTTTGTGCTCAGCCAGATAATCCTGTCCAAGTGCTCTTACTACCATGGTGACCGCCTGTTCGTAAAGAACCGGTGTATCAGGAGTAAAAGTACCGTTGGGATTGCCCTTGATGATGCCAAGGCTGACTGCGAGGTTTATATAGCCGCTTGCCCAGTGATTTGCAGCTACGTCTGAAAACTTGGTGGTCCCTTTTGAAGCTGTTGCAACTTCTTCATACCCAAGTGCCCTTACTACTACTGCCGCAAACTGTGCCCTTGTGATGGAATCCTTGGGCCCGAAGGTTCCATCCGGATAACCGGTGATTACACCAAGAGCTACCAATCTTGTTACTGCGCCCTCATAATCCGTGCCTTTGACATCGGCTGGAGCAGCAGCAAATGCAGGAATCGCGAAAGTAGCGATCATGGCTATCGTCACGATTACTGCAAATAACTTTTTGAGATTTCTCATACTCTCAAATCCTCCTAATATTAAATTTGGGGATAAAGGCTGATGTTACATAGGCTTAAAGCCGGGTTAAACCGGATGTTCGGCAGAGACAGACAAAGCTTGGAAGCGCTGCTATGAAAGGCTTTTATTGACCTTCTTAAACGCCATTTGTTATTCATTATCTTTTCTAAGTGTGATTTTTCATAAGCTTATGAAATTTAAGCATAGAAAAAGCTTATAGTAACATTACTTTGCTTGACGGTGCCGCAAAAAAGCATAGAAAAATCACGGCGACTGCAGCCGTTGTTCAGATTTTAAATATCAGGAGTATTTTTGAAATGTTCAGTTCCGTCCCAGCAGCTCATCCACCTGTTTTTTAAAGGAGTACTTCCGTAAGAATTCGATGATTGCCGCTTCAATAATTTCCTTCTGGCTGATATTTTTGCATCGGCTGAATTCATAGAGCAGCTGTGACAGCAAATCCGACATGTAAAAGCTTTTGGTACGAGTTATTCCCGGCACCGTATATCTTGGTAAGGTTCCCGGCGCTGATTCAGGCATAAGCAAGTCCAGCAGCCTTTCTTTGTGCTTTGAAAGGGTCTCCAGAAAGGGCAGGTACTTTTCCAGCTCCGGAGACTGAAGGGGCATACCGTTATCTCCTGCATCCGACATGCGTTCTGTTTGAGTGTAGGGTTTGAGGCTCTCTTCGTTTAATGCTTTTTCAACATAGTTGTTTATTTCGGCGGACCATACAAACCCGCGGGCATCCATGTAGGCTGAAAGCTGGCGGTGGTTTTCAAAACCGGCTCTTTGTGCGATTTCCATAGGGTCGGCTTCTTTTTCCCGGAAACCGGAAATGATCTTGGAAGTCCTGGAGAGGAGGCTGCCGGAAGTATTTCTATCTGCTGATTCCCTGGGAATATAATAAACGTTCTCCCCGGAGTTCCATTTCATCCCATGCCTTCGCATTAAAATGTCAAGTCCTCTCCAGCTTTTGTAGCCAAGCATGGCTCCCAGCTCCTCTCTGGTCTTGCCTGTTTGGAGATGCTTCTGAATAAATGTCACTCTTTCATTTTCGTTAACCGCTGCTTTTTCAAACAATATACTTTCTCCTTTAGATAGCGTTGATGGCATTTGCAAGCTCTTCCATACTGGCATGCGTATAGATCGACGTCGTTGCCAGATCGCTGTGTCCCAGTAATTTTTGAATATTGACGATATTCACGTTTTTTGCTACCAGGTTGCTGGCAAAGCTGTGGCGGATGATATGACAGGTAACCTTTTTGTCCCATTGGAGCCGTCGGGTGGTTTCGGTTAAAATTCTGTTGACATAATCCGGGGAAACCCTGCTTTTATTTCTTGAAGTAAAGAAAAAGGGGCCGGAGCCTCCTGTTCTCCAATTCTTCAAATAGTCCCCCAGCATGGGGTTCAAATCCCTGTGGATGGGTATCTGCCTGTCTTTTTTGTTTTTTGTATTCTTTACCGAAATAATGCCGCTTTTCAGGTCCACATCCCGGATCTGCAGGTTCAAGCATTCGGATATCCTCAAACCGGTATAGAAAAGGGTAGATAAAATCAGCCTTGCAATGGGAGAATCCACCGAAGACAGCAATATTTCCATATCCTCGGGGGTAAGAAAAATCCTTTCTTTTTCCGGTACGGGAATAGGCTCTATCATCTTGCCGATATTTTTGGATACCAACTCCCTTTTACAGCAAAAGTTCATATATGCCCGCAGGATGTAAATCGACCGGCTTCTGCTGGAAGGGGCATTTCCCTTTTCCCTGAGCATGTGCAGATAGTCCTCAAGGTCCTGAACGGCCACTTCCTCGATGTAAACCGGCCCATTATATTTTTTCGTCAGAAAAACATTGAATTGGTTCAGTTCTGTCATATACCCCTTTATTGTCTCACCCGATTTGTCGCTGCATTTCATATGCTTTTCAAACAGCCCGGCTGCTTTCATCAATAGTATCATTATGACGCTCCTGCCCTCTTGCCCATCCATTCGGTATTTATCAAGCAAACATGTTTTAAACAAATGGAATTATTTCCAGAATGCCAAATGAATATACGCTTTGGCGCAAGGCGGAAAGCTGGCGGAAGGGCTATCCCCGAAATCCGCATAAAAAAGCCTGCCATACCTTTACCTGTAGGTAAATTGGGGCAGGTACACAAAATCATACGTTATCTATAAAAATTCAACCAAGTTTTCCTTCATTCCGACTCAAGCGAATATCCCTGGCCCTCGCAGGTATGACAAGTGTATCTCTTAGCTATACATCGCTTGAATCCAGCATTTTACTTACTTCCTCCTTATAGGAGTATTTGCACAAAAACTCAATAATAGCAGCTTCGACGATCTCTTTCTGGCTGATGTTTTTACTCCGGCTGTAATCGCTTATGAGCCTGGCTATTCTGTCGGACATATAGAAGCTTTTCGTCCTTATGATACCGGATACAGTATATCGCGGAATGGTGGGCGCAGCTTCCGAAAACAGGACGGCAAGTTTTTCCTTGTTCTTCATCAGCAGGTCCAGTAACGGCAAATACTTGGAAATATCGGTTTTGCCATCCAAATCATCCTGTACGCCGGGGCACTCCCCGGCATCACCGCTGTCTGTGATTTCCCCGGCAATAATGTCGTTCCGGGCGGAATTCATAATATAGTTGCTTATATCATGCGACCACACATAATTGTTGGCTTTCATGTATGCCGCCATCTCGTGGTGATTTTTAAAGCCCGCCTGAGTTGCTATGTTTTTGGGATCTGCCTCCATATTGTCAAACATGGAAATGATGGTCTGGATTTTTGAGTTTTCATACAGATAGCCCGCATCACCCATGGAATAGTAATTATTTTTACGTGAATCCCACTTCATGCCCTGGCGTCTCATGAAGATATCAAGGCCTCTCCAATTGTGGTATCCCAGCCTTTGTGCGATTTTTTCCCTGGTCTCTCCCTCCGCAAGACAGTCTTTTATATAGATATCCCTGTCCTTTTCGTTTGATTTTGCCATCCTGGTAATATGCCTTCCACCTCTTTCCGTTAAATAGTATTCACCGCTTTTTTCAGTTCCACAAGATTGGTATGAGTGTAGATGGATGTTGTGGATAAATCCTTGTGTCCCAGTAATTTTTGAATGTTCACGATGTTTATATTCCTGGCCACAAGACAGCTTGCAAAGCTGTGCCGGATTATGTGGCAGGTCACATGTTTGTCCATTTTAAGAGATTCTGTGGTTTTGTGCAGCACCTTGTTGACATGGTCGGGTGAAATCCTGCATAGGCTGTTAAGGCAAAAGAAATAAGGGTTCCCGGCTCCATTCCTCCAATTCTTGATGTAATTTGAAAAAGCCTCTGCCAGGTCCTTATGAATGGGAATTTGCCGGTCTTGCTTGTTTTTTGTATTGCGGACAGTGATGATTCCCTCCTTCAGGTCCACATCCTTCAGCAAAAGATTGAGGCACTCCGAAATTCTCATGCCTGTGAAAAAAAGAGTATTTACAATCAGCTTGATTATGGGGGAATTTATTCCGCCAATTAAGGATTTCATCTCCTCCTGGGATAGATAAACCCTTTCCTTTTCGGGTACAGGAACGGCTTCCAGATTAACGGCAATGTTTTTGGAAATGTATTCCTTCTTGTAACAGAAATTGTAAAATGCCCGGATGATATAAATCGTGCGGCTTCGGCTTGCAGGCGCATAGCCTTTGTCCTTCAGATAGGAAAGATACTCCTCCAGATCCTGCACCGCGATGTCCTCCACATAAATCAAACCGTTGTACTTTTCCGATAAGTACCTATTCAAAAGGTTCAACTCGATGCCATATCCCTTGATGGTCTCAAGGGCTTTGTCAATAGAGATCATATGCTTTCTGAAACATTCAATCAATTGAATCAATAACATGCTAACAATTCCATCTCCAACTAAAAATGTAAGATATCTCTGTCAATAAATCCAATCCGACTCCTTCAAAAGGAACCCGGCTCTGCCAAAACTGTCTGCCATTCTATGTCCCGCCCGGGGGTTTTTTCTATCCAATGATAATATCATAGAAAATTGACAATTATATGACAAATTTCGCATTGTTTATAATAAATTTACAATTCCCATTGTTTTTAGAAATACCGGCCATCCACGCTTTGGTTTATCTCTCCCAGGTCCTGAGAAATATCCGCCTATGCCTGACAAAGCCTAGTTTTTTTCTAAATAGTATATATTATAATTAGTCTATATGAATTTTGTGTGAACTGGATGAATTTCGAGTACAAAATATGTAGTAATAATTCTAATGCACCGGCGAAATCCTCCTAAAAACAGAATATACCTGACATTTTCAGGTATATCATTGATAAAATGCACCATTGAATCCTTTTTCAGTTGCTGCATCCTAAACTCTATAAATCGTTTTCCGTGATCTTTTAAACCATATTATTTCTTTTTACGGCTTTGATGATGGTCTCCTCCTGGTTTAAAATATGCATTTGAGCACATTTCCTGGCCAGCTCGGGGTCTTTTCTCGTGATGCTTTCTAAAATTTCAACATGTTCTTTAACAAGCTCCTGGGTACTGCTGTAATCCTTGATATAAATGACCCTGAACCTTTGCACCTGCTCCCTCAGATTGTTTGCAATCTGTATCAGCTTGTCATTTCTGGAGGAGCGGTAGATGACGTCGTGAAACTCAACATCTTTTTTAATTGAGCCCTGCAGATTGTCTTTTTCTACATAATTGATAAACTGCGTATGGATATGCTTTAATTCCTTTAGCTCCTCGTCGGTTATTCTTTCCGCCGACAGCATGGATGCAAGACCGTCAAGGGTGGACCTGACTTCCAGCACATCCATAATATCTTTTACCGACAGGTCCGCTACATGGGCCCCTTTCCTCGGAAGCATGTCAACCAGGCCTTCCAATTCAAGCTTTCTTATGGCTTCCCGCACCGGAGTCCTGCTTACGCCCATTTTTTCTGCCAGCTGCACTTCCATAAGCCTTTCACCCGGCTTCAGCTCGCCCACAATTATCGCTTCTCTCAGCGTATTGAATATAACTTCTCTCAAGGGTTTGTAATCATTCAGATTCACTTTTGATAATTTACCTGCCATATTTTATGTCTCCTCACTTATACTGTTTCAATGCGGGTCTCTCTCCAAGCCGGGCTTAACCGTAATCCTCACTCCCGCTTGCTATCTGGTAAAGGTTAAAAATCTATCCCACCGGCTGTCTTTTGAGGCATCATAAGCTTTTTTCGCCCTCTGTCTGTCTGTAAATATGCCGAACACCGCCGGACCGCTTCCGCTCATCATACTGCCGCTGGCGCCGAGCGCCATCAGTCTGTCCTTCGCTTCCTGCACCACTGTATACTTTGGAATCGTCACACCTTCAAGGACATTCCTCATATTTACGGCAGCCTTACTGATATCTCCGCCTGCCAGGGCGTCTATTAGCATTTCTGTGTCCGGTCTGTCTACTATTTTACCAATATCAAGATTTTTATATACCCATGCGGTAGACACTCCGATTTTTGGCTTTAACAACACCAGGTTCACTCCGCTGAAGCCTGGCAGGGCTGTAAGCTTTTCGCCTATTCCTTCCGCCAGCATTGTACCGCCTGTCATGCAAAACGGAACATCCGCCCCGATCTGTTTTCCCAGCGCCATAAGCTCAGTATTGCTCATGCCCAGTGAAAACAAATCATTGATGCCCTGCAATACCACCGCCGCATTTGTACTGCCTCCGGCCAATCCTGCCGCAACGGGTATATTCTTCTTGATATGTATTTTCAAACCGTCCTTGATTCCGTATTTTCCGGTTATCACCAAAGCCGCCTTGCCTGCGATATTATCCAGATCCGAAGGCACCCACCTGCTGCTGCTGCTTACCGTAATGCCGGCAGCCGCCTTTTCGATACTGACCACATCATGAAGCCCTATGCTCTGCAGGATCATTCTTACTTCGTGATAGCCGTCCTCCCTTTTTCCCAGGACATCAAGGGACAAATTTATTTTCGCATATGCCAAAAGCTCCATGGAAGCCATTCTTTACCTCGTTTACATTTCAGGTCAACACCTGTCCCGCTCAAAAAGGCTCTCTCCTTCTCAGGCAGATGTGTCCCCGCTGGCTTTAGCGTCAAAAGGGACATTCCTCCGCTTCAAAGACATACTTCCTACTCGGAGAGGTGTGTCCCTTCACATTATATACAATAAACATTCCAGTTTCAAGAAAAAGTGCCTGAAATCATAATTTCAGGCACTTGAATTTTAAGAAATTCTCAATTTAAGTACATAAGCCTACTTTAGTTTTCGGGGAATCAATATCTGTTCCCCCGGGGTCAGTGCTTCAGAATCCCCCAATGCATTTGTTTTTCTTAACTCGTCGACGGTAGTGTAGTATTTCTTGGCAACCCGCCAGAGGTTATCCCCCTGCTGGGCAAAGTATATTGTAATGCTGGGTTGGGACGCCGATCTCTTTTCATCCTGCGGAAGCTCCAATGCCTTTGAAATCACCGGTATGATAACCTGCTTTATTATCCTTGCAGATATCCCCAATACGACCCTAATCTCTACTTCCTTTGACGACACCATACTATAGCTGCAGTGTTCCAGATTCATAACTATATCACAGCCCATCTCAGGCTTAATTCCTTTGATGTCCACGCCGTGCTTGAATGGGATATCCTGTTCACAGCAATACACCGGCTGCTCGGTGTTGTTTGCAAGATAAAGTACATTGCTGCCCAATACTCCCGAAATATCCAGCTTGTCGTCTGAAATCCTGCAATCGGAAATGGACGGCCTGTAGAGTACATTGAATATTTCCGAAATATCCGGACTGTCATCCTGGATAAATAGGGTATCCTTCAAAATAACCTGGCTTTTGTTCTCGGTTACAGTCTCTTCCATTTTTATAGGTTCTTTATCCAGTGCGATTCTGGCGTCAGGGCTGTAAGCATCCTCGATGATTTCGATGTCCTTGCGTCCAAAACTGTCCGCCGATATCCTCAGCTCAATCTCCCCTTTCAGGAAGCGCAGTTCCCCGTCGCTGTCTTCTTCCGGCTCAAAGACTGAATCGGTAATTACATATTCCAATTCGCAGAATGAAGCCTCATCAACACCGGATTGCTCTATAAACTGGGTAAAAGGTAATTCATGCTCCATAAACTGAAGGCTTCTGTTTTCATCATCTCCAATATAAAGGGTGGATATGTTCAGCTCACCATTTGCTATGATCTTGCCGTCCGTTAGCTTATAATCCTTGCCGGTGATTTTTATATCGCTTCTTAGTATTTCTCTGATGGTTGGCTTTCCTGCGGGTACTTCCATGGTTTCTCTCACTGCAGCCGTCGTCTCGCCCGAGCCGATGAATGCGTTTATCGATGCCGTGCTTCTTAGTACTTGGATTCCATCAATTCCGTCAAAAGCGGAGACAATGTTCTGGTCTATCCGGTTTTCGACCTTACCGTTTATGTTCAATATGGTTTTTACATTCACCTTCCGGCTGTTAAGTATTTCATATTCGATATGCTCAATTTCACAAACTGCCTTGCAGTTCATCCCCTGTCTTGTCTCGGGTAAATCCATGGTATATTGGAAGTTTGCGTTTGTATTTATGCTCTTTATGGGCTGATCAGGATCATCTGATATGTATATTATTTTATACCTCACGAGTCCATCAATGAGTACCTTATCCAGTGCCGCCTCGGCTCTGTTAACATATGCGTCACCATCCAGAAGCAATATACGGGCAATATCCGGCTTTATATCCGGAACAATTATATCATTTTCAACGATCGTCTGAGTCGTATCCTCTCCTATGGCCTGATTCAGCCTTACAGCTTCCTTGATTAGTTCGAGAGACATTTTGACATCCTCCTCCTGCATGAATTTAGAAACACTTTATCAATTAATGTATATTGACAAGGCCTCCAAATTATTACATATAAATAAAAGTCTCGGAGGCATCAAGGACTACCCGTCTTTTCGTGATCCGGCTATGGCCGGATACCGCAAATAAAAACAGCCCGGTATCTCTACCGGACTGTCTCATAACCTCATTTTATCCAAAACAGCATTAACTCACGCGTATTCTTTTATCTTCCTTGCATATTACAAGTTCAACTGCCTTTGTAAGTATGTCCGTATAGCTGTAGGAAACCCGTCGAGTTGTCTCATATTCGTTCTCAAACTTGACTATGAAGATGCTGGGATAAGAATTTTCCAGAACCCCTTCTTTAATGAAGGCCTTTTTCCTGCCTTTATTGGCTTTTAACTGCACTTTCTCACCAATACAGGTTTCTATGTTCTTCTTTATCTGAAACAGGTCACTCTTCTCTGCCATTGAATCACCTCATCTTCTGTTTTCAATATTATATCACAAAATCAAAAGCTTGTCAAAAAAATAATATATTATAACAAGGGAAATTTGTTTATGTCAAGTGTTTTAATAAATTTTCCTAAATATACTGCTGATAGGGTTCAATTGGAAACCCTTCTCTGAATTTTCCCCTTGTCTGAACTCCGCCGATACCTGTCTTCCCGGTGATGGTATTTTCTATGACCTCCTCAGCGGTTAACACCTTGTCAATGCTGGTGTAGGCTATTTTTTGACACACTCTGACAGGGTCCAATGCATGGATCAGGTCTCTGAAGGGCGAGCTTGCAAAATTTGCACCCGCCTTGATAATCTCATAATACGACGATTGGCAGGCACCGGCAAAAATTACGAGACTATCAAGGTCCGGTTCATATTTTCGTGCTTCTTTTACCGCATCGATAAAATATTGTGAATTTCTATAGTTTTTCAGGTTTGTATAGCTGTCACTGCCTTTAATGTAGCCGTCATGCCCTGTAAGGACCAGTATATCCGGCCTGTTCTCTTTCAACAGCTTAAAAACGCGGCCAGGCTGGTCTTTTTCAGAGATAAATTGACCGTTTACCATCAGGCCCAGTTTTCCGTATTCAATAATGCAAGTTTCCAGGTACTCGCTATCTCCATCCAAATGGAGTATCTTTCCGGGTCTTTGAAATTTACCGGAATTTTCTTTTGGCGTATCTCTATAATAAGCTTTTTTTGAGTATCCTCTGTATCGTGAGGCGTATACATCTCGGTTGTGCGTCTCCGCTGCCCTGCAGCATTTGTCCCTGTACTCTCTTACCTTATGCTCCGGCTGAAGTTCAAGATCGCCTTCCGGAGCATCTGCTTCTATACGGTAGCTGATTCCTTTAAGTGTGAGAACATTTCCTATCTCGTTCTTTTTAATGTCTACAACCTTAAAAAAAACATCACAGCCGTAAGATTTTCTGGCGACGATATCGCCGATTTTGAGATCACCCATTCTATACATCACCGCTGTATTCAAAGCAGGACACTCCTCGCTAATAAATTATGTATGAATACTTCTGCCCTATATTTGGAATGTCCCTTTTTGTTTATTTTACAATACATACTATGTAAACCAATGCAGCCTTGTGACAAAAGCTTCACGGGAAGCAGGAGATACCGCACAATGAAAAGATTAGGCAATAACCGCTTGTCATTACCAGGAAGAAAAGGGAAGCGCAGCGATCTCGAAAGTAGGAAGAAGGCCTGTTCTTAAAGACTCCGAGTGAAAGCGAAAAGGATAGCCAGCCTGTCATTCAGGATGCTTCTCTAACAGATTCTAATGGCATTCCTTGCTCCAATCGCGGGCGCAGGTCACTCGCCTTCCGTGGCTCGGGACCAGCGGCTGCGGCGTCCGTGCCGCAGCATTTCGGGTATTCCTCTGGAGTACCGCGTTGGAGCGGCGTAATACCACAAGAATCTGTAACGCTTGCAACATGAATGCCCTGCCGGCCACCCTTTCCACTTTCCTTCAAGTGTTATGAGAATAGGAAACATCCCCATTGTTCTCTTCGATTCAGAACCCTTATGAAGTCTAAGCTATAACCCCCTTTATCACAGTAAAGCAAAATGGGTGGGCATGGCTGCGAATAAATGCGTCATGTGGAGTCCATGGCTGCAGGCTGTTTGTCCAGGCGAAGTTCGAATGCGGGGCCCCAGAGGAATACCCGTAACACTTCGGCACGGACGCCGAAGACGCTGGCTCTGAGCCATGGAAGGCGAATAGCCAGCGCCCGCATTGGAACGAGCCTGGACATTACAGCCTGCCCATGACGGAGCTTGATGCAGGGATTTGCTGCCATGTCCTCCCATTTCCCTGAAAGTCAGCAGGATCCCTTTCTAACCAAGAATATTACCTAAAACTAGAGATTGCCGCACTTCACTTCGTTCGTTCGCAATGACACACGTGCTAGCATACCGCCAGTGTGCAAACTCAGGTGAGTTTCACAGCAATGACAAAGTGTAGATATCATTCTGAGTGCAGCGAAGAATCTAAAGGCTATAAGATCCTTCGCTATCACTCAGGATGACAGACCACTATTTTACACTTTCAAATAATTTCATAATATCCTACAAATACCTAATAGACACACACTAAAAATTATAGCTGTCGATAAACTTCCTGTGCCCTTCGACCTCGTCTATGACCTCTTGAAGCTTCACGATAAAGCTCCTTTCGGACCAGCTCCGCCTGCTGTTATAGTACCGGTTGACCACTCTCCAGAATTTCTGGGGGAACTGCAGAATCAGCTTCATTACGGCAATCTCGTCCTTGCTGAGTTCCTCCACGGAATTATACCCCTCAAATATCATTACCGCTTTATCCATATCCCAGTTGCATTTACGCATTTTACGCCTTATCAAATTTGCAAGGTCGTATATTTTCAGTTCAAAGCAGCAATAATCAAAGTTTACTACGGAAAAGCCACTCTCTGCGCAAATAATGTTGTGATGAGTAAAATCATGGTGGCAGAAGGACCCCTCCTCCCTGGCTTCACTGATAAGACCTGAATAATTTGATTTTTCAAGCTCTGCCGCCGCCTGCTCCCCTAAATTGATAAAATAGTCGGCATTTTCCAAAAACATGTGGTCAAATCTGCTTTTGCCTTTTTTCGCAATTTTCCTCAATTTTTTGATATCTTCAAGGCGTTTATTAAAATACACCGGCAGCATGCCGAGCTCATCCTGGACTTTAGAACCATCCGGAGGCTTGTAGCCTTTGGATGCAGAGTGCATTGATGAAAGCAATACCGCTGTCTTGTATGCTTCAGCATCATTATCAAAGTTGCATTCACGGCCCTCCAGCAAGTCATACATTACATAGCTGGCATTATCCAGGATAAAGGATGGTTCGCCTTTCAGCGTCATCATATACCGGTCGACGTTTACAAAGCCATTCTTCGCCAGATGCTCCTTCGCGCCATGGATGAACAATATCCTTTCCGGTGAAAACAGCATTTTTTTAAGGATTTTTCGCCCCTTATCCGTTTGTACCATGTATGTATCTTTATACGGCACGATGTTTTTTACTTCCAGTCCGTAATTGCCGGCAATTTCTCTGTCCATACCCTGCATAGCAACCTCCGCGTCCCATATCCATAAGATTAAAATAAACAGATGTTAAAGTATATGCACCAGGGGATACAGGTAGAATACTCAAGGCGATTGACATAATATCTATCAATGCGCAGCACGGATAAGCTTTCAGAGGTTCACAGCCCCAGTATATTTCTGACAAAACAGCAAAAAAAGAGAGCCTTTTACGGCTCTCCCTTTTGATATAACCGGCTGAATCCAGGAGCACTGAAAATATACTTCCCGTTTTTCTGAAAATACCGGCCGCAATGCTCAGCATTTACAGAAACCTTATACGGAAGGCGATATTTTTCATTTGTGCTTATTCTCCGGCTCTTTTAAGCAATTCTTCCCATCTCTTGTCGACTTCCAACTGGATTTCTTCCAGCAGGGCTTCGTTTCCAGCCTTGAAAAGGTGCTTAAATCTTCCCTGGGCCTTGAGGAAATCTCTGACGGGTATTTTGTTCTTCGGCTTGTAATTCACGGTGTATTTGCCGTTTTCAACTTCGTACAACGGCCAGAAGCATGACTCAACCGCCAATTTGTTAATATCCATCAAATCCGGCGTGTTATACTGCCATCCTCTTGGGCATGGAGCAAGAACATTCAGGAAGGTAGGTCCTTTTGTATATAAGGCCTTTTCAGACTTCTCATATAAATCCTTCATGTTTCCTATCGCTGCAGTTTGGGCTGCATAGGGAATATTATGATTTACCATAATCTCGGTAAGGTCTTTTCTCCACTGCTGCTTGCCGGGAATTACCTCTCCTGCAGGTGAAGTAGTGGTATCCGCATATTTGGGAGTTGCCGAGGACCTTTGTATACCTGTGTTCATGTATGCGCCGTTATCGTAGCACACATAAAGCATGTCATGTCCTCTTTCCATAGCTCCTGACAGTGATTGCAGGCCTATATCGTATGTGCCGCCGTCACCGCCGAAGGCGATAAATTTGGTTTCTTCCTTTACCTTGCCTCTTCTTTTCATTGCAACGTAGGCAGCTTCTGCGCCGGATATGGTTGCAGCAGAGTTTTCAAATGCGTTGTGAACAAATGAATCCTTCCAGGAGGTATAGGGATATATAAACGTACAAACCTCAAGACATCCGGTTGCTGATCCAATAACCGCATGGTCTTCGGGTTTAAGGGCTCTTAAAATCTGTCTGACTACTACAGGCGCGCCGCAGCCTGCGCACATTCTATGTCCGCCGGTCATTCTTTCGGGTTTTTTTGAAACTTCCTTCAAATTATAAGCCATCGATAGCACCTCCTATTCTCTAACACCCAGGTAATTGTAAACGGAGTCTACCTTACCGGTGCTTGCAATTTTCAACAATTCATTGTATACATATTCAAGATCCGTTGCCTTGACATCTCTTCCGCCAATACCGTAAATATAGTTGATCATCTTGGGTCCGAATACGCCTTTGGCATACATAGCACTGGTAACATCGGTAAACAACGGTCCGCCTGCGGCATTAAAGCTGTCGGCCTTGTCCATTACCGCAATCGCTTTGTACTTGGCAAGGGCTGCAGTAATTTCATCTACCGGGAAGGGTCTGTATAATCTGGGCTTAATCATTCCAACCTTTTTGCCTTCTGCCCTCAGCTGGTCAACAACATATTTTGCCGTTCCTGCTGTGGAGTTCAGTAATACCATACATACTTCGGCGTCTTCCGTTTTATATTCTTCAAAGAGGCCGTATTTTTTACCTGTCAGCTTTGCAAACTCTTCAGATACTTCAAGTACAACCTTCTTCGCCAGCATCATGGCTTCAGACTGCTGTCTCTTATGCTCAAAGCAATAGGTGAAATGATCCAGGGGTCCTACTGCAACCGGGTTTTCCTTGTTCAGGAGGTAATCTTCCGGATTGTATTCTCCGACAAAGGCTTTTACTTTATCATCTTCAAGCAGTTCGATGTTTTCTATTGCATGGGAAGTGATGAATCCATCCTGACATACCATGATGGGTAGCAGAACATCAGGATGCTCAGCGATCCTGTTAGCCATCAGCATATTGTCATAAGCTTCCTGGTTGTTCTCGGAATACAGCTGAATCCAGCCAGAATCCCTTGCTCCCATGGAGTCGCTGTGGTCATTGTGTATGTTCAAAGGTCCGGAAAGAGTTCTGTTTACACAAGCCAGAACTATCGGAAGCCTTGAAGCCGCTGCGATATAAAGCTCTTCCCACATAAGGGCAAGTCCGTTTGCTGATGTAGCTGTCATGGCTCTTCCACCTGCAGCGGATGCTCCTACACAAGCTGACATGGCGCTATGCTCGGATTCTACCGGAACAAATTCCGTATTGACTGCACCATCGGCAACAAAAGTGGAAAAATACTGGGGCACTTCTGTAGACGGAGTTATTGGAAATGCTGCAACAACATCCGGATTTATCTGTTTCATGGCAACAGCCATTGCTTCGTTGCCGCTCATTCTTTCTCTTATAGCCATTATCCCTTTCGCCTCCTTACTTGCTTTCTTCCACAAAGTCAATGGCTTTGAAAGGGCAAACCTTTACACATACGCCGCAGCCTTTGCAGTGATCATAATCAAATTCTGTTCTTTTTCCTTCTTCATTTATCAATATGGATGTATCGGGGCAAACAGGATAGCACAGAAGGCACTGTTTGCACTTCTCCTGAAGCCAGATCGGCTTCATTGAACGCCAGTCGCCGGTCTTGAATAAATGCGCATTACCTGCGGCAGAAATCGTTCCACCCTTGGTTACTTCCTTCCAGTTGGCAGTAACCGGAATTTCCTGGAAATCCTTTTTACATTCTTTGCAGCTCATAATCCCTTCACCTCCTGCATTGATCTCTCAAGAGATTTGATATTCCCTTCGACGACCTCGGGCTTTTTAGCAAACTTGTGTTTGAAGGATTCCACCATGTCATGAAGGAATTCTTTTTCGTCAATTACTTTGCTTACTTTTACAACAGCGCCAAGCATGGGCGTGTTGGGGAAGTATTTGCCGAGAGTTTCTATGGATATTGTTCTTGCATCAATGGTACAAACTTTACCGGTGTAACCTTTAAGATAAGTTCTGACCTCTTCAACGGACTTTGTGGTATTTACTATGATGGCTCCATCTGCTTTGAGACCCGCTGTAACATCTACAGCAGACAGCAGTGTGTCATCAACGACTACCACATAATCGGGTTCATAAATATTGCTGTGAATGCTGAGCCTTTCATCGCTTATACGGTTATAAGCAGTTATTGGAGCGCCCATTCTCTCAGGACCATATTCCGGAAAACCCTGAATGTACTTTCCGGTGTTGAATGCTGCATCTGCGAGCAGCAAAGATGCGGTTTTGGCTCCCTGGCCACCGCGACCGTGCCATCTTATTTCGACGACTTTGTCCATGTACAAACCTCCTTCTGGTTATAAAACGACAATTATTTCATTGTCCAATTAATTTGTGCTTTACATGTATGTATGTTTATTTCCTTCTACGCGCCTACCCAGCGCCACATATGGTGCGAGCAAAATCCCTGGGACATGGAATGCCTCTGAATTTCAAGGAAACTACGGCGCAATTCCTCATATGCAAATCAGACAGACATGTAACAAAACCAACCAAATTAAAGTATAATTGTTTGTTTATTTTTTGTCAAGGGAGGTTTAAAATAAAGGCCCTCTACTGGAACAAGAGGATGCCGATTTGTTTATTGTATACACAACGAAAGGAAAAATATGGATTTTTTATAGAATATTGAAAATTAGTTCCAATAGTATTAAAAGGATAAGACCGGGTACTCCTAAAGTACCCACAATAAATGCAGTGATTATGTTAAATGTAATATGAAATCCCACCAACCCGCCGGCAAAATTCAGGGCAATCAGTGCTATCGCCCCTAAAAGAGCATTATAGACGAGCTTGATAACTACTTTCATCGGAACAAGCAGCACTCTGCCCAATATGAACAGAATTATTATACCGACCGTATAGGCAAGTATTACAGTGTAATTTATCTCCATAGCAGCACTCTGTCCTTAAATTTTTCTTATTTATATATACTTGGACAAAGCTTCAATTATGAATGCAGGGAAATAAAAAAACAGGGGACGTGAACTCCTGTTTTATAACGACCTATTTTCAAAGGGAATTTATCGTTTGTAGACAAATTTCCTTACATCCGCGGAGTTTCAACGAGGTGGCCGTCCATGCATCCCGGGCGGGAGATATGCTCACCGCCTAAACACCCTTTGGTACCCGCCGCTTATAGAAGCGGAGGACATTTGTTGACGCCTCGTTATATTTTCTGATTATTAACGGCTATAAATCTGAATGGTGTCCTCGCCTTGCTGCAAAGGCGCTTTAAGCCCCATTTCCCTGGCTTTTTTGATAAAATACGCATACCTGGCTTCACATGCTTTCATTTTATAGGTGTAGTAGTCGATAAGATTCTCCTCATACACATGCTCAAAATTCGCAACAGAGTCCAGCCATTCGTTTCTCGCATCTGCTATTGCCCTTACCAATGCTGCTTCCTCTGTAAGCCTTTCAGTATCCACTCGTCTTTTTACATCGAATAGCTTTAATCCGGTCCCTGCACTATGATTATGTCCAACCTTTGGAGTTTGTCCTTCATTAACGCCCGCTTTCATGGCACATTCCCCTTATACCGTATTATGACAACGAATTGATTTGTCATATTTCAAGTATAGTCTGCAAATACCAGATATATACATTTGCCGAAAAAATTATACTTCTTTTAAACGCTGAGAAATTTGGATATGATTCTGCCGCTATTTATTTCCACCAGGCAGTATGTGGGTTTTCCGCCATTAACGACCGCTGGTCCTATACTTCCGGGATTCAATACAAGCATGCCTTCGGAAAAGAATTCCTCCGGCTGGTGGGTATGGCCGAAAAATACGGCATCAGCGCCAATTGCGGTCCCTCGGGCGGCAATTCTTTGATAATCATATTTCACATTATAGGCATGTCCATGGGTGATAAAAATTTTCCTGCCCTCAAGGTCGAGGGTTTTTTCTGCAGGATATTCCCGGGCCCAGTCGTTATTGCCCCTGACAAATTCATACCGGTAGCTTCCGTAACTGCTTTGAAGCTTTAAAATATCGCTGATGCAATCTCCGAGATGAATCACCGTCTCTATGCCTTTATTTTTAGAAAGGGCTTTGGCCATATTTTGAACGTGGCCGTGGGAGTCACTGAAAAGAAGAATTTTCATTACTGCGCCTTTTTTCGTAAAACATCCAGAACCGCCTTGGAAGTTATATACCGGAATTTTCCCCAGTCGCTCCACTTTCCCTGAATATTGTCCAGCGCCTCCGCGATTACCGCCAATTCCTCATAATTGACAACCTTTACTTCACTAACCTCGTCGTCACTGGCATCCAGCAGAAGTCTGCCACCCTTTTCGGACAGAATGAATAGATAGGAATAAAACATAACATGCTCTTCGTCATGTTCAAACCGGATTCTTATGACACCTGCAAATTGCCGGATTTCTACCTCCAGCCCCAGCTCCTCTTTAACCTCACGGTATACGGCGCTGACAATATCTTCCCCGTGCCCGATGCCTCCCGTGGGAACCCTGAAAATCCCCTGGGGATATTCGGCACAGGTGATGGTTATGACTCTGCCATCGCTTCTGACAACGCAAAAAACCACCTCGCCCCGCCTGTCCCTGAGGATTGACGCTTTCATCTTATTGAAAAAGCTGCTGTTTTTATACCTGACGGTTACATCTTCTATCTGGCCGGCAGTATCAAATTTTTGGCAGATTTCCATAAATTCCTTCTCGTTGAACGTATTCATGGCAGCCCCCGGATCCTTTTAAATATTTACTATACCTATCCTAATATATTTTCGGAGCGTTTTCCACATTGGTAATACAAACTTAATATTTACCAGGTCGAAAAATATTGAGTTTTTTGCATAGAATTGCGATAATAAAATAGGACGAAAATTATCTTAACTTAGATGGAGTGTTGATTCATGCAGCCTGAAATACAGAAAAATACCGGCAAACCCGGCAAAAAGAATATAATTATCCTGTCGCTCATAATATTTGGCTTGTTAGTGATCGCTATAAGCGCCCAGCTTATCTATATGACGCTTAAATATGATCAGGTCTATAAAGGTGTTTACATAAACGGCTTTGATGCCGGAGGACTGAACCGGACCGAATTGTCGTCCGCTTTAAAAACTCAGTTTCAGGATAAAATCAAAGATCTGGAAATTACCCTGGACTCGGGACGCGTTGTAAAAAAGACAGGTTATACCGACCTTACTGTAACCTACAATATGGACAATGCTGTTGAAGATGCTTTCTCTTTCGGAAGGACCGGCAATATGTTCGAAAGGCTTTATATGATTTTCAACGCAGGGATCAAGGCCACTCATATCGATATGCCCTTATCCTATGACAAGGGCAAGCTTGACGCTTTTATTTCGGATTTTTACAAAGATACTCTGATAGAAGTAAAAGAGCCCGAGGTCCTGATACAGGACAGTAAAGCCACCGTCCGTTCCGGTCGCCACGGTGAAAACATAGACAAGGGCAGCGTGGCTTCCGCCATGGAAGATATGATAAAAGCCTGCAAGGGCGGCACGGTTAAGACGGAAGTTGCAGTCACCAAGCCCGGTAAGCTGGATGTTGACGATTTGTATGCACGGTTGAATAAAGAGCCTGTAAATGCTTCCTTTAAAGTGCAGGACGGCAATACCTCCATAGAGCCTCATACTCCCGGTATGAAAATTGAAAAGTCTGCGCTGGAATCCATTGCTGCTGAGCTGGAAAAAAGCGAAAATACCGAAAAAGTATTGCCGGTTCAATATATTCAGCCGGAAATCACCACGGAAAAAGCAAACGCCATGATCTTTAAAGATGAAATCGCATCCATAAGCACACATTTCTCCGCGTCTAATGTCAATGATAAAAACAGGGGAGAAAACATCAAGCTGGCAGTGGCAAAAATCAACGGAAAAATACTTGTCCCAGGGGATGTTTTTTCCTTCAACGATGTCGTCGGACCCCGGACGGAAGAGGGCGGATATCAAAATGCCCACACCTATGTGGCAGGAAAGGTTGTGGATGGCATCGGCGGCGGTATTTGCCAGGTTTCCTCCACGCTCTATGGAGCTGTGTTGAAATCGGATCTAGAAGTGCTTGAGCGCAGAAACCATATGTTTACCGTAGGTTATGTGCCCTACGGTCAGGATGCAACCGTATCCTACGGTACTACGGATTTCCGGTTTAAAAATTCCACCGCCTGGCCAATTAAAATTGAGGCCGGAGTTACAAGCAAAAACAATGTTTATTTTACCTTCGTCGGAACCAATGAAAACCCGGGGAAAAAGGTCATTATCACACAGGATATCGTGAAAACCCTTCCTTTTACTACAAAATATATTGACGATGCAAACATGCTGGAAGGAAAAACCTCTGTGAGGCAGGAAGGCAAGGAAGGTTATGTTGTCGATACCTTCAAGACGATTAAAATCGACGGAAAAGTCATCAGTGAGACCAAGCTCCACACCAGCAAATACCAGCCCCTTGTAAAAGAAATTATTCGAGGGACAAAAAAGCCGGATGCAACAAGCTCAACGCCTGCTGCAACTCCAGCTCCTACTCCGGCATCGACCCCCGGGGTCGATGATGCCGACAATCCCCCTGCTGTGGAATAATGAACTAATACGTATCTACACTGACAGCTCCGTTATTTCTCAGGATGGATGCAATACGGTCCACCTTGTCGTCGTCTGTTTTCATGCTGAACAACACTTTGCCGGCTCTGACATCCGTCTCATACTGCCGGCTTTTGTTTTCAGGAATACCCAGGTCTACAAGGCCACCGACAATACCTCCGGTCACGGCCCCCGACAGAAGGCCGGTGATAGGTCCGGCTGCGGCGATTATACCCAGGCCCGGGATTACCATGCTTCCCGCACCTATCAAAAGCCCTGCCAGCCCGCCGAGGATTCCGCCGGTTACAACACCGTCAGAGATATTGTCGTTAATATGCCTGCCACCTGCAGTCATTGTGGCTGTCGTTCTATCCGGTTTCTCATCGCCCTGCCTTGCGATTATGGAGATGTCGTCCGTGCGAAGCCCCTGGTCCTTAACCTGCCTTGCAGCATTTTCTGCATATGAATGACTGTCAAATAGTCCTACGATCGTTTTTGACATATACAAACCTCCTTAGTATGCTATAATTATTTTATTCTTTTATAGCATTGCAAAAACAAACCTGCTTTATTCATATTAATTCTGTACTTTTCAGCGGATTTTTAGTGTATAATGGAGTAAAAAAGTTATTGGTTTTCAGGGGGTTAAATGCAGCTTCAAGGTCTGATGTTCATGCTTTTTATATTATTGATCATTCCAATTATGGCTCTTTCTACGAATCCTTTCCTTTTTTTTGCTGTCATGGCCATAATACTTATTATCAGTTCCATCAAAAATATTTATTCCCGCTTTTTTGATGTGGAACCGGGAGAAGATGAGGATTCCGACAGTGAGGCGGAAGAAGAATTCGAAGACTTGCTGAATATTGACATGAAAAAATTTGGCGTCGGTATTTACGTCGTAAAGGACCTCTTTCTAATACTTTTCTTTTTATATTGTTCCTTCTATGTAAAATCACTATTTTTGAAAATTGATGCTTCATTGCTGATTCTTATTCAGATCTACCATATCCGGAGCGGTTTAAAAAGAGGCGTCCGGAAAAGTAAAGCCATTACCTCCTGGGACCGGAACCTGGTTATGTTTTCAGGTGTCTTAAGCTTGCTGCTGATTGTTTTTACAACCTGCAACCTGGTTTTTCAATTAAGTTTCTAATACTGCAGCGGAAAGTACATTTCAACATAGACAGTCATACGCCCTTAAGAAATAGGGCAAACACGTTGATACAATAATTCTTCAAAGATAATTGAATATTGCAGTACCGGACGGCATGCATCATAACCACCTAATTTAAATTAATTTCTTCAGATATGAGAAAGCAGCTCTACCGGAGTCTGTACGCAAATATCCGGGACACAAGCCAGCAGCTCACTCCGGGGTATATAGCTCCATCCGGTGACTGCGGCGCTTTTTGCTCCCGCACTTTTTGCACATAAAATATCATACGTACTGTCTCCAACATAAAGTACCTTGCTTCCATCGCTGATACCCAGCTCTTCCATCGCTTTCAGCACAGGCTCTCCTTCAGGCTTATGAATTGCCGTATCCTCGAAACCAATGAGTACATCCATGTATCTGTGAAGATCAAAGAGTGCCATTCCTCTCATGGCAAGCTCACGTCTCTTGGAAGTAACCACCCCGAGCTTGATCCCCTTTTTCCTGCATTCCTTTAAAAGCTCCGGAATACCGATAAAAACGCTTACGCATTCATCGTGCTTTAAAACGTTATATTCTCTGTAAGTCTTCAGAAGCATATCAACCTTATCGGGATATAACGTTTCAAAAGGCTGCTTTAAAGGAATTCCCAGATATTCATAAAGCTCTTCATCCTTCTTTACCAGATTGAAGTGATGCAGAAATGTATGTTTGAAGGATTCCAGGATCAATGGCGTAGTATCAATCAAGGTCCCGTCCAGGTCAAAAAGGATACAGTCAAATTTGTTCATAAAGCCCCTTCCAAGAAAGCCGGATTAATGGCTTCTAACTAAACATAATGCTACCATATGGCATAGCTCCATGCAAGGTAAATTATAGTAATATCCCCCCTACCGAATCCGTCTTCTTGCCTCATTATCAATCATAAGGGTGGCGCAATTCGATGTTTTGTCGCCTGTTCATATACATAGCCCAGCTTTATTAATATAGGCTCACTATATTGTCTTCCTATAAACTGAAGTCCATATGGTATACCATGGTCTATTCCTGCAGGTATAATGATTGCCGGATGGCCGGAAATCGCCGCAAGACTTGTCGATTCAAGAAACATAAGTGCATCCAGTCTGTATTCGTCCATTATTTTATTGATACCGTTTACTTTTGCAAATTCAATGTCACGCATCCTATCATATATATATCTTTCTTCCGTAAGGGTTCCACTTGTTTCCTCCGATAATTCAAGTATTTTCTGTCCATACTTCAGTGTCTTTTCCGGTTGTAATCGGTTAAATTCTATAATATCGGAAAGGGTTTTGATTTTCTTGTGCCCTAACTGCGATAGATAATAATTGAATCCGGATTTAAACTCATGTAACAGAACAGAAGAGCCTTCATCAGGGAGTCCCTTTGTTAATCTGTTTTGTTTGATAATGACGGCTCCTTTTTGCTGCAGGATATCTATTGCATTGTCCAATATTTTCTGCTCTCCTGGAGTGAAGTTTTCATAGTAAACGGTGCTCACGCCAATGCGCAAGCCTTCTATATCTGCGTTAGCTATGGCGTTGAGTAAATGCTCCGGCCATATGTCCTCACTTCTCCGCGTAGCAGGGTCTTGTTCGTCAGCTCCGATCATGGCACTCAATAAAACTGCAGTGTCTGAAACCGTTCTAGCCATAGGGCCGGCCGTATCCTGACTGTGACTGATTGGAATAATGCCTCTACGGCTAACCAATCCAACTGTCGGCTTTAAGCCTACAATACAGTTTACACGCGAGGGGCTTAATATAGAGCCATTCGTTTCCGTTCCAACTGCTACCATACATAAGTTTGACGCCACCGCCACAGCGGAACCTGAACTTGAGCCGGAGGGGTCCTTTGCAGGGTCATAGGCATTAAGAACCTGTCCTCCTCTGGAGCTATAGCCACAGGGCATGTTCTCGGCCATGAAATTAGCGAACTCTGTCATATTGGATTTTCCCAGGATGATCGCCCCGGCTTCCCGAAGTTTCTTTATGACAAAAGCATCCTCTGGTGCATATGAATCGGCAAGAGCCAGCGACCCCCCACTGGTGTGCATTTTATCTCCGGTGTTGATATTATCCTTTACCAGGACGGGAATGCCATGCATGGGACTCCTTTTACCTTTTCGCCGTCTTTCATTATCCAGTGCCTCAGCAATAAATAGTACATCAGGATTAATCTCCAATATAGAGTTCAAGCAAGGTCCGCTCTTATCATATTTCACAATTCTGTCAAAATAATATTTAATAAGATCAACAGAAGACAGACTTCCTTTATCCATTTCTTTCTGAATTTCAATAATTGACGCTTCATTAATAGTAAACATGGCGTCTCCTTCACAAAAATCTTTTAACCTTTTCATTTTTTACAACGTTCCGAATCCCTCCACTAACAACTGTTGTATGTATATATAACTGCGAATCTTCAAACTGATTATACCAATATACACCAGCTTTCAACAACAGATATTTGAGATAAATCAATTGCAAAATTGGTAAATGTATCTGTCAGCGCATCCCTTCGAAACAGTGAAATGGTATCATGGAGCACATTATCTGTAATGTAAGGGTAAGAAGAAGGCAACAGCCGAGCTGGGGCTTAGTTTCCTTGCGTATAACTTGAAGAGAGCAAGCAACCTGGTAGAGATAAGGAAATTGATAGAAGTAATGCAGGGATAATGCATTAAATCCCTTCTTTTATATAAAAAAACCGCAAACGCACTAAAATTCTTTGTAAAATGCTGAAAAGCCTTGCAATGCAAGGCTTTTCAGACAAATTGTGGCCAGACTGTCCGAAAAGCAGTCACCCCACGATCTGTGACGGATATTATGATATAATTGTCGTATCAAACTTGGATGCAGGTGGTGCTGGATATGAAATATATCGAAGGTCAGGACAGATCACAG
>JAEZCO010000042.1 GCA_023433505.1 Bacillota bacterium | reverse complement strand
TTGGAAACCGATGTTGGTTTGAAGAGCCGTATGCGGGAAAACTGCACGTACGGTTCTGTGAGGGGCAGAAGGCAATCCCTTCACGTGCAAATAACTTGAAAGGAGTGTCGAGTCTGTCTACTCGACTAATAACATGAACACGGATATTTTGAAAATTCTGCAAGACCTAGACTTCACTGAATATGAAGCAAAAGCGTATCTTGCCCTGCTTGAAAAATCTCCGCTTACCGGGTATGCAGTATCCTTGAACTCCGGCGTCCCTCGTTCAAAAGTTTATGAGGTTCTTGGCGGGATGGTAAGTCGGGGAGACATAATGATTAGTCAGGAAAGCACCCCCTTGTATGTCCCATTGCCGCCCAGTGAACTTATTGACCAAAGAAAACGCCGTGCGGAGCAAACCTATAAAGAGGCCCAGGAGGCGCTTGAACAATACACGTCATCTTCCTATAACCGAGAAAGCATCTGGAATATTTCAGGTCACGAAGCGATTATCAACCGCGTCAAAGAAGCTGTTATGACGGCAAAGTGCCGCATTTTAATGGAGATCTGGAAAGAGGACGCGGAAGAATTGCGCAGTGTGTTGGAGCAGGCTGCTCAAAGAGGCGTTAAAATTTATATCATGACATATGGTGATCTTAATTTTGATTTTGCCTCCGTCTATCAACACGATAACAGCGGGCAAATCACAGAGGATTACGGGGGCAGATGGCTTGTCTTCAGTATGGACGACAGAGAGATTGTTGCCGGAATAATATCGCTTGGGGATGAAAGCCGTGCTGCATGGACCTCCCATCCGGGGTTGGTTATGCCTATTACAGAGGTCATTATTCACGATTTATACATTAAGGAAATAATGAATGAATTTAAGGTTGAACTCGAAGAAAAATTTGGCACGGAGTTGATTGAACTGCGTAACAAATTTGCTTTGGGTTCAAACGGGAAAAAATATTACATTTCTTCATTGCGTTAAGATTTCTTAATCCTATTTACCAAGCGAAGCTGCAGTAAAAAGGCGTGCCTGCTAAACAGGCACGCAGGGCATCTGCGGACAGTTGCACATTTTTTGTTAGTTTTCCCTGCTGGGGGGCATCTGCAATGGTCCCGGCCAGTTTTATTGCGGGCTATAATTCGACAATAACGCCAGCGCAGCAATTGCTGTTGGTAAGTTGTTACCGGCGACCGCTGATTTGAATACGCAGACGGTCTATGGCATAAGATAGAATATGGAGGGATCTTCCTGCAAACTTGCAGAATTTTACCTTTATCAAAAGCCGGGAATTCTAAAAAAATATTGTGCAAATGCAAGTACAAAGAGGATTTCCCAAAAAAAATTAAAAACTTTTTTTGCAATTTTTGTTGCGTCATGCTGCAAATTATGTTATAACTAAACCATTCTAACTATGATTTGTGGTGGGGTAAAATGCAAAAAAACAGCTTACCAAAAAAACAGGGGCTTTACGATCCGGCATATGAGCATGATGCCTGTGGCATGGGATTTGTTGTGAACATCAATGGGGATAAATCCCATGACATTGTGGACGAAGCCTTGACAGTGCTTGAGAACCTTAGTCACAGAGGTGCAAGCGGAGCTGATGAAAATACCGGCGACGGGGCCGGCATTCTGGTTCAGATTCCACATGACCTATTTAAAAGAGAATGCGACGTTCTCGGTTTTGATCTGCCTGAGCTTGGCAGTTACGGCGTGGGGATGGTTTTCGCCCATAAATATGACGATTTCCGGAAGACTCAAATCGAAGCTTTTGAGAAAATCGTCGAGGAAGAAGGCCAGAAAATCCTGGGATGGAGAGAAGTGCCCATCGACAGGACCACCATCGGTGAAGGCGCCAAATCGGTAATACCGCGATTTATTCAGGTGTTTATTGAAAAAAGCGAGGATATTGCCGTAGGCCTTGAATTTGAAAGAAAACTCTATGTCATAAGGAAAAGGGCTGAGAATATTATTGTCCCAATGTGCGAGGACAAGGGCGGCATATTCTATATTTCAAGCCTTTCCTCCAAGACCATCGTATATAAAGGAATGCTGACGGCAGTCCAGCTGAGGAATTTTTATCTGGACCTGTCCGACCTTGAGTTTGTGTCGGCGCTGGCCATGGTACATTCGAGATTCAGTACCAATACCTTCCCAAGCTGGGAAAGGGCCCATCCGAACCGCTACCTTGTCCATAACGGCGAAATAAACACCATCCGCGGCAATGTCAACTGGATGAAGGCAAGGCAGAAATGCATGGAGTCCTCGCTGTTTGACGATATGTCGAAGATCTACCCGATCATCGATGAGACCGGCAGCGACTCTTCCATGTTCGACAACAGCCTTGAATTCATTTATCTTACCGGCAGGTCCCTCCCTCATGCGATCATGATGATGATTCCCGAGCCATGGGAAAAGAACGAGCATATGTCCAAAGAGAAAAAGGACTTCTATGCGTTTCAGAACCTGATCATGGAACCCTGGGACGGACCGGCGGCAATGGCCTTCAGCGACGGCGAGGTTATCGGCGGAACCCTTGACAGAAACGGCTTGCGCCCGTCCAGGTATTATGTTACCCGGGACGGCAAGGTCGTCCTGGCTTCGGAAGTGGGCGTCGTAGATATAAAGCCGGAGAACGTAGCCTATAAGGGCAGGCTGGAACCAGGAAAAATGCTCCTCATCGATACAAGGGCAAAGCGGATCATTTCCGATGAAGAGATTAAGGAAAGCATCGCAAGAGAGCTTCCTTATGATGAATTGAAGAAAAAGCATATTTTCAAATTGAGCGATATGCCGGCAATAGAAGCCAAGGAAGAGCATCCCGGAGAGGAACTGATCAAGCTGCAGAAAGCTTTCGGGTATACCTTTGAGGATATTCACAAAACAGTGCTGCCAATAGCTTTGCGAGGCGAGGATCCCATTGGGTCCATGGGGATGGATACACCCCTTGCGGTGCTGTCGGAAAAGCCTCAGATGCTGTACCTGTATTTCAAGCAGCTGTTTGCACAGGTTACCAACCCTCCCATCGACGGAATCCGGGAAGAGGTGGTAACTTCCGACAGCATCATTCTGGGGACGTCAGGAAATCTTCTTGAACCGGATAAAGAAAACTCGGCCAGTATATTTCTGGACCATCCGATTTTGACGAATACCGAGCTCAACACCCTGAAAAATCTCAATAACAAGGTTTTCAAGGCGGTTACCATCTCAATGCTCTACAAGGCGTCCGAAGGCGTGGGAGCCTTGGAAAAAAGGCTGTCCAGGATATATAAGGAAGCAGACACGGCCATTGCCCAAGGAGCAAACATCATTATAATCTCCGACAGAGGGGTAAATGCCGAATACGCTGCAATCCCTGCACTGCTGGCTTCTTCAGGCCTGCATCATCACCTGATAAGGAAGGAAATAAGGACCAGCGTAGGGATCGTCCTTGAATCGGGCGAACCCAGGGAGGTGCACCATTTCTGCACCCTGATCGGCTACGGCGTAACCGGGATCAACCCGTATCTGGCTTATGAGACTGTCCATGAGCTTTTTGAAAAAGGTTTGCTTGAGGGCTTGACCTATGAAGAAGCAAAAAAGAAATATATCAAGGGAATTGTAAAAGGGATAATGAAGGTCCTTACGAAAATGGGCATATCCACCATGAGAAGCTATCATGGTTCCCAGATATTCGAGGCTGTGGGACTTAAGAAAGTGCTCATCGACAGGTATTTTACCATGACTCCGTCAAGGCTTGAGGGAATAGGCATTGAAGAAATCGCCATGGAAAACAAGATGCGCCATGACAGCGCTTTCAATGAAGACTCGCCGTTTACCGATACGCTGGAGGTGGGAGGCACCTTCCAGAGCAAGGAGGACGGAGAAAAACACCTGTACAATCCCGAAACCCTGTACATGCTTCAAAAGGCATGCAGAGAAGGAAATTACAGTCTTTACAAGGCTTATTCGAAAAAGATCAATGAAGAGGATATCATTACTATACGGAATCTTCTGGAATTCAACTACAATCCGGCAGACACCATTCCCATCGAGGAGGTTGAACCCGTCGGTTCCATTGTAAAAAAATTCAAGACCGGCGCCATGTCCTATGGGTCCATCAGTAAGGAAGCTCATGAGACCCTTGCCATTGCCATGAACAGGCTGGGCGGGAAGAGCAATACCGGTGAAGGCGGCGAGGAAAGTGAAAGGTTCGGGTCGCTGGAAAACGGAGATTCCAAAAGAAGCGCCATCAAGCAGGTGGCTTCGGGACGTTTTGGCGTTACAAGCAACTATCTGGCCAATGCCAGCGAAATACAGATAAAAATGGCTCAGGGCGCAAAGCCCGGCGAGGGAGGACAGCTTCCGGGAAGCAAGGTTTATCCGCCCATTGCAAGGGTGAGACATTCCACTCCCGGCGTGGGTCTGATTTCACCGCCGCCGCACCATGATATTTATTCCATTGAAGACCTTGCGCAGTTGATCCATGACCTCAAGAATGCAAACAAGGATGCCGGTATCAATGTAAAGCTGGTGTCCGAGGTGGGCGTAGGCACCATTGCGGCAGGTGTTGCCAAGGGGAAGGCGGATGTCATTCTTGTGAGCGGGTATGACGGCGGAACCGGGGCATCTCCCCTGACCAGCATCAAAAATGCGGGGCTTCCCTGGGAGCTTGGGCTGGCGGAAACGCATCAGACCCTGGTGCTGAACAAGCTCAGGGACAGGGTGGTACTGGAAACGGACGGAAAGCTTCTTACCGGCAAGGATGTTGTAATTGCGGCGATGCTGGGCGCGGAAGAATTCGGATTTGCAACCACTCCCCTCATTGTTCTGGGTTGTCTTATGATGAGGGTTTGCAATCTGAACACCTGCCCGGTGGGAATTGCCACGCAGAATGAGGAATTAAGGAAGAAATTTACCGGAAAGCCCGAATATGTTGAGAACTTCATGAAGTTCATCGCTCAGGAAATGCGTGAAATCATGGCGAAAATGGGCTTCAGGACCATTAATGAAATGGTGGGCCGCACCGACAGGCTGAGAGCAAGAGAGGACATCAAGCACTGGAAGGCTTCCAAGCTTGATTTGTCCAGCATTCTTTACCAGCCCTATGCAGGCTCCAACGTGGGCAGATACAAAATGAAGTCCCAGAATCATATGCTGGAGAATTCCCTGGGGATGAAAAAGCTCCTCCGGATGTGCAAATCTGCTCTCGAAAACAAAAAGCCCATCCGTGCGAAGCTTAAGATAAACAATGTGGACAGGGTGGTAGGCACCCTGGTGGGAAGTGAGATTTCCAAAAGATACGGAGAAGAGGGACTGCCCGAAGATACCATAAAGCTGTCCTTTGTCGGATCTGCCGGACAGAGCTTCGGCGCATTCGTGCCCAAGGGGATGACACTGGAGCTGGAAGGGGATTCCAACGACTATATCGGGAAGGGCCTTTCCGGAGGAAAGATCATTGTATATCCTCCAAGGGATTCGGTATTTAAGCCGGAAGAGAACATTATCATCGGCAATGTGGCATTCTATGGCGCAACGGAAGGCGAAGCCTATATCAGCGGTATTGCGGGCGAGCGGTTCTGTGTAAGGAACAGCGGCATGAAAGCAGTGGTTGAGGGAGTAGGAGACCACGGCTGTGAATATATGACAGGCGGCAAAACGGTTATTTTGGGCCGCACAGGCAGGAATTTTGCTGCGGGCATGTCCGGCGGCATCGCCTATATCCTGGATTTCAATGAAAAGCTTTGCAACAAGTCCATGGTATCCCTTGAGAGAATCACCTCTCCGGAGGAGAAGGAAGAGCTCCGGAGCATGATCGACAAGCATGTCGTATATACCGGAAGCCCTGTGGGAAGAAAGGTTCTTGCCGATTGGGACAGGTATGCCCGGAGGTTTACGAAGGTCATACCCAAGGATTACAAGAAGATGCTCGAAAATATAGATAAGGCCCACAAGGCGGGTCTTAGCGGAGACGAGGCCCTGATGGCGGCGTTCGAGGAGAGTTTTAAAAATTAAGGGTTAAAGATTGAGGTAGGAGTAAAATGGGAAAAGCGACTGGATTTTTAGAATATGAAAGAATAAATCCGAAAAAATGCTCTCCTGAAGACAGGCTGCGGAACTGGGACGAGTTTCGTCTGCCCCAGGACCCCGAAGAGGTTAAGATTCAGGCGGCAAGATGTATGAATTGCGGAATTCCCTTCTGCCACGGCGGTGTGCTTTTAAACGGTATGGCTGCAGGGTGCCCCGTGCACAATCTGATTCCCGAATGGAACGATCTGATCTATCGGGGACAGTGGAAGGAAGCATACAAAAGGCTTATAAGGACGAATCCTTTTCCGGAATTCACAGGCAGGGTCTGCCCCGCGCCGTGTGAGGGTTCATGCACCGAAGGCTATAACATGGAGTCGGTGACCATAAGCAGCATTGAATACGAAATCATTGAAAAAGCCTTTGCAGAGGGCTGGGTAGACGTAAAAAAAGCGAAGCCTACAGGCAAAAAAGTCGCTGTTGTAGGCTCCGGACCCGCAGGCCTGTCTACCGCATATTACCTGAATCTGGTGGGACATGAGGTTACCGTGTATGAAAGAGATGACAGGGCCGGCGGCCTTCTGATGTACGGTATTCCCAACATGAAGCTGGATAAGGGCATCGTGGAAAGACGCCTTGACCATATGAAAGAAGCCGGTGTCAAATTTGTTTTGAACGCCGAAGTGGGCAAGGACATAAGCGCGAAGGAACTGGCGGATACCTTTGACGCGGTGGTGCTTTGCACCGGCGCTACCAAAGCCCGGGGCCTGGATGTTGAAGGAAAGGAACTGAAGGGCGTCCATTATGCGGTGAATTTTTTGAAGCTCAATACAAAGAGCCTCCTGGACTCAAAGCTTCAGGACGGCAAATATATCAGTGCAAAAGGTAAAAACGTAATTGTCATCGGCGGCGGGGATACCGGCACCGACTGTGTGGCCACATCCATCCGGCATGGCTGCAAGAGCGTTTTCCAGTTCGAGATACTGCCCGAGCCTCCGGAAAAGAGGATTGCGGCCACCAATCCATGGCCCGAATGGCCCAAGAAGCTGAAGGTTGATTACGGCCAGGAGGAAGCCATCCATCTGACAGGGAAGGATCCCAGAAATTATCTGATATCCGCCAAGCGGATTGTCGGTGATGGAAAAGGACAGGTAAAAGAGGTTCACACCATTGAAGTTACCTGGGCAAAGGACAGTCAGGGAAGGTTTGTTCCAAAGGAGGTGCCCGGCAGCGAAAAGGTCTGGAAAGCGGACATTGTGCTTCTGGCCATGGGCTTTCTGGGGCCTGAGGACGCCATCCCCAGCGAACTGAAGCTGGCCAGGGATCCGAGGAGCAATATTGCCGCAGAATATGAAGATTTTCAAACCAGCACCGACAAGGTTTTTGCCGCAGGCGATGCCAGAAGAGGCCAAAGTCTTGTGGTCTGGGCCATCCAGGAAGGCAAGCTGGCCGCCAGGGAAGTGGACAAATACCTCACCGGCAGGTCGCTGATCAAGTAGTTGTTTACGTGTTTTAAAAAGCAATTGTCGTACAGTGTTGACCATTGTACACAATTGCTTTTTTTATTGGACAAGAATCGGTTGCCTTATATCGCTTTACCTATACTGCGTGAAATGGTATAATGGCCGTAATGGATAAAACAGGCAGGTGAAGGAAATGAAAAAGCGGTTTAATGTCACAGGCGTATGTGTTCCTGAAATGCATTATATGGTTGATATCTCGGAAAAAATAAATAAAATTGAGGAAATGGTTGACTACGGCTCATACTTCACCATCAACCGGCCAAGGCAATATGGCAAGACCACTGCATTGAACGCCCTTGCAAAAAAACTTAGAGAAAAATATATTGTCATAAAAACTAGCTTTGAAGGCGTCAGTGACAGAATGTTTGAATCTGAAGAGTTTTTTTGCAGCGAGATTTTCAGCGTTTTTGCGGATAGTGTCGAATTCATCGATATTGAGCTTGCATCTGTTTTACGGCGGCATCAGAGAGAGATTGACAGTTATAATACCCTTTCAAGGGAAATAACTGAAATGATAAAGGAAATAAAAAAAGATGTGGTTTTACTGATTGACGAGGTTGACAAGAACAGTAACAATCGTACATTTTTGAAATTTCTCGGACTTCTGAGGAATAAATATCTGGCAAGAAATTCAGGAGAGGACATTACCTTCCAAAGTGTTATACTTTCCGGGGTTCATGATATAAAGAACCTGAAGCTGGCTATCCGGGACGAAAATGATACACGCTTCAACAGTCCGTGGAATATTGCAGAGGATTTTCGTGTGAATATGAGCTTTTCGCAATTGGAAATAGAGAGCATGCTGATTGAGTATTGCAACGACACCGGTATAAAATTTGACACATCTTCCATATCCGCTATGATATTTGATTATACCAGCGGTTATCCGTATCTCGTCAGCCAGATTTGTAAAATCATAGACGAAAGGCTTGAAAAGCGATGGGATATTCCGGGCGTTCAGGCTGCGGTAAAAGATATTTTGAATGAAAAAAGCACGTTATTTGATGATGTCATGAAGAACATCCAGAATAATAAAGATATAAGAAAGACTGTTTATAATCTATTGATCAGGGGACAGAGTGTCACATATAATTATGACGCTTATGAAAAAGGGATTATGTACGGTCTGTTTGCCCAAAATGGCGGTAAACTGATCATTCATAACAAGATATTTGAAGAACGGATTTACAATTACCTTCTGGAGGATGAGAAGCTGCTTGAAATGTCGGAAGGGATCACACAGGTGAGCATCAGCCAGTTCATTGAACATGGCGGGCTGAATATGGAAAAGGTGCTGCTCAAGTTTCAGGAATTCATGTATGAGGAATACCGTCAAGAAGACGAGCGGTTTTATGAGACCCATGGAAGAATGATTTTCCTGTCTTTTCTCAAACCAATCCTCAATGGGGTCGGATTCAGGTATGTTGAGCCTGTAACACGTCAAAACAAGCGGATGGATCTGATATTGACCTTCAATCAAAAACAATATATTGTGGAACTGAAAATATGGAACGGCAAAAAGTACGAAGAAAAGGGTATTGCCCAACTATGTGAGTATCTTGATATTCACAGGCATGATACCGGCTATCTTCTTATTTTCAATTTTAACAGTAATAAGGAGCCTAAAGCGCAGTGGATTGATGTGGACTCGAAGAAAATTTTTGAGGTAATGGTATAAGTTGAGCCTATCATACAAGGGATTATACCTAGTCAGAGAAAATGCGCCCCATGAAACTACTATTTATTTCGATGTGTCTTGCGCAGGAAATAGGGGTTGAATCATTTATTTACTTTGTCAACGGAGGGAAGACCCTGAAGTTAATCGGGAAATAAACGTTACCGCTTGAATAAACAAGTTTTTTGCCGTATAATTAAATCTAATTTATGTGGATAAAATCACATAAATTAGATTTAATGTTGGGAGAGGCGCTTTGAAGAGATTAATTTTAGAAGATCTACAGCGCTGGAAGCAGTCAAAATACAGGAAACCTTTGATAGTAAAAGGAGTCAGGCAGGTTGGGAAGACGTGGATATTAAATGAGTTTGGCAAAGGGTCCTATGATAACGTTGCATACTTTAACTTTGATGAGCAGGAAGAATTAGCGTCTTTTTTTGAAACAACGAAAGATGTGAAAAGAATTTTACAAAACTTGATGATGGTGAATGGCGCACCCATTTTGCCGGAAAAAACCTTAGTTATATTTGATGAGATACAGGAGTGCAACAAGGCGCTCAATACGCTAAAATATTTCTGCGAGAAGGCGCCGGAATACCACATAGCCTGTGCAGGCTCGCTTTTAGGAATCGCACTGTCCAAGCCCTCCTCCTTCCCTGTTGGGAAAGTTGATTTCATGACGATCTATCCGATGAGCTTTACTGAATTTTTAATGGCCAACGGTGATGAAAATTTAGTGGAATATATGAACGGTATTGAAGCAATTGAACCAATCCCCGAAATATTTTTCAACCAATTAAATGAGAAGCTTAAAATGTATTTTATAACGGGAGGGATGCCGGAAGCCGTTCGCTCCTGGACAGAAGAAAGGGATACGGGAAGGGTTCAAACAGCATTAAGAAATATTTTAAATGCATATGAGCTTGACTTTTCAAAACATGCCGAAATAAAAGATATTGTAAAGCTGGGTTTGCTGTGGAATTCTATTCCTTCACAGCTCGCAAGAGAAAATAAGAAATTCTTATATAGTGCGGTAAAAGAGGGCGCAAGGGCAAGGGAGTATGAGGATGCTTTGACATGGCTGTCTAATGCAGGTATGGTATATAAAATTTATAGAAGTACAAAGCCTGGACTTCCCATGTCTGCTTATGATGATCTGACAGCCTTTAAACTATATACGGTAGATACCGGACTACTGCGCAGGCTGGCCCTTCTTGACCCTATTGCCTTCAATGAAGGTATCCGTCTCTTTACCGAATTCAAAGGTGCATTGGCCGAAAACTTTATATTGCAAGGTCTGACAGATAAATATGAAGCAATACCCAGATACTGGACATCAGGCGGGCAGGCGGAAGTTGATTTTATCATTCAACGGGGAAATGATATTATTCCGGTTGAGGTAAAGGTTGATCAAAATATTAATGGCAGAAGTCTCACGTTATATAATCAAAAATATGAAACTGAAACCAAAATACGTTTGAGATTTTCACTCAGGAATCTGAAACAGGATGGAAACCTGTTAAACATCCCGCTTTTTATGATTGATCATATAGATAAGCTTATAAAGCTGGGGTTGAAAGAATAGGGATCCTTTGGCAGCCAATTCAAGGAAAATAAATCCAGGTATACCGTATAGGGTTCTTTGTGCAATACAGAAATAAAGGGTTTTTAAAGGTACTGCAAATGCAGAATCATATAGAAAAATACTCCTTAATGTAAAACGCCATCAGAAGGTCAAATTTGACCGCAGAATTGTCCAGCTCGGTATGCAGCAGCTCCTTGACCTTTTTGATGCGATAGACGATGGTATTGCGGTGGGTGTGCATCCGGAATGCGGTTTCTAGGATATTACAGTCCGATAGTAGAAAAATGCGGAGGGTATTCATATAGTCCGAATCATGGGCCGCATCGTGCTGCTCCAGTTTTCCCAGATGCCGCTTGTATATGGTTTGCAGTAAGCCGGGGTCCGATGTGCAGAACAACACCTGAAACAATCCGAGGTCGTCGAAACTGGTGCAGGGACGCTTCCAGAATACTGCCGCAGCCAGGGAAAAACGCGCGCGTTTGTAACACAGACCGATTTCCGCAAGAGAATGGATCGTATCGCTGATACCCAGCCGGATGCTGTCACAGAAGCAAATGATTTCGACGATTTCATTCAGGGAAGGTTGACTTTGTGAAGAGTTATATATCAACAACTGCAGGTTCTCATGCTCAAACAGATGGTACTTCAGCTTCCTGCCGTTCAGGGGCAGCGTGACCCTTGTCGTGTTCTGAAGATTCTCTATGGCGATAATCCTGTAATCTGCCTCCGTTACAAAACCGAACTGGTTCAGTGTCCGAAGGAGGTTTTCCTGTACCGGCGTCTGGTAAAGCGCGCTCTGAAACGATGCGGTGAGGTGGTCCTCTCTCTGGTTGTTGTGCAGAAGCAGGCTGCAGTAATCCTGCATGATATCCACAAGATGCACTTCCCACGGCATGGTGAAGATAGGAAAATTGTTGGCGTTACAGAATTCTTCGATCTCAGGGGTGATATCCGCAGCATGAAGATACTTGCCTACGTTGATGAGGATGCCGCTGCAATTGCGCATCACCAAAGCGCAGATGAAATCGTATAACCTGACGCCGCTTTGGGTGAAAAGACCGGTTGTGATAACCAGCTCTCCGCCCTTTAAAAACGACATGTTCTGGAAATCCTCGGCCAGATACACCCAGTAGGCGGAATTGCTCAAGCCGCCCTGTCCGCCGTGAAGCGCAAGCTTGTATTTTTCTTTTGCACAAGCATAGAGATCCGAGACCTGTGCCCGCACCGGACATCCCTCCCCGATAGAATAAAATAAGAATACCACACTTTGTATCCGGAGTACAAGAAACACTTAAAAATTTGGAGAATAGGACCATTGTAGCCGGACGCCCTTGTGCGGTATAATGAATTCAAGGATCAGAAAGACTTTATCAGGAAAGAAGCTTTGCATATGAGTGAAAAATTTGTTGTGACAATTGCACGGCAATTCGGCAGCCTGGGCCGGCCTATCGCACGGAAAGTCAGCGAAAAACTGGGGATCGAATATTACGACAGGGACATCGTAGATATGACTGCCAAAAATCTGAATCTTCCTGTTTCCACCATCAGCGACGTTGAAGAGAGTGCGAAATCGGCTTTTTTCAATATGAACTACCCTCTGGGAATGGGGACCACCGCAATTCAGGATTCCATTTTTGCCGCCCAGCGAAAGATCATCATCGATCTTGCGGCCAAAGAGTCCTGCATCATTGTTGGCCGCTGCGCCGACCATATACTCAGAGACTGCAGGAATATTATCAACGTATTTATTTACGCGCCTTACGAGGCAAGACTGGTCAACTGTCTGGAGAGGCTGGATATGCGTCCCGACGAAGCCAAGAAGATGATCGCTTCCGTCGACAAAGCCAGAGAGTCCTACCACAGGCATTACTGCGGCTATTCCATGTCCGACAAGGACTACAAGCATGTGATGCTGGATTCCAGCCTGCTGGGAGTAGACGGGACCTGTGATGTGCTGACGGATATTATTAAAAAGAGATTTGCCCTTTAGGTCTATAGCAAGCCAATATCGATTTATTGGAATCCATGCGCCCCGGAGAAGTACTGCAAGTGCTTCAGCGCACTGATTCCGGAAGAATGACTGCAATGCTTTGCCGCAGTACTGATACATAGGACTAATTTTTATACAACCGATTTACAAAATTTAATAGCAGAGTGCAAACAATTAGGCGATGGCGCTTTTCTCGAAAAGAGAGAAGCTTTGTCGCCGTTTTTTTATTTATAGCCAAAGACACGGGGTTTAAGTTTCTTAAATTGCCAGGACAATGAAAGGAGGTGCTCCAATGGTTCTGCTTGAAATAAAGAAGCTCTCGAAATGCTTCAATGATCTGGAGGTGCTGCGGGACGTCAATATATCCGTCAAAAAAGGGGAAGTGGTAGTGATTATCGGGCCTTCCGGCTCGGGGAAAAGCACCCTGCTGCGCTGTGTCAACCTGCTGGAGCATCCCACCGGCGGTGAAATTTCATATATGGGGCAGGACATTACCCATCTTGGGAAAAAGGTTACTGATTATCGAAAGCATGTGGGAATGGTTTTTCAAAGATTCAATCTGTTCCCGCTGAAAACATCGCTGGAAAACGTGATGTACGCGCCGGTGAAGCTGAACAAGCTGCCGCAGAAGGACGCAAGGGAGCAAGCCATGGAGCTGCTTCGCAAGGTGGGGCTGAAAAGCAAGGCCGACGTTTATCCCAGTGCCCTGTCCGGGGGGCAGCAGCAGCGGGTCGCCATTGCGCGGGCTCTGGCCATGCAGCCTGACATTCTGCTGTTTGACGAACCTACCTCCGCCCTTGACCCGGAGCTGGTGGGCGATGTACTGGAGGTCATGAAGCAGCTGGCAAAAGAAGGGATGACCATGATGGTGGTCACCCATGAAATGGGCTTTGCAAAAGATGTGGCCGACCGTGTCATCTTTATGGACGGAGGCTACGTTGTGGAGGAAGACACGCCCTTGGAAATCTTTACACGGCCTAAAAGCGAAAGAACCAGGTCCTTTTTGGCCCGGGTGCTCTGACAGGAGGTGAATCACAAATGGAATTGCATTTTAAAAGAGCTTTTGAAACCCTGGGTCCCAATCTTTTAGGAGGCGTAGGAATCGTCGTCTACATCACCCTCGCAGGCTTTGCCGGCGCCCTGGCCGTAGCTCTGCTGGTTGCCATCGGCAGGCTTTCCAAAAGCAAGGCCCTTGGGCGCATATTAGGCATATTCATTGAGATCGTCCGCGGTACGCCGCTGCTGGTTCAATTTTTCTACATTTACTATGTGGTGCCCATGCTGCTGAACGGCGTTGCGGCTTTGCTGGGGTTCAAGACGAATATTCAACTGGAGGCTGCCACCTGCGGTATTATAGGCTTCGCAATCAATTACGGCTGCTACATGTCCGAGGTTATCCGCTCGGCCATCCTGGCCATCGACCCGGGGCAGCGCGAAGCCGGTTTGGCCCTTGGTTTCAGTGAAAAGCAGGTGCTTTTTTTCTTCATCCTTCCGCCGGCGCTGCGGAATTCCGTACCGGTGTTCGGCAACTACCTGGTCATGCTGATCAAGGATACCTCCCTGCTGGCAATGATTACGGTACAGGAGCTGCTTTTGCGGACAAAGACCTTTGCGTCGCAGACATTCCTGACGGTGGAGGCATATACCATTCTGGCGCTTGTGTACCTGGTAATCAGCATACCCCTCTCGCAACTCAGTAAAATAGTTGAGCGAAGGCTGAAGCAAGTTCGCTGAACCATTCAATAAATCATTACAGAACATGCCGAAAAGGCAGGAAAGAAGGAAAAAATATGAAAAAAATCGAAGTGAAGAGATGGATAGTCTTATGTCTGACATTCATGATGGTGCTTGCGCTGCTAACGGGCTGCGGAGCCGCCAAGAGCAGCGGCGAGGGGTCTACTGCAGCCGTCACCACGGCAGCCGCAACGACGACCGGAAGTTCCGCTGCCGAATCGGAGATGCTGAAAAAAATCAAGGCGAAGGGCTTTATCCTCATCGGTTCTTCCAATGACGCGCCGTTCTCCTACCAGGATGTAAAAACCAACAAGCTGGAGGGCATCGACATTGAGATTCTCCGTGAGATCTGCAAACGTCTGGGGATACCGGACATCCAGATGAAGGTCATCGACTTTGCCAACCTTCTAGTAGAATTGAACAACAACAGCATCGACATGGTGGTGGACGCCATGTATGTCAAGGATGAAAGGCTGCAGATCGCCGCATTCACCGATAAATGGTACCAGGAAGGCGAAGCCGTTGTGATTCCCGCCGATTCGGCCATTGCCAGCAAGGACGACCTGAAAGGGAAGAGCGTAGGCGCACAGCCCGGCACCACCTTCTATGAGACTGCGCAGAAATGGCTTGATGACGGCAAGATAGGCAAGCTGGAGGCCTATGACAATCAGGCGACCCTCATGACCGCCGTCAATATGGGCAAAGTGGATGCGGTCGTAACCGACGGTATTGTAGCCGGCTATACCTTGTCCTCCGACAGTTCGCTGAAGCTGAAGCTTCTATCCCCTTATGAGCCGGAAGCAAGCGGACAGATCGGCGCAGCGGTGCGCTTCCAGGACAAGGATTTCCTGTCCGAAGTGAACAAGTGCCTCAATGAGATGAAGGAAGACGGGACGCTGCTCGGCATTTTGAAAAAATACGGTTTGACGGAAGATTATTTCGTAGGTGCTGAAGAAGGTATTACGAAAAACGTAAAATAGAGTAAGCAGCGGGACCTGATGTTCCGTAGCGCATTGTTTTCAGAACAATAAGAAAAACATAAAATAAATGAAAGGGGGGAGAGGACAAATCTCTCCCCTTCCTTTGGAGTCGTATCATGATGGAATTTCAATATCATTTGCCGGTCAATCTGGTGTTTGGCCGGGGAAAATCCGACGGAATCGGAAAGAAAACAGCTGCTTTCGGCCGGCGGGCTTTGATCGTTACCGGCGGCAGCAGTACTAAACGCTCCGGATTATTATCCAAAACAGAATCGCAATTGATGGATAGCGGCGTGTCCTATGCCATTTTTGACAAAGTGACGCCCAATCCTCTTACGGCTACAGTTTATGAGGGCGCAGCCATGGCGGCGGCCGAAGGCTGCGACGTTGTCGTTGCCCTTGGCGGCGGCAGCAGTCTGGATGCCGCAAAAGGCATCGCTTTTCAGGCCGTGAACGGAGGCGATATCAACGACTATATTTTCGGCCGGAAGTTCAGCGACAAGGCCCTTCCCGTCATTGCCGTCCCTACTACCTGCGGTACCGGCAGCGAGGGGAATGGATTTGCCGTCATGACGAATCCGGATACAATGGATAAAAAGTCCCTGCGCTGCAGTGCAATCGTACCTGTCTGCTCCATTGTCGATCCGCTGCTGATGACGACCATGCCCAAAGACACGCTGGCTGCCGTAGGTTTCGATGCGCTGTGCCACAATATCGATGCATACATTTCCTCCATAGCTCAGCCCTTAACGGACATAATGGCCCTGGAAGGTGTGCGTCTTGCGGCGCAAAGCCTTCAACGGGTGTATACCGACCCGGCGGATTTGGACAGCTGGGACTGCCTGTGCCTTGCCAGCACCCTGGGCGGAATGGTGATTAATACGGCGGGAGTAACGGCGCTCCACGGAATGGAGCATCCTGTAAGCGGTCTGAAAGATATCGCCCATGGGAGAGGGCTTGCGGCCCTGGCTCCTGTAGTTTACGATGAGTCAGTGGCGGGCGCTCCGCAGAAGTTTGCCATACTGTCGAGGCTGCTGGGCGGCAGGGATGAAAACGACTTTACAGACAAAATACATGAGTTGCTTCAGGGTCTTCAATTGACGGCAACCCTGGGTGAGCAGGGAATTACGGAAGAGCATGTGGACTGGCTGGCGGAAAACTGTATGAAGGTCTCCGCAGCGAGCATTGCCAATCATCCTGTCGTATTCGGTTTGGATGACATCAAAAGGATCTACCGGAAAGCGATATGAATAAATGAAATGTAAGACGATATCAACAAGGTATGAAGGAGAAAAGATCATGCTTAGAGAAGCTTTGCCCAAAATAAATACACCCCTTCCAGGCCCCAAAGCCAGCGCCATCCTGGAAAGAAGGGAGGCTGCAATACCCGGCGCCATCAAATGCGTTTATCCCTGCGTAATCAGCAGAGGAGAGGGCGCGATGCTGGAAGACGTGGACGGAAACATCTTTCTCGACTGGGTCGGAGGCGTCGGCGTGCTGAATATTGGATACAGCCATCCCGAAGTGATTGCTGCGGTAAAGACACAGTCGGAGAAATATTTTCACGCCATGATGAACATCGTGACCCATGAGGGCTATATTCAGCTTGCGGAGAAGATGAACCGGATTGTCCCCGTTAAGGACAAAAAAAGGAAAACCATGTTTGTGAATTCCGGCGCGGAAGCCCTGGAGAACGCAGTGAAAATTGCCAGGTCCTACACCGGAAGGCCGAATATCATCGTGTTTTCCGGCGCATTTCACGGCAGAACCCTGCTGGCGTCGGCCATGACGGCCAAAAAAGCTTATTCCTCCGGCATCGGTCCCTTCCCCGACGGGATATGCCGTGCGGAATTTCCCTATCTGTACCGCAGGCCGGAGGGCTATACCGAAGAGGCAGCCATCGGCTACTATGTCGAAAAACTGGAAAAGGTGTTTGAGGAGGCAGCTCCGGCGGAATATGTGGCTGCTGTCGTCGTTGAGCCTGTTCAAGGCGAAGGCGGGTTTATTCCTGCTCCGCTGGAATGGGTCAAGGCAGTCCGGAGGATCTGCGATGAGAAAGGCATATTGCTGGTTGCCGATGAGGTTCAAACGGGTTTTGCCCGCTCGGGCAGAATGTTTGTTTCGAATTACTGGGAGGAGGCGGGCTGTGCGCCGGATATCATCGCCACCGCCAAATCCATTGCGGGCGGAATCCCCCTCAGCGCCGTAACAGCCGGGGCAGAGATCTTTGACGGCGTAAAAAACGGTATTATCGGCGGAACCTTTGGCGGCAACGCACTTGCCTGTGCGTCGGCCCTTAAGGTCATTGAAATCATGGAACGTGAAAATCTCTGCGCACGGTCCATGGAGATCGCAAAAAAGTGCATGGACGAGTTCAAGCGTTGGAAGGAAAAATATGAGGAGGTGGGTGATGTGCGGGGTATCGGCTGCATGATGGGTATTGAATTCGTTACGGATAAAAAGAGCAAAACGCCCAATACCCGGCTGGCTTCCGACATTATCGCACATTCGGCGCAGAACGGCCTTATTGTAGAAAACTCAGGGGCTCATTCCAACGTCATCCGGTTCTTGTGCCCTCTGGTGGTCACCGACGCACAGTTGGACTGCGGTTTAAAAATCCTGGAGTCGGCTATCGAGCTGTGCAGAGCAAAATAGTATTCTTTATTATTTTCTGCCTTTACCGGACACAAACAGAGCGGTAGGGCAATACCAGGTTCGTTCCGAACAGATGCCTTAGAATAGACAAACCAATTTTTAAAAAAACATAGTTAAAAGTAGGTTTGTCTATTTTTATGCCATGAAATTTGTAGCAGAAAGGTATTGTTTTAGAGGTCCCATAGATGATCTGCTTGAACATCGGTGAGCAATCCACCTGCTTATGCAAAATTGTTATTGCACAGTTGACTTAGTAGAAAATTTACTATATAATCAATCTGAAAAGTTTACTTTAAATAAATATATGTAGTCAAAGTAAATATTGTACTTGGATTGACAGGGGCGTCTTTATAGGAAACATCTTATAAAGATGCCCTTTTTGCATTATTCGGAGGGTTAACCAGTTTATTTTTGAGGGCGTGATATTTTTGGAGCATTTGAAATATGATGTGGTAATCATCGGAGCGGGCATGATAGGCATAGCAACAGCTTACGAGCTTGCAAAACAGGGGGCAAAGGTGGCCGTCCTTGAGAGAAAAAGGCTTGGAGACAGTTGCTCCGTTTCAAATACCGCATTGGTTATCAAATCCGATCCGGAGCCGGGCAAGGGTCTGGAACTGACGGTTGAAAGCCTGAGGCGCTTTCCGGGCTTGAGCCGGGAATTGGATTGTGATATCGAATATGAAGAAGCGGACCTTATCAGCCTGGTGTCCGGAGAAGAAGAGCTGCCGGAGGCCTATGAGCAGATAAAGATTTACAGTGAAGCCGGTTTTGACTACAGAATGGCTTCGCTTGAGGAATTGAAAGCGGCGGAACCCGCCTTGAACACACAGGGATTTCTGGGAGCAGTGGTCAGCAGGCAGGCAAGGATAAACCCTTTTAATTTTCTTTACGGCTACTACCGCGGGGCTGTCAAAAACGGCATGCACTGGTATCCGGATTCGGAAATCACAGGGTTTTCAAACAGCGGAAAATATGTGGAAATAGCTACTAAACAGGCCCTGTTCAAAGCATCGAAGATAGTTGTAGCGGCAGGGGCATGGACAAGAGACGTAGTTTCCCTATTGGGAATCGACCTTCCCATTCACTATGTGCATGGAGAGGCGATAGTGACTGAGGCGCTGCCCAGGCTTGCCAACGGGATCATTGGAGAACTGCACTGCACAAGGGTGGATATGGAAAATGAAGTATGCTCCCTTGCCGGCAAAAATGCATGGTATGGACCGGGCAAAACCATGGATTGCTTTGAGTTTGTCATCAACCAGGTGAAAAACGGAAATGTCATCCTTGGGCAAAGAAGCTTTGCAAGGCCCCACATTTATGACGGGGTGTCGGAGGACAGCTTTAAAATGATCGCAGAAGCTGCGGTGAGGTTCATGCCCGCCCTGGCAAACGCATCCATCATACGTTCCTGGGTTTGTCCCGTCCCGTTTACTCCCGATCACCGGGCTTTTGTGGGGCCGCTGGACAGCGATGAAAGAATCATTATTTCGGCGGGATATCTGAGCACTATCATACTTACGCCCCTGATGGGCGAGCTGGTGGCAAGGCTGGCACAGGACCGGGAGGTAGCTTTTCATTTGGATATGTTTAACCCAAACCGGTTTTTAACATCACGGCAAACAACATAAAAAATAAGCGGCAACAATGGTAGAAGGGGGCTCGTAAATGCAGACGGCAGATTTGATCATAAAAAACGCATACAGTATAACAATGGATAAAAGCAGAAATATCCTCCCCAATTCAGGGATTGCAATCAAGGGAGAGCGGATCCTAGAAGTTTCCGGGTCGGAGGGAATCGAGGCCAAATACTCAGCCGGCAAGGTCATTGATGCCAGGGGAAAGTACATTTTTCCAGGATTCATCAGCACTCACACCCATCTGTTTCAGGTGCTGCTGAAAGGACTGGGCAGAGACAAGCCTTTGATTGAATGGCTTGACAGCTCGGTACGCAGAGCAATTTACAAGATTGACAGGGAATGCTGCTATTATGCGGCTTTGACCGGATGCATCGAGGCCATCCGCACGGGCACCACCACTGTCCTGGACTATATGTACTGTCATGGGCAGGAGGAGCTTGACAGCTCCGTCCTCAAAGCTTTTGATGAGGTCGGGATAAGGGGTGTTCTGGGCCGGGGGCATACAAAGACGGATAAGTTTCCCTCCAGCTATGCCTGTTCACACAATGAAACGGAAGAAATGTTTTTTCAGGACGTGGAAAGGCTGGTCAGAGAATACAAAGGCCATACCCGCATCGGTTTTGCCATAGCGCCGGGCATCGTATGGGATCTTTCGGATGAAGGCTTTGTCAATGCAAGAAAATTGGCGGATAAGCTGGGGATACCTATTACCATGCATCTGGTGGAGACGGAGGATGACAATGCTTATACGACGGAGGCCAAAGGGATGAAAACCGTCCCTTTCCTGGAGAAGATGGGGGTTCTCGGCCCCGACTTCATTGCCGTTCACTGTGTACATATGACGGATGAAGATATTGCCGTGTTTAAAAAATATGACGTGAAGGTTTCACATAACCCAGTGTCAAACATGATCCTGGCTTCGGGGATCGCGCCTGTCCCCAAATTCCTGGAAGCGGGCGTCGTTGTCAGCCTGGCCTTTGACGGGGCTGCCAGCAACGACACCCAGGATATGCTGGAGGTGCTGAAAACAACGGCACTGCAGCACAAGGTTTTTACCAGGAATGCCGCCGCCGTCACAGCCTCCCAGGTTGTTGAAATGGCAACCCTGGGGGGCGCCAGGACCCTGGGGCTGGAGATGGACATCGGAGCCCTGGAGGCAGGGAAAAAGGCGGACCTTTTCATCTATAATCCTGTGAATGCCAGATCAGTTCCGGTACTGGACCCGATTTCTTCCATCGTTTATTCCTCCGGGCAGGCGAATATTGAAACCAGCGTCATTGACGGAAAAGTAGTGATGGAAAACGGAAAATTTACTAACGTGGATGAAGAGAAAATTCTTTACATGACGCAGAAGATTGCGGAAAGATTGATTAAAAATACCGGACTGGGAAACACACAATGGGGACAAGAGGTGAAACCAGTTGAGCGGGAATAACGCCGGAGGTTGGGACGTGGATACATATGACTTGCTGATTGTGGGCGCGGGTCCGGCAGGACTGTCCGCCGCAATCGCCGCACGCAGGTATGGTGCAAATACTATTTTGGTGGATGACAATCTGTTTCCCGGAGGACAGCTGATGAAGCAGACCCATAAATTTTTCGGCTCAAAGGAGCATTATGCCGGCAGGCGGGGAATGGCAATCGGAAGGGAACTGCTTTCCGAGGCGGAGAAGTCCGGCTGTACGGTAAGCCTTGGCACGAGAGTTTATACGGCGGTAAATAAGGAAGGAGCATTTGTCGCAGGGTGCATCCGCCAGGGAAAATCCTATTTCATTAAAGCCGGGGCGGTGATTTTAGCCACCGGCGCCTCGGAAAATTCACTTGCATTTCCGGGTTGGACCCTTCCAGGAGTCATCACCGCAGGGGCCGCTCAGACCATGGTCAACCTCCACCGGGTTTTGCCCGGTAAAAGGCTGCTGATGGTGGGGGCGGGAAATGTAGGCCTCATCGTGGCATACCAGATGCTCCAGGCGGGAATGGAGGTTGCGGCGCTTATTGAAGCCCTCCCGAGGGTCGGAGGGTATGAGGTGCATGCAAACAAGCTTAAGAGAGCGGGGGTCCCCATCTTGCTGAGCCACACCATAGTCAAGGCAGAAGGGAATGGGTGTGTTGAGACCGCAACCATTGCGGAGGTCGACAGCAGCTTTAACCCTGCTGCGGGAACTGCCCGGGAGTTAAAGGTGGATACGGTTTGCCTTGCGGTGGGATTGTCGCCCCTGTACCAATTGGCAAGGCTTATGGGGGCTGAAATTGAATACTCCAGGGAAAAGGGAGGATATGTACTCCGGTGTGACAGGCACATGGGGACAAGTGTGGCGGGACTGTTCGCAGCCGGAGATCTGGCAGGCATTGAAGAGGCTTCCATCGCCATCGAGGAAGGGAAAATCGCGGGATTATCTTCAAGCGTCTATCTGGGGAAAGCCTCGGAAAAAGAGGTGTCCGAAGTAAGGGACGCAGCCCTGAAAAACCTTGCCGCCCTAAGAAATGAAAGGGACTTAATCCCGGAGCCCGCTTTGGAGCGGAAAGCCGGAAGACCTGGCGGGAGCAAAAAGTCTTCGGTTCAGGTGATGCTGGACTGCACGCAGCAAATACCCTGCAATCCGTGTGAAGCGGCCTGCCCAACGGGTGCCATCAAAATCGGAAGCTGTATCCGCAGTACGCCCGTTGTAAGCCAGGAGCTGTGCAGCGGCTGCTGCAGCTGTGTTGCGGCTTGCCCTGGACTGGCCTGCTTTGTTGCAGATCACGGCTACAATGAGACGGAGGCAAGCTTTGCCTTTGCCTACGAGTATCATCCGCTGCCGGTAAAGGGCAGCGAGGTCGAGGCCGTAGACAGGAATGGAGTTTTTGTATGTCCCGCCCGTGTTTTAGAGGTCCGGCGGCATAAAGACAGGACGGCAGTGATAAGGATTTGTGTGCCCAGGGAAAAGGTGATGGAGGTCAGGGGCATAAATCCCGGAAAGGTACCGGTGATGTAGATGGATAAGGATATTTTGATTTGCCGCTGCGAGGAGATAACCCTGGGGAAGATTGAGGAAGCCATAGCCAACGGCTTGACTTCTTTAAGTGAAATCAGGAAATTTACCAGGGCCGGTATGGGCTTGTGCCAGGGCCGGACATGCCAGCGGCTGGTTATCGGCATATTAGCCCGGCATGGTATTGACGTCCGGGAGGAGGATTTGCCGAAGACCCGTTCCCCGGTATTGTCCTTGAAGCTGGGAGACCTGTCGGATAAGGCGTGAGGTGGTGAGGAAGAAATGGATGAGTTTGGAATGAGAGTAAAAGAACATCCGGTTTTAGGACAACTGGAAGAACCGGAAGCAAAGCAGGTAACCATCACCTTCGACGGCAGAAAGCTGATGGCTCTGGAGGGCGAGCCCATTGCGGCGGCGCTTCTGGCAAACGGGATCAAAAAATTCCGTTATTCCTCCAAAAGAAAGGAACCGCGGGGACTTTTCTGCGGGATAGGACAATGCACCGACTGCGTCATGGAGGTGGACGGCGTCCCCAATGTGCGCACCTGCGTAACGCCGGTCAGAGACGGCATGCGGGTCAACACGCAAAATGGCGGGAGTACGGGTGAGATTGAATGAAATTTATACATTTAGTGTTTGACACGGATAGGGAAAGGGTGTACAATTTAACTAATTTAGTTTAATAGTATTAAAAAACATTAACTGTAATAAACATTGTGATTTTTAATACTGCCGCCTAAATCCAAAATGCAGGCATCCCAATTACCGGAAGGATATATCCAGGTTTGCTATATCAAAGCCGGTACTCTCCAAGGGTGCGAGTGCCTGTATCCCATATTTCTTTATCAGCCCTTTCAAAGTTGAGGCTGACAGTTACCGCTTTCAAAAGATATACCCATGCAGCTATATCAATAAAGTTGACCATGCCGTTTTGCCGTGGCTTAGGCATCTATTGCCGCCTCAGGTAAAACCGGCGGGAGGTGGACTCATCAATTTATTTTCCGAAGGGAGATGGGAAGCTTTTTGCAATCGTCCGAGGGTTACGTACCAATAGTGGCAAGTTAGCGTTCAATTAAAATTATTTTAAACGTGAGGGAGGACATCATCATGTCAATAAAAATCAAAAGAGGTTTAAGCTTTATTGTTATCGCCGTTATGCTGGCAACAGTTTTTGCAGCCTGCAGCGCTTCAAAACCAGTGGAAACTACGGCGCCTGCGGCTACTACTGCGGCAAAACCGGCGCTGAAAGCCGCCCTGCTCTTATCCGGGCCTATTAATGACGGCGGCTGGAATACGGATGCCTACAACGGATTGATGAAACTGAAGGAGAAAGGCTATGAAACAGCTTATACGGAGAATGTGACCCAGGCGGACCAGGAATCCATCCTGCGCGACTACGCAAAAAAAGGTTTCAATCTTATCATCGGTCACGGCTTTGAGTACGGAGACGCATTAACAGCCGTTGCAAAGGATTTTTCCGATGTCAGGTTCCTGCAGATCGGCGGAGCTTCAACAAACGGGACCAACCTGGCTTCAGGAGAATTCAGGCTTGGACAGCTGAGCTACATACTCGCGGGAGTTGCGGCAAGAACGACCAAAAGCAATAAAATAGGCTTTGTGGGTGCGCAGGAAATTCCCACCATTCAAGCGGAGGTGGATACCATCAAGGAGCAGGCTCCCAAAGTCAATCCGGCGGTCAGCGTTACCGTTGCGTATACCGGAAGCTGGGTGGATATAAACAAAGGGAAGGAAGCGGCGCTTGCACAGATCAACACAGGTGTGGATGTCATCATCGGCATAGGGGATGCTTGTGACGCAGGAGCAATACAGGCTTGTCAGGAAAAAGGGATAAAATTCATCGGCTGGTCGGGAGACTTGAATACATTGGCGCCTGACATAGTCCTGACTTCCGGTGTCCAGTCCGTTTCTACGATTATTGACGGCGTCGGGCAGAACATCCTGGAGGGCAAATTTGTCGCAGAACATAAGGTGTATGGCGTTGAAGAAGGAATAGAGTTTCTCGGCACCTTCTCCCCAACAGTTGATGCTGCAGTGAAAGAGCAGGCGCTGAAGGATCAGGAGGATATAAAGAGCGGTACGCTGGTCCTGAAGAAAATCAACTAATGCTACAGCGGAAAACTTTGAATTGACCTTCCCAGGAATAGCCCATTTATACATTTGCGATATTCCTGGAAGGTGCATCAAAAATGTTTCTTTGCTACAGCACAATTATAAATCCGGCCGTAAAAATTCAGGTTACAGCCAGCTGTAACCTGAATTTTATATTGGCGGCGCTTGTCAAAGGGCCGGTGCTACGGGATTGTGCGGCGCTCAAACGTTCCCCGGATGCTGGTTATTTGCAATCCGGGACATGGAGGTTGAATTATGGCAGTTGCTTTAAAAATGGAAAACATCACAAAGAAATTCCCCCGTGTCACAGCCAATGAAAATGTGACAATAGAGCTGAAAAAAGGTGAAATCCATGCTCTGCTGGGGGAAAACGGCGCGGGTAAGTCCACCTTGATGAATTGCCTATACGGGATGTACCAGCCGGAGGGAGGAAGCATTTACATCAATGGAAACAAGGTCAAGATAAGAAGCAGCGAAGATGCCATCAAGCTGGGGATTGGTATGGTGCACCAGCATTTTATGCTGATACCCCAGCTAACGGTGACTGAAAATATCATTCTGGGGCTGAAGTCAAAAAGAGAGCCCATGCTGGATTTAAAGAGGGCGGAGAAGGAAATCAGGGAGCTTTCCGACAGATATCAATTCAACCTTGATCCGAAGGCGTATATCAAGGACCTGCCCGTCGGTATCCAGCAGCGTGTGGAAATACTTAAGGTGCTCTATAGAAACGCAGGCATTCTGATATTGGATGAAGCTACCGCGGTACTGACTCCGCAGGAGGTGCAGGAGCTGTTCAAGGTGGTCAGGCAGCTGGCGGAGGAGGGCAAGTCCATATTTATGATCGTACATAAATTGGAAGAGGTCATGGAGGTTTGCGATACCGTCACGGTACTCCGGGATGGGAAGGTCATCGGCAATGTGGCCGTGGCTGAAACCAATCCCAAGGAAATGGCAAAAATGATGGTCGGGCGTGAAGTCATGCTGTGTTATGGGAAAGAACCCTGCCGGCCGAAAGAAGTGGCTTTGACCGTGAAGGACCTGGTTGTAAAAAACAAACACGGCAAAAATGTGGTCGACGGTGTCAGCTTTGAGCTCCGGAAGGGAGAAATCCTTGGCATCGCAGGTGTAGACGGGAACGGACAGATCGAATTAAGCGAGGTTATCACAGGGTTATCGAACTATTCCAGCGGGAAAATACTGGTGAATGGGGAAGAAGTAAAGAGCCATAACACCCGGTGCTTTATAGAAAAAAATGTATCCCATATTCCTCAGGACAGGCAGCTTACAGGTCTGATCATGGAATTCAACATCCGGGAGAATCTGATACTCCAGAGATTTTGCGACGGCCCCTTTTCAAGGTTTGGAATCCTCAACCGGCAGATCATCAAGGAGCATGCCGATGCCATGATTCAAAAGTTCAATATCAAGGCTGCCGGCTCGGATGTGGTGTTGAATACGCTGTCGGGCGGAAACCAGCAGAAGGTGATCCTAGCCCGTGAAATCGACAGGAACCCGGAAATCCTGGTAGCGGTGCAGCCCACCCGGGGACTGGATATCGGCGCCACCGAGTTTGTCAGGAAGCAGATTCTTGAGCAAAGAGACAAGGGCTCGGCGGTTTTTCTTGTTTCAACGGAGCTGGACGAAATACTGGCTTTGTCGGACCGGATAGCCATCATTCACGAGGGCAGGTTTATGGGGATTGTCAATAACGGGGAAGTTTCCGTGGAGGAAATCGGATTGATGATGGCAGGAGTCAGGAAGGTCAATTAGGAGCACAGGAAATATTCCTTCCAGTTTTCTGCAAAGCCGGCAATTGTGATCCGGGTTTGAGAAAATGACTGCGGAAGTTATATTTTCATCGAGGCTTTACAATTATAGGGGGAGATAGCTTGGAAACAAAGAAGATCGTCGGAGGGGGAGCCCTTAATATAAAAATCGACTCCGGGAAAATATTTAAAAGCATATTGCCGTTAATCGGAATCCTCGTAGGAGCGTTGGTGGGTTCAATCGTCATTATTGCGAAAGGAGTGAATCCCATTGCCGCATACGGCGCTTTACTGGACGGTGCTTTCGGCAGTATGGATAATTTCGCTTCCAGTATCATAAAAACGGTGCCCCTGGGCCTTGCCGGCCTGGCGGTTATCATCTCCTACCGGTCCGGTATCTTCAATGTCGGGTGCGAGGGGCAGATACAGATGGCGGCAATTGCGGCGACACTGGTGGGCACGCAATTTGCCGGATTAAATCCCGTACTGCATATACTGCTGACTTTTCTAGCCGCTGCGCTGGCCGGGGGACTCATGGCTTTTCTTCCCGGAGTGGCCAAGGCATATAAGAATTATAACGAAATGGTCATCACAATGCTGTTGAATTATATTGCCATCCTGTTTGTGGGATTCCTGGTCCAGGGCCCCATGAAAATGAAGGAGCAGTACTATCCCCAGTCGGCGCCTCTTCTGGACAGCGCGCGGCTTCCTTATATCGTCCCCGGCACAAAGCTGCATATAGGGATTTTGATTTTGCTGGCAGCCAGCGTGGTGATATATTTTGTTCTATTCAGGACAACCTTCGGCTTCAAGCTGAGGACCGTGGGTCTGAATGCAAGGGCGGGCCAGTACGGAGGGATTGACGCAAAAAGGATGATGGCCTTGAGCATGGTAATCTCGGGATGTGTGGCAGGTATCGCCGGAGCCGTGGAAATCACCGGCGTACACGGAAGGCTAATAGAAAATTTCTCCCCGGGATACGGTTATGATGCCATCGCCGTTGCTTTGCTGGTGGACCTGCATCCCATATGGGTGCTGCTGTCAGCCTTCTTTTTCGGAGCCTTAAGGAATGGAGCGAGCAGCATGCAGATATCAACAGGCGTTCCGGTATCTTTCGTATATATCATCCAGGCTATTGCAGTTTTATTTGTAATCGGCTCCACGGGAATCCCGAGGATCATTAAGAAGCTAAGGAGGGCCGGTAAAAATGTTTGAACAGGTCGTGAATGTGATTCTGACAACTGCCTTTTTTGAATCAAGTCTGCGTCTGGCGACGCCTTTAATCCTTGCATGCATGGGAGGCATCCTCTCGGAAAGGTGCGGCGTCCTGAACCTCAGCGTTGAAGGCATGATGCTGATGGGAGCGTTTTCGGGCTTCGCCGGAGCGTATTTTACCGGAAGTCCATGGCTGGGGCTGTTGTTTGCCATTCTGGGCGCGTTGATTTTCGGGGCGATCCATGCTTTCTGCTGTGTTTCCCTGGGCCTGAACCAGGTGGTTGTTGCAGTTGCCGTAAATATACTGGGCCTGGGCATAACCAGCACCCTGCTGAGAACGTTGTTCGGGGCCACAACCAGCCAGTTGAAGTCCGCAGGCTTCAAACCCTATGAAGTACCTCTGTTGTCTGAAATACCGGTTGTGGGAAGTATTTTCTTCAAGCAGACGGTGTTTGTATATCTGGGCCTGATTCTTGTCCCCGTGATCTGGTGGATCTTTTACAAGACTACCTGGGGTTTGCAAATCCGCGCCGTAGGTGAATACCCCAGGGCTGCGGAAACCATGGGAGTAAACGTTGCAAGGGTAAGATATATATGCATTCTATCGTCCTCCGCGCTGGCCGGTCTGGCCGGGGCATCGCTGAGCATTGCAGGACTGAATACGTTCATTGATAATATTACTGCCGGAAGAGGGTTTATTGCCTTTTCCGCCGTGGTCTTCGGGAAATTCAATCCTTTCGGTGCGGCGGCAGGAGCCTTTATTTTCGGCATTGCCGATGCAATGCAGTTGAATATACAGGCTTTGGGAATGAAGATCCCTTATCAGATCCCCCTGATGTTCCCCTATGTCCTGACACTGGTAATCCTGTTCGCAGTGGGCGCAGGTTCATCTCCAAAGAGCTGGGGGGTTCCTTACAACAAAGACGGCGAATAAAACGGGAATTATAAAACATTTCTCCGGGCACTTGACAGGCAGCGCTTATTGAATTATAATGAGTTTATACTCAATGAGTTAGGAGTCAATGAAATGACAAAGGGTCAAGGTAAAACACAGCGCCAGCTGCAAAAGGATCAAACGAGAGAGCATCTCATTGAAACCGCACTTGAACAGTTTGCTTTGCAGGGCTTAACCACCACCAGGACCGCTGATATAGCCAGAGCCGCAAAAGTGTCCCACGGGACGGTTTTTGCACATTTCGCGACACAGGAAGCGCTGCTTAATGCAGTCATTGAGGAGTTTGGCACCCGTGTTTCCTTAAGGCTTCATGAGCTGGCTTCCGGCAACAGCAGTCTGCGGGATGTGTTATGGGCTCATTTAAAGGGCTTGACGGAGTTCGAGGCTTTTTATACGAGATTGGTGATTGAAAACCGGCTGCTTCCGGAGAGTGCCAGAAATGCCTTTACAATTATTCAATCCTCCATATCCTTCCACCTCAGTCAGGCGGCTGAGAAGGAGATAAAAGCAGGCAACGTTGACCCCTATCCCATTCACCTGCTTTTTAATACCTGGATGGGACTGATTCACTATTATCTGGCAAACAACGACCTTTTTGCCCCGGAAAGATCGGTGCTGGAACGTTATGGACAGGAACTGCTGGAGCATTATATGCGCTTGATCGCATCCAAAGGAGGAATGAATACCATTGAAGGAGGGGAGGGGATAGAATGAAAGAGACAGGAATTGGAAATCTGACGGCCAGAAGCTGCTACGGGCATCTTGGAGGAAAGCTGGGAAACCGGCTCTTTGAACGGTTTCTCGAGTTGGGCTGGTTTGAACTTTTGGAAGGGAAAGCCACGGTTTATAAGGTTACGGAAAAAGGGTATGCCGAATTGGAGAAGCTGGGTATCAACCCGGACTCCATAGAAAATAAAGAAAAAAAGAAAGGATAGGATAAAAATGAAAATCTGTATCGCATGTGGAATGCCAATGAAGGAGGCTGCAGAATTTGCTTCGGGTGATGTTGAGAAGGATTACTGCGTGCATTGTGCGCGGCCCGATGGGACAATGCAGTCCTACGAAGAGAAGCTGGATTCCTTGGTGGCTTTTATCACCAGGACACAGGGGCTGGACAAAGTGGCGGCCGGTACTGTCGCCAGAAATATGATGGCCCAGCTGCCTGCATGGAAGGCAGTAAACCAATAACAAGGATAAAATTCAATGTTATGTTAACCGAAAGTATTTCAGATGATAAAGCTCGCCTTGAAATGCGGGAATGCTGAGGACTCCTACAAGTAACTTTAAATGTTATTTGCAGGAGTTTTTATTTTGGGAAAGAAACTTTTTATCCTACAGCTCCGTCCAATATTATGTTAACATATTTGAGCCGTTTATTTGAAAGGAATAATTCCATGCGAAACATATGGATGGCAGCGATTTTGCCGATGAGGTGCAGTTCAGCATCTCAAACAGCGCATCCAAACAGGCGAAAGAATTAAAAAAAGGAGACAAAATCAGCCTTGTTTATAGTATCATAGGAATGAGTAGCTTTGATGTAAAGTTGGTTGCAAAATTAAGCGTACAGGATGGGAATGGATGAAGAGAAAGGCGGAGGAAGGATGGACAGGTTTTTAATTAAAAATACGACCAGGGAGCAAAGAGAGGAAATTGTAAGAAAATCCCTTGGCTGCGGCGGAGGGGGTTGTGAAAATTGTTCCGCCTGCGGTGTTTATGGAGCGGGTGACCCCTATGAGATGTATCAGCCCTACATCGACGGGCAAAAAGAAATTTCAGAAATCAATGAGGAGTTCAAGCCATCTTATCTCCGATAAGACGGAAGGAGACCACAAAATGCTCCGTATTCAGCGGCACCGGGAACAGCTCTCATCCGGCACGGACTATAAGCTCCGTTCAGGATGAAAGGCTTGTTTCCGGTGTTTTGCCGTAGTGAAGCACGAAAGAGCTTTAAACTGCGGGAGGGTAAAATAAAAATGGGCTCTGCGATAAGTCAGAGCTTTTCTTTTAACATTGGTTTCGTACAGAAATAACGCGTTTAATAAATATCACTGCAAGGGTGTTGACAATATCATGACTTCCAGGTATTCTATTTATAGTGTATATACACGAAAAGAACGAGGTAGCTTAAATGATGAAAAAGAATGAGAAAAAGCCGTCCATATGTAACTGCCTGAATTTACGGAGGGCATCCGCAGCGATTACGAAAATATATGATGAAAAGCTGGCTGCGTCCGGAATTACCGTCAGCCAGTATTCATTGCTGAAGCATATAGCGCTTTTGGGTCCTGTCAGTGTCAGCGAGCTGGCGGTTAAGCTAAGGCTGGACAGGACGACTTTGGTCCGCAATTTAAAGCCTCTTGAGGCGGCAGCCTGTATTATGGATATTTCCCAAAAGGGTTCGCGGAACCGCCGGCTTCAACTGACGGAAAAAGGAAATAAGAAATATGAGGAAGCGGAGCAGCTCTGGAAGGAAGCACAGAATTTTATTGAACAGAGCCTCGGCAAGGAGAATATGGAAAAATTGACGTCCTTATTGTCTATGATCGAGAGCCTGGAGCTTTGAGCTGTCCGTTGTGCAGATAGGATTACATCAAAAAGGAGTCCAAAAGGATGGGGATAGAGAAAATAATTCATAATAAAGCCTGTGAACTGGGCTATGAAAAATGCGGGATTGTCCGCATACAAGATCTGGAGGGCTATGATGAGCGCTTGCAGGAACGCATTCATAAGGAGCCTGCTTCAAAGGTGTTTTATCAGAGGCAGAGCCGTTTAACCCGCCTGCAGGAGCAGTACCCCTGGGCTAAATCCGTTATCGTGGCTGTTTCATGTTATGGGGAGTATAAAGTACCCGATTGGCTGAAAGGCCGCATCGGGAAGCATTATATCCTTGACGGGCGTGTAAATGAGGAATCACAGGAATTTCAGAGAAATACCGCCATGGAAAAATTTCTACAGGAGCTGGGGCTAACAACGGCCTACAACCGGAATTTCGGTATCGTAGGGCTGCGCTGGGCGGCAATGAAAGCCGGGCTTGGCGTTGTCCGCAGGAATAATTTCTTTTATACGGAATCCGGGTCCTGGGTAGAACTTGAAGCATGGCTTTGCGACAGGGAAATGGAATTGCTTGGGACCACGGAGCTGCCACCTTGTCCCGAAGGCTGCAACCGCTGCATCAAAGCCTGTCCCAGTGGCTCATTGTCGTCGCCCTATAGCATGAATCCGGTAAGCTGTGTTTCTTTTCTAACCACCTTCGGCGGCCGCGATTTACCCAACGATCCCCTTGGAAGGTGCTTTGGAGCCTGGATCTACGGGTGTGACGCCTGTCAGGACATCTGTCCGATGAACAAGGGTAAATGGAAGGAGAAGGATGAATTTCCCGGTGTATCTGAATTATCCCCCTGGCTCACGCCGGAAAACATTTTAACGATGGAGGAAGAATTCTACAAGCAAAACATCCAGCCGAAATTCTTTTATCTGTCCCCCGATGAATTATGGAAATGGAAGGTAAACGCATTGAATTTCATGCGCAATAATTATAAAGAAAGCTTCAAGCCCTATATTACGGCTGCCAGCCGGGATGGAAACGAAAAGATCCGCGCTATGGCGCAGCTGGCTTGTAAAGAGCTGTCTCTATAGGAGCATTGCTATAACTGTTGTGTTGAAAAACTTTATTTTTTTAAGATATTCTATGTGAAAGCTTCACGGTTATCCCTGAATATTCGTACGGAACTTTTGGGGGTGGATGCCGGTATATTTCCGGAACACGGTACTGAAGTAGTGGGCGTTTTCAAAGCCGACCTTTTCCGCCACCTCCAGGACCTTCATGGCGCTGGAGCTCAGCAGCTTCTTGGCGTTTTCCATCCGGACCCTTGTAATATATTCCGTAATGGTCATGCCTGTCTCCTGTTTGAAGATGAGGCTGATATAGTTGGGGGAGAGGTAGATTTCGTCGGAGATGGAGGTGGTGCCGATGTTCTCGCTGTACCGTTCTTCGATGATCTCCTTTATTTTTTCAATGATTTTGGTATTTTTCTGGGTGTATTTTTTGGCGAAATGGGACGCGATTTCCACGAAGGTGGTTTTCAGCATGTTCTGCATGTCAAAAATATTCCCCGTCTTGTAGATGGCGTTCATCAGCTCCGGCCTGTTGGGAATGATCTGGTCGATGTCCTCCTTCAGCTCGTATAAGGCCCTGGATGCCCCGTGAAACATTTCCAGGCAGATGTTCTGGACATAATCGGAAGGCAGACAGCCTTTCAGCCGGCTGAGCTCTGCGAAAAGCTCATCGGTATCTTTTCCCACATCGTCGATGTTTCCCAGCCGCATGGAATTGATGATCCGGTTTTCCTGCTCATACAGGTTGGGATAAAACAGGTCCTTCCTGCCTGAGTCATTGCCGCTGACATGGATGATATCATTGATGTCCAGCAATGAATTTTTCCCTGTATAGAAGCTGTGCTGCAAGGCCATTAAAGCATCCTTGTAGGATGCGCTCAGATGGAGCACCTGGGCAACGCTCCTTCCCACTCCGACAGACACGTCGATTTTCAGGTATTTATTGATGCTGAGGATGAACTCGTTGCAGATGGCAAGGTGTTTTCCGCTCTCCAGCGTCTTTTCATTGAAAATAATCACGAACTCATTGTCATTGATGCAGGAGCAGGCGCCTGCGCCGTGACTGCCGATGATCTCCTCCAGAATATTGGAAATGGAGAAGAAGAGCAGTTGCTTGTCGTTTTCGGAAAGGTCCTTGCTGGCCTTGAAGTACTCGTCGATTTGCAGTACGGCCGCGAGCATGCTTTCATCCGCCTTTAACGGGATGCCCAGATAGTCCAGGCTGGCAGCGATTTCGTCTTCTCTCCGGTACATGCCGGTAACCCAGCTCCTTACAAATTTTTCCCGGATGGCGGGAAGATTGACATGAAGCTGCTTCTGGAGATTTTGCAGTTCAAGCTTTTTCCGTCTTTCCTGGTCGATGCCTTCAACCACCTTCTTCACCGTTTGCTCCAGCTCGGGTATTTTGACGGGCTTCAGGATATATCCCACGGCATTGATGCTTAAGGCGGTTTTTGCATACTCGAAATCCTGTACGCCGCTGACGATGATGATTTTTATGTCCTTGCCCATCTCTTTCAATTCCATGGCCACTTCCAGACCGTCCATGATGGGCATGCGGATATCGGTGAGCAGGACGTCGGGCTTCAGCTCCAGGCATAGCTCAAGGGCTTCCTGGCCGTCCACCGCTTCGCCGGCCACCTCGATTCCATAGTCCTCCCAGGGGATGATATTTTTAAGGCCGTCCCGGACGATGTATTCATCATCGGCAATGATCATTCTTATCATTTGGTTCATTCTCCTGAATTCTCCGGAGCTTTGACAACCGGTATTTTCAATACCACGGTCACGCCCACGGGTGTATTGTTGTGGAAGGTCAGGCCATAAGGATCTCCGAAAGTGTTTTTGATCCTGTCGTTTACATTCCGGATGCCATAGGCTTTTGTGTTTCCGGAATTTTCACCAAGCATGCGGTTCAATTCCTCCACGTCGGAGCCGATGCCGTCGTCGGAAATTTTTATTTCGATAAGCTCCCCGCATTTTGCGGCGGAGATGGATACCCTGCCTTTTCCGCGCCGTTTTTCGATCCCGTGGAGGATGGCGTTTTCGACGATGGGCTGCAGGATCAGCTTGATGGTGGAATAGCCAAGGATTTCTTCTGGGAAATCCACGGCATAATCCAGCTTATCCCTGAAACGGATGCGCTGGATTTCCAGATAGCTCTCCACCTGCCTTTTCTCATGCTCCAGGGTGATGATGTTCTGGCCCTTGCTCAAGCTGTATCGGAAAAAGTCCGAGAGGGAGGTGACCATGGTGCTGATGTCGGGGACCTTGTGCTTCAATGCCAGCCAGTTCACCGAATCCAGGGTGTTATAAAGGAAATGGGGGTTGATCTGGGCCTGGAGGGACTGGAGCTCCGCTTCCTTTTTATTGAGCTCGCTGACGTAAAGCTTGTCGATGAGCTCCTTGATCTGGCCCATCATTTTGTTGTAGGTGGAGATGAGGAAGGAAAACTCATCGTTTCTTTTATAGTGCAGCGCCGTGTCAAAATTGCCGTCTTTCACTCCCGACATGGATTTAACCAGCTTCCGGATGGGATAGGAAACATTGTCCGAGAGGAACATGGCCACCCCGAAGGAAAGCGCCAGGCAGACCACCAGCACAATGACCATGACCTTGTTGAAGGATACCAGCTCGCCGTACATTTCGGAGGAAGGCGAGGCGGAGACGATGATGAACTTGGGATCCACCATCTTTTTATAGGAAATGATGGTCCCACTCCTTTTGTCGGTGTACTTTACGAAGGAATCAAAGACTTTGTCGGATTTGGCGTCCTCGCCGGCATCATAGATCTCTTTCGGAAGGAAGGCTCCCACATTGGCGGGGTCGGAACTGGAAATAATTTTATTTTCCCTGTCCAGCAGATAGATGGTGCTGCCGCGGGTGGGCTTGTAATTGGTCAGGATGTCGTTGAAGCTGTTTATGGCCACGTCAACGGTGAGAAGCCCCGCATAGGGCAGCTGCACGTGATTCAGCCCATACAGCCTTTTTGCCAGCATCAGGGTATTCAAGGGCCCGGAATCGGTGGTTATCCTGTCCAGGCCGACAATGCAGTATTTTCCCACGGAAGGGATCTGGGAATACCACTCCTTGCTCTGGATCTCAATCAGGTCGGTGACCTTTTCGGAGGAGTTGAAGAACAGGTATTCCGGCCGGTTGTATATGTACAGCTTCGGAAACAGTGTCAGGTTCGTGGCGTCGGGTGCGCTGTAACTGTCAAGAATTTTATCCAGGGAAGCCATTTCATTGATCAGGTTGTTTCTCCGGTGGGAGTACTGGGGCGAAAGCACCGTCTCCGAGGCATACATGAAGTAGGGGGAAGAGAAGACCGCCTGCAGCTCGGGGGCAAAATAGATCAGGGACATGACATCGCCGACGGCTTCCACCTTTTGCCTGAAAGCCTTTTCGATCATGGAAAGGTTGTTTTTGGCAGAGCTGTAGACGCCTTCCGTAATGATGTTCTGCGATTTATAGTAAACGGTAGCCGAGATGATGGTCGTCGGCAGAAAAATCAGAAACAGGAAATAGAATAAGAGACGGTATTTTATGCTGAACCGGAAAATAAACATTTGATTGAAGCGTTTGTTCAGATGCTTGAAATTCATAACGATTCTCCGCAAGCCCTTGTGTACTTTTCCACGATTTTATTATATTATAAGTGGAGCGGGCGGTCAATAAAAATGGAACCCGGGGGGAGAGCAAAGCAAACATGGCCACGATGGTAGGTAGCCGTTCAAAATCTTTGATACTGCGGTGCGCCGTTTTATTCCTGGCGTTTTTTATGACCGCAGGATGCTCTGCGGAAAAAGGCCAAAACCCTCAGGGTACCGGGGAGACCCAAAGCCAGAGTACTGTCGCAGCTCCCGGAAAGACTGCCATAACCTTTTCCTATCACGGCGGCGAGATGGGGGAGGTTCTGGAGAATTCAGTGCTGGAGTTTAATAAGGAAGAGAAAGCTCCGGTGTCCGTCCGGATACTAAAAATACCCTCCGACAGGTATGACGAGACCCTGAATATGCTGTTCACCTCGGGACAGGGGCCGGATGTATTCGAGCTGGAGAGCGATTGGATTGACAGCTATATCACTAAGGAATGGCTTTTCAATCTTAAAAAATATTGTGACAAGGAATTCCTTGACCGGTTTCCCTCATGGGTTGCCGGTTACGCGGACAGCCTGCATACCGAAAGCGGGCTTTTTACTCTGCCTTCGAGCCTGACAACAGTAAGGCTGGTCTACAACCGGGACCTTTTCAAAGCGGCGGGCCTCGATCCCGACCTTCCGCCCCTGACGCTGGAGGAACTGGAAAGCGATGCCCGGACCATCTCAAACAATGAAAAAGGGAACATGAAATACGGCTTTGCCATCAACGCCGGCGACGGGCGGGATTGCTTCAAGCAGTTCCTGGAAAGCGTATATACCATGGAGGGGGTTTTCTATTATGATTTTAAAGAAGGAAAGTATAATCTGGATGTTTACCGGAAATGGTTCCAGGCCCTTGTAAGGATGAAGGAGGAGGAGATCCTTTACCCGGGAGAGATGATCTTAAAGGGCGACATGGCGCTAAAGCAGTTCGCCATGGGGAATATAGGCATGATGTATGTAAATTCCGCCGCACCGGGGTCTCTTGAGAAGCTTGCCAGCCAACTGCAGAGGAAATGCGACTGGGCGGTGGCCATGCCGCCTGCAATGGATGGAAAGGCCCAAGGGAAGGGGAAAATTTCCATTCTTCCGGGAGGCTTTTATTGCGTCAACAAAGCCGGTTCAGACCCGGAAGGGTCCGTAGCGCTGTGGAAATATCTTTATTCCGCTACCCATCTGAAGGACATGTTTGAAAAGGGATATGCCCTTCCCATCATGGACAATATTTTGGCAACGAACACACCTGCGTTAGAGAAATTGAAGGCTTTCCTGCCCTGCGGCAACGATGAGGTTTACCCCGTGCCGCCCCGCATCATCAACAGCTGGGTCCGGTTCGACGCATACAACGAAGCCCTAAAAAACAGCAGCGGCATCGCACAGGCCCTGGAGGAGGAGACCGGAAACCTCAATATCATGTTCAACTCCATTGTGGATAGCGGCACCGTTGATTCCAATATGTATAAGAATCCGGAATTCGATTGGCAGCACCCCATGAAAACGCGATAGAATTTTATACCGCATCATAGATTCTTTTATTTCCTATAATTTGAAAATAGGGTATCATATTTCTTGTAAGGACCGGCGCCCACAACGGAATGCCGCGGGACAGGCGCCGCCGGCGGAAGAATCTGACGAATGCGGGTGTGACGGATGAAGTCAAAAAAAGGTTTCTTGCAGGAGATTAAAACAAGTAAGGCCATGTTTGTGTTAATGCTGCCGGGTCTGCTTTTTTTACTGGTAAACAACTATATTCCCATGCTGGGCACGGTGATTGCCTTTAAAAGAATCACCTACGGCAAAAATTTTGTCGACACCTATATTCACAGCCCCTTCATCGGGTTCAAAAATTTTGAGTTTTTCATGAAAACCAGCTATGCGTGGATCATTACAAGAAACACTGTTTTATTCAACCTTGCCTTCATCATTATCGGGCTCATACTGGCGGTGGCGACGGCAATCGCTCTGAACGAGCTGGTTTCCAAAAGGCTCTTCCGGTTTTACCAGAGTGTGATGATCATCCCAAATTTTTTATCCTGGGTGGTTATTGCCGTTATCGTATACGCTTTTGTATCGGATACCGGGCTTGTCAATACGGTACTGCTGACGCTGGGCAGGAAAGACCCCATCCAATTCTACAGTGAGCCTATATACTGGATTTTCATTATTGTTGCGGTGCAGACGTGGGTGTATCTGGGGACCAGTGCGCTTATATACTATTCTACTTTAACAGGAATAAACCCGGAATTATATGAATCGGCAAAAATAGACGGGGCCGGCAAAGGGCGGCAGATTCTGGACATTACCCTGCCCATGCTCCGGCCCACCATATTTTACATGGTGATGATATCGCTGGGACAACTGTTTGTAGGAAATTTCGGACTTTTCTGGAACGTGCCCCAGGAGTCGGGGCCTCTGTTCGATGTGACCAATGTCATCGACACCTATGTATTCCGGTCGCTGCATCAGACCGGAGACATCGAAATGGCGGCAGCGGCAAGCTTTTACCAGTCCATCGTAGGCTTTGTCATCATTCTGGTGTCCAATAGCATCATTAAGGCAATCAGCAAAGATGAGGCCATCTTCTGATAGAGAGACAGTGTAGGATGTATTAATAATTCGGCTCGAAAACGAGTTTTCTTTAAGGAAGGATGACAGACATCATGGCAAAATCCGCAGGCTTAAAGACATCACAACTAATAATAAACGCAGTATTCATCCTGTACTCTATTTGCTGCATAGGTCCGCTGCTGCTGATTTTGGCGGGTTCTCTGTCCACGGAGGAGGATATTACGGTAACCGGCGTGAACATTCTGCCAAGGCATTACAGCCTTAACGCCTACGCTTTTATCCTGGGGAACGGGAAAGCGGTGCTGTCCGCCTATTTTTACTCAATCCTGGCCACGGTGCTGGGAACCTTGTGCGGACTTATCATCATGGCGGCGCTGGCATATCCCATTTCCCGGAAGAGCTTCAAATACAGGAACGGCATTTCCTTCTATATTTATTTTACGATGCTGTTCAACGGCGGGTTGGTGCCCCTGTATCTTGTCTATACGCAGCTTGTGAACCTGAAAAATTCCTGGCTGGCCCTCATCGTGCCCAACATGATTGCGGGCTTCCATATATTGCTGATACGGGGCTACATGACGCAGAACATTCCCGATGAAATCGTGTCCTCGGCGGAAATTGACGGCGCATCCACCTACAGCATCTTTTACAGCATCATTCTTCCGCTTTCCCGGCCGGTCCTGCTGACGGTGGCCCTGCTTTCAGGCATAGCCTACTGGAACGACCAGTTCCGGAACCTGCTGCTCATTACCGACGACAGGATCAAGAACCTGCAGTACCTTTTGTACACCATGATCCAGCAGATTGCCAACTTCAGCCAGAATCCCAATATCGTCCGGAAGCTGAACGGAAACATCCCGGACGTGACGGCCCGGATGGCCATGGCGGTCATAACGGTAGGCCCCCTTGCACTGCTGTTCCCGTTTTTGTCGAAATTTTTTGTAAAAGGCATGGTGATCGGAGCTATAAAAGGCTAATCCCAGGAAACTGGTTAGTGTATAATATTATCTAAAGGAGGGTATATGACAATGAAAAAGACAGGAAAGATTTTAAGCATCCTGCTGGCGTTTGCCTTTGTCCTCACAGCTTTGCTGACGGGCTGCGGAGCCACCGCCGGCACTGGGGGAGATACCTCGGGAACTGTGGCTACGGCGGCGGCTACCCAGGCGGAAACCACTGCACCCAAGGTATCACAGGACCCCTATGAGGTCAAATGGTATATGGTAGGTACCAAGGATTACCCTGACGGAAAAGTTCAAGTCCAGGACGAGATTGCAAAACGGCTGGCGGACATGAACACCACCCTGAAGCTCCAGGTATTCCCCTGGGGTGAATATCCCAACAAGATGTCCATGATCATCGCTTCCGGCGACCCCTTTGACATCAGCTTTATGGGTGCGTGGACGGGATATGGCACAAACGTTGCCAAAGGAGCCTTTGCCGATATCACCGACCTGATCAAGACGGACCTTCCCAAGCTCTCCGCAGTGCTGGACCCGGCATTCCTGGAAGCCCCCAAAATAAAAGGCAAGATTTACGGAATCCCCACCAACAAGGAAACTTTCACAGCCTTTGGTCTGGAATTTGACCCGGAGTATGCAAAGCAGGCGGGAGTCAGCTTTGATAATGTAAAAACCTACGCAGACCTTGAGCCCGTTTTAAAAGCAGCCAAGGAAAAGCTGCCTGCAGACGTATTCCCCATGACCTTCCAATCCACCAGCTATTTCAAGGACGGTACCTTTGACGATCTGGGCGATTATCTGATCCCCGGCGTTGTCAGGATGGGAGATGATAAGGTCATTGATCAGTTTGAAACTCCCGAGTTTATGGCAAACTGGCAGTTGGCCTACAAGTGGGCCCAGGAAGGCCTTACAAACAAGAATGGCGCTACAAAGGGCGCGCCGGATTACTGGAATCAGCGGAAAGGCCTTTGCCGTGTAGAAACCATGGGGCCTCTGAAGACTTACATAGGCTCAAAGGGACAGATCATCGAGCGCCATATCATCGGACAGAGCGTAATTACCACCGGTGCGGATACCGGAGCCATGATGTGCTTCTCGAAAAACGCTCCCAACCTGAAAAGGGCGATGCAGTTCTTTGACACGGTAAGCACCGATTCCGACCTTTACAACCTGCTGGCCTTCGGCATCAAGGACAGAGACTATACCGTCCTCGACGCCAACACCAATCCTATAAAAGTAGCCATGCCCGGCGACTTGACCGAAGACACCGTACCCTATGTCCATGCCGGCGGAGCCTGGTCACTGGGCGGAGACTGGTTCCTGAGCTTTTTGGGCAGGGACGATCCGGCGGACAGGAACGAGCAGGTAAAGGCATTGAACCAATCTGCCGTCGCTTCCAAACTCCTTGGCTTCGCCTTTGACGCCGAGCCTGTAAAGACTGAGGTAGCGGCCTGCGGCACGGTATACCAGGAAATAGGCATCGCTCTCAACTGCGGAGCCGTAGACCCTGCAACCTCTGCTCCGAAATTCATACAGAAATTGAAGGATGCCGGCATGCAGAAGATACTGGATGAGAAGCAAAGGCAGATCGACCAGTGGAAGGCCGACAACGGAAAATAGGCATACAGCACAGAAGGCTGCAAGTGATAAAGGAGGCTGACAAATATTTCTTATGTCAGTCTCCTTTTTTAAGGATTTTTGTTAGGATTTTTTGTTGAGGAGAAGACCATGGGCAAGCTAGCCGACAAGTACTTTAAGGTCAATCCGTGGGAGATTGAGGAGGAGGGCTTCCAGCCCGATTACGGCAGGGTATCGGAATCCGTATTCTCCCTCGGCAATGAACAGGGTGGCGGCAGGACTGTATGAGCTGCTCTGATATACCCGTCCCCGGAGTGCTTATCGACGGTGGGTCCGTCCTCCGGTCCATGCCGGGAAATTTGTCAGGAAAGGCGGGTTGCTATGGAGAAACTGAATAACGTTAAAAGCAGCGTCAATGCCCCAAAAATGGAAACGGGAAGAAAAAAGGGATATGCGGCCATCATTATCCTGCTGGCAGTACTTTGCGCCGTTATGATACCGGTGGATATCTTTCTTATCAGGAATATTAAGCCGGACACCGAGGTAGTGCTGTACGACCCGGGTGAACAAGGACGCCCTGCAGGCGGCGACCGCGTGATAACCGTCGACAGCAAGCCCGTATTTACCTATGCCACGGCTGTCAACTTCAACCGGTCCTGGTCCCAGAACCCAAAGCTTGAAAAGACGCCGGTAGCCTATTTCGACTTTTCCGGTACAGTGACGGTGAAAATCCGCACGCCGGACACTGCCATCCGGTCGGTGACAGTGCGTCCCCTGGCCCTTGGCATAAAGCCCGAGATCAAAGGGGACACCCTTTCCTTCAAGCTCAGCAAGCCGGCCAAGCTGACCATTGAAATCAATAATGACCTGCACCGGGCCGTCCATCTCTTTGCCAACGGACTTGAGAAGGAACCGCCCAGGGAAGGTGATCCCAACGTCCTCTACTTTGGGCCGGGGATACACAACGTGGGGAGGATTGACGTCCAAAGCAATCAGACGGTTTACATCGCGGGAGGCGCCGTCGTTTACGGCTTCATCAAAGCAAACAGGCTGGATGGAGTAAAAATAACGGGGCGGGGGATCATTGACGGAAGCGGCTACAGCCGCTGGAACGACCATATTGTCCCCATAGACCTGGGAGACTGCACCAACTGCTCCATTGACGGCATCACTATTCTGGACCCTGCGGCATGGGCTCTCAATATCAACTCCTGTGAAAATATCAACATCAGCAATGTGAACATTATTACCGCCAGATCCAACGGAGACGGCATCAGTCTGCAGTCCTGCAAGGATGTGGAGGTTTCCGGCTGCTTTGTGAGGGGCTGGGACGACAATCTGGTGGTCAAGGGCTATGGAGGCGATTCCAGCAGGATAACCTTTGAGGATATGATCCTGTGGACCGACCTGGCACAATCCTGTGAAATAGGCTACGAAACCCGCGCGGGTATCATTGAGGACATCACCTTCCGGAATATAACGGTGCTGCACAATTTTCATAAAGCGGTTTTAAGCATACATAACGGCGATCAGGCCATGATCAGAAATGTGCATTTCGACAACATTGTGGTAGAGGACGCGCAAATGGGAATGGGGGACGGAGCGGGTTCCGATTACCTGGTGGACATCATGATTTCCGATTCCCAGTGGTCCCAATCCAAAGAGCGGGGAAATATACGGGACGTATTTTTCAACAATGTGGCCGTACTTGGCGGCAATGCCCCCCATTCCCACATCCAGGGCTATGACGAAGGGCATACGGTGGAGAATGTGCATATCAGCAATTTGAAAATCCTGGGCAAGGAAATTGCCGACCCGAAAACAGGACAATTCTATATCATGGATTTTACCAAGGGGATAACCTTTGACGGCAGATAGAGAGGGGGAGCTTGAATGAAGGCGAAAATAGCTGTGGGACTGCTGTCCTTGATCCTGCTGATTGCCCTGGCGGTGGGGGCGGCAGCAATTTACACCGGCGCTAAAGCCGAAACAAAGTTTAGCACCATCCGGGGGAAGGTTCACACCTATAAGCGAAAGGTCGTCGAGGTAAAGCTGGAGGACTTGGGGAAGAACCTGGCGTCAAAAATGGAAGCCACAGCCAACGATTTCACCCAGGACAAGAGGCCGGATACCGTGACGGACGGAGATGCGGCCACCTATTGGGAGGGAGCGCCCGATGCCTACCCCAATACCCTGACGGTGGACCTGCGGTCCGTCGCCGGCGTGAAAGCGGTAAGGGTCAAGCTTAATCCCGATGCCATCTGGGAAAAAAGGACGCAGACCTTTTCCGTCCTTGGCAGCACCGACGGGGAAAAATTTACAGAGATCGTCCCTTCTGCGGGTTACATCTTCATTCCTGAAGAAAACCTGAATACCACGACAATTAAGTTTGCTGAGACAAAGCTGCAGTACCTGCGGCTGGTATTTACCGCAAACACTGCGGCAACAGGCGGCCAGGCGGCTGAAGTGGAGGTATACTGAGACTTGCTGAACGCATTCATTTTAAATCAAAAATGGATGCGTTTTATATTGACAAAGCAGGGGATAAGAATTATTATATGACTATAACAATGAGAAATAGTCATATAATTAAAAGGCGGTGAGATCGTGTCACCTATATTTACGGTAGAAAAGAGAGAAAAAATAAAAACGCGCTTGTTGGAAATCGGTATAGAACTCATTAAAGAAAAAGGCATCAAAAAGATGACCATTGACGAGGTCGCAGAAAAGACCGGAATTGGCAAAGGGACCTTTTATCATTTTTTTTCATCGAAGGAAAGCTTTGTATTAAGCGTTATACGCTTCAGCAAAGAGAACATCTACCGCTCCATCAATGATATTGTTGCTGAAAACGGCGGTATTGACAGAAAAAACTTTGAAGAGCTGCTTCGAAAGTTTTCAATGTCAGGGAGCAACAATATCATCAGCTTTATGACCCAGGAGGATGAGAAGTGGCTGAAGGAAAAGCTGCCGCAGGAAATGGCACTCAATCCGCAAAAGGAAGACCGGATCGCTGATACGATTTTTCACTATGTGATAGGAAAGCGTAAGAATATCAATTATCATGTGGTAGCGAACATTATGAAGCTAATGGCAATTGCGGTAGAGAACCGGGAGCTGCTCCATCAGGATGCGTTGGCGGAAAACATCCTGTTGCTGCAGCAACAGCTTTGTGATTACATTTTTTTAAAGGAAGGAGAGAAAGAGGATGAATTATAACAAGAAGAGGAATTATATATTTGCAGTCTTAGCTGCGGTAGCCGGGCTGCTGTATTCTCTGGCGGACTATCTGCTGGAATATTTGCCTGAAAACAGCACGGTGCTGGATAAATATGGAGTTGTGGAATCGGCGTGGGCAGTGATGGGGACAGGAAGGTTTACGGCTTCGCTAACCCTGGCGGCAATAATTACACCATTTTTTGTTGCGGGATATCTATGTATTTACAAACAGATGCAGACCACGCACCCCAAGTATGCCAGGGCATTTATTACGGTCACGTTAGTCGGCGGGCTTTCAGATTTTTTTATCCATGCAATTCTATGTATAATGCCGATTGTCTATAAGTCGGTATTGGAAATTAGCGGACAAACAGCAGCTGTTACCGTTTTAGAGGCCATGACAGGCAGTTTTATTGTTCCGCTTTATGTGTATTTTGCTATTATTTTTACAGGGTATATTCTCTGGTTTGTTTATACTTTCAAGAAAAATAGCGTTTATCCCAGGTGGTATGCCTGGTTATTGCTGGCAGTGGTCCTTATAGAGCTGGTTAGTTCGAATTTTAAGGGATTGCAATTGATCAGCATAGGTGCATTTTCAAGAGTGGAAATGACATTTTTCATATTTGCGGCTGTTACCGAATATAAAAATATGAAACAGGACAGGAACTCCCTTGTCGAATGATAAATTGGAAAAGCAGCAATAATGAAAGCGGCAGGCGGTTCTGAAAATTGTAAGGAAACTAAGGTATTTCAAGTTAGATTTTCGGGGTATTACTTTCCCGTACAGTAGAATAAACTGGAATTATCAAAGATAATGATTCATCATCTATTTTTAGAAAAGGGGAATAGGATGAAAAACAGTGATTTTGTGTATGGAGGAAGCCGACGGGTAAAGGACAGAAAATTGAAAATCAGTCCCAATGGAAGGTACTTCGTGGATCAGCTTGGAGAGCCTTTCTTTTTTTTGGGCGATACGGCCTGGCGATTGTTCAAGCAGTTGAACCATGCGGAAGCGGAGGAGTATCTGAGAAACCGTGCGTCAAAAGGTTTTACCGTTATTCTGGCCTATGTGCTGAGGGGGCTGAACGTAAGAAACATCTATGGCGAAGTACCCCTGATCGATCATGACCCGGCACAGCCCAATGAAGCTTTTTTTGAAAATGTGGACTACATTGTAAACCGGGCAGAGGCGGCAGGGCTGTTCATGGGCCTTGTCACCACTTTCGGAGAGCATGTAAGGCGCGACAACAAAGAGGGAGAAGTATTTGCAAACAATGAATCGGTGTTTACGGCGGAGAATGCTTTTACCTACGGAAAATTTCTGGGCGGCCGTTACAAGGACAAACCTGTCCTCTGGTTCTTCGGGGGAGACAGGGACCCGAAAGGCAGCGAGGATATCTGGCGGGCAATGGCAGACGGCCTCCGGGAAGGCTTTGGGGAAGGCCAGCTCATTTCCTATCACGGTCCCGGCGACCCGGAAACGCCCTCTTCATCCTTTTGGTTTCATAAAGACCCCTGGCTTGATTATAATACGATTCAATCGGGACATGGGTGGGCGGTACCCAATTACAAATATGTAGCGGGAGATTACCGTCTCGTCCCTGTCAAGCCCACCATCGACATGGAGCCCAGCTATGAAAACAGCCGGGACGTGAAATATAAATCCGACCGCCGTACCGACGCCCACAGAGTCCGCGAAGGAGCCTACTGGGCAATGCTTTCCGGCGCCGCGGGCCATGGATACGGCTGCTGCGGAGTCTGGGAGTTCAATTCCGAAACACTTGCCCCTGATTATACCTTCAGCTATCCCATGTGGAGAGGGACAGAGGATTGGCACATAGCCATGGACTATGAAGGCGCGTATTCCATGGGCATTATGCGCAGGCTGTTTGAGCAGTATCCCTGGTATCAGCTGGTCCCTGACACTTCTATCCTTGCTTCAGCGCAAGGCGAGGGTGAAGAGCATATTCAAGCGGCAAAAGCTGAAGACGGAAGCTTTGCAATCATATACCTGCCCCTGGGAAACCCGGTAAGTATTCATTTAAGCAGCATCGCCGGTAAAAATGTAAAAGCCTTGTGGTATAATACTGAAAATGGGGAATTTTCAGAGGCAGGCGTATATCCCAATAGCGGCGCACAGACTTTCAGCGTTCCCGGCGGGGAAGGGGTAAAGGACTGGGTACTGGTAATCTCCAGCGCCGGAGCCCAAGAAGGATAGGGCAAAATGGAAAAGCGGCTGGTATTGTGATATACTACTATAGGCAGTCTGCAACTGCAAAACGGAAGAGAATTTCTCGGCGCTTCAAAATAGTAAACAACGTCTTAAATTAAACGGCGGGGGAATTATGAGGAAAATCAGGGATTTGATTTCAAAGCTGAACGATGTCAGTATGAAAAAAAAGCTGTTGATATCATACATTCTTGTGGTGCTGCTGCCGGTCCTGCTGGTAGGAATGATACTTACCGGCGGGATGAGGAATATGTCCCTTGAGCAGGCGGCCGCCAGTTCAAGGGCGGATGTTGAACGGACCGTAAAGAGGATGTCGGAGGTTTGCCAGCTTGCTACGGAGGTATCGGATAAAATCTATATGACGCCGAATCTGATGGATATGCTGACCAAACAGTACGAAACGGATTATGATGTCTTTGTCGATTATATGAGCAATCCGGAGCTGGACATCTATCTGGGACTTAATTCCAATGAAATCGGCGATATCCGGCTGTATTCCTATAACGATACCCTGCTGAACAACAGCAGATTCATCCCCATTGAGAAGGAGACCCTGAATTTTTCCTGGTTCCAGAAAGCCCTGGCCGGCAATGGGAGGATCTACTGGAATTACTGCCTCAATGAACAGAAAAACAAATACTATCTCAGCATGACCCGCCTTATAAGAGATTCCGGCATGAAGCCGCTGGGAGTGCTGGTTATCGATATCAACCAGGACTTTTTCGATTCTTTTTTGTCCGACCAGCAATTTGAGACCTTCCTTGTGGACGATGAACATAAAATCGTAGCTACCAAAGAGAAGGCATTGATCGGAAAGGACATATCGGTTCTGAAGCTTGACAGCTATCTGGACAAGGTTGAGTCGGAGGAGGAAAGCCATCTTTTGCTTAAGGACAATATGATTTACAAGGGAAAGCCATCGACAGCCATCATCAGCTCTTTTTCGCCGGACTACAGCGACAGTACCCTGGAGGTGATCTCCATCTTTGAAACCAGCACCATCATGTCCAGGGTGAAAAGCACCGTCTATCTCGGCTCTTCCATAATGGCCGGCAGCATATTGCTGTCGCTGGTGCTGGTCGTATTGTTTTCCAACCTGCTAAGCAAAAGAGTCAAGCAACTGGGCAAAGATATCCATATCGTCACCTCCGGAAATTTTGACGTCCCTATTTCCGTGGTGGGCAAGGATGAAATCGGTCAGTTGTCAAAGGATCTTCAATTCATGACACGAAGCATCAAAGCCCTGATGCATGAGGTATATGAGGTAAATCTGCAGAAGCAGCAGCTGGCTTTGCAGCAGAAGGAGATAAAGCTGCGGATGCTGGCAAACCAGATCAACCCCCATTTTTTATTCAACGTCCTTGAAACCGTCCGGTCCAAGGCCAACCGCATCGGTGCGGCCGAGATCGTTCAGATCGTCAAACAGCTGGGCAAGATGCTGCGCAGCAACCTTGAAATCGAAAGCGAGTCGATTTTGCTGGTAAAAGAACTGGATATCGTAAAAAGCTATCTGGAGATACAAAAATACAGATTCAAGGATAAAATCGATTATGAGATCAATATTTGCGAGGACATCCAGGATTACAGGATCATGCCTTTTATTATCCAGCCCATTGTTGAGAATGCTGTGGTGCACGGCCTGGAAAGCAAGGTGGGAAGCGGCAGTATCCAGGTGGAGGTGAGCCGTGCCGGGGACATGCTAAGGATCCTGGTGGCGGACAATGGGACGGGGATGGACGAAAACAGGATGAAAACGGTTTTGAAATCCCTTGAGGAGCAGGAATATGATCCCAACCGAAGGGTAGGCTTAAGAAATGTTTACCAGAGAATAAAGCTCCATTACGGCGAGCGATACGGACTTGAAATTACAAGTACCCCCAACGGCGGGACTGCCATCAATATATTGTTGCCCGGAAGGAGTGATTCCTTTTGCTCAAGCTGCTGATTGCAGATGATGAGGAAAATGTACGCGACGGCCTCAAGGATGCCGTCGATTGGGATAGCCTGGGCTTCGAAATTTGCGGAGAAGCCACAAACGGAATCGAAGCCCTGGAAAAGGTTGAGCTTTTAAAGCCGGAGCTTATCATCACCGACATACGGATGCCGGGAATGGATGGGCTGCAGATGATCCGCGAATTCAAAGAGAGAGGGCATGCGTGCAGGATCATCATTCTTACCGGCTATTCGGAATTCCAGTATGCAAAGCAGTCCATTGCCCTCGGCGTGGAATCCTATCTGCTCAAGCCTATTGACGAAGATGAGCTCACGCTTCAGGTTACCCAAATACGCGAGTCCATTGAGCAGGAAAGAAAGCTTGAAGGGTATTTCAACGACAGCATGGCTGCAGCTACGGACAATATCATTCTCAGCCTTGTCAGCGGACAGTTCGGCAGCGGCGTTATTGAAAAAGCCAACCAGATTTACCGGCTTAAGTTGCCCTGGAAATCCTACCAGGTAATGCTGGTGGACTCCACTGAAGGGACCGCGCTGGAAAGAAGCCTGAAAAGCAGGCTGAAAAACGAGCTGGCGGAGTTTGCCGCCGGTAATAATTACGGGTATGTCTTCGACATGGACGGAATACCGGGGATTCTTCTGAAGGACGTTTCCTTTGATGAAAACGTCAAACCTCTCGAGTATCTCCGCAAGCTCCTGGAGGAGCGTCTGGGGGCCGACTTTGTTATCGCAGTGGGTTCCTTGACCGGTCAGACGGATGAAATATCCCTATCGTACGAAAGGGCCTTCAACCTGATCAAGAATAAGTTTATCTGGGGCTCCCGGAAAATTGTGGGCTATAAAAGGGACATCATGGCGGGACTGGATTTCAAAGCAAAGAACGCCAATCTTGACGATATCGCCGGAAGACTGTACATGGCTGTGGACATCAACAACAAGGACAGCATAGGCAAGCTCCTTACCGAGCTGAGTAATGCCTTTCTGGCTAAAAATTATGATGAAGCCGCCATCAAGAGCAATTTCATCAGCATTTATTTTGAGATTATCAATAAGCTCATAGTGAATTATGAAAGCCTGAAAAGCCTGAGGCTGAATAACGAAATATCCAGCAGGAAAAATATTGACGACCTCAAGCAATACATGCACGGGCGGCTATCCGCCTTATCCGACGAACTGGCAAGGAACACCCCGGACATCCCCATGAAGAAAATCATGGACTACATCAACAGGAACTACTGCGAGGATATCAAGATCGAAAGCCTTGCCCAGATCTTCGGCTATAACAGCATCTATCTGGGACAGCTTTTTAAAAATCATACCGGCATGTATTTCAACAATTACCTGGAGCAGGTGAGGATAGAAAACGCAAAGCTGCTGCTGAAGTCAGGCTTGAAGGTATATCAGGTGGCGGAGAGGATCGGTTACCACAGCCTTGATTACTTCAGCGGCAAATTCAAAAAGTATACGGGGGTATCTCCTTCGGAGTACAAAGGTGAAAAATAATATTTGTGGGGTATAACAGCTTAGATTTTTTCAGTTACTATAAAAATGCCGGTATGCTATGATATCAGTATAGAGGAACTTATTAGGCCCGACCCGATAATATACCGGAATCTCAATTTTTACAACACCGTGAAATAACTGGAGGATCTCGTATGGGAATAAATATTGAAAAGCAAATTCCTTTCACAGCGGTAAAAAAAGAAAAGGGAATTGTTTTCAAAAGATTCTATAAGGAACGCTACCTGTATTTTATGTCTATCCCTTTCGTGATCTGGCTTGTGATATTCAAATACATCCCCATATGGGGCTGGACCATGGCTTTCCAGGAATACTTTCCGATGAAGGGGATATTTTCACAAAAGTGGGTGGGACTGAAGCATTTTCAAGCCATGTTCCAGGATGAGCAGTTTTACCGGGTTCTGAGAAACACCCTTGCAATGAGCGTATTAAGCCTCGTCGCAAACTTTATTTTTGCCATTCTCCTGGCCCTTTTGCTCAATGAGGTGCGCAATGCGCTGTTTAAACGGACAATCCAGACCATCTCCTATCTGCCCCATTTCGTTTCATGGGTAATTATTGCAGGAATGTTTTCAAAATTGCTTTCCACCGACGGAGGCGTCGTAAATGATCTGCTGGTCCACCTTGGCGTTTTAAAAGAGCCCGTGCAGTTTCTAGCCAATGAAAAGCTTTTCTGGCCCATTGTTACCATTGTGGAAACCTGGAAGGAAACAGGCTGGAATTCAATTATATATTTGGCGGCAATTGCAGGAATAAATCCAGAGATATATGAGGCGGCAATTGCAGATGGCGCCGGAAGGTTCCGGAAAATCTGGCATATTACCTTGCCCTCCATTTTACCTGTCATTATTGTAATGCTTGTCATGTGCATCGGCTGGCTGGTGGGCAACGGCTTCGAGAAGCAATTCCTCATGGGAAACAGCCTGGTTCAGGACTATTCGCAGGTCATCTCTCTTTATGTACTTCAATACGGCATTGGAATGGGAAGGTATTCCTATGGGACCGCCGTTGGGATTTTCCAATCGGTTGTCAGCATCATCCTTTTGTTTGCGGCAAACAAAGTGGCGCGGAAATACAGTGAAGGCGGCCTGATATAAGCCGGGAAGGAGAAAACAATATGAGAAAATCCAATTCCACGGACACCCTGTTTGATATATTCCTTACTGTCGTGCTGCTGGCGGCGGGTATAACAACCCTCTATCCTTTCATCAACGTCCTTGCCATTTCGCTCAATGACGCTGTTGATGCCGCAAGAGGAGGGATATACCTCTGGCCCAGGGAATTTACCTTGAGAAATTACTTTGAAGTGTTTAAATATCCCGATCTTGCAAATTCCTTTGTAGTCTCCGTAATCCGCACTGTAGCGGGTTCCTGTACATGTGTGATATCGGTGACGATGCTGGCATATGTGCTGAGCCGGAAGGATTTCTCCGGAAGAAAGGTAATCACCGTGCTCTTCCTTATCACCATGTATATTGACGGAGGAATGGTCCCCAATTACCTGCTGGTAAAATCGCTGCATCTTTATAATAACTTTTTGGTTTATATCCTGCCCGGACTTGTCGGCGTATTTTATATTCTCATCGTCCGGACCTTTATCGAGTCCCTTGGCACCACCTTGCAGGAATCGGTAATGATCGACGGCGGAAATGACTTTGTCATATTTACGCGGATCATTTTCCCTCTATGTTCTCCTGTTATTGCAACCGTTGCCCTGTACAGCGCCGTGGGACAGTGGAACTCCTGGTTTGATACGTATATTTACACCGATGGGGGACAATGGTTCTCCACCTTGCAGTACCAATTGATGAAAATTCTCCAGAACACGACCTTGAACGGCGCCATCACCCATATTGACAAGGACAATGCGCCGAAGGTTTCACCCGAATCCATAAGAATGACAATAACCATCATAGCAACGGTCCCCATACTGGTGGTTTACCCCTTCCTTCAAAAATACTTTGTGAAAGGCATGATGATCGGCGCTGTAAAAAACTGAAACAATTGAGAATACTTTGAACAACGTTACAGTCCCCCTCTTCTTAGCAATAGACGTTGTTCAAACGCGCCACGTATAGGCGTGGCGCACGAAGTGTAGCGAAGGGCGAATTCATTTCGCCTGCAGCGAGGGGGTATGGGGGAATGCCCCCATTGGAAATTGAACAACGTTACAGTTCCCCTCTTCTTAGCAATAGACGTTGTTCAAACGCCACGTATAGGCGTGGCGCACGAAGTGTAGCGAAAAGGTATGGGGGCGTGTACCCATTAGAAATTGTAAGCTTCCTGGTGGAACGGAATTAAAGGAGGTGAGGAAGCCGCCGGTATAGAATCTTATTCCCAGGTTTATTTGTTTAGATACCTTGAAACCTCATAAGCTGTATAGTCGGAGAGGAATATTATATACAGTCCTGCAGACTTATGCCCCGGGACACAGGTTTGCTGGGAGTTTTAGGGTAATGGCACATCCTGTCCATAGCTGGGTCTATGGGAAGGATGACAGGGAGAATGGCTCTTGACACCATTGAGAGCTTTAGGGAAATAAATGAATTAAAGGAGGATATTTTCATGAAAAAGTTTCTATGCATCCTGCTCGCTTTTTTATTCGCGGTAGCGGTTATGGCCGGCTGCGGTACTTCTAACGGCACTTCCACCACAGCAGGCAGTACGGCTTCCGCTGAAACCAGCGGCACCCAGGCACAGTCAGCTTCTGCCGATTCCACCACCGCGCCTGCAATGGATACTACGCCTATAACCTTCACGTTGTTTGATGAGGATGGGAATGTATACTACGACAATTTCCAGAGCGATATATCCCAGGAAATACTCAAACGGACCGGTGTTACGCTGAAATGCGAATATCCAGTGGGCGACGCCGCGCAGAAGGTGTCCCTCATAGCCGCCAGCGGAAGTTATCCGGACTTTATGTATATCACCCACCAGAGGGATATCTTTGTCAAACAGGGCGCCTTCGTCAAGCTTGACGAGCTCGTTGACCAGTACGGCCCCAACATCAAGAAAATGTTCGGCGACAATATTACAAGGCTTCATTACAGCCTGGAAGACAAAAACATATACAATCTCGGAACCTTTGGCATCGATGGGAAAATAAGCGTTCCTGAGGCGGGTTTCATGCTGCAGTGGGCAATACTTAAGGACCAGGGCTATCCAAAGATTGAAACGGTTCAGCAGTTTGAGGAGGCAATCAAAACCTATATCGCAAAGAATCCCACCATCAACGGAAAGCCTGCCATCGGACTGTCCCTTCTGGCGGACGACTGGCGTTTCATGATCTCCATAAGAAATCCTGCAATGCTTGCCACTGGCAAACCGGATGACGGAGACTGGTATGTGGACCCCGGCACGGGGAAGACAGTCCTTGCAATGAGGACCCCGGAAGTAAAGGAATATTTCCGATGGCTCAATCACATGCATGATATTGGACTCCTTGATAAGGAAAGCTTCGTACAGAAATATGAACAGTATATCGCAAAGATAGGCTCCGGAAGGGTATTGGGCTTGATTGACGCGGGATGGGAAGTGGGCGACGGCTCCAATGCTTTGAAAAAGGCGGGTATGGAGGACAGGACCTATGCAATGTTCCCTGTACAGCTGAATGCAAGCACGAAATCCCTGGTGACAAGAGATGCGGGCTTCAGAGGCGACTGGGGTGTTGCCATAACAAAAAGCTGCAAGGATCCGGTAAGAGCCATCAAATTCCTTGACTGGATGTGCACCGAGGAAGCGCAGATTCTATTCAACTGGGGCATTGAAGGAAAGCATTACAAGGTTGAAAACGGCAAGAGAGTTCTGCTTCCTGAGGTTTTGGACCTTAAACATAATGACAGCACCGCCTTCATCAAGCAAACAGGGATAGGCCTGTATTGCGCAAGGCCATGGCCGTTCTATGGCTGGGGTGTAACAGATTCCACAGGTCAGATGTATTCTACCGAAACCCGCGAGGAAATCAAGGCAGGTTACTCTAAGACCCAGGTAGACGGATTGAAGGCCTATGGAGCCGAACTGGAGCTGGATCTGTATCCCAAGACCGAGGAGCTTCCGAAGAGCAAGTATGGCGTGGCATGGCAGCTGGATTTTGCGGCTGACAGCGACTACAAGGTGATCATGCAGAAATACAGCGACCTCTACCATAAGAGGATTCCTGCGGCAGTGATGGCCAAAGCGTCGGAATTTGACGCCACATGGGATAAGTTCCAAAAGGAACTGACCGACATCGGTGTTGAAAAGGCCGAGGCCGAATTTACAAAGATGATCCAGACGAGAATGGAACTGTACGGCGGTAAATAGTATTTTTACAATAGAATTTAAAATAGCTCTGCTTTTGCGGACTGCCGTATTACCCATGGCAGTCCGTATTTTTTTTTATATAATTAGAAACAATTGTAATTCTAAGAATACTATGGCAATTTTTATAAGCTTTTTCCGGTAGCATGTACATTTGTTTTAGAGTAGTATAGTTCTTGCACATAGATATTGTATCTTCCACAAAACTCTGCGTGTTATGCGTCAAACTCCATGTAAATATTCCGGCAAGCTCCCGAAATATGGCATTTCACGCTGTATCCTATGGCAGTATGCTCAAAAGGAAGTGATGCCTATGAGGTGACCTATCGCTACATCCATAGCATACAATTTTCAAGCAGCGCAGGATTTCAACTTAGTCATATTACAAATGCGGCATAATGGTCTGTCAGAACAAAATATTTCAAACATTTTGGGAGGTAATGGATTATGTTAAAACGAAAAGCATTTGTGTTTTTTATGATCTGCACACTATGCATGGTGAACCTGTTCACTTTCGGCCCTCAGGCCTATGCGTCGGCCATCACCATGGGCACGGCGGCGGTGCTTTCAGACAGTGACAGCAATACCGGAAATTATCTGATGGCATTAAAGTGCACCCTGTCCCAGACCGCAACATTGCAAAGTATATCTGCAAACATAAAAGCGAATCCCAATGGCAAAAAAATGAGCATGGCAATCTATGACAATGCATCCGGAATGCCCGGGACCAAGAGGGCGGAAACCGCGCAGTTCGTCCCCACGGCCGGCTGGAATACACAGGATGTTCTATCGCAGGTACAGCTTACAGCCGGTACTTACTGGATTGCATGGTATGGCGAGGATGCTTCTCTGACGTATGGCTATCAAACTTCCGGAGGCACCCTGTACTACAATGATTTTCAGACCTTTGGGGTGTTTCCTTCAGCATTTCCGTCAGGCTCATCCCTTGGATACAATTATTCACTCTATGCCACGTTTGAAACAGCGGGACCCCCACCGGACACCCAGTCGATTGAAGCAGAGAGCGGCACACTTTCCAATGGGGCAGCCATAGTGAACGATGCCAATGCTTCCGGCGGGCAGAGCATAGGAAATCTCCACAACAGCAATGCGTCCTGCCAGGTTGGAAATGTCAATGGCGGGACGGGAGGGACGGCAACCGTCGTCATAACTTATTCATCCAATGACACCGGGGCAAGCAAAGGCTTGTTTGTAAACGGGACCAAGGTGGCGACGCTGAATTTTTCCAATACCGGCGGCTGGAATTCCTATACCACGTTAACCACCACCGTGACATTGAATGCCGGGACCGGAAATACCATTATGATCAAAAACGATGCCGCCAACGGCTGGGGGATCAATTTTGACAAGCTGGCAATCACTCCTGCGGGAGCTTCTTCTACGCCCGCGCCTACCCCAACGCCGACACCCACTCCGGGGATTCAGTCAATTGAGGCGGAAAGCGGCACTCTGGCCAATGGAGCAACCATTATGAGCACCAGTAATGCTTCCGGCGGACAGAGCGTCGGAAACCTGCACAACAGCAGTGCCTCCTGCCAGGTTGGCAATGTCAGCGGCGGAGCAGGCGGGACGGCGACCCTTGTTGTGACTTATGCATCCAATGATACCGGAGCAAGCAAGGGCCTGTTTGTAAACGGGACCAGGACGACGTTGAATTTCTCCAATACCGGCGGTTGGAATACCTTTAGCACAGTAACCGCAACGATTTCATTAAATTCAGGGACTGGAAACACCATTATGATCAGAAATGATGAAGCCAATAGCTGGGGTATAAACCTTGACAAATTCACCATCACTATGGGGGGAGCCACACCGACCCCAACGCCTACCGGGTCGCCTTCAGACAGCAAGCTCACCTGGACGCCTCCGCCGATGGCGGCTGACACCATAACCTATAATGTCAGCGGCTCCGGTACCTATGAGGTTAATCCGGCATGGAAGGACGCCATTATCGTACTGCCCCCTTCTACATTTACCGGACAAATCCATATTAAAAATGCGCACAATGTGAGAATGATCGGCGGCGAAATCCAGATCAGAGCCAATGTAGACGGAGACGACAGGGCGATTTACATTGACGAAGGCTGCAACGGGACGATTTTCATCGAAGGCATTCACATTATCGCCGGCTCGGGACATGAAGGCGATGCCATGGCCATCAATGCCCCGGCGGCGGTGGTGGTGTTCCAGAATTGCAGGATTGACAACCTGGTGGGAGCGAAAATCGGACATACCCACTCCGATGTCTGCCAACCCTGGGGAGGCGTCAGCCAGCTGAAGGCAGACCGGATCACGGCATCCAGCAGTTATCAGGGCTTCTTTGTCCGGCGTGACCGGGGAGATATCGGCGGCGTTACTTTGAAAAATATCAATATTACCGGACAGATAGGGCTGGACAGCTCCGGCGGATACTATCTCTGGACGGATGAAACGGGCTCCGGCGGAGATTCGGTTTACCTCCTGACGATACAAAACTTCTGGATCTCTCCGCGTCCGGGCCGGACACTGGGTGATTCGGTATCGCCGACAATAAATCCGACGCAGGACCTGTCCTCTGTTGCATGGAATACTCCCAATCGAGTTGGGACCGTCAACAAAGGAGTGCCTCCCGGAGGCGATTTCGTACCCTCGGGTGTCTCAGGCATAAACTATGTATCGCCCGGATACAACTAAACAGCACGAACAGGGCCGCCGGCTGAACCGGCGGCTTTGTACCGCATGAAAGGGGCTGCAGAGTTTTTTACTCAAAGTGTAGCATAGGGCAAATTCATTTCGCTCGCAGCGAGGGGGGATGGGGGCATGTCTCCCATTGAAAATTAAAGCATAACTTTTCCCTTAGCATCTTATCAATAACTTCAAGATAGTTGTCAGACACACCAATATTTCCGTTAACCAGCAGCATCGAATAACCATGCACAAGACTCCACATTGTAAGAATATCTACAGCCTGATCCTGAGGATTTGCTTTCAGCCATTCCAAATACCTTAGCGCGCTTGCTTTGAAAATCTTATACGGATCTGTGTTGCTGTCTGATTCATGGATCATATTGATGCGCTTTTGACTGGGGTTAACAAAAATAAACCGCATGTAATCGGGATTTTCGACCATAAACCGCACATAGCATTTTCCAAGCTCGATTATCTGATTTTCCACATCATCGGGGTACCTCTTCTCCGCTTCCTCCAGCGCTGCCTTAAAGCTGCCGGATACCTCCTGTACAATCGCAGCGATAAGGTCATCCTTGCTCTTGAAATGTTTATAAGGAGCAGAGTGCGTCACTCCGCACATGGCGGCGATCTTTCGCAGCGAAAAGCCGTCATAGTCTACTTCATTCAACAACTGTATGCCGTGTTGTATCATTTCCTTTTTTAAATCGCCATGATGATAATGTTCCTTACGCAATGCTTGCACCTCTTAATGGATATAATTTATCTCTGTTTTAAAAACGGTTAAAAAAATTATACCACATAAAGTTGACAGTGTAAACATTGTGGTGTATAATACCGACATGTAGACAGTGTAAACATTAAGAGAGGTAAATCGTATGAATGTCTTGATAGTAAGTGATGCTTTAGATACCAGCAGGCTTGGAACAAAGGTAAAGCAGGAATTAAAGGAATTTCTTGAAAGGAGCGGACATAGGGTTTTCGCGTATGATGTTCAAACACAGGATATGCATTACTGTGTGGGCTGCTTCGGCTGCTGGCTCAAAACCCCGGGGGAATGTGTATTTAAAGATGTCAGTAATGATATAAGCAAAGCCTATATCGGAAGTGAAATTGCCATTTTTGTCTCTCCGGTAAAATACGGCTGTTATACTCCGGCTATCCGGAGAACGCTGGACCGGATGCTGCCCAATATCCTTCCCTTTTTCAAAAAGATCCATGGCGAGGTGCATCATGCCCCGCGTTACAAGCAATATCCCGACTTCGTTGCCTTTGGCTACGGAGAGGACATCACCATGGAAGAGGCGGATACCTTCCGGTCTCTGTGCGATGCCAATGCAATAAACTACCAGGCGAATAAAGCCAAAGCCTATATCAGCAGAAAAGAAGCGGAGCTGGAGGACAGTTTGAACTCCCTCAGTCAATATATAAAGGAGCTTGAGATAGAATGAATAAAATATGCTTTGTGAATGGAAGCCCAAGAGGTAATCATAGCGCATCCAAAGGTCTGATAGATAAAGTAATTGGGATGCTCAGCAAGCAAACGACTCAAATTCATGAGATCTGCGTAGTGGAGAGTCTGAAGCAAAATACTGTGGAGGAAGACTTCGCACTCATGGGCGCAATGGAATCCATCGTCTTCGTATTCCCACTCTACATCGATGCAATCCCATCAAACCTGCTGGAATATATGTACGCCTTTGACGCCTACCTCGCCGGTCATCCTCAAACACCGGATTATACTCCGCCAAGAGTGTACTCAATTATAAACAACGGCTTTATAGAGGGAAGACAGAATATCAACGCCCTTAAGATCATGGCTCACTATACGGCGCGAATCGGCTATAGCTGGAGATTTGGCATAGGTATCGGTGCCGGGGAATTTGTCAAGGAAACCATGGAGGTAATCCCGTTGAATAGCAGGCTGAAACGCAATATCTACAATGCTTTGGTTAAACTGTCAAATGAACTGGAAAGCCGGGGGAGCACACAACACAACAATATTATGACAAACCCTTCAATGCCGAAATTCCTCTTCATGGCTGCAGCCAGCCACCATTGGACAGTTGAAGCTAAGAGTTCAAGAAAAAATTTAAGTAAAAGAGTATGGACCAAGACTTAAACCGGGCACTTCCCTGACCTTGCTGTCCTTATCCGGGAAAAGTATCCGGCTTGTCCTTTCGCTCAATTTTTTGCATGGACCTCCCAATAAAGTATTTTGCAATTATCGCAAAAAAGGGGGGACGATATAATCCGATGAAGACGTGAGAGAATACTTACACGTCTTTTTTTGTGCAAAAGATTTATGGACTGCCCTGTTCGCTTGGATGACTTTGGATTAATGACGGACCGGGAATAAATTTGCGTAAAACATTGAGTATTTGCCGGGCGTCTGTTAAAATTATGTAATTAAGGAGTAAAGCGGTTTGGAGAAGGCTGTGCCCTTCACTCGCTAGCAAGGGGTGATTGCTTTATCATGAATACAGAATACCAGTATAATGCCTTTATCAGTTACAGACATACACACCCTGATATCGTTATGGCGGAAAAGCTCCACAAACTGCTTGAAACTTATAAGACGCCGGGACACCTTGTAAAAAAGGGCGTAGTGAAAAAAATCAATAGGATTTTCAAAGACCGTGACGAGTTGCCGACTTCGGGCAATCTCGGCGATAACCTGATAAATGCGTTGAAAGATTCGGAATTCCTGATTGTTATATGTTCTCCCCGGACACCTCAGTCCCAGTGGGTTGTATCTGAAATTGAAACCTTTAAGAAAATCCATGGTCCGGATAGAATTTTAACCCTCCTTATCGAGGGTGAGCCGGAAGATTCCTTTCCGGAACCTCTTCTAACCAATGTACTCACAGAAGTAGACCAGAATGGCAGCATATTTGAAAATATCGTCCCAAACGAACCGCTTGCGGCGGATATCAGGGCTGAGACAGTAAAAAAATCCTTGAAGCTGCTTCGTGCTGAAAAACTCCGACTGCTTGCTCCCTTACTGGGGTGCGGCTATGATGACCTCAAGCAAAGGCATAGGCAGCGTCTGAAAAGAAGAATTATCTCTGTCGGTTCAAGTATTCTCGTTTTTTTATGCTTGCTGACTGCTGTGGGGGTTTACCAGTGGCACAATTACCGTGAGCAAAAAAATGCCGCCCTCTTCAACAATTCACTTTACCTTGCCGATCTATCCGTAAGACAAACCTCCGAGGGTGATGCGCTCAAGGGTATTGAGACAGCGATACAGGCGCTCCCGGGAAACGGCGGCGCAGAAGAACGGCCATACACAGCTCAAGCAGAGGCTGCGTTATATGCTGCTTTGGGGGATTATCGCAGGACTTTGAAGCTTACAGCGCATAAGGCCCCCATAACAAGCATATGCTTCAACGACAACGATACTCTTGCTGCGGTCACATCAGAAGATTATACTACCTCCGTATGGGATTTGAAAACCGGCCGGCAAAAAACAGTTATGCGTAAAGGGCATACCGGTGCAGTGGTCTATGCCGATTTCAGTCCGGAAGACGACAGGCTTGTGACCACTTCCCAAGATGGAACGGCTGTTATTTGGGATGTTTTAACAGGGAACAAGCTTGAAAAAACGGTGTGGAGCAGTGGATATGCTGCATTTTCCGCAGACGGCAAAAACATAGTCCGGGCGGAGGGCTCTGAGGATGCAAAGATTTTCTCAGCTAAAAACCTGGAACCATTTCTCAAAAGTTTTGACCGGTATGATATAAACACAAAGGCAAACCGTATTGCTGCGATAACTGAATCGGGAAAGGTTGAACTATATGCTCTCGACTCGCTGGAAAAAATCTCAGCCACAGCTGACGCCGCCTTTTACTGGCATGTCAAGTTCAGTCCTGACGGAAGATATGTCGCCGCTTCCACCGATCAGGAAGAAGTAAGAGTTTTTTCTTCTGAAGGATTTACCCAATACTTTACTGCGGCAAGGAGCGACAGCCTCGTATGCTTCAGCTTTAGCCATGACAGCAGCAGGCTTGCAGTCGGTATTGGTAATGAGGAGTCCCGCGAATACAGTGCGGTTGTCTCGGAGCTGGAAGGGCAGAAGCCATATATGGAAGCCATTCCGGTGAATAGCGGCAATCATACTGCATTAGCGGCATGGTTTGTGGAGGATGGCAGCATCAAAGCTTACGCCGAAGGAAGTACACCGGATGAAGAGAAAAAATTCCTCGATATTGACAGGTCGGGAAAAAAGCTGCTCGTTGGCGATTTTACCGGTAACATGCTGGTATATGATGCCTCGGAGAATAAACTGCTTGCCAAATTATCACAGCACTCCAAAGCCGTCTCATTCGCCAGGTTCAGTTCTGACAGCAGGTATATAGCTTCAGGTTCTTTTGACAATACGGTAAGAATATGGGATGCCGCAACCTATAAGCAGCTCCATGTACTGAAAGGCTATCAGAATGTCCCGGTATCTGCCGACTTCCGATATGACGGTAAATTTCTGGTTACAGGTTCTTCGGATGGAAGCACTGTTATATGGGATACTGATACAGGCAAACAGATAAACAAAATCAAGAACGAAAGTGTGGTCTCATGTGTGCGCTTCAGTCCTGACGGCAATAATCTGGTACTCACCGTATCCGACATTGAGCCTGAAAAGTGCAAAATAATGCTTTGGAATCTGGAGAAGAATGCCTTAATCCGGGAGATCCGAGGCTTTAAGCAAGGCTTTTTCTGTGCTGCTTTTGCAGGGGACGGCAAGCGGTTGGCCGTAACGGAGTATGACAATTCCACAGGAGTCTGGGATATTGATTCGGGTGTGAAGCTTTTTAGTATTAAAGCAAAAGATACCGTTAAAGATATTCAATTTGACAAATCCGGTGACAGGTTGCTTTTGGTATATGAAAGCAAAGGAGCAGAGGTATACAAATTATACAACGGCGCTAGTCGGCTGGTCGAATATGCAAAGCAACTTATAGAAAAGAGATAGGAGAAGAGGGGATAGAAAATGAAGAGGGGAAATAAACACATAGTATTCGTTACTATGATCGCGGCAGTATTATTCATGCTGCTGCAGGGCTGTTCTACAGGCGGGAAAAATGAATCTTCAAATCGGGATACCGATACTTCCGGCACTCATGTACAGGCTTCGGAAACCAAAGAAGGGGCTTCTGACAGCACCGCTTCCGAAAAGCCCGCCTTTGAGCCCGGCAATATCCTGAACGGCGGAATAGCTGCAGGCAGCGGAGACTGGGTTTTCTATACTGACAGCGCGAAGAATGACGCAATTTTTAAGATGAAGGCGGACGGTTCTGAAAAAGCACAGCTGGTAAGCGACAGCGCTCAATATATCAACGCAGTTGAGGATAAGCTCTATTATGTCAACAAGTCCGACCATGAGAGAATATACTCTATAAAATTCGATGGTACCGACAAAATTAAAGTTTCTGACGATTCAAGCGAAATAATGTATGTTCTAGGAAATAGTATATATTATGTAAATAAATCGGATTGTGAAAATATCTATAAAATGGACACCAGCGGTGAAAATAAAACGCTGCTGGTGGATTTCGAATATGAACCTGAAGCAGATGTTTGCATGACGATTGATAACGGTTGGATTTACTACGGGGACAAGCCGGACGGTGCGCTGCACAAGATCAAGATGGACGGAACAGGCAAATATGACTTTAAAAACGGAGAAGGCTGGAATTTGAATGTAGTAAATGGGAGTATGTATCATACGGGCCTCATACCGAATGAATCAGCGGACTTTGCTATTTACAGGAAGGATGGAGATGACGGAAGCGATACAATGCTTGACAGCGGAAGCTTTTCCTATAACCCATACAATATAATTGTGAGAGGGGAGTGGATATATATCATCGATCAGTGGGGACCCGAAGACACGCTGGAAGATGATTACTCCCTTTGCAGAGTAAATACGGATGGTTCCAACGGACAGCGACTGACAAAAAGAGGAGCCTTGAATTTCAGCATTGCAGGTGACTGGATTTATTTTTCGGGGTATGAGGATGATAAAAGCTATAGGGTAAAAATAGACGGTACCGGTGAAGAATTGTTAAGCGATGGATAATATTATTTACTTACATAATGTAGATTTTACAGCATCTTAATAATATATTTTAATCTTCAAATATGCAGTCTAGAGGGTGTATGCCATGGAAAAAGAAAAACTGCCGGGAGATTTCCACGCCAACTGTGCGCCGATTATTCTGGGTATAACGGGGCACAGGGATCTGGTAAAAAAGGACGAACCCCAGCTTAAAAGCGCAATACGAAGGATTATTGAAAATATTAAACAAGAGTATCCCTATTCTCCCGTAAAACTGCTCTCATCTCTGGCCGAGGGTGCGGACTCCCTGGCAGCGGATGTGGCCCTGGAGTGCGGAGTACCGGTCATAGCTCCGCTTCCGATGCCGGTGGAGGAGTATGAGAAGGACTTTTCCACCCGGCAGTCAAAGGAAGAGCTTCGCAGGCTTATCTCCGGGGCGGAGTCCTCCTTTGTAGTTCCCGATGCTGACGGTAATGCTTCGGGGGACCCCGATTATGCCAATAACCGAAATCACTACTATGGAAACGCCGGAATGTATTTAGCCAGGCATTCTCACATACTGATAGCACTTTGGGACGGGGTGCAGAAGAACAACGGCTGCGGGACCTCCGAGACTGTGAGATATAAGCTGGAAGGGGACTTTTCCTTTTCGAAAACGGAAGAACAAGGCTTTTTCATAATTCCTGACCGGGGGCCTGTCTATCATATAATTACTCCCCGCAAAAGCAATGTTTCTCCTGCCGGCAAGCACTTTTCGCAAAAAAAGCTTTACTTTGGCATGCAGACGGAGGACCTCGCGTGTGAAAAAGCGATCAGGGAAGTTTTATATAACATCGACCAATACAATAAAGATGTCCAAGCCCTGTCGAAACGTCTGGAAAAGGGAATTGAAGAGTCAAAAAGCTTCATCCTGGACAGCGCCGGCTCCTCCAGGCTGCACGACTGTCAAAAGAGGCTATTGGACGCTTATGCCGTTGCCGACCGGATGTCGGTATATTTTCGGGGCAAAAGGTTTGCTTCCTTGCGCCTCCTGTCGGGTATAGGGCTATTGCTGGTCGTACTTTTTCTTTTATATGACGAGCTTGAATCAAATCTTATGCTTCCGCTGTACATACTTAGTTTTGCCGTTGTGTGCGTCCTTTTCCTGATTGCCAGCAGAAAGGGGTATCAAAACAAATATGTTGATTACAGAGCGCTGGCGGAAGGTCTGAAGGTGCAATTTTACTGGAGTATATGCGATATGAACCTGAATGCTTCGGAGCATTACAATTTCGGGCAAAGGGACGAGCTCACGTGGGTGCGGTATGCTATCACGGCATACTCCCTCGGGGATTTCAGTCCCAGGGAACCCATGGATTTGGAATGGTCCTTCACTATTGTGGATACTTTCTGGACAAAAGGACAGAACCGGTATTTTAAGAAAACGGCCATAGCCAGGAAAAAACATCATAACCGGCAGGAATCCATCGTCAATATTCTTTTTGTATCCAGTCTGGTGGTCATCCTGATCGTTTCTCTTCTGGAATTTGGGTTCAAGGGGTTAATGGGCGCGACGGTCCCTGTGGACAGCAGCCTTCAGGGTGAATTGCTGACGCATGTAAAGGTGGAAGCTGCATCGGAATATCAGGAACTGTTCATCCGGAGCATTTTTAAAATCATATTGGCACTGATTGTGGCGGTTATGGCCTTTGTAAACAACTATAACAGCAAATTGGCCCTTTCCGAACAAGTAAGAAACTATATCGTCATGGGAAAGCTTTTTGAAATTGCGGAAGACAGGCTCGGAACAGCTTTAAGGGAAAACAATTATTCCCGGGCCAAAAAGATTTTGTTTGAGCTTGGGAGGGAGGCCCTTGTGGAAAATGCAGGCTGGGTCATCCTGTATAAGGAAAGGCCTCTTGAGCTTCCCAAATAAACAGCTCTTAGAGCTATAGGCTTTTCTTTATGCCGTAGCCAAGCTTTATAATAAGTTTTATTGATTCGATTGCAGCATTCCTGTCATACTGTTTTTCTTCTTCAGGCAGCTCTTCATAGGGTAAAAGGCAGGGGTGCTCCTTTTTTGAATCATCTCTTTTGACGCCATATCTCCAGCCGTCTTGAATACGCTGAGCAGCCCATACCTCATGGGCATTTTTGGCAAGCATTTCCGTCAGGCCGACAACCTCCTCCGGCAGTTTTACATCCGAAGTGTCTATAGGGTCCGGTTTATATTTCATGGTTTCATCTCCATATCCAGCTTCATCAAAGGCCCCGGTGTCGGGGGCGCTAAACAAGCATAGCAGAATTATACTATAATTTGCGGCCAAAGCAAAGTGTGACCGTCCTATATAAATATTCTTTCATGCTTTTGCATGGACTGCTATTGGCAATGGGTCCGGGTTACAAGCAGGGTATTGCATCAACAAAAGATGGCACTGTTTAGCAAAAAAAGATGGGTAAACGAGGTAGAAAAGACTATAAAATAAAGCGGAAGAAGCCTTGCGTCTGAAAAAAATGGGTATGTACACTGATGGTGAAGGTATCTAAACGAATAAAGGAGAGAATTGCAATGGCAAAAATACATTTTGGTATAGCAGGAGCAGGACTTATTTGGAAGGATGCCCATGAGGGAATATTCAAAGAACGTCAGGATACGATGGAGATAACAGGATTTTGTGCGCACAGCCCTGAAAGGTGCAAGAGATTTGTTGAAGAGCATCCAAAGGTTAAAGTGTTTGAAAGTTATGATGAAATGCTTCTAAGCCCGGATATCGACGCTGTCCTGATACTTACCCCTATTTTGCTGAATGGTCCGTATGCATACGCTGCGCTAAAGGCAGGAAAATCCGTGTTCGTAGAAAAACCTTTTGCTTCCGGCAATAAGGAGGCTGAGGATTTAATTGCCATGGAGGAAAAGACAGGCAAAAACATCTATGTCCTTGAGCAGGCCGTCTATTCTCATAAATTCAAAAAGCTGCAGGAGCTTATAAAAATGGGTGCCATTGGCAAGATTGTTCATTATGATTCGGTAGAACACGAGTATTCGGACCCCGATACTGACCCTGAAGGTAGCTATAGCCGGACGAAATGGCGTATAGAATCAGAATTCCCGCTCGGCGCCATGTTTGATGGGGGAATACATCAGATCGCGGTACTATCAAAACTTTTTGGACAAATGGAGTTAGCCTTTGCAAGGGGAAGCAAACATAGGGATAACACCGGCGGATACGACCATATTGCCGCAATGTTTGGGCATGGTGATATTTCGGGGACATACAGCCATTCGAGTTTTCTTGGGAGTGATAACTATAATTATTTTCACATTTGGGGTACGGAAGGCGTAATCTCTGTTGAGTCCGAAATTATATTGGAAAAAAAGCTTGGGGGTAATCGTGAAGTATTTCGTGCACAAGGCGATTCCTCTCACAACTGTATGTGGACACAGTTATTGGAAAGTTATGCTAAAGGGGATAAGCCTTTTTATACGTCAATCGATGCATTAAATGACATAAAAGCACTGATCGCCGTTGATAAATCGTTAAAAAGCAAAGCGGCAATACAATGTTGAAATTTATTTTCATGCTATAGCCCGCCGCTTTGGCGGGTTTTTTGTTGTCAAGATTTATGGAGAGCCGGGAATCGGAAGGAGCGGCGTCCGGTTAAATTAATTAAAAAAGCAAAAGCTAATGAAGAGAGAGGTTTGCTTGCAAAATTGAAGATCGTCACCAACCGGTTAAGAAAACTCACAAGATAGCCGATAGATATTTTGGATATAAGCTACAATAGAGGGATGGATTTTCAATATTGCAGGCAATGAATATGGAGAAACTTTTATTCGGAGTATCAGGCTTGCCCATCGGCAGCGGATCAAAAAAAATCAACTATGCTTCCGGCATAGAATATGTAAAGTCCATTGGGCTGGACGCAATGGAGCTCCTCTTTGTGAGAAGCGTCAATGTGACGCATAAAAACAGCCATAAAATATTAAAAACAAAGCTGGACAACGACTTTTACCTGTCCGCCCATGGCTCCTATTATGTCAATCTCAATGCGGAGGAACATGAAAAGCAGGAACAGTCGCTGGGAAGAATAATAAGCGCGGCGGAAGCGCTGTCAATGGTCAAGGGGAGAAGTCTGGTACTTCATCCGGGTTTTTATATGAAGAACTCAAAAGAGGAGACTTACAATACCATTAAAGAAAACCTGCTGAGACTTCCTTATATAGGGATAGATTATCGGCTGGAGACCACAGGAAAAGGCACCCAGTTTGGGACGCTTGAGGAATTGGTCTCTCTCTGTAAAGAAGTGGATTCCTGCAAGCTGTGTATTGACTTTTCCCACATCCATGCGAGACAAAACGGCAGTTTGAAAGGGTATAAGGATTTTGCAAATATATTGCAATATGTGCTGGATGAGCTAGGCAGGCCTGCTCTGGACGATTTGCATATGCATATGGGCGGGATAAATTATAGCGTCAAAGGGGAGCGACATCATCTTCCTTTAGCAGAAAGTGATTTTAATTATGTAGAGTGCTTAAAAGCCTTAAAGGATTTTAACGTCAAGGGATGTGTAATCGCCGAAGGGCCGCTGGTAGAGAAGGATGCATTGTTGTTGAAGAATACTTTTGAAAAATTGTAGCGAGGCAGAATTAGTGCTCAGGTGGTAAACATATCTCCGCCTCGCTGAAACTCCGCTTATGGTATAAATTTTTTCTACAAACGAAAAAATAAATTTTGAATTAGGTCGTTATAGCGAGGCAGAATTAGTGCTCGCCGGTGAGCATATCTGCGCGTCGTACTGCAAACCGAAACAAGTGATTTGCAGTACTTATATCATTCCTCCCATTCAATAAGAGTCAGCCCACAAAGTGTGCCAGTTCCATGTTGAATTTATCCTTTTCGTCATAGAATAATCCGTGACCGCTGAATTCAAAGGGGATAAGCGTTGAATTCCGGATTCCGCGGTTTTGCGCAATGGCTAAAGGAAACAGGCAAACCCTGTCATGAATGCCGTGCAGGATCAAAGTGGGGACGAAGATCCTTGTGAGATCATAAAATAATTCCTCAGCCAGCCAGGCTCTGGAGACTGCGATGGTAGCCCAGCTTGCCGCCTGCAATCCCAGCTGGAAGAACCAATCCGAAAAAGGCCCCGATACTTTCTGATAGAAAAATGTGTCTCCAAAATCACGGAGCATTTTAGGCCGGTCAATGTAGGTGGCTTGAATGATTTTGACAATATCCTCTTCTTTTTGGCCATAGGGGAAATAGGGACGCTGAATAAGGCTGGGAGCCGCAGATGCAAAAAGCGCAAGCCTGGAAACTCCATATCCGTTATGTCGTGCCATGTATCGGATCGCAATGGCTCCCCCTGTGGAATGGCCGCAAAGGGTGATATTTTGTAATTTCAACGCATCAATTACACACCGGACATCATCTGCCAGCCGGTCATAATTATACCCTCTCAGAGGTTTGTCGGAGTTGCCGAATCCTCTGGTGTCAACTCCGATACAGCGGTATCCCATCTGGGTAAGCTGATTATACTGGTATTCAAACATTTTATGGTTTGCGGGCCAGCCGTGTATAAACAAGATTGTCTTTCTGCCGGTGGGGTTTATATCATTTACATATATTTTGACATCCGGTTCTGCATTAATCCAATATTCCATTTTCAACCCTCATTATTCAATAAAATCCCGTTATACTACATACTATTCAGTTTACATAAATAGGTGATATATTCCGGGGCCGGAGCTTAAAATAGATACGTACAAAGTATTTGACCGGACTTTGATTTTTATAGTATACGTAGATTCGTTCTTTTGCAGGAGACTATATGTAGACAACATTCATGTGCTTATGACTGTTATCAGCAGCCTCGCGGAATTCGGCAGTGAGAAGTACTTTATCCGCAGCTTTAAAAAATATTATGGGATGTCTCCCGCGAAATTCAGGAAAACGGGCAACAACAGCTAAAGGCTCTAAATCTACCCATGCAAAAAGGCAATAGAACACAAACCTATACTGGGGATCGAGTACAAAGACGCAAAGTTGGTAAAAAGAGTAAGAAAAAAGGTGTTGACGTAATAACGGTAACGTGTTAAGATAACATTCGACTTGCGGCAAGCAAGCGGAAATGAGTATCATGGAGCAGTTAGAAAAATGGTTGATGGGAATACGGAAATGTATTCTGCAGTGAATTGGTAAAAAGAGTCAGCAAAAAAGTTGTTGACATAATAACTGCAACATGGTAAGATTGCATTCCGCCGCGATGAGCAGGCGGAACAGAAACGTTAAGAGCGGTTCTGGATGGACCTTGAAAAGTAAACAGTGTATTAAACAATCATGGAACTCGTAAATTTCAAGAGTTGTAAAAACAGCTTGCGAACTTTTTTAATACAACTTTGCGAAGTTGTATATGTCAGTAAATAGTAAAGAGCCAAATGGCTTTCGAAAAAAGTAATTGACGGTGTGCTTGCACACCTTAAATAAAACTTTATTAGAGAGTTTGATCCTGGCTCAGGACGAACGCTGGCGGCGTGCCTAA
>JAEZCO010000106.1 GCA_023433505.1 Bacillota bacterium | reverse complement strand
TTTTGGACACCAATATTCTACTACAAAAAGGATGCGGATTCCTTTTATTTTAGGCGTTTTTTGAAATCTGTTGATTACGTTACCAGCTTAATAAGGGGTCTGTGGATAAAACTACGGAAACTCAAGGGGAATAACATATTGACTTTCTAGCAAAAAATAAATAAAATTAAATTGTTATACGTACAACAAGGACCGGAAAATGGTGAATAATGAATAAAGCGGCTGAAACCCCTAAATATATTTTATTGAAGGAATTTATCAAAGGCAGCATAGAAAACGGTGAGTTGAAACCCGGGCAGAAGATTTTTTCCGAGAATGAACTGGCGGCCAGATTCAGTATAAGCAGGCATACCGTAAGGCAGGCTGTCGGTGAGATGGTCAATGAAGGCCTGCTTTACAGGACCCAGGGCAGCGGCACCTTTGTAAGCAGTGTAAAGGGCAATAGGAAAGAGAAAAGCAGAATCATCGGAGTAATCACCACCTATCTGGATGATTACATCTTTCCCGGCATTATTAAAAGCATTGACAATGTGCTCAGCAGCCAGGGCTATAGTTTGATACTCAGCCATACCGACAATAAGGTCGAACGCGAAGCCCAATGTATTTCCAATATGCTGCAAAGAAATGTTGACGGGTTTATTATCGAGCCTACGAAAAGCGCCTTGCCCAATCCCAACCAGAAGCTGTACACCGATATGATAAAAAAAGGGATTCCCTTTGTGCAGATAAACGGATACTATCCCGGCCAGGAGTATTCTTATGTCGTTGAAGACGATGAAGCCGGAGGGAATATGGCTGCAAGCCATCTGTTCCAATTGGGGCACAGGAAAATCGGAGGGATCTTCAAGGTTGACGATATCCAGGGCCACAACCGGTACAGGGGCGTTGTCAGGGCATACAGGGACAGAGGCCTGCTTATTGCGGAGGATGCGGTGGTTTGGTATACTACTGAGGATATGGAAAATCTCTTTGAAGAAAATAGAGGAGATATTCTTTTGAAAAGGCTTGGAGACTGTACCGCCGTCGTGTGCTACAACGACCAGGCGGCAATAAGGCTTCTGGATTTGTTCCGGCGAGCGGGGAAAAGGGTCCCGGAAGATATATCGGTCGTAAGCTTCGATGACTCCGAGCTGGCCAATGTTTCGGACATAAAATTGACTTCCGTTGCGCATCCGGGGAGGAAGCTGGGAGAAAAGGCGGCAAACGGGCTATTGGACCTGCTCAGATACAAGGCGCATAGGATCAGGGAAAGTATAGTACCTGAGCTGGTTGTGAGGGATTCCGCAAGCAGAGTGTCAGGTATTGCAGAAAACACTTAAATTTAAATAAAACCGATTCAAATATTTATATCAGGAGGGTTTGATCATGGCAAACAAAAAATACAGTCTGGGTGTCGATTACGGCACACAATCAGGCAGAGCAGTCCTTGTGGAAGTGGCTACAGGCAAGGAAGTGGCTACAGCGGTAAAAATGTATACCCATGGCGTTATGGATGAGTTCCTGCCGGATGGAGTTACAAAGCTGGAGCCGGACTGGGCCCTGGAACATCCCCGGGACTATCTGGAGGTGCTGGAGGAAACAATACCCGCGGTGCTGAAGGAGTCCGGCGTAAGTGCCGAAGATGTTATCGGTATGGCAATAGACTTTACCGCCTGCACAATGCTGCCCATTGATAAAAACGGCACGCCTTTGTGCTTTGATGACAGATACAAATCAAATCCCCATAGCTACATAAAGCTCTGGAAGCATCACTCGGCACAGGATGAGGCCAGCAGGCTCAATGCAATTGCAGGTGAAAGGAATGAGGAATTTCTCAAGCTCTACGGCGGAAAAATCTCCTCTGAATGGCTCATACCAAAGATCTGGCAGATATTGAACGAGGCCCCTGAGATTTACGAAGCAGCCGACAGGTTCATGGAAGCAACCGACTGGGTGAACCTCCAGCTGACGGGGGAAGAAAAAAGAAACAGTTGTACCGCAGGCTACAAGGCTATATGGAACAAACGCCTGGGCTATCCCTCAAAGGAGTTCTTCAAGGCGCTGGACCCAAGGCTTGAGAATCTGGTCGAAGACAAGCTCAGCACAGACATTTATCCTTTGGGCGGAAAAGCCGGCGAACTGACGGAAAAAGCTGCAAAGCTCACCGGCTTGAAACCTGGCACCGCAGTAGCCATAGCCAATGTGGATGCACACGTTGCAGTGCCGGCAGTAGGCATAACGGAACCCGGCAAAATGCTGATGATCATGGGCACATCTACCTGCCACATGCTGCTTGGGACGGAAGAAAAGAAAGTGCCCGGCATGTGCGGTGTTGTTGAAGACGGTATTATTCCGGGATATCTGGGATATGAGGCCGGACAATCCTGTGTAGGCGATCATTTTGAGTGGTTTGTGGATAACTGTGTGCCGGCTTCTTATATGAAAGAGGCTGAAAGCAGAAATATCAATATACATAAGCTCTTAAGGGAAAAAGCCTCAGCACTGAAAGTAGGGGAGAGCGGCCTTGTAGCCCTTGACTGGTGGAACGGAAACAGATCTGTCCTGGTAGATGCCGACCTCACCGGTGTTATCGTTGGCTGCACTTTGCTCACAAAGCCCGAGGAAATCTACAGGGCGCTGATCGAAGCCACCGCTTATGGCACAAGGATGATCGTTGAAACCTTCCAAAATAACGGAGTACCGATTGAACAATTGTTTGCGGCAGGCGGAATCGCAGAAAAAGATGAATTGATGATGCAGATTTATTCGGATGTGACCAACATGGAAATACGGATTTCAGCATCCGCCCAGACGCCGGGACTTGGCTCCGCCATGTTTGGAGCTGTGGCTGCAGGGAAGGCCAGGGGCGGTTATGACAGCATTGTGGATGCCGCAAAGGTAATGTCCAAAGTCAAGGACAAATATTATAAGCCAATACCGGCCAATGTCGCCGTATATGACAAGCTGTATGCGGAATACAGGAAGCTTCACGACTATTTCGGACGCGGTGAAAACAATGTAATGAAGAGACTGAAGGAAATTAAGAAGAGCCTATAGAGTATAGCGAGGATAAAATGCTGGAATATTTAAAAGAAAAAGTGTATCTGGCAAATATGGACCTGCCCAGATACGGACTTGTGACCTTTACATGGGGCAATGCAAGCGGTATAGACAGAGAAAAAGGGTTAATGGTCATAAAGCCGAGCGGTGTACCTTATGAAGAACTGAAGCCTGAGGACATGGTGGTGCTGGACCTGTCGGGAAATCCGGTGGAAGGCCGGTTTAAGCCTTCCTCCGACACTCCGACCCATTTGGTGATCTATAACGCGTATAAAGAGATCGGCGGAGTGGTGCATACCCATTCTCCCTGGGCTACCAGCTGGGCACAGGCGGGGAAGAGCATCCCGGCCCTGGGCACGACCCACGCCGACTATTTTTATGGGGACATTCCCTGTACCCGGGATATGACCCAGGCTGAAATTGAAGGCGAATATGAAAAAGAGACGGGAAACGTGATTGTAGAGAGATTCCAGGGTTTGAATCCGGTGCATGTTCCCGGAGTGCTTGTCAACAACCACGGGCCCTTCAGCTGGGGCAAGGATGCCCATGAGGCTGTCCATAATGCCGTGGTGCTGGAGGAAGTGGCCAAAATGGCCTTTAATTCTTTTGTATTGGGTTCGGGCACCTTTAAGCCGGTAGGCAGTTTTCTACTGGACAAGCACTTTATGAGAAAGCACGGCAAAAATGCTTATTATGGCCAGGTAAGGATCGACTAAAATATTAGTTCGGGTTCTTTTCTGGGGAATGGAGTTCTTGGCGTAGTTCCTCGGAAAAGATTATCCGAAGTTATATTTTGGCGAGTCCTAAAATGATGAGCATGGCTGTGGAAGGATAATTACTATGAATGAGATACTTGACAGGCAAATCAGCGAAATGGTGGATATGTCTTTTGAATGCAGCTGCGGGAGGACACACTCGGTTGAGATAAAAGAGATTTTCATCCAAAAGGAAATAATAAACAGGTTAATTGAAGTAATAGCGCCTTATAAGGCAGGAAAAATACTGCTGGTTGCTGATAACAACACTTATGAGGTCAGTGGGAGAAAGATCAAGGAAGCCCTGGATTTAGCGGGTTTTAGCTGCAACTGCCTGGTGTTTGAATCCCACAGTCCCCTGGTTCCTGATGAAAAAGCCATTGGGCGGCTGACCATTGAAACCGACGAAGAAACCTCGCTGATACTGGCCGTCGGCTCGGGTACCCTGAATGACATTTCAAGGTTTGTGAGCCATAAGGTAGGAATACCCTATATCATCGCGGGGACCGCCCCTTCCATGGACGGGTTTGCCTCTACGGTTTCGCCGCTGATCGTGCAGGGAAAGAAAAAAACTTATACGGCAGTCTATCCCGTTGCTGTTTTCGGCGACCTGGAGGCGATGGTAAATGCCCCCAAAGAGATGATCTGCGCCGGGTTCGGCGATGTTTTAGGCAAATACACGGCCCTTACCGACTGGAAGCTTTCTGCGCGGATCAACGGCGAATATCTTTGCCCCACCTGCGTCACTCTTGTGAATAATGCCCTTACAAAATGCATAACCAATATAGAGGGCATTGCGGCACGTGACGAAAAGGCCGTACGGTACTTGATGGAGGCATTGATCATGACCGGAATCGCCATCGGGCTGGCGAAGGATTCAAGGCCGGCGTCGGGCGCGGAGCATCATCTGGCACATTACTGGGAAACCGAAGCGCTGGCAAGGGGTGTGGAGCATCCCCTCCATGGAAATTCCGTGGGTGTTGGGACTGTCGTCATCTCCTATATTTACAAAATGGTCGGACGCAAATATAATATAGACATTGAGACGCCGGATCCAATGGTAATCCGAGGGCTTTTAAAAGCGGCAGGGGCAAAGGACAATCCTTTTGACCTGGGGATCGATAAAAAGGTTTTCACGGAAAGCATCCTTCATGCAAAGGAAATCCGTCCGCGCTACACTGTCCTGCATCTTGCGGAGAAGCTGGGAATACTGGAACCGGTGGCATTAGAGCTGACAGATATGTTTTATACCGAATGAATTTAAACGAGGCGGGAGATATGCTCGCCGCCTGAAATTTTGAGCCTTGTTATAAAGGATATCGGGCTTATGGGGGAGGACTTAAGATGGGCATAGTGTGCAGAGCATACGGTTTTACGAAAGACGGTGCAGAGGTGTCGTCCTTCACATTCACCAATTCCAACGGGATAAAAGCAGAAATTATCAATTACGGCGGGATTATCACCAAGCTGCTGGTACCGGACCGCAATGGAAGCTTCGAAGATATTACCCTTGGATTTGATCAACTGGACGGATATTTAAAGGGACAACCCTACTTTGGAGCATTAGTCGGCAGGCATGCAAACAGGATCGAGGGTGCCCGGTTTGAACTGAAGGGCAAAGTGTACGAGCTATACAAAAACGATGGAAACAACCACCTGCACGGAGGCTTGAAAGGCTTTGACAAGGTGGCATGGAAGGCTGAAATCATCCAAGACGGCGGAAGCGAGAGTCTCCGGCTAACTTACAGAAGCGTTGACGGAGAGGAAAACTATCCGGGAAACCTGGACGTAAAGGTGACCTATACGCTCAGCGAAGACAATGAATTGATCCTGGATTACTTTGCCGTTGCGGACAGGGATACGGTCGTGAACCTTACAAATCATGCGTATTTTAACCTCCGCGGGCATAAAGCCGGCGATATTTCCAATCACGAAGTCATGATCGATGCGGATTTCTTTACAGTAATCAACAGTGAATGCATCCCAAACGGCGAGATAAAAAAGGTGGAAGGCACACCCATGGACCTCCGGACCTTAACGCCGCTGGCGCCGGGACTTTCCAGTCCTTATGAGCAGATCGCCAATGGACGGGGCTATGACCACAATTGGGTGCTGAATACTGCCGGTGATGTATCCAGGAAAGCCGCAGAGGTTTATGAAAGCACCACAGGCCGGGTTATGGAGGTATACACCACAAAACCCGGTGTACAGCTCTATTCCGGTAACTTTCTTGATGGAGTGGGTCCCAGCAAGGAGGGGGCCGTATATGAAAAAAGAGGAGGACTCTGTCTTGAAACGCAGTTCTTCCCCAATTCAATGAAGCACAAGCATTTTCCGTCCCCCGTATTAAAAGCGGGACAGCAATATACACATAAAACCATTTACAAATTTACAACCCGATAAAAATTGTCCAGAATCCCGGAGGCATTAAACTTCCGGGGTTTTTTTACAAAATATCCTATAATACGACATTAAAAGTGGAATAATTGACAAAATCAGGCATAGGTTATATAATATAGTTCAAATAGCATATTGTACTGCCAAGGAGACGAAAGATGAAACTTCCGGATGGAACGCAAATCATTGAATCAGGCTTTATGCAAAAAGTGACCGAACTTGAAAACAGGCTGCAATTGGACCCCTATACCTACAAACACTCGCTGAATGTCGCATCCTATCTGGTCAGCTTTGTAAGATCCCACAAGTGGAAGATAAATGAAGAAGTGGCTTATTATGCCGGATTGTTTCACGATATCGGCAAAACAACGGTCAATCATAAAATATTATATAAGGTTGACCCGCTGACGGAAAAAGAATTCGCTTTGATAAAAACCCACACCCTGATAGGCTTCCAAATATTATCCGGTTATAATCTGCAGGATGAAATCTTATCTGCATCTCTTTATCACCATGAGCAATACGGAGGGTTTGGTTACCCTTATGGAATCGCCGGTGAAAATATACCGGTCATAGCCCGCCTGGCCAGTATTTGCGATGTGTTTGACGCTTTGACCATGGACAGGCCCTATCGGAAGGCCTACGCATACCAGGACGCCATTGAAATCATGAAAAACTCGACCAGCCAGTTTGATCCTCAATTGCTGCCTGCATTTCTGAAATTTCTTGACAGGGAATATTTCAAGCAGACCTTAAAGCCGCTGATGGTTGATAATGCATGCGGCTAATTGGACATACTATATCGATTAATCATACAGGTGGTAAAAATGATGAAATCCGGTGAGCTGATGGAAATCGCTTTGAAGGCCGGGGAGATCCTGCTTCGGAGCGGAGCCGAAATTTACAGGGTGGAAGATACCATCCGATGGATATGCAACAGCTATCATACCGAATGTGAAAGCTTTGTGCTCCCTACGGGCATTTTCATATCCATCCGGGAAAATACCTTTTCGGAGCCAATGACGTCCGTCAAACGCATAAGCCGCCGGACGGTTGATCTGGACTGCATCGACAAGGTGAACAGCTTCTCGCGGCAGCTGCATCGAAGGCTGATTCCTTACAATGAAGCCATGGATGAGCTGAATAAAATTGAAAAGCAGAAGCAGAATCCCTTTCCATCGAGATTTCTTGCCGCAGGAGTAGCTTCATTTGTTTTTACGATCCTTTTTAAAGGCAATATTTATGAGGGGCTTATCTCTTTTATCATCGGCGTCGTAATATTTTACACCAGGGAGCTTTTGTCAAAAACCGGACTGTTCCAGTTCTTTGAGCTTTTGGTGTCAGGGTTGATAGCAGGTGCGCTGGCTGCTTTTTCGGTGTTTTTATTTCCGGAAGTTCACCTGTTCAAAATCATTATCGGTTCCATCATGATTTTTCTGCCGGGAGTGGCTATTACCAACGGAATTAAAGATGCGCTTTACGGTGATCTCGTGGCAAGCATCTCAAGGCTGGGTGAAGCCTTATTCACTGCCGCTGCAGTGGGGGCGGGTGTTGGGATCGCCGTCTCGCTGGCATTGAGCTGGGGGTTGTAAATGCGATTTGAGGAGTTTGTACTGGCATTTGTCGGAAGCTTTTGTGCCGGCTTCCTGTTTAATATTAAGGGCAGTAAGCTTCTTTGGGCCGGCTTGTCGGGGATGGTGGGCTGGATTGTCTATGCTTCGGTCCTGACCGTAACCGGACAGCTTTTTTTATCCGTTTTTGCAGGAGCCGTTGCTGTGGGCGTATTCAGCGAAATCATGGCCCGGATCCTCAAAATGCCCGCCACCGTCTTCTCCATTCCCGGTATTTTTCCTCTGGTGCCTGGAATTGCAGCCTATGAAACCATTCAGTTCCTGCTTTCCGACAAATTGCGGGAGGCGGGGGGAAAAATGGTGGAAACCATTGCCGGGGCCGGAGCCATCGCTTTCGGAATTCTATTGGTCACTGCATTATTCAAGCTTGCCTTCAGCAAACACAAGTGAAAATAGAACTTCCCGTATAAATTTCTGAAAAGGCAGCCCTGGAGTGCCGGCATTTTTAGAAAAACGGGAAGTAATATTTTCAGTGTTCTTAGAAAGCAAGCTTGATCCGAGGTCCGTATGGCCTCACGCCAGTTTGAAAATCTGCAGGCTGTCCTGGAGTTCGGTGGCCAATCCGGCAAGGTCTTCGGCAGCGCTTGCCACCTGGATGATAATGGAGGTCTGCTCCTGGGTGGAAGCCGACACTTCTTCGGAGCAGGCCGCAATCTCCTGGGAAACGGCAGATATGGAGGTCAATTCCTCACTTGCCTCTACTGCATTGCTGTTGAGCGTTTTAATGCTGGTTGAGACCGTCGTTATCCTGTCCGTGATGGTCCGGACCGACTCCGCTATGTCGTCAAATGCGGTAACAGTCTGCTTGAGGGCTGTCTCCTGATCAATCAGGGAAGCTTCGGATTTTTTCATTTCTTCTACGGTTTGCGCCACATTTGTTTGGACCTCCCGGACGATATCGGCGATTTTCTTTCCGGAGGCATTGGATTGCTCCGCCAGTTTCCTGATTTCATCGGCAACGATGGCGAAACCGCGGCCGTGCTCCCCAGCCCTTGCAGCCTCAATGGAAGCGTTAAGGGAAAGCAGGTTGGTCTGGTTGGCAATGCTGCTTATTACCTCTACGATATGCCCTATCTGTGCGGACTTCTCCGACAGGGTAGCTACCGAAGCCGTTACTTTAGCGGAAATCTGCTTGCTTTCCGCCATTTTGGAAACTTGTGCGCTAACCATTTTCTCACTGTTGTTTACAGTTTCTATGGCGTCTGTTGCCAGATTCTCAGAGACGGACATGTCATTGGAGATTTCCTTGAGCCCCGAAATGATATTGCTGACACGGCGGCTGCTGTTTTCCGTTGATAATGCCTGTTCACTGGCCCCTTTTGCCAGTTCGCCGATTGCAATTGCCACCTGCTCCACGGATTTGCTGACGTCTCCGCTGGATGCCATCATCTCTTCCGAAGAGGCAGCAAGGGTGCTTCCGGCATTGTCCAGCTTCAACAAGATGGAGCGCATATTTTCTATCATCCGCTGAAAGTTTGCTGCAAGCATTGCGACTTCATCTTTTCCCTTTACGGCAATATCTACCGTAAGATCACCTGCGGCAAGACGGCCGGTTGCCTTTGCTATTAATGAGATTTGTGCAAGGATGGCATTGAGTATCAGAATGATTATCAGAAATATCACGGCGGCAACGATCAAGCTGATGAAAACGGAGGTGTTTCTTATGGTATCGATGGATTTGCCCGCTTCCGCATATTCCATTGTCGTAGCCACCGACCATCTTGTGGACTGGACCGGCCGGTAGGCTGCAATCTTATATTTGCCTTCGTATGTATAATAGCCCACGCCGGACCCGCCCGATGTCATTTTTTTAACTAATCCCACCAGCGCCTCCGATTTGTTTTGCAGCAGGTTTTCCTTAAATACCTTGCTGGCAACGGGATGTGCTATTAACAAGCCGTTTTCGTCGACCATATAGGAATAACCCGTTTCACCGAATTTTGAGGTGGAGATAGCATCGGAAATATAGGAAAGCATGATGCATCCTCCGACAACACCTTTAATTTGACCCGAATCGCTTTTGACAGGAGCGGCGACAGCTACGACGGTATGACCGGTAGCTTTGGATACGACGGGGTCGGAGATAACGGTCGCGCCTTTCATTGCCTCAATAAAATAGGGCCTGTCGGAAATATCCCCGTCACTGCCTGATGTAGCCCTGTATTTTCCGGTGGCATCCGCCATAAAGATCATTTCGTATTTGCCAAGGATACTCTGCCTTTTGTCCACATAGCTGCGAAATGATTCAAAATCCATTTTTTGTGCTTCTTCCGTAAGGCTAAGAAGGTTTATTTCAGTCTTCCATTCCGATAAGGTTTTTTCGACAAAAATAGACATTTTTTCTGCCTGACCTGAGGAGATGTTTTCCAGATTGTTTTTTACAATTTTACTGGAAACCATATACCCAATAACGGCAATTGATGAAAATCCAAGTATGGCAGTGATTAAAACGGGCAGTAATATCTTGGCTTTCAGGCTTTTGTTAATCATGGAATCAATCTCCTTTAGTGTATTTGTGTTTAGGATACACTTTATATACCAATGAAATTAAAAGCTAACCATTTTTTTGAAAAAATAAATAAAATGTCGAAAAATGCGGAAAGGGTAGGACTGGTACCGCCGTTTTGCTTGGAAAAAGTTCAAAAAAATAGAAGATACCTTGAGCATCCTCTATTTTTTATTTGCGGTATCCGGCCGTAGCCGGATCACCAAAAGGCGGGGGGCTAGATGCCCCTGGGACTTTTATTTGCGGGCAAATGACTACATCGGCTTGATAAACTGCTGTGTCCAATAAAGGACGCCTTTACTGTTTTTGGCCATGCCTACGCCGATTTGCGTATAGGATGGGCTCATAATATTGCTTCTATGCCCCGGAGAGTTCATCCAGGCGTTCATGACCTCTTGGGGCGACCTCTGGCCATAGGCGATATTTTCGCCGGCAGCGGAGAAGCGGATTCCGAAGGATTCCATCATCTTGAACGGAGAGCCGTATGTCGGCGAAGTATGGGAAAAGTAGCCTTTGTTGGCCATGTCTGTCGATTTGTACCGTGCCACTCTGCAAAGCTCCCAATTTTTTGTCAGCAGCTGCAGTCCCTGCTTCGACCTTTCAACGTTTACCAGACGTATGACTTCATCTTCCTGTGCTGTTGTTGTAACCGTCGGTATGGTCAGCTTCTGGCCGGGATAGATCAGGGCGGGGTTTTTAATCTGTGGATTGGCGGTAATCAATTCGCTGACTCCCACCTGATTCTTGGAAGCAATCTTCCATAGGGTATCCCCTGATTTGACTACATAGGATGTTGATTGGGCAAAGGTCTGTGCTGAAAACAGCATGACGAATAAAACAATTAAAATTAGTCTTTTTTTCATAAAATCACCTCGATTTATTTTTGCGTATTCTGATGAAAATAATGCTGACAATTTTTTAATTGATTGTTAATATATATATGTGCTGAATGCTCCTGAACGAATCCTCTTGACACGAACATAAGTTTGCGGAATAATAGGTAATGAGATACGGCCAGGGAGCAGTAAACGGCAGAAAATAGCCAGAAAACAGAAATATGCCCAGATAGAAGATATATTCGGAGGAAAATGAACCAATGACAAGGAAAAATGAGACCTATGGCAATGAAAGTATTTCTTCATTAAAAGGCGCGGACAGGGTAAGGCTGCGTCCGGGCGTAATATTTGGCTCCGACGGTATCGAAGGTTGCCAGCATTCATTTTTTGAAATCCTTTCAAACTCCATCGACGAGGCAAGGGAAGGCCACGGAAACGTCATCGAGGTCACAAGATCCGCAGACCGGTCTATTACGGTCAAGGATTATGCCAGAGGAATCCCCCTTGATTACAACCCAAAAGAAGAAAGGTACAACTGGGAGCTTGTATTTTGCGAGCTGTATGCCGGCGGAAAATATAAAAACAACTCCGGAGAGAATTACGAATTCAGCCTTGGCTTAAATGGGCTGGGCTCCTGCGCTACGCAGTACAGCTCCGAATTTATGGACGTTACGGTATTCAGGGATGGCTTCCGGTATGACCTGCACTTTGAGAAGGGCCAGAATATCGGCGGCTTGATTAAGGAAAAGTGCAAATATGAGCACACCGGCAGCATCCAGAGATGGAAACCCGACCTGGAGGTTTTTACCGATATCAACGTGCCTCTTGAATTTTTTCAGACGGTACTGAAGAAGCAGGCCGTTGTCAATGCCGGGCTGAAATTTATTCTGACGGATGAAGAAAGCGGACAGACATTTGAATATGTTTACGAAAACGGCATCGTTGACTATATAAAGGAAATCGACCAGGAAAAAGGCTTTACGGGAATTCAATATTATGAAACCCAGACCAAGGGCCGGGACAGGGAGGACAAGCCCGAATACAGGGTGAAAATTCAGGTTGCCTTTTGCTTCAATAACGAAATCAACCTACTGGAGTATTACCACAATTCCAGCTTTCTTGAACACGGCGGCTCTCCGGATAAGGCTGTCAAGGCAGCCTTTGTCTTTGAAATCGACAAATGCCTGAAAACCCGGAACAAATACAATAAGGACGAGTCAAAGATAACCTTTGCCGATATTCAGGACAGCCTTATCCTGGTTACCAACTCCTTTTCTACCGTAACCAGCTATGAAAACCAGACAAAAAAATCCATCACCAATAAATTCATCCAGGAAGCAATGACGGATTTCATCAAGCAGCAGCTTGAGATTTATCTGATCGAAAATAAAATGGAAAGCGACAAGATCACCGAGCAGATTCTTGTAAACAAGAGAAGCCGGGAGACGGCTGAAAAGACCAGAATTAACATAAAGAAGAAGCTTAGCGGCACCGTCGACATCTCCAACAGGGTAAAGAAGTTTGTCGACTGCCGGACAAAGGATTTAAACCGGAGAGAGCTTTATATCGTGGAGGGGGACTCCGCCCTCGGTTCCTGTAAAATGGGCAGGGATGCGGAATTCCAGGCCATTATGCCGGTCCGCGGTAAAATATTGAATTGCCTGAAGGCCGAATATGACGGGATATTTAAAAATGATATCATCGTGGACCTTTTAAAGGTCCTTGGCTGCGGAGTGGAAATCAAGTCAAAACATAACAAGGACCTGAATACCTTTGATATGAATAACCTTCGGTGGGACAAGATCATCATCTGCACCGACGCGGATGTCGACGGCTTCCAGATCAGGACTCTTATCCTGGCCATGCTGTACAGGCTGGTACCGTCCCTTATACAGGAAGGGAAGGTCTTTATAGCGGAATCACCGCTTTTTGAAATAACCGCAAAGAGCAAAACCTATTTTGCATACTCCGAGAAGGAGAAAGCCGCCATTACTGCCAAACTGGACGGAAAATTCACCATTCAGAGGTCGAAGGGTCTTGGTGAAAACGAACCGGAGATGATGTGGCAGACGACGATGAACCCGGAAACCCGGAAGCTGATCCAGATACTTCCTACGGATCTGGATATTACGGAGCGTATGTTCGATCTGCTTCTGGGTGATAATCTGCAAGGCAGGAAGAACTTTATCGAAGAAAACGGAAGCCGGTATATGGACATGATCGACGTAAGCTGACAATTCCGCTTTTCGCTTCGTCCATTATTAATTTATAAAGAGGTTTATAATGTTAAACAAAAATTCCATGCAGCAAAAGATTGTTGACACCCTTGAGCAAAACTATATGCCCTATGCCATGAGCGTTATCGTGTCCCGGGCGATTCCCGAAATCGACGGCTTTAAGCCTTCCCACCGGAAGCTTCTGTATACGATGTATAAAATGGGCCTGCTGACGGGGTCAAGGACAAAATCGGCAAATGTCGTGGGCCAGACCATGAAGCTGAACCCCCATGGCGACCAGGCGATTTATGAAACCCTGGTAAGGCTCACCAGAGGAAATGCCGCTTTGGTGCATCCTTTCATCGATTCCAAGGGGAATTTCGGCAAACAATACTCCAGGGATATGCGGTACGCCGCGCCCCGGTATACCGAAGTAAAGCTGGAAAAGCTCTGTGAAGAGATTTTCAGGGATCTCGATAAAAATACGGTAGATTTCTTTGATAATTACGACGGCACAATGAAAGAGCCGGCTTTGCTGCCGGCAGCATTTCCCAGTGTTCTCGTAAATGCGAACCAGGGGATTGCCGTAGGTATGGCAAGCAATCTCTGCAGCTTCAACCTTCAGGAGATTTGTGAAGCCACGGTTCAGTTCATCAATAACAGCGAAGTGGATTTTGTTCACTATGTGAAGGCTCCGGACCTCTCCACGGGAGGTCAGCTCATCTATAACGAAAAGGAAATGCGTGAAATATATAACACCGGCAGAGGCAGCTTCAAGGTTAGGGCTAAGTACCGGTATGACAAAAAGAACAGCTGTATCGAGATATTTGAAATACCCTATACGACCACTACCGAAGCCATAATCGACGCGATCATAGAGCTTGTCAAAAACGGAAAGATCAAGGACATCAACGATGTAAGGGACGAGACCGACCTGGACGGCTTGAAAATCACCGTTGACATCAAAAAAAGCACAGAGCCGGATGCAATGATGAACAAGCTCTTCAAGCTTACTCCGCTGCAGGATACTTTCAACTGCAACTTCAACATACTCATCAACGGAAATCCAAGAGTCATGGGCATTGGAACCATTCTCCGAGAGTGGGTCAGCTTCAGGATCGGCTGTATAAAAAGGCAGATATTGTTCGACATAGCGAAAAAGGAAGAGAAGCTCCACCTGTTGATGGGCTTGCGCAAAATACTCCTTGACATTGATAAAGCCATCAAGATTATCCGTGACTCCGAAAATGACTCGCTGGTGGTGCCCAACCTGATGAGCGGCTTCGAGATCGACCGGATTCAGGCTGAGTTCATTGCTGAAATAAAGCTGCGCAATTTGAATAAGGAATACATACTGAACAGGGTTGGTGAAGTAGACAATCTCCAGAAGGAAATAGCCGACCTGAAGGACACCTACGGGGATGAAAAAAAGATCCGGAAAATTATCGTCAGGCAGCTCAATGAAATAGCCAAAAAATACGGCCAGCCCAGAAAAACGGAAATTATCCAGGATGAGATGGTGGAGGAGATCACGGAGCAGCATCTTATAGAAGATTACAACCTGAGGCTATTCCTGACGGATCACAGCTATTTGAAAAAAATTGCCCTGGTATCTTTACGGGCCAATCCCGAGCATAAGCTAAAGGACGACGATACCATCGTGCAGGAGTTTGAAACCCATAATAAGGCTGAATTGCTCCTTTTCTCAAACAAATTCACCGTTTACAAGCTGCGGATATATGAGATAAACGACTGCAAGGCCAGTGCCCTTGGCGAGTATCTGCCCAACCTGCTGCAGCTGGAAAATGACGAACGGATTATTTATATGGTTGCAACGGACAATCACAAGGGCTGTATGCTGTTTTCCTTCGAAAATGGCAAGTCTGCAAAAATTGAACTGGAGAGCTACGCGACAAAAACCAACCGGAAGAAGCTTGCCAATGCCTATTCGGACCTGTCGCCCCTGATTGATATCCGCTATCTGGAAAGTGATATGGAGCTGGTTGCATACAGCAGCATCAAGAAGGTGCTTATCTTCGATACTTCCAATATAAATCCGAAATCCACCAGGGACTCCCAGGGCGTACAGGTATTGAAGGAAAAGAAGGGAAGCAGGATGGTAATGCTGAGGGCTGTGGAAGAATCGGGACTTTCGGATCTCGAATATTACCGTACGAAATCCATCCCGGCAATCGGCTGTTACCTGAAGGATGAAGATGCGGAAGCCAAACAGGTTGTGCTGGACCTTGGCATTTGATCGCGGCCTTTTTTCAGGAGCGCTGAAATTTCATCGGTTGAGTCATATTCTCACCGGTGCTTAAGCACGGCCCAGATGGGTAATAGTAAATACATAGCCTTTGAAGAGTATGCTATCAGACAAAATGCCTGGGTCAAGAGTAAAATGATATATATGTGTGGCACAGTAGCATATTTAAAATTCATCATTTGTCGTTGATACATTGGATGTAAAATAGGAGTGACGGGTGGAAAAATCGAAGAAGCTTAAATTAAGTCTGAATATCCTGCTTGCCGCGATATTTCTTGCAGGCATAGCGTTCGTTACAATAAAATACGGGCCTTCCATTACAAAACTTGCCAGCAAGCCGCAGGAGCTGAAGGACCAGTTGAATTCCTTCGGCTGGAGGGGTGTACTGGTCTTTATGCTTCTTCAGGCGCTGCAGGTGATTGTTGCCGCAATCCCCGGGGAATTTGTACAGCTGGCAGGCGGCTATCTATATGGATCATGGCTGGGCACGCTTTACTCGCTGGCAGGGATATTCACCGGTTCCGTTATCGTCTTTTTTGTCGCAAGGTTTTTAGGGTATCCCATTGTAAAAACCTTTGTTTCGCAAAAGAATCTTGATAAATTCAATTTCATGATGAACAGCAACAAGTCGGAAACCGTCATGTTTCTGCTTTTTCTCATCCCGGGAATTCCCAAGGACATCTTGACCTATATCGCCGGGCTCACGCCCATTAAACCCCTGAGATTCTTTGTGATTATCACCTTAGGAAGGCTGCCGGCTTTATTTGGCTCCGCTGTCATTGGCAGCAGTACGCAGCAGGGGAATTACCTGCTGGTGATTATTCTGTCGGCTGGAGCAATCCTGCTGTTTGCAGCAGGCCTGCTGTTTAAGGATAAAATCATTGACAAGCTGCACGAGCTGACCGGGAATAAGGGTAAAGACGGTATATAGAGCGCCGTCAATTGCTTTTGTTATTTAACTTTATCCAAATATAAAAAGCAGGCCCTGAAAGGCCTGCTTTAAGCTTATTTTAACCGTTATTCAAAGAACTCGCGATAAAGCGCTTTGACAGCATTGTGGCTGTCTTTATTTTTTACTCCGAACATCATACTCACTTCGGAAGAGCCCTGGTTTATCATTTCAATATTGACGCCGGCTTCGTAAAATGCTTTGGTAGCCCTGGAAGCAATCCCAACGGAGTGCTGCATACCTTCGCCGACAATCATGACCAAAGCGATGCCCCGCTGAACGGAAATATCGTCAACAGACAGTTCGTTCTTTATTCTATGGACTACGCGGGCCTCTTTTTCTGCGTCCAGCCGCTCCTCTTTCAGGATGATGGAGATATTGTCTATTCCTGATGGAATGTGTTCGTATGAAAGGCCTTCATCTTCAAGAATGGTTAATATTTTCCTTCCGAAGCCTACTTCTCTGTTCATGAGGTATTTGCTCAAAAAAATGAAGCAAAAACCCAGATCACTTGCAATTCCCACCACCGGGTTCGTAATGTTTTCCCGGGCTTTACGGATGGTAGTTCCCGGAGCATTGGGGTTATTGGTATTTTTTATCCTTACAGGAATACCCTTCATATATACGGGGACCAGCGCTTCTTCGTGGAATACGCTGAAGCCTGCATAGGATAATTCGCGCATCTCTCTATATGTAAGCTCGTGAATGGGCTTGGGGTTGGGAATGAGATTGGGGTTAACCGAAAAGACATTGTCAACGTCCGTAAAATTCTCATATAGGTCGGCATCTACCGCCGCAGCCAGAATAGAGCCTGTGATGTCCGAGCCGCCTCTTGGCAGCGTCACCACCTCGCCTTTCGGGGAGTATCCAAAGAATCCGGGGAATAGGATGATTCCGGGAAGATTCTTGAGTGACTTCAGATTCTCATAGGATTGGGGCAGTACCTGCGCATTGCCGAATTCATCGCTGAGCAGCAAACCTGCGTCCGCCGGGCTTACATAGCGCGCTTCCACGCCCGTTCCCTGAAGATAGGCGGCTACAAGCTTTGCACAATTATCTTCACCGGCAGCCTTCAGTGAATCCATAAACCTGCCCTTGTTGCTGGTGTCTCCTTCAATGCGGGTGCTCAAATCGGCGGCAATCAAGCTGACGATCTCCTGGGAAACGCCCAGATCGGCGGCAATATCGGAAAATCTTTTCACAAGACTCGCCAGTTCATCCTCGGCATTTCCTTTTTCCAGCTTGGCATTTGCACAAGCGATCAACATATCGGTGACCTTGATATCTTCCTTGAAACGCTTTCCCGGAGCGGATACCACCACCAGCCTGCGGTCCGGGTCTGATATGATTATATTGCATACTTTGCGTATTTGATCAGCGGATGCAAGAGAGGTCCCGCCGAATTTTACCACTTTCATACTGTCTTCCTCCTGATTTACTGCGAAAGCTGATTATATTATTACATTATTACACTCGCAAAAAGGTTGTGTCAAGATTATATCAGATTTTCTGCAATTTTTTATCAGCTGAATTGCAAAAATAGACTTCTATTTAAAATGCCAAACGTATGTTTGATTTATTAAAAGGGTATGGTATAATGTTTAAGTGATTGATTAATTGAATGAGATTCTTGGAGGAATTATGCCGGAATTTAAAATAGTATCGGATTACAAACTTTGCGGGGACCAGCCCCAGGCGGTGGACAAGCTGGTGGCCGGGCTGAACCGGGGCTACAGGCACCAGACCTTGCTTGGGGTAACCGGCTCGGGAAAAACCTTCACGATGGCCAACGTCATCGAAAGGGTTCAGCGCCCCACCCTGGTAATAGCGCACAATAAGACCCTTGCAGCGCAGCTTTGCAGTGAGTTTAAGGAATTCTTCCCAAACAACTGTGTAGAGTATTTTGTCAGTTATTATGATTATTATCAGCCTGAGGCGTATATCCCCTCGACAGATACCTATATAGAGAAGGATTCATCCATAAACGACGAAATCGACAAGCTGCGGCATTCGGCTACGGCAGCCCTTTTTGAGAGAAGGGACGTCATTATCGTTGCCAGTGTTTCCTGCATATACGGCCTGGGCGATCCGGAGGATTATACCGAGCTGATGGTATCCCTCCGGCCCGGGATGCATAAGGACAGGGATGAAATTATCCGGCGGCTGGTGGATATCCAGTATGAAAGGAATGAGATTGACTTCAAACGCGGGAAATTCAGGGCCAGAGGGGATGTACTGGAAATCTTTCCGCCGGATTCTACCGACAGGGTGCTAAGAATCGAATTCTTCGGGGATGAAATCGAGAAAATATCGGAAATCAACTATCTGACGGGAGAAATCCTGGGGATCAGGTCCCATGCGGCCATCTTCCCCGCAAGCCATTACGCGTCGACCCGGCCGAAAATGGAAAAGGCCATGGTTACCATCGAACAGGAGCTTGAGGAAAGGCTTCGCGACCTCAAGTCCCAGGGTAAGCTTTTGGAGGCGCAGCGGTTGGAGCAAAGGACCAGGTATGACCTGGAAATGCTTCAGGAGATAGGCTTCTGCCAGGGCATCGAAAATTACTCCAGGCATATCAGCGGAAGGACGCCCGGCAGTGCTCCCTTCACCCTGATGGATTACTTTCCGGAGGATTATCTGGTAATCATGGACGAATCCCATGTATCGGTCCCTCAGATCGGCGGTATGTATAACGGGGACAGAGCAAGGAAGGAGTCTTTGGTGGAATTCGGCTTCAGGCTCCCCTCCGCCTTCGACAACAGACCGCTGAAATTCGACGAGTTTGAGAAGAAAGTAAGGCAGGCGGTCTATATCAGCGCCACACCGGCACAATACGAGAGAAAGTACTCCCAGCAGGTGGTCGAGCAAATTATCCGGCCTACCGGACTGATCGATCCTGAAATCGTTGTGAAGCCGGTAAAAGGCCAGGTGGATGACCTGATCGGAGAAATATCCGCAAGGGTAAAAAGAAAGCACAGAGTCCTTGTTACCACCCTGACAAAGAAAATGGCGGAGGATTTGACAAATTACCTCGGCGAAATGGACTTTAAGGTCAAGTATCTTCATTCGGACGTAGAAACGCTGGAAAGAATGGAGATCATCCGGGATCTCCGGCTGGGTGTTTTCGATGTCCTTGTGGGCATCAACCTTCTGCGGGAAGGACTGGATTTACCGGAAGTATCTCTGGTGGCCATCCTGGATGCAGACAAGGAAGGCTTCCTCCGTTCGGAGACCTCGCTGATTCAAACCGTAGGCAGAGCGGCCCGGCACGTGGAAGGCAAGGTCATCATGTATGCCGATCGGATTACGGATTCCATGAACAAGGCCATCAGCGAAACAAACCGGCGTAAAAGAATACAGATGGATTACAACACCGAGCATGGAATTACGCCGGCATCGGTACAAAAAGCCGTGCGTGATGTCATTGAAACCATGAAGGTTGCGGAAGAAAGCACCAAATATTCTGTAAAAGAGAATTTGGATGAAATGGACAAGCAGAGCATTGAAACGCTTGTGCAGAAAATAGAAAAGGAAATGAAGGAAGCTGCGCGGGAGCTGCAGTTTGAAAGGGCGGCCGAGCTCAGAGACAAGCTTGTGGAATTAAAGCGCAGATTATGAAATCCCCTTGCAAAAATACACTAGGCAAGCCTGTTGTCAGGGTTGTATAATGGGTGGAATCATTATATAATAGTAAAGACATGTACAATTGACTTAGGAGCACTGAAAATCTTTCTGCAGACGGCGGCGCTTCAAGGCCGTATATGCAGAAAGATTTTAGCGTAGGTTATGTTTTTACCCGTGCTTAATTGGTTGATATTTTCAAAATGTTGTGAGGGAGTGTAGCTATGTTTTATGTCGCAGTTGCAGTAGGAATCCTGTTCTGCTCATTTTGGGCCGCCCAGCTGATATTTGTAAAACTGCATCTGAACTGGACCAACAAGCAGGTAAAATCTTCAGAAGAGGATGAAGCTGTTGGCGTATCAATCATCCATCCCATCAAGGATCTGGACTTTGAACTTGAGATAAACCTTGAAAGCTGGTTTCGGCAAGACTACAAAGGACCGGTGGAACATATCTTCAGTTTTCAGGAGCCTGGAGATCCGGCCATTCCGGTTGTTGAAAATTTTATTAAAAAATATCCGCAGATATCCTCCCGAATCATCGTGAATCCGGTAATACCAGGCCTGAACGGAAAGAGCTCCAACATGGTAAACGGTATGAAGCTGGCCGGATACGACATTGTACTCTTTGGTGACAGCGATATCCGGATCAAGCCTGATTTTATCCTTAAAATGGTCCGGCCGCTAAAGGACGAAAAGGTTGGAATAACCACCTGCGGTCAGATTAATTCCGGCGGCAGGGATTTCTGGACCAGATTCTTCACCTTTATGCAAAACAATGAGACGGTGTTTATTTGGGCTTTCCTTACAAAGCTGGGGATGGACCTTGGCGCCACCGGGGCAGCCTTTGCAATGAGGAAAAAGCTGCTGAAGGAGATAGGCGGTCTGGAGGCATTCGGAGGCTCCCTTTTAGAGGATCTCCATTTGGGCAATACACTTTATAAGATGGGTTACAAGCTGGTATTGGGACCTTTCCTGGAATGTCACGTAGACGAGCTGGGAAAAGAGAAGTCATTGAATTATGCAAAGAGAATTGCCGTAGGAGTGAAAACGCATCTGGCTTTTGAACTGCCTACCTTTATCCTGATGGTGTTCTGGTATTGGATAATCTTCATATTGGCACTTGTGCTGAAAAATACAAGCCTGTTATACCTGTCTTTTGTCTTTATGGGCATCAGGACGCTGCAAGCAGTGATTATGAGGATTTTGACCAAAAACAGGATCCTGCCGGTGGATTTTATCATGGGATTGTTTTTTGATTTATTCGGTACCTTCTATTTGATTTACTCCTTGAAAAATCCTTTTGTTTCATGGCGGGGTATCAAGTATGCCGTGAAAAAGGGCGGGTTTATTGACGGCGCAATCGTTGAAGAGGTTATTATTGAGTCGGAGGTACTTGAGGATCAGATAAAGAACTGAAGTCGGATAAACGGTAAGCCCACCTGAGCAGGTGGGCTTTTTTGGTGTCATTCTGTACGAAGAATCCGGCTAAAACCCACGGGGCTCCCATCCCACGGGAAGTTGACCGGCCGGGTCTATTTTACGGACCTTTTGAGAATCCTGTAGGTCTTGTAGTGTTTGGCTCCAAAGCTTTCTATATCGGAGCGCATCCGGGTATTGGTTTCACCGATGGTGGATGCTTCACCCCAAATGTAGCCTTTCTTCATGGAATTCTGGAAGGTTGTATGATAAATGCCATAGGATACGCCTTTTGACCTGAAGGCGGGTACGACAAACATGACAAAGGCCCTGGCTGACTTTATTTTACGCTTATACCAGAGATATTTCAAAGCCGATAGGGGGGTTATCCTTCCATTCATATGGATCAACACCTGATTCAGATCCGGCAAGGCAAGATTAAAGCCGATGGCTTCATCTCCGCTTCTTGCAATGGCAATAAAATCAGGGTCGGCATAAGGGATAAGCTTTTTAGCCATCTCCCGCACCTCCTCCAGCGATGGCGCAACCAGATCGGGCCATTCGTCGGGGATCGCCAGGTCAAGCACATGCTTTATCGCCTTGATTTCATTCTCTATATCCTTCATATTCAATAAATCAATCCGGAAATTGTACTTTTTCTGGGCATATTCGATGGCTTTGGAAGGGTCTTTTTTAAAGCTCAGGTCCTTGTCCAGGTAATATGCAAAAACATCGTAATCCTTTTCAAAGCCGTAAGCCTCCAGGAGCTTCTGATAATAAGGCGGATTGTAGGAATTCATAATCACCGGGGGGCGGTCGAAGCAATTAATCAAAAGCCCTTTATATTCGTCACCGTCGGTCCCGGTAGGAGAAACGGGACCAATAATGGATTCGATGCCTTTTTCCCTGAACCATGTAAGTGCCTTTTTAAACAGCGCGTCTGCAAGCACCTGATTGTCAATGCACTCAAAAAGAGAGAAATACCCCAATTTTATATTTTTCTTATCATTCAGGTTTGAGTCAATGCCCATAAAAATCCTGGCTGCCGGTTTTCCGTCCAGAAAGGCCAGAAACATTTCCTTGGTGATTTTCGTATCTGCCCTTCCTTTTTCAAGATCCAAGGTTTCAAGCATTTCATTGATCATTGGAGGGACCCAGCATTTGTTGCCTTTGTATATTTTCCACGGCAGTTTGATAAACTTCATAAGGTCGGCTTTGGTCTTTACCGTAATAATGTCGATGTTCATGAATGGGCCTTTCTTTGCATGTTTTGTTGTATAAAGTATAGCACAGAAAACTATGGCACACAATCTTGACTGAAAGGACAAAAGCTGATATTGTAGTTTCAAACGCCTGAAACGTTTGCCTCGAAAATCATTGGGAGGGTTGGTATGAATTCCAAAATTAAGGATGATACTACCGATAAACTTTTTGAAGCAATTTTGCTTCTAAATGGAATGGATGAATGTTATAATTTCTTTGAGGATATTTGCACTGTTTCCGAAATAAAAGCGATGGCTCAGAGACTGGAGGTTGCAAAAATGCTCAAAGAAGGGCATACTTATACTGATATTAGTGAAAAGACAGGCGCCAGTACAGCTACCATCAGCAGGGTCAACCGGTGCCTGAATTATGGCGCCGACGGTTACAGGACCATACTGGAAAGGCTTGAAAGGAAAGGAACTTAAAAGTGTTACTGAGAAGGCTCGTTATAGGCTTGCTGATATTATCCGCACTGACTGCCGAGGGAATGGCATTTTTTAATACTGCCCTGGTTCCGCTGCAGAATTATATGGCCGGCCTTGCGATCGATGGCGAGGATAAGGATGAAAGCTTAACCGGAGCTATGGATGAAAATCCGAACATTGGCCCGGTTCAATATAAACTTACTGCTTTTGTGCCCATGGCGGAAATACTACAGGCGAAAGACGGCAGCGGAGGAGCCTTTTGCTACTTCCACTCCTTCACGCCTTCCTATGAGCCGCGCCTTTCTTACAGCCTGGTTTCTACGCAGGCCTTTGGAGCTAAAATTATCAACATTTCCTTAAATGGTTCCGACATATCTCCGCCTTCACTATAGTCTTTTTTATCCAGGGATTATCAGGAATATAAAAGAAAAGCGGAGGCATTTATGGTTAAAAATTTTTTGGAAAAGATTATTGGATCTTACAGTGACAGGGAATTAAAAAGGGTATTCCCAATCGTCGAGGACATAGAAGAGCTTGAGCCTAAAATCAAGGCGCTCAGCGATGAGCAGCTAAAAGGCAAGACAGCGGAGTTCAAGGGACGTCTGGCAGAAGGCGAAACCCTGAACGATATACTTCCGGAGGCTTTTGCCGTCGTCAGGGAAGCTGCGATAAGGGTTTTGGGGCAAAGGCATTTCAAATCCCAGCTCATCGGCGGTGTTGTACTGCATCAGGGAAGAATCTCGGAAATGAAGACCGGTGAAGGAAAGACCCTGGTGGCCACCCTTCCCTTATATCTTAACGCCCTTGAGGGAAAAGGTGTACATCTGGTAACGGTCAACGATTATCTTGCCAAATATCAGGGCGAATTGATGGGGAAGATTTACAATTTCCTCGGCATGTCCGTAGGTCTTATTCTGCACGGACTTACCAATGAAGAAAGAAGAGCCGCATATAATTGCGACATTACCTATGGGACAAATAACGAGTTCGGATTCGATTATCTCAGGGACAACATGGTCATCTACAAGGAGGATATGGTACAACGGGACCTTCATTATGCCATCGTGGATGAGGTTGACAGTATTTTGATTGATGAAGCCAGAACTCCTTTGATCATATCGGGCGCCGGCGACAAATCCACAGATTTGTACAAAAAGGCCAATTCCTTTGTGGGAAGGCTGAAAATAAAGGTCTTTACCCAGACCGACGACAAACAGCATGACGACGAAATCGATGCGGATTATATCGTCGATGAAAAAGCGCATACTGCTACGCTTACGGCAAGCGGAGTAAAGAAGGCGGAGCAGTATTTTGGCATAGAGAATCTTTCCGATCCGGAAAACATGACCATTTCCCATCACATTAACCAGGGACTCAAGGCCCATGGCCTGATGAAAAAAGACCGTGACTATGTGGTGAAAGAGGGCGAGGTAATCATCGTCGATGAATTTACCGGACGTCTCATGTATGGCAGAAGATACAGCGACGGCCTCCATCAGGCAATCGAGGCCAAGGAAAACGTAAAGGTGGAAAGAGAGAGCAAAACCCTTGCCACAATAACCTTCCAGAATTACTTCAGAATGTACAAAAAGCTTGCAGGCATGACCGGTACTGCTCAAACCGAAGAGCAGGAATTCCAGACCATCTACAAGCTGGATGTCGTTGTGATCCCCACCAACAAGGAGATGATCCGGAAGGACCATTCCGACTGTGTTTATAAAAACGAAACCGGCAAATTCAACGCCGTTATCAACGAGATCGTAGAAAAGCATAAAATAGGCCAGCCGCTTTTGATCGGTACCATTTCCATTGAGAAATCGGAGCTCTTAAGCGCAATGCTTAAAAGGCGCGGTGTGCAGCACCAGGTTCTCAATGCCAAGTTCCATGAAAAGGAAGCCGAAATCATCGCCCAGGCAGGCCGGTTTGCAACCGTCACGATTGCCACAAACATGGCAGGCCGTGGTACCGACATTATGCTGGGCGGTAATCCGGAGTTCATGGCAAGGCAGGAGATGCGCAAAAACGGCTATGAAGAGGACCTTATTTACCAGTCCATCAGCGTCAATGAAACCGATGACGAGATAGTCCTCGGAGCAAGGAAGACCTTCAGAGGCTACTATGAGGAATTTAAAAAAGTAACGGCTTCTGAGAGGGAGAAAGTTATTGAAGCGGGCGGGCTTCACATTATCGGTACTGAAAGGCATGAATCAAGGCGTATCGACAACCAGCTGCGAGGCCGTTCCGGACGTCAGGGCGACCCCGGTTCCTCCAGGTTCTATATTTCCCTTGAAGACGACCTCATGAGGCTCTTTGGTTCCGACAGGCTGACAAACCTGGTAAGCGCCCTAGGGCTGGAAGAAGACCAGCCCATAGAAAACAGGATGCTGTCCAATGCCATAGAAAATGCCCAGAAGAAGGTTGAAGGAAAGAACTTTGATATCCGGAAGCATGTCCTTCAGTATGACGATGTAATGAACAAGCAAAGAGAAGTGATCTATGGCCAGAGGAAGCAGGTACTCAACGGAGAAAATCTTAAGGATTCCTTCATTAAAATGATCGATGGCATCGTGGACGGTATCATCGCCACCTATTGCCACGAAAGTCCTCATCCGGACTATTGGGATTGGGAGGGAATGAGAGCTTACGCGGAAGGCATATTTATGCCCAAAGGGAGCCTTACCTTTTCTAAGGAAGAAATGGAAGGGATGGACAAGGAAGATCTCAAGGAAATCATGCAAAAAGCCGCTCTTGAAGCTTATGAAGCCAAGGAAACGGAGTTTGGCTCCGAGCTTATGAGAGAGCTGGAGAGGGTCGTACTTCTGAGAGTGGTGGATGAGAAATGGATGGATAATATCGACGCCATGGACCAGCTGAGGCACGGTATCGGAATGCGTGCCTACGGCCAGAGAGATCCGGTAGTGGAATACAAATTCGAAGGCTTCGAAATGTTTGAGGAAATGATCAAAAACATTCAGCAGGATTCGATGAAGCTCATATTAAGATCCCGTATAGACCGGGAGCACCAGCCCCAGCGGGAAAGGGTAGCGGAGCCGGTTACGGCAAGTCACGGAGATGACGAACCCAAGAAGCCTGTTGCCCGCAGCAGCGACAAAGTAGGGCGGAACGATTTGTGTCCCTGCGGAAGCGGAAAAAAATATAAAAAATGTTGCGGAGCAAATCAGCAATGAACCACAAAGAAGCCATAGAATATATTCACGGAACTTACAAATTCGGGCTCAAGCTGGGCCTGCACAACATTGCGGCCCTGCTTGAGCTTATGGACAACCCCCAGGATAAATTGAAATATGTCCATGTTGCCGGAACAAACGGAAAAGGTTCAACCGTGGCGTTTATCAGCAGTATCCTGGCAGCTGCGGGATATAGGGCGGGAGTATATACGTCGCCTTATATCCAGAGGTTTACCGAAAGGATAAGAATCAATGACTCGGAGATCGGTGAAGAGGATTTGGCCAGGGTTACCGGGTTTGTAAAAGAGAAGGCCGACATCATGGTAGCCCGCGGGGAAAATCATCCGACGGAGTTTGAGATTGTCACGGCCATAGCCTTTCAGTACTATTATGAGCAGCGCTGTGATGTTGTTGTGCTGGAAGTGGGGCTTGGCGGCAGATTTGATTCGACAAACATTATAAAAACACCCGATCTGGCGGTGATCACCACAATCAGCTACGACCACATGGACCGGCTGGGGAATACGCTTTCGGAGATCGCTTTTGAGAAGGCAGGCATCATAAAGCCGGGCGGGGAGGTTTTATCCTATGCCCAGGAGCCTGAGGCCGCCGGGGTGCTGGAAAAAGCCTGTTCGGAAAGAGGCTCCGGTCTGAGTTTTGCGGATTTTTCAAGCATCCGGCTTGAACGGTTCCATATCGGAGGGCAGGTTTTTGATTACAAGGAATATCCGGGACTTGAAATATCCCTCCTGGGGGAGCATCAGCTGAAAAATGCCGTTGTAGCCATAGAAGCGGCGGAATTGCTAAAGTCCAAAGGCTATGTCCTAACGGCGGAGTCTATCCGGCAGGGGCTGAAAGGTGCAAAATGGCCGGGAAGGCTGGAGGTCGTGCACACCGATCCTGTTTTCCTCATCGACGGCGCCCATAACATAGAAGGTGCCAATGTTTTACGGAATGCTTTGGATATGTATTTCCCCGGTAAAAAGATAACATTTATTATGGGCGTATTCAGGGATAAGGATTACAGAGCGATGATCAAGGCCGTCATCAGGGATTGCCGCCGGGTGATAGCAGTGGCGCCCGAAAATGAAAGAGCATTGACGGCGGCAGAATTAGCCATGGAGCTCGGTCACTATTGTAAAAATGTGTATATTAATGATACAATTGAAGGGGCTGTCAGGACATGCATGCAAAGCGCAGCTCAGGACGAAGTGATCTGCGCTTTCGGATCGCTTTCATACATCGGAGCGGTCAGGACGGTGTTCGGCCTGTAAGCGCTGAGAATGCGGCAGGGGGCGTCTGCGCTCACTGAAAAACGCAAAGCAGCAGTAGCAGTGCTCTTAAATGAGAAATGGGGGTGAGGTATTTTGATCGATCTGAAACAAGAAATGCAGGACTTTACTGTTATCAGCCTGAAGGATATTTCTCCGAATGAGGGAGATATACCCGACAATATCAGGAATTCTATCTTTTTATACAATAAGGCTATCGAAAGTTTGAACACCGGCAGTGAGGATATAGCCATTATCGAGCTCAAAAAGGCCATTAGCATGAATCCTCATTTTTACGAGGCAATGAACCTCCTGGGCATGTGCTACAGCTATACGAAAGATAATGTTCGCGCGGCGGAGACTTTCGAAAAGGTCATCAAAGCAGAGAAAAACAGCGTCAAAGCTATGCGGTTCATGAGCCTTATCAACACTGGAGACATAGACGGCAGTATGAAACCCAAGCCCAAAAAAAGGAATGCTGCCCCCGTCCCGAAAGCGATTGAAAATAAGAGCAGGAAAATGGATATCGGCCCCCCCAAACTTAATAAGTGGATTAAATACGCCGCTTTTTTTGCAGCGGGTATATTGCTGGCCGTACTGGTTCAAAGCGTCATTCCCAAACCTGAAAAAGCTGAAAATAATCCCGATGACAATAACAGTGTAAATGCTCAAAAGCCAACGGATGAATATAAATTGAAATATGAAGAGCTTTTGTCCGACTATGAACTGGTGAAAAAAGACGCGGATGAGGCTTCCAGGTCCGTCGGCTATTATAAATCCGTAATCAAGCTTTATGAAATAGAAAGCCTGGTAACCAAAAAACAAACCGAGAACGCAGCCGACCTGCTGATTCTTATGAAGACAGTCGATTTTAAAGGCGATGACAAGGTCCGGTTTGACAACCTGTATACTGCCGTATTGCCAAGTGCCGCCAAGGTGGTTTATGACGAAGGCTACAAGCTCTATAACACGAAAAAATACCAGGAAGCCCTGGTCAAGCTGGGAAAAGTCGAGGTGTATGATCCGAAATTCAACCGGATGGATGCCGCTCTTTACTATATGGGCCGATGCTACCAGCTGCAGAGTGATTCAAGAAATGCCGTCGCTTTGTTTCAAAGGCTTGTAGAAAGCTATCCGAAAAGCAACTATACAGCGAATGCGAAGGTAAGGATTAAAGCGTTGACTAAGGTACCGTAAGCAATGCTAACGAAGGAGCCTATAAGATTCTTTAATTCGTTCGGAATATCAATGCTTAGAGCCCTTGTATACCAATATCCATGCTACATAGCGGCATACATGAGTATGAAAAGATTCAACGGCGATCATGGGTCGCCCCAACGCTGGATTACTTTTCATACCAATACACAAAGCTTGGTTCAGCTTATAAAAAAGGCTCCCTATCTGTCGATAAGGAGCCTTTCGCTTTAGCCATGCCCTGGTACTTGCTGTTATATTTTGAATTTTGCCACACTGGCGGTGAGTCTTTCCGAATTATGCTCCGTTTCTTTTATCAACTCCGAGACTTTGCCGGCCATTTGCATGATGTTGGTGGACTTTTCGGCAATATTCTGCGTACCTTGTGCGCCTTCGTTATTGGATATGGTGACCTCATTAATCGCCTTTACCATGTTCTGTATGGAGGCCGCCAGTTCCTCGGCAGTGGCGCTGAAGTCTGCCACCAGCTCATTGATAGCTTCGGCATCCTTGTAATATTGTTCTCCTGTGTCCACCATGGATTTATAGTCCTGAATCACTGTCGTATCAATAAATTTCAAAGCTTTCTCCGAATTCTGGGTCAAACTCTTTACCGAATTTACCACAAGCTTTGTAACTCCCTGGATCTCAGTAACCGTGTTTTTCGAATCTTCTGCCAATTTACGGATTTCATCCGCTACAATTGCAAAGCCTCTGCCTGCTTCACCCGCTCTTGCGGCTTCAATGGCTGCATTTAACGCAAGGAGGTTGGTTTGGGAGGTAATTTGCAGTATGGAACCTGCCAGAAGGTTAATCTTCTCTACAGCTTTTGACTGTTCAATGGAAGCTCGCATCTCCGTGTCTATTTCGTTGCGCATTTCCTGTGCCGACTTCTGGGAAACCACTGCATTTTCCTTGAGACTCTGCGCGCGTTTGCTGACTTCCTCAACGATTGCTGAGCCGTGCTGTGCTTTGAATGCCATGGCTTCAACTGCGCCTTCGATTTCTCCGGAAGTGGCGTTCATCTGCTCGGCGGATGCCGCCGTTTCCTCCATTCCTGCAGACATTTCTTCTGTAGTCGCCGACACATCCTCGATGTGTAAGGCCAGATCCGAGAGGTTCTGGGAGGAAACCTTGACATTCTCCTTCACATTTCCCGCCTCATCGATGACATCGTGCAGAACTGACCGGATGGAAGTACTCATGGTGTCAATGGATTTTGCAAGTAATCCGACTTCATCCTTTCTTTTAAGGAATTTTGCGGGCAATTGCTGGGTAAAATCTGCATTGGCCATCCCGTTTAAATGCTTTGCGGCCAGTTTAATCGGCTTTGCGATGAAATCAGCCATAAAAACGGAGATGAGAATTATTGCGATTGCGGCTGCAAGAATTAGAATATATGCAGCTTTGACCGATTTATTCAGTTCGGAAAATACCTCCGAGGAGGGTACGGATATGACTATTTTCCAGCCCGTTGACGGTACGGTCGAATAGGATATGATTTCTTCGATGCCATTGGCGTCCGTAAACTTCAGAAAGCCTTCGTTTTGTGACAAGATGTTTTCGCTGAAAGCTTTTTCCGTGCTTTGATTTTTCGCATATTCCTTATAACTTTTTCCTATGTAATTCTTGTCGGGGTGGAATATAAAATCTCCTTTTTCAGAGAGTAAGAAAGCATAGCCGGTATTTTCAACCTTCACCTTCCCAAGACTGTCTTCCAGAGCCTTTATACTCACCACACTCATAATCAAGCCTTGAAAGTTATTCGTTTTATCAAGCAGCGGAACTGCGATGCAGATCGCCTGGTTCCCTGTTGATTTGCTTACGATCACATCGCTTACCACCGGCGCCTTCTTTTCTTTAGCTTCTTTATAATAGTCCCTGTCCGTGATGCTTGTTAATTTAAAGTTATTATCATTCAGCGAGTTTCCGTCTTTGTCTGTGGCGACGGATGTTTCGACCTCCGCGTCGCTTTGATTGATGACTTTCAATATGGACAATATCTGGTCGGTACTCATGGTTTTAAATTCGGGATAGAGGTTCAGCATTTCTTTTAACTGTGAAGTCTTGTTGTCAACGAGGGTATTGATCCTTGAAACATTTGCATTGGCAATTTCCATCTCCTTATCCTTGATGTCTTCCAGGGTCAGGGAATTGAGCTGATTCAACTGAAAAAGAGAAAGACCCGCGATAGGGATAAGTGCAACACATAATAAAGTAAGGATGAGCCTGAATTTTAAGGTGTGTAAAATTTTCATATGCTACCTCCATCATGCAAATATTTGGTATGGCAAGAATGTAAACATTTACTATGATACCATAAAGCGTTGACGAATTAAATAAAATAATGTAATAATATAAGATTATTTGTCGAAAAATGGTGAATCAGGACCATTGTCCGACCCCGGCTGCAAACGAAGTCAACGTTGAATCCATTGCCGCTAATTTGTGTTTTCCCCACTTCGCACCAAAGAAATGCTTTTTTTATATATTATATATAGTAGCGATGTACTGGGAGCGTGGTTCGTATGAAAAGGTCCGGCGAGGTAGTTAATATTGCCATGGGCGGCGGAGGAGTCAGGGGGATTGCTTATATTGGAGCCTTTGATGTAATGGAAGAAAGGGGCTATATTCCGGGCAATATTGCAGGTGTTTCCGCAGGCTCCATGGCGGGAGCGCTAGCGGCGGCGGGCTATAATGCGGCCGGTATGTACGAGGCCATGGCCAGGTTTGATTTTACCGGAATACAGGCCGACAAGCTTTATGAGAAGGTTCCTGCAATAAAACGGTTTATGGAATATACGGCAAGCCATGGCAAAGACCTGCCCAATGTCCTTGAATTCCTTGCGTCAAGGCTGCAAAACGGTTTCCCTGAGAACAACGGGAGAGGCAAGCCGGGTATAATAAAAAGCCTGGCTACTCTGGCGAAAGAAGGCTGTTTGTTTGACGGCGACCTCCTGGAGGAGTGGGTTTCAAAAACACTTGCGGCCAAAGGGATCAGGACCTTTGGCGATCTCCGGAACGGCAAGGCGGACGGACGGAATCCGGGGGGCTATAAAATACGGATGACCGGAGTCGACTGTAACCGGGTCAAAGTGGTGGTACTGCCGGACGACCTGGCCTTTTACGGCATAGACCCCGACAAATTTGAAGTGGCCAAAGCGGTGCGGATCAGCACGGCAGTGCCGTTTGCCTTCAAACCGGTGGAGCTGGTCAGGACTGAAGGCGGAAAAAGCAAGGTCCATAGCCTTGTAGACGGCGGTGTTCTTGACCCGTTTCCAGGCTGGCTTTTGCCGGAAGAGGGAAGAGCCTTGGGATACAGGCTGAATACCGGCGAAAACAAGCTGTTTGGTATTGATTCTCCGTTGAATATCGTCCAGAATCTTATCTCTTCCATACACGACACCGGTGCAAAGGGAAAGAATCCTGTAATGAACCAGCCGGCTGAGGCCAGCCAGGAGGGTGCTTCTAAGACGGTATCTCCAAATATGCCCATAGGAGAAATTGACGCAAAAAATATTGGGTTCCTTGATTTTGATTTGTCTGAACAAGATAAGCTCCGTCTGTACAATTCAGGAAAAACAGCGGCAATGACGCTGCTGGACAGTATGGGAAAAACCAGCCGCAAGGCGTTGAGCTATTTGCCCTATGGCTATCGGATAGGACGCAAATGGCAGGCGAGGCTGCATGGGTGAATATCGGCAAGCTGCCGGGCAGCGCGCTGGCTGGGCTATGGCATCGAACTTTTTCTTTTCTTTTTAACCTTTTTGTATTATTATTTATATAGTTAAAGGCAAGATGCCTTTTTTACGTTAAACATCGTATGCAAATTGGTTTTTAGAGACGTGGAGGTTAGAATGCAATATCAAAGTACTCGCGGCGGACTGGGGTCGCTGCTATCGGCGGCCGCCATTAAAATGGGGATAGCGCCTGACGGAGGTTTGTTTGTTCCTGACCGGACGGTGAAAATATCCCTGGATGAAATCGGAAAATTGGCGGACTTGGATTATCGCGGCAGGGCCATAAAAATATTGAAATATTTTCTTGATGATTATACAGATGAAGAAATTGCCGATTGTGTAAATAATGCGTATACGTCGGCGAAATTCGGAACCGACGATGCGGCTCCCCTGATCAAAATGAATGAGCATGTTTATATACTGGAACTCTGGCATGGCCCAACCTGTGCATTTAAGGATATGGCTCTCCAGATTCTTCCCCATCTGCTGGTAAAGGCAATGAAGAAAACAGGGGAGACGGATGAGATCGTGATACTGGTCGCAACCTCGGGAGACACCGGTAAAGCTGCGTTAGAGGGCTTTAGCGATGTAAAGGGGACACAGATAATCGTTTTTTATCCTGAAAACGGCGTCAGTGAAGTGCAAAAGATGCAAATGGTTACGCAGCAGGGTGGAAACGTCTATTCCATTGGGGTTGCAGGTAATTTCGACGATGCGCAGAATGGGGTTAAGGCCATTTTTGCAGACCAGGAGATCAATGAGGATATCAACCGGAAGGGTTTCAAATTTTCTTCAGCAAACTCGATTAATTGGGGAAGACTGGTTCCTCAAATCGTTTATTATTTTTCCGCCTATGCGGACCTGATTAGGACCGGAGAGATCTATTTAGGAGAGAGAGTTAATTTCACAGTACCCACAGGGAATTTCGGCAATATTCTGGCGGCATATTATGCAAGGGAGATGGGATTGCCCATAAACAAGCTTATTTGTGCGTCCAATGATAATAATGTGCTTACTGATTTTATCCATACCGGTGTTTATGACCGCAACCGGGAATTTAAAAAGACAGTTTCCCCGTCAATGGATATCCTGATTTCAAGCAATCTTGAACGGCTGCTCTTCGAACTGACGGAGCACGATGCCGAGCTGATCAACGGCTGGATGGAAAAGCTGAAGCATACGGGAGCCTATTCCGTAAACCAGGAGACCCGGAAAAAGGTGGCTGAGATTTTCTGGGGGGCTTATACCGACCAGAACGAGACTTTGAAGACCATCGAAAGCATCTACCGGGATTACGATTACGTGGTGGATACCCACACGGCGGTCGGAATCGATGTATATGATAAGTACGTTATTTCTACGGGAGATATCACCAAGACCATTGTGGTTTCCACTGCCAGTCCATTTAAATTTAACGAGAGCGTCGTCAAAGCCATCTTTGGAGAAGAGACCATCCGGGATAAGAGCGAGTTTGAGCTGCTGGAGGTGCTATCGGAAAGGTGCGGCATACCTGTTCCGGAGGGCTTGTCGGGCCTTGACAGGAAAGAGATACTGCACAAGACGATTTGCGGCAAATCGGAAATGCCTGATCAGGTAAAAAGAATCTTAGGTGTTTAACAAACATAGGATGGCCACAATAGCGGGCCATCCTTCTTATTTTGTCTGAATAGTCCTCTGTAAAATAATTAACAATTTGCATAGAACTTATAAAAATAATTGTCCCAGAACATAAAATTTCATGGTTATTATATATGTAGATGTCGCTAAAAGCTTACAATAAAAGCAGACTAAGAAAAATGCTATCGCAGGTATTGGAGAATGAGGGTGTAAAATGAGCGAAATCCAATATGAGAAATTTGGTGATTTAATAAGCGAAGCCGCTTCTATAGCCGCAGAAGAACTGGGAAGGAATATACCTGAGCCGGAAGCGAGAGAATTTTCAAAAGAGCATGAAGATGCAATACGGAAGATCCTTAACAAAGAATAGAGGAAATTATTTTCAAAGAAATACTGAAATATTTAATATCTTCTGATGGATGTTTATGAAACTTTTTCCATATTTTTTCGTCTTAATAAGCATATGCATAGATGTAAAGCATGAGAATAGGGCAATAGAGTGATAGGGGATGAAGACACTGTGCTTTTTTTTGTAATAGAAAATGTAAAGGATAGATTGAAAGCAGAAAGATTATACAATAGCTACCGATATACAATGCTTGGCGTAGCATTGAATATTTTAAAAGACCGGCAGCTGGCGGAAGATGCTGTTCATGAGGCTTTTCTAAGGATTATTGATAATTTAGGAAAAATAAATGAAGATAACTGTAATAAAACGAGGTCTTTTCTAGCTATTGTTACAAGAAATGTATCTTTGGACATATACAATCATCGCAAAAACCGCTTAACTAACCTTTACTCTTTAGATGATGAGGAGCATACATATATGACCTATAGCGTTACTACACCTCTGGAGATTCTTTTAGAGCAGGAAGGGATTAATATTATTTTAGATGCAATCAGTCAATTGAATACCAACTATTCGGATGTGCTTATGTTAAGGTACTATCATGGATATACAGTTGAGGAAATATCAAATATTCTGAAAATATCAAAAGATAATGTCAGTGTGAGAATAAGCCGTGCCAAAGGAAATCTGATAAACGTTTTAGGGAAGGAGGAAATAAAAATTGAGAGAGCGTAGTTTTGCTAATAATATGCAAGACCGGATATTTGATATTGTATTGGAAGGTGCAATGGAATCATATGCAGAAAAAGAACTTGAGGAAATTCCATCCGAAGAAGAATTAAAAAAACAAATGCAGTTTTCAAAAGGTTTTGAAAAGAAAATTAATAAATTATTTGAAAAAGAACGCAGAAAGCAAACGTATAAAACTTTTTTACATTATTCAAAACGGATTGCCGTCATGATTGCCATCATTTTTACTGTTACTACAATTGTAGTATTTAATGTTGAGGCCTTTAGGGTAAAAATATTAAATTTCATCATTGAAATGCAGGAAACTCATACAGATATTAAGGTTGAGGATAAACAAAAGCAAGATTCTTCTTTAGATTTTGAAGATATCAACTTTGGATATGTTCCGGAAGGTTTTAAATGTATTGAAAATATAAAGGACGAGGATATTTTATTCATAAAATTTAGTAATAATCATGACCAGGAAATAATTTTGCAATGTTCGCCAATTTCTGCGAAGGTAAGCATCGATACAGAAAATGCTTATAGTGAAAAAGTAAGAATCAATGGGAATGATGGGTTGTTAGTTGAAAAAGGAAAGGATAATAGCTTGGTATGGCACGATAAAAATAATATCTTTCGAATATTTAGCAATCTGCCAACCGAAGAGATAATTAAAATTGCAGAAAAAATTATAAAAAAATAAAAAAATTCAAAAAGACTGTAAGATTTTACTCCTTTTTTGGGTTAACTATACTGTAAACAAATTTTAAAAGGAGTGATTTTTATGTATAAAAAGTTTTTGTTAATAGTGCTGTGTTTATCAATGTGTTTAATGTTTTTTATAAATATAGTATATGCGGAACAAAGGGGAGACGATAAGAGTTATAGCCCCATGTTTACTTGTATGCGGGATGCCAGTATAAACCTTGATATTGATTCTGCCGGTAAAGCCACCTGTACAGCAAGTTTGTTAACATATTCGGGATATGAAACAAAGGTCGACCTGGAACTGCAACAATATAAAAATAGTACGTGGCAAACAATTAAAACATGGACAAGCAGTAGCACAAGCACCTTTACAAGTATTTCCCAAAATTATTATGTAGTAAGCGGCAATTCTTATCGGTTAAGAGGAAACTATTATGCAATCCAGAATGGTTCGGTAGCAGAGAGTTTTGTTAGTTATAGTGATATAGAAAATTATTAAATAAGGAGTGAAAAGATAAAATAGGTTGCTGATTTCGGCGAGACGACCGGCATCAGAGAATAAATGCTTGGCAATAGAAACAATAAGAATAGTGATGTGGCAGTTGCCTTTATCGCGTTATTATGCCAGGGGAAAAGTGATTTTAAGGACTGGATACCTCTAAATATGATACTTCACCCTTTGACAACTCCAATACCAGAAGGAAGGCGTTTTTCACATACAAGGAGATGGGGAAAAATGGGAAATAGGCAGGAGATGTTTTGTCTTTTTGCTAAACATTAATGTTACTAAAGGGGAATAATCGTGAAAAGAAGAGTTTTATTTGCGGATATTGCGATGAATATTAGTATACTGGCTTTGTTTTTGGTAGTTATTTCGCTAGTTTCAATCAGCAGCAGACTGATTGAAGTACACAAGTTAAATAATGGGTATTATAGTACAAACAGACAAGCTTTCAGCATAAATAAAAAAATAAGTACTTATAAAGATATTAAAATGATATATTTAAAATGTATAAGCGGCACAATTTTATATAAAGAATTGACACAATTTGAAGATTTGCGAGGAGTACTAGTCAAAGGAGATATCCAAGAGCCTCCTATTATTCGTGGAAGATTCTTTACCGAAAATGATTTATATAAAGAAAAATATCTTGCAGTTATTGGTAACAAACAAACAGATAGAGTATATAAAAGCAATGATTGTCCTTATATTGATATAGGCGGGCACCCGTATGAGGTCATCGGAATAACCGGAAGTAAAAAGGGAAGCAGCCTGCTGGATTATTCTATATATGTTAATCTTGATAGCTTCTCAGAGGTAGATAATAATGCAGGACTATATCATTTAGATGGCATAATTGAAAAGAATGTTAAAAAGTCTTTGGCGCTATTCGAGAAAGATATAAGGCAAATCGACTTGGGCAGTTATGGTATTATTAATGTTTTTTTTGGTGAAATTCCAGGGTTTTTATTACTAATATGTATTTGTTTGGCGTTCATATCATTCTGCGTATTCTTTTCCTATTATTGGTTTTGCTCCCATCGAAAATTGTTTGATGTAATGACCGTAATAGGAATAAGTCAAAATAAAATATTTAAGGAATTTGTAGTGCTGTATTTTAAAACAGTTTTACCAGCTCTTATTTTGGTTTTTATTATTTCAGCAATATTATTTACTAAAAATGTTTTATAAAGGACGAAAATATGAATAATAAAATATTCTATGGATTTTTATCATTTCAGATGGCAATATTTCTATTAGTATTTGAACTGCTTTCGTTTTACATATTTATTTCTATACCATCTTTTGAGAATGCAAAAGATATTAGTAATCATAACGTGTTTAGACTTACAGATAATTTTTTAGATGAAAGAGAAGCTGAACTATATAAAAATAAAATTGGTTATCAATTACTTGCACATTTCAATAAAGAGATATCCAACAGTCATTATTTCAAATACTATGAGATAGATTCCACAAGTGTATATGTTCCATATACAAACAATGAAATTTTTATAGCAGGATATGAGAACGGAAACCCACAGCCATCGGCTAAAATAAAAGATGATAATGGGAAAGACATAAAATTAAGTTGCATAAAGGCTTTTCATGTATCTCTGAATGTATTTAACAATTTTAATATCAAGCTTGAAAGCGGTAGGATGCTAACACCTGGTGACTTCGTATACAAAAAAGGAGCAATTATTCCAGTACTCTTAGGTAGCTCATATAAAGACTTTAATAAAATAGGAGATTTAATCGATACCTATAATGCATATGGAAATTTTAAATGTGAAGTTGTTGGATTTTTAGAAAAAGGAAGTAACATAACAATCAATCAAGGTTATATGCATTTTTTAGACAGATATATGGTTTTACCATCTTTTGAATTTAAGGAATTACCTCAGACAGATAAAGAAAAGAGATCTTTTATTATTAAATACCTGCAGAAAAATGGTGGAATTATTAAATCTCCTTATGATAGCAAAGTAGTAAATGGAGAAATTTCCAAAATAGCGAAAGATGTAGGACTTGATGATAATTCCTATGTTATCATAGGGCAAGGATTTACTAATACTTTATTCAAATTAACACTGGAAGAAATAATGGTAATACTATCGTATTTTATGGTAGGGATGATTTTATTTCTTGTAATATCATTAAATGCACTAATAAAGCTATTTATTGAGAGAAACCTTCATTTTCTGGGTGTACACTTAATGTGTGGGGCCGGAAAAATTGATTTATATAAAATTATATTGCATAAATTCTTAATTTTATCCGCAATTTCATTAATATTATCTTTACTCTTACTCAAAATTGTATTTAATATCTTAAGTTTCAAAGTATTGCTTATGGCAGCAGGCGTATCGATAATTTTACTTCTAGTAACGGTTGCCTACAGTTATAACAAAAATATTACCGTGGACAGGCTATTAAGGAGGAAAGAATAAAATGCTAATAAAATGTGAGGGCTTAGTAAAGAAATACAAGTCTAAGTACAATAATACAGAAGTCTTCAATGGCGTTGGATTAGAAATTGTTCAAGGAGATTTTGTGGGAATTATGGGAAGAAGCGGTTCCGGAAAATCCACTTTACTAAATATATTAGGCTTTTTAGATACTCCCGATAGCGGAAAATATACTTTTAAAGGCAAACAAGTCGATTTTAAAAATGTACAGAACCTAAATATGCTGCGCAGAAACAATATAGCGTTTGTTAGGCAAGACTATGGTCTAATTAATGAGTACAGTATTGCCTCAAATATTTCTTTGCCTTTAAAGTACATGAAGAAGAATACAGATGATATTGATTCAGAAGTTGAAAGAGTTGCTGAATTGCTCGATATTAAGGATAAATTATTGAAATTCCCGTCAAATCTATCCGGCGGAGAGTGTCAACGTGCGGCAATTGCAAGAGCTATTATTAGTAAACCTCTGGTAATATTAGCTGATGAGCCGACTGGCTCATTAGATGTTGAAAATGAAAATAATGTTATTAATATTTTTCAAAATATAAATTTACAAGGGACTACAATAATAATTGCTACTCATAATAGCGATATTGCACAGAAATGTAACACCTTATTGTTAATACAACAAGGTAAAATAATAAAAATAAAAGGTAAAGGAGAGATACATCATGAATAAAAAAGTTGTTGCAGGAGTAACTGCAATATTAATTACACTTTCAGTGACAGCCATTGGTGCATACGCTGATGTAGCTCACGCCCATGATGGTGGTACTAAAGCTTGCCAGAGTCATTCAAATACCAAAATATGCTGGGGGACAACTACTCACATTGATACTGCTACCAGGGAAGATGCATGGGGATACACAAGGGCACGTTTTGAATGGGGATCTACAATATCAGCAGACACTATGAGAAACTTAGGTTTGGGACACTCATCTGCAAATACTAACTCAGATCAAGATATTTCAGGTGGCCATGGTTGTGTAGGATATGATTCGCTCTATGTAGGCCGTACATATTATGGAGCCGGATCACCTCCAAGCTCAGATGCTTCTATTACTGGCACATTTGAAAGTTCAGAAGAAAACTCTGGCGTAGTTGCATATAAAGTAAATGTAGAAACAGGTGAAACTACCCTTATAGTAGGCGGAGAGAAATAAAATCATAAAAAACTGCCTTAAGTATTAAAATTTGGTGTTACATTATTATGCTTCTTGTCCGATTATAGGACGAGGCAAAAAATTTATAAATCTTCCTATGATATATAATAGAATCATAGGATCTTTTTTTATGTAAAGGAATAGAATACCAGATTATATCCGGACAACTATTCCGAATGCATCTGGACTTTAAACAAGAAAAAATGTTAGGAATTTTGCGAATAATATGATAAAGGTTCCGCAAATCTTCCGTTTTATTGCCAGTTCTGCTTGAACCAATTTTCCTGATAGTAAATGCTATAATCCATTTTATTTTGTGCCAAACACAAGGGGGGGAAACGGTTCATAAGTAAGGAAGTCTAAAATGTTCTTACTATTCGACATTGAAAACAAGATTTCCCGCTTCTTCTTTGTTGCATTATATACGACAAGAGAGAACCGTCCACATCGGACAAGCACTCGTGAAAATTGCAAGCGAACGCAGTAAAGCGCGGCAATCGCAAAAAGTAAGGTAGTTGCTTAAAAGGTTGAGATTGCCGCGTTGCAGGCTTCTGTCGATGATTAAATCACTGTATATACATCTGTACTGGGTCGGTACCTTCCATATGGGTCGTGGATTCATCGGGCTGAGGTTCGTCTACATAGATAACCTTGCGTGAAGATACCGATTCAAGGATATCAAATACATTTTTGACATCGCCGAATTCGATTTCCGGCGTGACGGATATCTTTTCCTTACCGTCCAGGGCGTTGTAGAAATTCATAAGCTCGTTATAGTAGCCTCTTTCGGGGGTATAGGAGACTTTTTCCGACCTTCCGTCGTTATAGGCGATATTAATAATCCCGCAGGATTTTTCTTCAAGATAGATTTCGCCTTTGGTGCCGAAAATCCTGAAGCCCACATAGGGCTTTTGGGATTCGACGCCGGAAGGGAAATAGGTGTATTGTCCGATAACTCCGTTTTTGAACTGCATATTGGCGCTTACCGACAGATAGGGGTTGAAATCCTCCTTCTGAGGCTTTCCAAAAGCCTGCACGCATTGTACCGCTCCGAAGATATGTCTTACTGCTGCGATATCGTGGAGCGCCGCGTCAAGAAATGCTCCGCCGGGAAAATCGGGATGCTGTCTCCATTCGGTGCCTGCGTAGGTATCCTGGGACATCTGGCAAGGGAAACAATTGATATTGTTTTTTATAAAGTAGACGACGTCTCCGATTTTGCCTTCACTGATCAATTGCTTGATTTTGTTGTTCTCCTCGTTATAGCGGTAGTTTTCCGCAATCATGATTTTAACGATATGCTTCCGGGCAAGTTCAAGGAACTTTCTGGCCTGCGTTCTGTCCGGGGCCATGGGTTTTTCGCAGATGAAGCTTTTGCCGGCCTTCGCCACTTCTTCCGACACCTCGTAATTCAATTCTATAGGCACCAGGATATCGACGGCATCGAGGTCGGTCCTTCGCAGCATTTCCTTATAATCGTCATAAACATTTTTCGCATCCAGATTTATTTTTATGGCAAATTCTTCAGCATCCTTTTTTGTGCGGTTTGCCAGGGCAACAATTTCATATTTGTCGGTAAGTTCCTTCAGGGCAGGGTAGTGAAGCCTCTCCCATGCAAGACCGGTGCCGATGACACCAAGACGAATTTTTTTCATAAAAACCTCCTTGATAATGCAGTTTCGTTACTTAGGAGCACCGGAAGTTATATTTTCGCTAGTGCTTATGGATGTATTATTCTCCAAAACCGTCAGCATAAATGCATTTGCAGAGTGGAAAACTATGTACGGAAAAAATAATCAAGCAGGGAGGGATTGATTTGGACGCCAACAGAGCAAAAATGATAGTGAAATCGCCGGATTCCATTCAAGTATTCCACGAGGGTACGCCAGTATGGATTGAAAAAGTCATCGACGACAATTCAGCGGAAATAACCTTCTTTGGAAAAAACAAAAAGGAAGTCATCCCCTTGAGGCAGCTCATCGAAAACAATCAAGCCTGAAAAGGGGAGGGCAAGGAATAGGCAGTCCCGAAAAAACGTTTAGATTATAGTTTGGGGATTGTGAAGCAGCGGGGACAGGGTTCTGGTTGTATTTACTGGTACAATCAGGGGCAGTCCCTATTTTTTTGAACAACGTCACAGTCCTCCCTTCTCATAAGTGGAGGTTAATAAATGAAAAAAATGTTGGTGGGATGCAATCTCCGATTGATGTTGTTCAAACGCCACGTATAGGCGTGGCGCACAAAGTGTAGCGTAGGGCGAATTCATTTCGCCCACAGCGAGGGGGTATGGGGGCATGCCCTATTAGAAACATTATATAATCCTTCCATCCCATAGTTCGATGATATTGTCGAAGCTTTCCTAGAATATGGGTGACTAAAATGGGGAGGTTTGCTTTTTGAAGCTCTCCACAAATGTTCAATTATTCTGCCGATATGCTGATTTCAGCATTGCTGCCCGGCGGCAGCTTCATATCTTTACTATCGGGTGTTATTTGAACCGTAATGACGGTCTCGCTGTTTTGCAAAACGGCCATGGAAGCGATAAAGGTTACTTTGCCCTTATACTCCAGGCTTCTGTCCGACTCGGGAATAATATAGGCTCTTGCGCCCAAGTGCACATCCCGGATAAATTGCTCGTCCACATAAGCCTCAACGATCAGGGTATCCGCATTGGCGATAGTGAAGAGGCTTGATTTTTCGGCTGCTTCGGTACCCTGCCTGCAGCCGGTGTTTTCTATAATTCCGCTGGAAACGGGGGAGATGACTTTATTTTGCTGAAAAATTTCACTGCTCATTTTGTCTTTTATCTGTCCCGTCTGAAGCTCAAGAATTTGGATATCCGATAATTCCTGACGGATTTCCAGATCCTCCAGTCGGATTTCCTTCCGCTTTGTCTCCCGGAGGCTTTCCGCTGTCAGCTGCAGCTCTTCCAGGGAAAGCCGGCTGAGCTCCAGGGCGGCGGAAGAATCCTGAAAGTCCTTTTCCGTTGCAATTGCCGAGTCTTTTAAAGCCTTAAGCCTTGATACGTCCTCTGCTGCCGCAAGGTATTTTATTTTTGCTGCTTCCAGGCTTTTTTCCAGCTTCAGTAATTCGGGGTCTGTTCCGGCCTCCAGAAGCTTCCTTTTTTCATCCAGCATTTTTATCCGGGTTTGGACTTTTGTCTTTGCAGCTGTAAGCTCTTGCTCCGCAAGCTTCAATTGATATTCGGCCTCATGTCCGTCATATTCTGCAAGGATATCGCCGGCGGCTATGGGCTGGCCTTCCTTCACGAGGATCTTATTGATTTTGAGCGCGAAAGGGGCTGTGACTTCAGTTGTCTCCAGGGCTTTTACGATTCCAAATGCCTGAACAGGCTGCTTCACGGCAGGGATGTCCACTGCTGCCGGATTTGGGCCGTTTTCGCCGCTGCAGGCGGACAGAGATAGAAGCAATGGCAGTAGCCATGCCAGGGGTAAAAATTTCTTCATTGATGCACCAGCCTCCCGTCTTTCATAAAAACCCTTCGGGTACTGTATTCCGCTGCCTCGTCGGAATGTGTAACCATAAGGATGGTTTTGTTTCTTTCACGGTTGATCCTTTGCAAAAGTCCCAATATTCCCGTCCCGTTGGTGGAATCAAGGTTGCCTGTGGGTTCGTCTGCAAGGATGATATCGGGGTCGTTTATCAGAGCCCGTGCAATTGCCGTTCTCTGCTGCTCTCCGCCTGAAAGCTGGGCGGGATAATGGCCTTTTCTGGCGGTCAGGCCTGCAATTTCCAGCAGCTCATCCAGAATTCCCTTCGCCGCCTTTGGTTTTTTTCCATCCAGCAGGACCGGGAGCAGGATATTTTCCTCAACGCTTAGATTGGGAATGAGATTGTAAAACTGAAATACGAAACCGATACTCCGTCTTCGTAAAATACTCAGCTCCCGGTCCTTCATTCCCGGAATATCGCTGCCGTAAATCCGGACGGTCCCGGAGGTAGGCGCGTCCAGACCGCCTGTCAGATAGAGGAAAGTGCTTTTTCCCGAGCCTGAGGGTCCCATGATGCTGATAAATTCTCCGGAATCAATTTTCATATCTATGCCTTTAAGCACTTCCACATCGGAACCTCCTGTTTTGTATGACTTAAAAAGCTTGACGGCTTCAATGGCATACATGGATCATCACTCCTGTTCACATTTGATGGCTTTCACCAAATCCATTTTAAACGTCTGCCTCACCGGCTCTATTACTGCAGGCAGCAGCGATATTGCAGCTGCTGCAAGGCAGTGCAGAACAGGGGTGGGAGAAAGGTATAATGCGCTCTCAATACTAAGGGCCTTGAGGATTTGCGGTACAATAATCCATGTGGCGGCAACCCCCGCAGCAATACCTAAAAGACCCCCGAAAAGTCCCTGGACGACAGCTTCCGTCAGGAGCATACCGTTTATTTGAAGCCCGCTCATGCCTACGGACCTGTAAACGGCTAGCTGGCGCTTCCGCTGAAGGAAGCTGATGACGGAGTTGTTAAGGATTCCGTAAAGGCCGGTAATCATGGTAAGAAGGGTATACCCCTCAAGGATCATGAACAACTGCTGATTGGCTTCAACAGCGGTAACCTTCAAATCTTTCGTGAGCTCTATTTGCGGCTTTCTTCCGGCAAATTCGGTCTTCAGCAGATTCTGGACGGCCTCGGGGCTGCTCTGCGCCTGAATATACACCTGACCGAAAAAGCTGCTGGGGAGATCCTCTTTAAAATTCTTTTCCGAGATCAGTGCATAGCTCCATTGGCCCGGATGGATGGTGTCGAAAAAGCCGGTAACACAATATTTCCGGTAGGAATGGCTGCCTCGCACGGCAGGAAGTTTTAAAACGAGTATATCTCCGGGGCTGACACCAAGCCGCTGTCCCAGTGCTTCGGTCAATAGGAGGTTCCGCCCAGTATTTAAAGTTTTCAGCACATCGCTGCCCTGGGGAGACTTTATTTTAAAAAAGGCCGGGAATTTCTCATTTACACTGATTAAATGCCAGATGGGTTCTTCTTTTCCTTCCACTTCAATTCTTTCCGAATAAAAGCAGCCCAGGGTATCTTTAATGCCCGGCAGCGAAGAAATCAGCGCAAGAGCTGCTTTGTCCGTCTTTTCCATATGCATGGTCATATCGGAAAGTATCCGGCCGAAACGATTCTGAATTTCCAGCATTTGACTCATATTTACCGTGCTGATCATATAAAAGCTGGATAAGCCGATGATAAGCAGGGAAATGTTGTTTCGCGCATTTCTGTTCCAGCGTAGGTTTTTTACAGCCAGTTGGAAGGAGACCCAGGGAATATTGCACCTGTCCGCCAGCTTCAGAGCACTGTTCAGCATATGCGGTACCAGCAGATTTACTGCCAGCAGCAAAGCGGGCATGCAGAGCGTGGATACTGCCAGAGCCTGTTTGAGCGCCCTGCAAAAGGGCAGGGTCAGCGAAATAGCCAGAAGAGCCGCTCCCAGGAAAAGACCGGACCCGGACGATGCGTTTTTTTCTTTAAATGTACCCAAAATGATGTCTTTTATAGGAAGCTTCATCGCCTGCAGAATCGGCAATAAAGACCCGGTAGCAGCTAAAACCAGTGCTGCGGCAATGGTGTAGAGAAAATTGATGATTTTAAAATCCAGCATTGGCGCAAGCTGTATAGCGCCTTTCATCCCTGTGAAGGCAGTGATCGCATAAAGGAGACCTGTTCCGAAGACGCAGCCGGACAAACCGCCCCCAAAGCCGTAAAACAGGCTCTCAAGCAAAAGCAGAAAATTTGTTGAAAGCCTGCTGCCGCCAATGCTGCGGAAGACGCCTATGACGGGCATTCTTTCCAGGATTATGATTTTATAGGTGGTATGGATAATGTAAATGCACATAAAGCTCAGGATTACCGTTACAATGATTACCGGAGCGGCCGTACGGTCGGTCTCTTTTTTGATTTCCCATTCGGTGAAGGGCTCCTCAACCCGATACCTTTTATATTCCTGTGACAGGAGGTAAAGATACCTTTGCTTTTTCTCGGGATTTAACAGCTTGACATAGATCATGTCAACCTTTCCTCTGGCATTGTACAATGCGCTTAAAGTACTTCCGGGTACTACGGCGCAAATTGTCTCGGTTTCGCCGGTAAATGGCCCTGAAGGCCGGACGATGGCGCTTATCAGGAATTTTTGCATCGTGCCGTTGATTTCAAACTTCATGGAGTCGCCGGTTTTCAGCCCGTATTTTTCAGCCGTCCGGGTACTGATTACAGCCTTCATGCCTCCGAAGGGATAGAATCCGCGCTGTTCTGCAACAACCAGCGGCGTGAGCCTTTGGAGCTGGTCGAAATCCATGCCTTTCAGCAGGACGCCGGTCTTGCCGCCATCGGGCCGGACATAGGTGCCAAAGCCGGAAATTTCACCGATGATATAGTCCATGTCCTTCCGGTATTGCAAAGCTCCGTTCAAATGGAAAAAGGGTGAAGGAGAGCCTTCGGTGCGGTGAATGATGATATCGGCATACCCATAGCTTTGCCGCCAGTTTTCCATCTGTATTTTTACTAGGGTGCCGGAAAGGGACAGGGATGCAAAGAACATGCCGGAGGATAGCATGATCACCGACAGGATTAAAAGTGTCCGCAATTTTCTTTGCATCAAGCTTCCGGAGATATATTTCAGGATAGTCCTCACGGCCGCGTCACTTCGCCTTTTCTTCCAACTGCCGCTTATAGCTCTGAAGCGTTTCCTCCAGTTGCGTTATAAGCAAGGCTACTCTGAATGCCCCGTCTTCTTCAACAACCATGATCCTGTACTCCCCGGAATCATAGCCATTGGTTTTTGCTTCAGGCAGGAGCTCCTTTTGCACTCTCAGAACTCTAAAACCGTAGGCCTTCTTGAATTTGGCTCCCATATACTCATAATTTTTAAATCTGTCCGTCTTCCTGTCAATTTCAAAGCTCTCCACCTTTACCATTTTTGAGGCCATGGTCTGCCATTGAATAAATTGATCCTCCGTGATGTTGCCTTTGTCGAAGGCGGAAAGCATCGTATAGGCCGATGCATAATCGCCGCCGATTAAAGCATTTGTGTAGGATTTGAGACATTCTTGGGCATCCGATACTCCTGCATTGCAGGCTGTAAGGGAAAAGAGAAAAACGAAAGCAAGAATAAAAGAAATCAGTTTTTTCATAGTGGTCACAGCTCCTTTAATTTCATTGACTATTTAATAATAAAAAATACGGAAGTTATTTATAAGTGCGCTGTGTCATAAGCCCTGTAACATTTGAAATGACTCCTGTCATATGACAAAGGGATAGTGAGGATTGAGGAATTCTTCCGGTACATTTATCCAATAGGCCTAGGAGTGGAACTATATAAATTATTTAAGGTCTAACTAAGTGAAGTTTTTGTTTGAAATGGCGCAGTAGCGCAAATAAATAATTAAAAGGAATTATAGGAGGAATTGCAATGAAAGCGTTTAGAAAAATAATCATAGTGACTCTGCTTTTGGTATTGGGTGGAATGCTTCTGGCGGGATGCGGGAAAAGTGATGCGGAACCGACGGAAAGCACAACCGGCGGAACCTCACTCACAACCCAGACCGGCACAACGGCCGGCACTACAACGGATGCATCCGGGGAAACGACTAAGGAAACCACGGCAGAAACCGGCGGAAATGCCGCTTTAAAAGACCTGGCCTTTATTTACCGGGAGAATGTAATTACTCTTTCGGATATTGTCGACGATGAGAAGATGGAGAGTCTGCTTGGCAAGGCGGATGAAATTAAATCCCACACTTATTCCAAGGACGACGGCTTGAATATGGACCCGCTGAACGGAATGACGGAAAAACAGTACAAATTTCCCGGACTTGTGGTGAAAACCATTGATGCGGCCAAAGATAAGAAGTTTTTTATTTTTAACATTCAAATTTCCAGTCCCAATTATCCGACATCGAGAAAAATTAAAGTCGGAGATAGTTTTGAAAAGCTTAAAGAGGCTTATCCTGAAGGACATCTGACAGGAGGGGAATTGGGTGACGGAGAGGATGATTTCCGGTATGAACCGGTAGATTATGTGGATGTAATGAGCTTTCACATAAAAGATAAAAAGGTTGAAAGCATCTTAATCTACAAGCTTATGGATTAATCCGGCCAATGGTGATGAAAAGTCCCGCGATGTTTATTTGCGGGACTTTTTTTTGTGGAGATATTCAGGGAAGTGCCGGTAAGTAATGACGCTCATACAGCGCAGCGAATTAGTTTACATAATTTACTCGTTGAATAAATGCATCCCGTATTGTAAGGTAGTAGTGAGTATCTTAAACAACTCTGAAAGGGGCAGCCCTCCGCCGGGAGAGGTATGTCCCCTACCATGACTAAACGAGGGGTATGGGGTGTATTTTGTGAAAAGCAAACATCTGTTAAGGATAATATCTGTCATCTGTGCCGTCCTGCTGGGTTCGTCAATTTTCACCGCTCAGGAGGCCGCAGCCGTATCAGACAGCAAATTCAGCATGAGTTATGTATATTTTGGCAACACAAGCTCGTATACCGGTATGGTAGACAGTACCGGAGGATCATTGAACGACATCTCTCCAAGCTATTTCGACCTGAATCAGGATGGCAGCCTCAAAGTTACACAAGCGCTTGATACAACGTTTATAAGTAAAATGCATAAACAAGGAATAAAGGTGACTCCTTTCCTCAGCAATCACTGGGACAGGCAAACAGGCATAAATGCGCTTAACAACAGGGAGGCGCTGGCACAGCAAATCGCCGACGCCATCGCGAAATATAATCTTGACGGAGTCAATGTGGACCTGGAAAATCTCACGGAATACCAGCGTGACAGTTATTCCGATTTTGTCCGGATCCTGAGGAGCAAGCTTCCCGCCGGAAAAAGTCTTTCCGCCGCTGTTGCGCCAAAGCCCTTTGCCGTTGCCCAGGGGTGGCAAAAATCCTATGATTACGGCGAAATGGCAAAATATTGCGACTACCTGATGCTGATGACCTATGACCAGAGCTACCAGGGAGGTCCCGAGGGGCCGGTCGCTTCAGCGCAGTTTGTGGAAGACTCAATAATCAATGCCCTTAAGGAGGTGCCCGCCAATAAATTGGTTTTAGGGCTGGCATTTTACGGGAGATACTGGAAACAGGGTTCAACGTACGGAGGGTATGGGATCAGCGCAAGTCAGGTAGAAGAAATGGTTAAAAAATACAGGGGAGTGGTTACATACGATAAGGCATATCAATCTCCCAAGGCCGTAATAACAATCAAAGCAGGAGATGGTAAGCCCAATATTAACGGCTCCGTTTTGTCCGCAGGGAAATATACCCTCTGGTATGAAAACGAGGAATCCATAAAATACAAGCTCACGCTGGTGCAAAAATATAATCTTAAGGGATCAGGCAGTTGGAGCCTTGGCCAGGAATCCGCGGAAACCTGGGACTACTACAAGCTTTGGCTCAACGGCTGCTATTTCAAGGATGCCCAGGGGCATTGGGCGGTAGACTCAATTATAAATGTCGCCATGCAGGAATGGATGACGGGAGTTTCAGAATCGTTGTTCCTGCCGGAAGCGCGGCTGACCAGAGCCCAGGCAGCCACAATACTCGTAAGAGCCCTCGGCCTGGATGGCATCGCGGTTGCAGGAAATGCGGGCTTCAGCGACATAGCGGGTCATTGGGCGAAAAATGAAATACAAATTGCAAAGCAGTACAACATTATTCAAGGCATCGGAAACGGAAAGTTCGGTCCCGATCTGCCGGTCACAAGGGAGCAGATTGCCGCAATGCTTGCAAGACTGCCGTTGCAGCTCCAGGGAAGCCCGAACGGTACGGTAAAATTCAGCGACGTCACAGCCACCGGCAATCCATGGTCCTACAGCGCAATAAAGAAAATGACGGGATACGGACTGCTCCAGGGTTACCCCGACGGCTTGTTCCATCCGGCGGATAAAATAACCCGCGCCCAGATGGCAGCGATAATGGACAGGGCTTCATCCTACCTTGAGGATGGAGCTGTGGTCGCCAGTCTTCCATAGGATAACTTATTTGAAAATATGTGAAAAGAGAATTACTCCCTTTGCCTGGTAAGGATGTTGATGATTTCAGCGTAGATGTCCTGGGTATGGTTTTTCCAGTTGTTGCATATGGTACGGGCGTCATTTCTAGTCCCTACCGTCACACTGATCTCCATCAATGTAAAATTATCTTCACCGACTTTGCAGCTGGCGATAAACTCATTCTCGCTTTCGGGCATGAAATCCGCAGTGATTAGCGTCTCGTTCCGGATATTTTTTTTAATCGCCGTAATGGAATTGTCAATTCTGCCTTTGATACCGGAGGGGATCAGACCGGAAAAGTATCCGAGGCTTTGCTTTCCGGCCTCGGTAATCTTGTACAGCGCTTTTTCGCCGGAAGCTTCCGTTCCCAGGAAGTTACCTTCCACCAGCTCGTTTAAAAACTGCTGCAGCAGAAAATAATTCATGAATTTGTTTTCCAGTATGAGCTTTGTAATTTGGAGATTGCTTACCGGAACATTTATTTTCTCGATCAGATAAAGCAAAATGAGCTTGTTTTCCACAACTTCCTTGTTACTTCCCAGCGAGTTCATTCGGGCCTTCCTTTCCTCCGTGGCATGTATTGAAGCTTTTCAGGCTTTTCCTATTATAGCATACCGCCATAATTTTTGCCAGCAGAGGAAGGAAGCCGCTCTCATTTGTCTTGGTCCGATTCGTCCTGAATCATGGGCGCAAGCATTTTAGGATCAATTTGTGTATTTCCCGGAATCAGCATTTTGGAGTCATAGGTGTATTCCGGATTCAGAAGCATTGCGTCATCGCTTGTTACGGCTACTTCCGCAGGCTTGCCTGAAAAATCCTGTGATTCGCCGATACTGATGGTGGAAGAACAGGTGCCAAGGACGAGAGTGAAAACAATGCATAACAGAATTTTCAAAGATTTCATTTCAGTCACCTCCAAAGCCTTCAGACTGGATAAACCTGAGAAAAGTTCCAGTAAGCCACGGGACCTCAATGGGTTTGTGCTTTTATGAAATTATACATTTTTGCAAGCAGGTAGCTGGGGGGCACTCTGAACAAAGGGTTTTTATAGGTGAGCGCTTGGATTGCCGGATTGTCCAGCAGTGTCATAATGCGGTCATAGTCCTCATTTGTAAAGCTGTTCATGGCAAGCCTGTATTCATGCAATTTTTTCAACCGGCTAATAAAGGGTTTCATTGCTTTGTTATAATCAAGATTGTTGATGATGGCTTTGGCCGCCAATAATCCGCTGATGACGCAGCCGATGGTGCCGAAGCCTATGAAATCATCCATAAACCCGCCTGCCAAACCGCAGAAATACAAATTCCCGACTTGAACGGGATTAACCCTTCCGATCTTATGAGCCAAATCCGTTGTTTTAGTTATTTTGTAGGAAATCTTTTCCGTCAGCAAAAAATTGTCCCAATAACTGTCCAACTGGTAGGGGTTGATGTCGTTTACAAGCAAAACCAGCTTCGCGCGGTCTTGCGTATCGGGTACAAGATAGGCGTAGGAAGCCTTTGCATACTCTGTATTCAGCCATATGTTTATCGAATTGGTCTTAAATCTTCCGTAAACAGTGGCAATGCGGGTACAGGCGAAGTAGGTGGCTGTGAATATATTCATTGTTTCCGCCTCGCTTAAAGATCCGGAAGCGATAACCACGGAATCAAATTTATTTTTTATATCTTTAAAATTAACTTCCGTATTCAAGCTGATGGGTGCAGTGATCGTGCTTCGGATTTGATTTGTCATGGAATCGCTGAAGCTTCCTCTTCTGAAGATCCAGCCCAGGTTTTCATTTACGGTGGCAATTTTGTTGGGAGATTTCATTATTAATTCATTCAAGATATAGTGAGGGGTGAGATTTAAATTAAATTTATTCCGCATGTACTTGAAAGGATCAATTAACGGAGTATAAAACATTCTCATCTGTATGGCGGGAAGCTCCATGATTTCTCCAATGAGGGAGGAGCGTTCAAAAATTTGAGGAAAAACTCCATTTCTCTCCAGTTCGTGAGCGCATGCCAGACCTGCCAACCCTGCTCCGATAATTGCCACCTTCATGGGTACGTCCTCCTGAAAACCGAATCACTAGTCTGTATTGTATGGGCAGTTTAAAACAACCTTGGCTTAGTATATGAAAAAATTCAATAAATATTTTAACAGCAGGGATATTTCTTACCCCCTCGCATAAATTATTCCGATATGCTATAATCGGAATGGTAATATGCTGGGAATCGTTAGTGAGGTGGTATTTTGGAACAAAAGTCAATGCTGGGGGAGAAGTTAAAGGAATGGGGCGCTTCGCTTGTTGGATTTTCCAATGTCCAAGACAAGCTCTCTGCCGCCCTGAAAAAATACCCGAATGCGGTATCCGTCGGCGTCAGACTCTCCGATGCCATCATTGACGAAATTATTGACAAACCTACTTTTACCTATTTCCATCATTACAGGACGGTGAATACCCTTATCGACCAGATTACTCTCCGCGGGACGCTGCAAATCCAGGAGTGGGGCTTTAAAGCCCTGGCAATCCCTGCGTCCCAGACGGTCAATGATGCCGGGGAGGGCCACTTTGGATTATTTCAGCACAAAACCGCGGCAGTGACGGCGGGCCTTGGCTGGATAGGAAAAAGCGGCCTTTTTATAAGCAGGGCCTGGGGCCCGAGACTAAGGCTAGGAACAATTCTCACAGACATGCCTTTGACTTCCGCCAATGAAGCTGCCAGGCAGAGCTGCGGTACTTGCAGGCTCTGTGTTGAAAGCTGTCCGGCCATGGCGTTGACAGGCAACGGCTGGGAGGCGGGCTGCGACAGGAGCAGGATTGTTGACGTACAGGCTTGCAGCGACTATATGACATCCAAATTCAAACATATAGGAAGAGGGGCGGTATGCGGGATATGCGTGCGGGTTTGTCCCTGGGGAAATCAATGAACAGCCTGGGATCTCAGGCTTTGTTTGTTGTTAAATAATTTGTGGTAATAATGAGGCGTCAAACAAAAAAATTAATCTTAAATCGGATCGTTATAAGCGGAGTCATTGTTTCATAGAATAATACTTGTGTCTGATACTATGGAGTATAGAAAGAACCATTGGGGGTGGACAAATGATAAAAAAGGAAATAATCGCCCTTCTGCTGGCAGGGGGACAGGGAAGCAGGCTGGGGGTATTGACGAAAAAGATCGCCAAGCCCGCGGTGCTTTATGGAGGCAAATACCGGATCATTGATTTTTCATTGAGCAATTGTATAAATTCCCGGATTGACACCGTTGGAGTGCTGACCCAGTATCAGCCCCTAAAGCTCAATTCCCATATAGGCATCGGAAAGCCCTGGGACATGGACCGGATGAATGGCGGTGTAACCACACTCTCTCCGTATTTGAAGGAGGAAAGCGGTGACTGGTACAAGGGTACGGCCAACGCAGTATTTCAGAACATTGATTATGTGGATAAGCTGGCCCCTCAATACGTTATCATCTTATCCGGAGACCATATCTACAAAATGAACTATTCCACCATGCTTGATTCCCATAAAAGGACCAATGCCGACGCAACGATTTCGGTGATTGACGTACCTGTGGAGGAGGCCTCCAGATATGGGATAATGAACACTCATGAAAACGGCAAGATCTACGAATTCGAAGAGAAGCCTGCCAAGCCCAAAAGCACTCTGGCTTCCATGGGTGTGTACATATTTACATGGAAGGTTCTCAGGGAATATCTTCTCAGGGATGACGCACTGAAGGGCTCGGATCATGACTTCGGTAAGAACATCATTCCCATGATGCTGTTTGAAGGCCGCAATATGTATGCTTACAATTTCAAAGGCTACTGGAAGGATGTGGGTACTATCCAGGCGTTTTGGGAATCCAATATGGATTTGATCAAAAGGGTTCCGGAATTCAATTTATACGATCCCTCATGGAAAATCTATACGCCCAATCCTGTAAAACCCGCCCATTATATCGGTTACGGCGGCAGTGTCAAAACGTCCATTGTAGCCGAAGGGTGCATGATCTACGGAAAAGTCCGCAATTCGGTGTTGTTTCCGGGTGTGACCATCGATGAAGGCGCCCAGGTGGAGGATTCCATCGTCATGTCAAACACCAGGGTCGGCGCAGGCAGCATCCTGTCGCAATGCATCATAGGCGAAAATACCGAAATCGGTGCAAATGCGGTAATCGGCAGAGGCGAGGACATTACCAATGTCTTCAGGCCCAATATATATAACTCCGGCATCACTGTCATCGGGGAAAGAGCCGTAGTGCCCGCAGGGACGGAAATCGGGAGGAACGTAATGATCGATATCAATGCTCAACAGGAGGACTTCTGCAGTCTGAAGATACCTTCCGGAGAAAATGTTTTCAAGGGGAGTGAATGCGAATGACAAATACAATGGGCCTGATACTGACAGGCTGGAAAAAGCATAAGCTGAAGGACCTTTCTACCATAAGGTCCAGTTCGGCGATTCCTGTAGGAGGGAAATACAGGGCAATCGATTTTGTGCTTTCAAACATGGTGAATTCCGGAATTACCAATGTCGGAGTAATGACGCAGTACAGCTTCCGCTCCCTGATGGACCACCTTGGCTCGGGAAAGGAATGGGATCTGGACAGGCGGTATGACGGACTTTTCATCTTTCCGCCGTCACTTGCAGGAGACGATTCGGGCTGGTACAAGGGCAGCGCCGACGCCATGTACAATAATCTTTCGTTTCTAAAGCGGAGTAATGAGGACAATGTGGTTATCGCCCAGGGAAACGGAATATATAAAATGCTTTTTGACGACATGCTTGATTTCCATACGCAAAGCAATGCGGAAATTACGCTGGCATACAGGGATATGAGCGACCTGCCCCGGGAAGAGTTATCCCAGCTGGGTGTCGTCAAGGTCTCGGAGGATAACCGCATCGTTGACCTTCAGGAGAAGCCTCAAAACCCTGAAACTGTTTTGGGCTCCATGGGGATTTACATTATCCGGAGGGAACTCCTCATCTCCTTGCTGGAGGAGTGTGTTGCCCATGGAAATTATGATTTCGTGAAGGATATTCTGATAAAGAAGCTTGACAAGCTTGGCATATACGGCTACAAATTCAATGGTTACTGGAGGAGCTTCTCAACCATACAGATGTATTACAGAAGCAATATGGAGCTCCTTGACCCGGAAATCAGAAGAGAGCTGTTTCTGGAAAACGGCAAGATCTATACAAAGGTGAAGGATGAGGCTCCGACGAAATACAACGAAGAAGCCGAAGCAGTAAATTCCATCATTGCCGACGGGTGCATTATCGAGGGGACCGTTGAGAACAGCGTGCTTTTCAGGGGTGTGACCGTGGCCAGGGGCGCTGTTGTCAGAAACAGCATTGTAATGCAGGGGTCCCAGATCGGTGAGAATTCACAACTGGATTATGCCATCCTTGATAAGAATGTTGTCATGTCAAAAGGCAGGCATTTGAAAGGGGAGCCCAGCTGGCCCATTGTCATAGGCAAGAATGCCGTGGTCTGACGATTCGTGCTGACCTGGGAACTGCTTTAAGAGTATTCTGTACCGGGTATTGAAAATAGGGCATATATTGTTACAATACAACGGAGTTTAGACGAGATTAAGCAGAGATAGGCCGGAGGATAGTCCGGTAAGCACCGTGAAATATAACTCCCCTGCTTGAAAATACAGTCCATAGCAGCCGGCATTTTCGTAAAAAATGGAAGGGAAATATTCCGGTGCTCCTAAGTTAAGGGGGATTTAATTGAAGAAAACATATGTCGGAATCTTGCTTGTTATGCTTTCAGCGCTTGGCTTCAGCTTCCTGCCCATATTCGCCCTCAGCGCCTATAAAAGCGGTATTACCGTATCGACGCTGCTTTTGATCCGTTTTTTTACGGCAACGGTTCTATTCTTTGCTTATATCCTTTTATTTATGAAACATCCGGCGATTACCTGGAAGAACATTTTCCATTTTATTTTGCTGGGCGGGATCGGGTACACCCTGCAAGCCATTTTTTATTTCAATTCGGTCAAATACATTTCACCCTCCCTGGCGGTCCTGATGCTATATACCTTTCCGGTTTTCGTAGCGATCCTTTCCTTTATATTTTTCAAGGAAAGCCTGAACAGGAAAACAATACTTTCCATGGTGCTTTCCTTTGCAGGACTGGTGGTAATAACCGCCGCCGGTACGGGAAACATCAATATAACAGGAATCATTTTCGGCTTGCTTGCGGCGGTGACCTATTCGTTCTACATCGTACTTGGAAGCCATGTAATCAAAAACATGCCTTCCATCGTCACCAGCGCCTGGGTCACATTGTTTGCCACGCTGGGGATTCTGGTTTCAGGACTTCCCGCGGGAGAAATCAAATTTACCTTTGATCCCGCGGCGCTGTTACCCACCGCAGGTATTGCAATTTTTTCCACGGTACTTGCCATTTTTACCTTTTTCAAAGGCCTTGAGTACCTGACGCCTACCAAAGCGTCCATATTAAGCATGCTGGAACCGGTTTTCACTATTATCCTGACGGCTTTGCTGCTGAGGGGATTCATGAATGCATATCAGATGGCCGGCGGGGTCATCGTGCTTGTAGGAGCGGCGATGACTGTTCTGACACAGAAGCGGAATCAAAGGGGCGATATGGAAAAAATTACTGCTGTTGAGCATAAGGCATAATGCTGGTATAATATAAAAGAATTTTATTGAAAGAGGGAGTTCGTATGTTAAGTGAATCCAACTTTATTGTAAGATTGTCAGGCCGGAAGGCAAACCACTATTATATTGACTATTCGGGAGTCTACAAAATTATTGAAATTGCCAAGGTTGCAGGTTTGGAGCCTTCTGCGGTAAAGGAAACATATCTCCAAAACGGCGGAGTTTATGATGAAGGCCAGGATGTGTATTATTTCAGCAGCATTGATACGGCGAAAAAGGTGGTAGCAGATATCTGCGGCAATGTACAGATCGACCGCAAGGGCAGACTGATATTCCTTTCGGAGGCCGAAGTGGAATATATCCGTAAAGCCCTTATAAATGAGGGTTCCAACAACATCCACCTGAGCAACAAGGTAAAGGATGCCATCTTCAAAAAGCTGAACGGGTAATTGTTTATATATTCTGACAGTGAATAATTATTAATTTTTTGCAATCTTGTTCTTGTAAACTTGCATATTTTAATATAATATATTTTTTATAATACTTTATAGACTAAAGTAAAAATTTTGGTAAGGAGGATGGATAAAAATGTTAAAAAGGAAATCAATGTTCGCGGTAATTGCGCTGGTTGTTATATTTTCTCTGGCTTTAAGCGCATGCGGAGCAGGCAGTGCTGGAAATACCCTTCGTGTAGGTGTGGATAATACATATCCGCCCATGGAGTTCACCAACGACAAAAGCGAGACGATAGGATTTGATGTGGATCTCGCCAACGAAATCGCAAAAAAATTGAATATGAAGATTGAATGGATACCTACTGCATGGGATGGAATATTCCTGGCACTGGATACCGACAAATATGATTGCATTATTTCCTCTGTAAGTCTGAAAGCCGACAGATTGGAAAACTATGAATTTACAAAGCCCTATATTGCAAATGCACAGGTTATCGTAGTAAGTGCAGGTACTGATTCCATTAAGGAACCCAAGGACCTTGCCGGTAAAAAAGTCGGTGTCCAGCTTAATACAACTGCGGATGAATCTACTGTAAAATACAGTGCGGAAGTGAAATTTGAAACCACAAAGTACGACCAGATCATCCAATGCTTCTCGGACCTGAAGGCAGGAAGACTGGATGCTGTAGTTGTTGACGAGGTTGTAGCCAGAGACTACGTAGCAAAGGATAAGGAAAGCTATAAGGTCACCAGTGCCAAATTAACAAACGAGCCTATCGGTGTTTGCTTTAAGAAGGGTAATACGGCTCTCAGAGACAAAGTTCAGAAGGCTATTGACGAACTTAAGGCAGAAGGAACACTGAAGACCTTATCTGAAAAGTGGTTCGGAGAAGACATCACCAGCAATATTGATGAAAAGCTTAAAGAGTGATAGACAATGTATGCAGATGGCAAAGGAAACCCCAACGGGTTTCCTTTGCTGAATAGAAAAAATACGGGAGTTGTTGATTTTGAGTATTGAAAGATTATTAAACATTATGCCTGCATTGCTGAAAGGCTCATTTATAACATTGGAATTAACCATTGTTTCAGTATTTTTTGGAATGATACTGGGCTTGATACTGGCATTGGGGAGGCTTTCACGCAATAAGATACTGGACAAATTCTGCTGGACCTATATTTGGGTATTCAGGGGAACTCCCTTATTGATGCAATTATTCTTTATATACTATGCCTTACCTCTAATACACAAATCTTTGACGCTTGCACAAATGCCGGCGGCATTCATCGCTCTTGCACTGAACTCCGGCGCGTATCTGGCGGAAATCATCCGGGCCGCCATACAATCAATAGACAAGGGACAGATGGAAGCTTCGAAAGCCCTGGGCATGAGCTACGGACAAGCTATGGTCCGGGTAATTATTCCACAGTCCTACAGAAGATTGATACCTCCTGTAGGAAATGAGTTTATTGCTCTTTTGAAAGATTCAGCCCTTGTATCTGTTATCGGTATGACGGAACTGATGCGGACCACTTCCACAATGGCAAATTCCTCAGGGGATGCATCGATTTATATCCCTGCGGCGATCCTGTATTTAATTATGACATCTTTGTTCACTTATGTATTTGATAAACTGGAAAAGAAATATTCCGTATACGAATAGGGAGGTGTATCTGATATGATGGTAAAAATGGAGAAAGTATGCAAGTCCTTCGGATCCCTCCAGGTATTGAAGAATATTGACTTTGAGGTTTCAAAAGGTGAGGTTGTCTGTATCATAGGCCCCAGCGGTTCCGGCAAGAGCACGCTTCTCAGGTGCTTGAACCATCTCGAAAGGATAACCAGCGGAAGGGTGTTTATCCATGATGAGATGATTGATGAGCGGGTGGACGGAAAAGATCAGCTGAAGATATCGCATAAAAAAATAGCTGAAGTCTGTACGGAATTGGGGATGGTTTTTCAGCGGTTTAATTTGTTTCCTCATATGACTGCCCTTCAGAATGTTATGGAAGCACCGGTCACAGTAAAGAAAGTTCCGAAACAGGAAGCCATGGCTTATGCCATTGAGCTTCTAAAAAAAGTAGGGCTTGAGGATAAAAAGGATGAATTTCCTTCAAGGCTTTCCGGCGGACAGCAGCAGAGGGTGGCCATCGCAAGGGCCCTGGCAATGAAGCCGCAGATAATGCTCTTTGACGAGCCTACGTCCGCTCTTGATCCCGAGCTTGTAGGCGAGGTGCTTGAAGTTATGAAAGACCTTGCCAAAGAGGGGATGACAATGCTTGTTGTCACCCATGAGATGGGGTTTGCCCGGGAGGTGGGCAGCAGGGTCATCTTTATGGATAACGGCGAGATCAAGGAAGAGAGCACGCCGGAAGAAATATTCAGCAATCCCAAAAATGAGAGGACCAGGTCGTTCCTGCAGAAAGTGCTATAATCAATGACAAAGAAACTCAAAGCAGATTTACTGCTTTTAATCATAACCGTTGTTTGGGGATCTTCTTTTCCATTAATGAAAATAATCCTGGACTTTATGCCGTCTTTTGCATACCTTTCTCTAAGGTTTCTGCTGGCGGCGGTCCTTCTTATTGTAATTTTTCACAGGAATCTGAAGCGTTTCAACAAGCGGACCCTGCTGTTCGGAAGCATTATCGGCGCCTTGATGTTTGGGGGCATGGCTTTGCAGGTAAACGGGCTGTATACGACCTCCGCATCCAATTCGGGATTTATTACGGGGCTGAATGTGGTCATCGTGCCTGTGGTTTCTGCGGTGCTTCTGAAAAAGAAGCCGGACAGGGCCTCCTTTATTGGGGTGGTTGTCGCTTTTGCCGGGTTGTTTTTCCTTTCCGGCGGCTTGAACATGAATTTCAACATCGGCGACTTTCTGACCTTTTTGTGCTCCATATGCTGGGCTTTCCAAATAATTTTCATTGATAAATTTACGGCAAGCGAGGATGCCTCGCTGCTGGCCATAATGCAAATTGGTTTCACAGGGATTGTCAGTACTGGGGTATGGATGAGCACGGGCTTTCAGATGTTTGAATTCAATTCCACGGTGATTATCGTGATATCGGTGACCGCCGTGCTGGGAACTGCCCTTGCCTTCGGTGGACAGACCATAGCGCAGAAGGATACCTCGCCCACCCATACGGCTTTGATTTTTACGGCCGAACCGGTATTTGCCGCCATATTTGCCATGATCATCCCCAACATGGCAGGAGAGACGGAGAAGCTGGGCATACCCTCCATCATAGGCTGTGTGCTGATCTTGGCAGGCATGCTGATATCGGAATTCAAGCTGGGGCAGAAAAGCAGAAGCCATGTCAAGTCAGCAGTTTCGTAGAGGCCATCGATATTTGCCATTCTTAATGAATTTTAAGCCGGCAATTCTGTAGGGGCGACCACTGGTCGCCCGCTTTAGTTATATTTCAGAAGGATGGTATTCATCCTCCTGCCACTTTGTCGGATTGTTTGCAATGTACTCCCGTATTTTTCTCAGGTCCTGCTCATTTCGAATAATATGCTCATAATAGGATTTTTGCCAGCTAAAATCAGTATGTCTGCGAGTATCCTAATTCTTATTAAATTGCCAGATCAATGTGCTGTACGGTGCCTGCAGTGCCGTTTTCCCTCAGAAAAATACCTGTCTTGGCGATTTGTCCCTGCAATTGGTTGCTGTTGTCCTTCAAGTCGAAATTGGTATTGACATTTCCAAGATAGATTGCCCCTACCCCTGCCTGGCCCAATGCAAGAAGCTTATCCGCCCCGTTTTCGTCCTTTGTCCAGATGCGGAGCTTGTTATACACCGGGTCATTTTCATCAATCCAGCCATTGCTGTCCGAGTCGTATTTTCCAAGCTCTTCAAAGCCGTTGCCGCTCTGCGGCCCGAAAAGCTCGGAGCCGTTGTTGATCACCGAATCATTGTTCAGGTCCAGTGCCAGAAAGCCGCTTCCTCCGGTTACAAAGGAGATTTGGTCCAGGGTGCCGTCATTGTCCAGATCAAAGCTGTATTTCTTTTCTGTAAGGTCCGCAGTTGCGTTTTTGTAATTGATGACCAGCGGATCGATTTTGACTGCATCTCCGGCCCGGATGGAAATATCGGTGCGGGATGCAAATTCTCTGGTCATGTTTAGGTTCACCGAAAAGTTAATTTCCCTGCCATCTGCCGTCTTCACGGACCCCTGGGCCTCAAAGGACATCTTTTGCTTTTCGTAGTGAACCTCGTGGGAATCATATTCGATTCCCCAGCCCTGCTGCTGTACAGGCTGGAGCTGAGGAGGCACAATCCGGATATCCCCATTCTTGAATGCCTTTTCCAGCTTAATCTTGTCCATAATGGCGAATTTGATCTTTTTGCCTGTCAGGGCCTCCAGCATTTTCTGGATCATCAGGATTTTTTGCTTTTCTTTGTCGCTGAGCTCAAAGGAAATGGAATTTTCGTCTTCCACAGCTCCCGTTTGGGTTTTAGCCTGCTTTTCCAGGATACTTTTTCCTTCGTCGGAAATTTGGAGGAAATCAACGGGAAGTGAAGAAATGCTGAATTTGACTCCCTTGCCCTCAAGCTCGGATCCGATGTCTCCGGCCCACATCTTGAGGGATTCCTCCTTGTAATTTTTTTCTACGCTTGAGCTTGCTGCTGACATGGAAATGCTCGAGTTATCGATTCTCATATAATCTGCCTCCCTGCAAACCTGAGATATTTTTGCATTCTATAATGCCTTCCGCATTGTAGAAGGTGGTTTCAACGGCTATCCGTATCCGTTGGTCCACAGCGTCTATGGATTTTTATGAAATTATCCATATTATTGATATATATCGGTATATACAGGAGAAAACATGATAGATAAAATACATTTGTACGAGTATTCTTTTTTGCGGAATTATCGCTGATATGGTAGAATTTATGCAGTACTACAGCCAGACAAACCATGGTTGATATAATATTTTTTCACGGGGTGCCAAATGAGCCTCAGACTGGTATACGGACGCGCGGGCAGCGGAAAAACACGCTACTGCCTGGAAAACATAAAGCATAGCCTTGACCATAAGCAAGGTAAAATAGTATTGATTGTACCGGAGCAGTTTTCACTGCAGGCAGAGCGGAACCTGATCAAAGCCGCAGGGACGGGGGGCATGCTGCGGGCTGAGGTTCTCAGCTTCCGGCGTATGGCTTACAGGGTTTTCAACGAGGTAGGAGGCATTGCACGCCGGCATATCAATAATGCAGGGAAAAGCATGATCCTTTTCAGAATTATGGACAGGCTTAAGGATGAGCTGGGCGTATTTTCCGGAGCCGCCGGGCAAAAAGGGTTTGCAAATACCATGTCCAGGATGATTGCCGAGTTTAAACGGTATGATTTGACTCCCGAAATGCTGAGGGAGGCTTCCGAAGGACTGGATGAGACAGGCGGCCTCAAATGCAAGCTCCAGGATCTGAGCCTGATTTATTCCGAATTTGAAGCGGCGCTTCACCAGAGGTATATGGATTCTGACGACGACCTCACAGAGCTTTGCAAAAAGCTGGATAAATCGACGCAATTCAATCATACGGAAATCTGGATTGACGAGTTTTCCGGGTTCACGCCCCAGGAATTCAGGGTGATCCAAAAGCTTCTGGGAATAGCGGATACGGTAAATATATGCCTTTGCACCGATTGCCTGGAGACCGATCTGGATACCATACCCGGAATGGCTTTTGTACCTGTCAGAAATACGGCGGACAAGCTGAAGACACTGGCACACAGGGATAATGTGAATATTGAGCCTCCCGTAAAACTCGGGCAGAAGGGCGACGCCGGCTGCGCATTCACAGGCAGGTTCCGCTCAAATCAGGCGCTGGGCCATTTGGAGCAGAATCTTTTTTCTTACCCCTGCCGGAAATATGTCCAGCCTGTCGAAAGCATTTCCGTTTTTGCTGCCGCAAATATGTTTTCAGAAGCCGAAGCCACAGCCAGAGAAGTCATAAAGCTATGCAGGGAAAAAGGCATGCGTTACAGGGACATGGCTGTGACCTGCAGAAATCTCGAACACTATGAAAAAGTGCTTTACGTTGTATTTAAGGAATATGGCATCCCCTGTTTCATTGACAAGAAAAGGGATATCTCCGGCCATCCCCTGATCATACTCATCCTTTCGGCCTTTGAAATATTTAAAAGCAACTGGGCCTATGAGTCGGTCTTCCGCTACATTAAGTCAGGGATGTCCAATATTACCCGCGAAAGCTCCGATCTCCTTGAAAATTATGTCCTGGCCTGCGGGATAAAAGGGTACCGGTGGACACAGGAGCAGGAATGGACGGCGAGGGAGGAGTTCAGCGGCAGCGGAAAAGAAAAGGGGAATGGCGGACAGCAGGTCATGGAAGCTGTTAACAGCGCAAGAATAGAGCTGGTGAAGCCCCTTGAAGCTTTCCGGGAGAAAATCAAAGGCCGCAGGAAAGCGGCGGAAATCTGTACGGCTTTATTCGATTTCCTTGGCGAGATTGGAGTTCCTCAGCGCATCGATGGCCTGATCCGGTATTTTGCAGGCTCGGGTGAGCTGGATAAAGTCAATGAATACAGGCAGGTCTGGAATATTGTAATGGAGGTCCTTACCCAGGTGGTGGAAGTAACCGGGGAAGACCTTCTGGGCATAGGCAGGTTTGGTGAAATACTTGCCGCGGGCTTTGAGGAATATTCCATAGGGCTTATACCTCCGGCTCTGGACCAGGTACTGGTGGGAAGCATTGAAAGGTCGAAGAGTCATGAAATCAAGGCTTTATTCATCCTGGGCGTCAATGAAGGCGTTTTTCCGGCTGCCGTGAGTGAAGAAGGGATCTTGACGGATGCGGAAAGGGCCCGGCTGGAAGGCCTGGGGGTCCAGCTTGCCAAAGACTCCAAATACAAGCTCCTGGAAGAAAGATTTCTTGTTTATACCTCTCTTGCCACGCCTTCGGAATATTTACGGCTGAGCTTTCCGGCTGCGGACAGGGATGGAAAAGCATTACGGCCGTCAAGGCTTATTTCGGATATAAAAAGGATTTTTCCAATGCTGCTTGAGTCAAGCGATATCACGGGAATCAAAACAGATGACAGTGAGCTGGAGCTTGTCGCCGCCCCCGGCCCCGCCTTCAATGAGCTGGTGGCTGCGGTCCGGAAGCGGTTTGAGGGGAATGAGACAGGCGAATTATGGCAGAAGGTCTTCCGATGGTTTCAAGATGACAGCTTCTGGAGAGACAGAAGCAGGACAGTGCTGGCGGGTTTGCAATATTCCAATCAGACAGCCCACATGGATAGGACCAGAGCGGTGAAACTATACGGCAGTCCGGTGAATGCAAGCATATCAAGGATGGAGCTGTATTCCTCCTGCCCCTTCTCCTATTACGTCAAGTATGGCCTGAAAGCGGAGGAAAGAAGGATATTCCGCCTGGACCCTGTGGATGTAGGGACTTTTATGCACAATGTGCTCGACGAGTTTTCACGGCTCATCGCCGGTAAAAATCTAAGCTGGCGCGCTCTGGAAAAGGAATGGTGCGGGCAGCAGATATCCCGGATTATCGACGGGATGCTGGAAAAAGCTTCCGGTACCGTGTTCAACAGTTCCAGGCGGTACATTTATCTCTCGGGAAGGTTAAAAAGAATCGTGACAAGGGTGGTGCTGACCATTTCCGAGCACATGAAGCGCAGCGGCTTTGAGCCTGTAGGCTATGAGGTGGAATTTTCCGAATACGGACAATATCCTCCAATCGTGATTGAACTGCCTTCAGGGGATAGGCTCAGCCTTACGGGCAGGATCGACAGAATCGATTCCATGACCAACGAAGACGGCACCTACCTGAGGATCATTGATTACAAATCCGGCAACAAGGCATTGAAGCTGGCCGATGTCTATTACGGGCTGCAGCTTCAGTTGCTCACTTATATGGACGCCGTACTCGAAGGCGAAAGTGAAAAAAAGCTTCTGCCCGGCGGCATACTCTATTTCAGGCTGGATGACCCGGTTGTAAAGGGGAGCAGACTGAGTTCCGAAGAAGAGATAGAAAAAGCCATTATGAAGCAGCTCAAAATGAAGGGCTTGCTGTTGGCGGATGTGAAGCTTATTAAGGAAATGGACCGGCAAATCGACGGCGATTCCTACATTATACCTGCCAGGCTGAACAAGGGAGATACTCTGGGCAGGTCTTCCGCCGCTACCGAGGAGCAATTCGGCATACTGCGCAGGCATGTAAGAAAGACGCTTATGGATATTGGTGAAGAAATTTTAAAAGGGAATGTCAGAATCAGTCCATATAAAAAGCGGACTGTCACTGCCTGTACATATTGCAGTTACACCTCCGTATGCCAGTTTGACCCTGCTATAGCAGACAACAATTACAGGTTTTTAAATGATGTGAAGGATGAAGAGGTATGGAAGCTCATACGCTGTGATTCCGGCAGCGGCAAGGGGGAGACGAAGGCATGAGCGGCGCCCAATGGACGAAAGAGCAGTTGGAAGCAATCACCCAAAAGGGGTGTAATCTCCTGGTGGCGGCAGCGGCCGGTGCAGGAAAAACAGCAGTGCTTGTGGAGAGAATTATACGGAAGATTTCCGATCTGGAAAATCCTATAGACATTGATTCATTGCTAGTGGTAACTTTTACAAATGCTGCAGCAGCTGAAATGCGGGAAAGAATAGGACACGCGTTAGAGGAAGCGCTGGAGGCGAATCCTTCCTCCGAGCACCTCCAAAAACAGCTGACACTTTTAGGGAAAGCCAGTATAACCACTCTGCACTCCTTCTGCCTGGAGGTCATACGCAGCAATTTCCATGTGATTGAGCTGGACCCGGTCTTCCGGATCGCGGATGAGACGGAAACAACCTTGATGAAGCTGGACATCCTGGAAGAGCTGTTTGAGGCTCAATATGAGGAGGGCACCTCGACGGAGGACTTTTTAAAGCTTGTGGAATGCTATGGCGGAGGGAAAAGCGACGAAGCCCTGCAGGAAATTGTCCTGTCGCTGCATGAGTTCATCCAGAGCCATCCCTGGCCTTTAAAGTGGCTGGAGGAGCACACGGAGGAGTTTAATCTTCCGGAGGGGACCGACCTGTGTGAAACTGCATGGGGAAAAGTAATTATAAAAAGTGTGGCGGCGGAATTAAAAGGCTTGATTGTATTGGAGGAAGATGCCCTTGCGGCAGCGTGCATAGCCAATGGCCTTGAGCCGTATGCAGCCTGCCTTCGGGAAGAAATACTGCTTTTGAAAACGCTTCTGGCGCTATTGATGAAGGCTGAGATCTCAGCTTCCGGCTGGGATGAACTGTACTATGCCTTCAATTCCTACGAAGCGGCCCGATTGCCCCGGTGCGGGAAAGAGGCGGATATTACCGCACAGGAGCAGGTGAAGGCGGCAAGGAAGGAAGTTAAGGACAGGCTCTCAAAGATCATTGAGTCTGCCTTCAATGTTACCTCCGCTGAGGCGGCGGAAGAATTCAAAGCGCTTTATCCGGTGTTTGCAGCCCTTGCCCGGCTCACTGCCGAATTCGGCAAAAGATTCGGCGAAAAAAAGAGGGAAAAGGCCCTGGTAGATTTCAATGACCTGGAACATCTGTGCCTGAAGATCCTGCTGGCTGGAGACAGACCCTCGGAGGTAGCATTGGGGCTGAGGGAAAAATATGAAGAAATTCTGGTAGATGAATACCAGGACAGCAATCTCATACAGGAAGTAATCATTCATGCCATCTCCCGGGAGGAGGCCGGAAAGCCCAACATTTTTATGGTCGGCGACGTGAAGCAGAGCATATACAGGTTCAGGCAGGCCAGACCGGAGCTTTTCCTGTCCAAATACGGCGCCTATCCTTCAACGCCGGGCTCTGAAAATATGCGCATCCTTTTGTATAAAAACTTCCGGAGCCGCCATGAAATCATAAACGGTGTCAATTTCATATTCAAACGGACTATGTCGGAGCTTGTCGGCGAACTGGACTATACCGACGAAGAGGCGTTAAATCCCGGCGCCGCCTTCCCCGAAATGCCACAGCGGAACGGTTCTCCTGTCGCAAAAGGGACTCAGTCCCAACGTCCGGCACAGGTACAGGAAGAAGGTTCCGGTGTGTTTTTTGAGCCGGATGCACGGTCACCATGGGCTGTTGAGGTTGATATCATCGACCTGTCGGGAAGAAAAAGCAGTCCTGATGAAAACGGCATTCCCGAAGCGGAGGAAGCGGAGGAGGATCCCGGGCAGCCGCAGGAGGAAAGCGAGCCCCTGGACGCTATCCAGGCAGAGGCAAGAATCGTTGCAGGCAGAATAAGAAAGCTTGTGGGTCTGACACCGGAGAGTGCTTTCAAAGTGTACGATAAAAAGCTGAAAGACTATAGAAAGGCAGAGTACAAAGACATTGTAATCCTTCTTCGGACAACGCGGAACTGGTCGGGCATTTTTTCGGAAGAGCTGAGCCTGCAAGGAATTCCGGCATACGCAGATACAGGCACCGGCTACTTCAAAACAGTTGAAATTCAAACGGTAATATCCCTGCTGGCTATCATCGACAATCCGCTGCAGGACATTCCGCTGCTTGCCGTATTGCGCTCGCCCATATATTCCTTCACCGCCGACGAGCTGGCGGATATAAGGCTGACGGACCGGGACCTGCCATTCTATGAAGCCGTGAAGAAGTATGCAGCCGGTTGCAAAGGAATTTCCGGGGATAAAGCTGTAAAATTCCTTACGGATCTTGAAGAATGGCGTGGGAAGTCGTTGTATATGTCTACCGATGAGCTGATATGGTATCTTTATACGCAAACCTCGTATTACAGCTATGTGGGAGTCCTGCCCGGAGGGCAGCAGCGCCAGGCGAACCTTAAAATGCTTTTTGAAAGGGCCAGGCAGTTTGAAGAGACCAGTTATAAGGGCTTGTTTAATTTTATCAACTACATCGGGCGTTTAAAAAGCGGCGGCGGAGATATGGGAAGCGCGAAGATTTTGGGCGAAAACGAAAATGTGGTCCGGATTATGAGCATTCATAAGAGCAAGGGACTTGAATTCCCTGTGGTGTTCGTATCCGGCTGCGGGAAAAAATTCAACCTCCAGGACATGAACGGCAAAATATTGATGCACCAGGAGCTTGGCTTCGGCCCCGACCGGGTGGATACAGAAAAAAGGATCACCTGGCCGGTCTTAAGCAAGCAGGCCATAAAATATAAAATCAAACAGGAAACCCTCTCGGAAGAAATGCGGATTTTGTATGTGGCGTTCACAAGGGCCAGGGAAAAACTGATTATCACAGGCGCGGTAAAGGATTATGCAAAAGCTTCGGCAGGCTGGTTAAAATGCGGGGGAAAAGGGGAAGCCCGGCTCCATGAATTCGACATGCTGAAGGCGGCAACCTATCTGGACTGGATCTGTCCGGCGCTGGCCGGACTTTGGAGTACAGCAAATATTACTTCCCGTTTTTCTGAAAATGAAGGTTGCAGAGGCGAGCAGCAAGCAAAGCTTACGACCAGCCCCGGCTGCAATGGACTGCATTTTCAGAAACCTATGCGGGAAGGTATAGATGCACCGGTATTTGAAGATAGGGATGCCTCCCAATGGGAGATACGGGTATCCGATATCCGGGATTGTTTGTCCGGAGGGAGCAAGGAGCAGAAATCCATGGAAGAGCTGTCGCAATGGCTTTCGGAATACAATCCGGAGGAGGACGGAGCCGACGGCTTCCTGAAAGTAAAAAAAAGGCTGGAATGGCGGTATGCATTTGAAAGGGCCTGTGAAATACCGGCCAAATTGTCGGTAACAGAGTTGAAAAGGCTTTTCAATATCACGGCCTCCGGGGAGGAACCTGCGGCAGAGCTGCAATTACAGCCCTTAACGGCCAGGCCTGCCTTCATGGAAGCGACAAAGGGTTTGAGCCCGGCAGAGAAAGGGTCCATCATGCATTTCGTCATGCAGCATCTTGAGTTGGGTTCCATAAAACGGATGCTGGAGGAAGATGCCCATGCTGCCGGGATTGCAGGAGAAATACGCCGTCAGACATCGAAAATGGCGGAGGATGCATTCCTTACATCCCAAGAAGCAGAGGCAGCGGATGAAAAACGGATTGCAAGATTTTTTCTAACCGGACTGGGGCGCAGGATGCTGGAAGCAAAGCGGATAAACCGTGAGACACCCTTCAATATTGAACTCGAGTGCAGTGAAATATACCAGGATATGCCGGTGGAATTATATACAGGTGAAAAGATATTGCTGCAGGGAGTGATCGACTGCTTTTTTGAAGAGCCTGACGGTTTGGTATTGGTGGATTATAAGACCGATTACGTTTCCGGCAAGGGAAGCAACCATATAAAAGAGCTATACGGCGTACAAATCGATTATTATGTCAGAGCCCTTGAGTCAATCACCGGAAAAAAAGTGCTGGGAAAATATATCTATTTGTTCTACAATGGAGAAATCGTTACATTCTGAATATTATGGGGGCCCGGTTGGAAAACTGTACTTAAGTATACTGAAAATATTTTAATCCCATTGAAAGAACGAGCGTATGAAAAAGTACAGGGTGATCAAGTCTCCAAAACCAATCGGCGAATCTGTAAAAAAAAGCAAAAAAGATTCGTATGCCAGGCCTCAAAAAAAGCTGGAGCAAATTGAAAAGCTCGGCGAACAGGCGTATTTGACCGCTGAAATTACCGGCAGCATCGACGATGACAGGCAGTTCATCGCCGGCGTATTTAAAAATTGTTCCGACCTCATCCTCAAGCCTTTGGAGCTGGGTGAGGGCAAAACCCCATGTTTTGCCGCTTATCTGGACAGCCTGGTCAACAAGGAATTGGTAAACGACGATTTTTTAAAGCCTTTGATGACGGATGCCAGGGTAAAGGAGATTGACGGGCTTGCAAAAGACGGAATGGATGTCTCGAAGGTGAAAGCTTCCTCTTTGTATTCCTTTCAGGTTGAAGAGTTCCGGCTGTTCAAGGATGTGATCAAGAGGCTCCTTTCCGGATATTGCCTGCTTTTTATGGACGGGTCAAAAACAGCATTGGCAGCCAACTCGAAGGCTGAAATGGGAAGAAAGGTATCCTCGCCAAAGATTGAAACCGTTGTGAAAGGGCCGCATGAAGCATTTGTGGAAGACCTGAGGACCAACGTTTCCCTTCTGCGCAAAAGGGTTAAGACTCCCGACTTAAAGCTGGAAGTGTATGAAGTAGGCAGGTTGAGCAGTACGCCTGTGACCATTTCATACATTAGCGGAATTGCGGATGAAAATACGGTAAATGAAGTAAAATCCCGGGTTGGCAGAATCGATATCGATATGGTCACGGACAGCAGCTATATTGAAAAATTTATCGAAGACAGCGGCCTATCGCCTTTCCCAATGCTGGTGGTGACGGAACGGCCGGACAAATGTGCTGCCGCACTGGCGGAAGGACGCATAGTAGTTTTGGTGGACAACTCGCCCAACGCCCTTATCGCACCCGTAACCTTCACGGATTTTCTTATGGCGGCGGAAGATTACTATTATGTTTTCTATTTTTCTACTTTGCTCAGACTTCTTCGATATCTTTCCATCGTCGTTTCTTTGCTCGGCCCTTCGTTTTACATCGCTGTGACCACCTTTCACCAGGAAATGATACCCTTGCCGCTGCTTGTCACCATCACACGCTCCAGGGCGGATGTCCCTTTTCCGGCGATTCTGGAGGCACTGCTGATGGAATTCACCTTTGAACTGCTGAGAGAAGCCGGTATAAGGCTGCCGCAGCCGGTAGGACCAGCCGTAAGCATTGTAGGCGGTCTTGTTATCGGACAGGGGGTGGTACAGGCGGGTATTGTGTCCCAGGCCATGGTTATTGTGGTTGCACTCACCGGTATTGCTTCATTTGCCATACCTGCCTTCAATTCGGCCATAACGCTGAGGCTCCTGAGATTCCCATTCATGCTGCTGGCTGCTGTGTTCGGAATATACGGAATTATTATGGGGATACTTGTTTTGCTAATCCATCTGGCAAGTCTGAGGTCTTTCGGAGTCCCTTATCTTTCACCCTTTACACCCGTCTCGTTCAAGGATTTAAAGGATTCCGTGATTATGACTCCTCTTTGGACAATGAAAAAGCGTCCTTCCTTCATCCAAAAGAATAATCCCACGCGGATGAAAAACGATATCAAGGTGGAGGCCGGGCTCACCGACAAGGATGATGAGAAATGGTAAAAAAGCTTCTTGTATGTTTTATGATATCGGCGCTGGCAATCCTGTTGGGCGGTTGCTGGGGGAAGACCGAGCTGAATGAGATTGGGATAGTTACAACAACAGGAATTGATCTGGAAGCAAACGGGAATATCCGTATCACGGTGTTGTCGGTTCAGCCCGAAGGGTCCAGTGTTTCGCAGCCCAATCGTTCCATGACCTGGATAGGGACAGCGACGGGAAAAAATCTGATGGATGCCTCGAAAAATCTCAGATCCATCGCCATGAAGCACCTGACCTGGATCCATAACAGCGTTATCATCATAGGACAGGCCGCGGCGGAACAAAGCATGGATGAAGTCATTGACTTCTTCTCAAGAAACAGGGAGGTCCGCTTCAGCAGCTATATCCTGATTGCCCAGGATACGGCTTTTGAAATATTGCAGGCTCCGGCCAACATCCAAAACGACCTGTCCAGAGAAATTCTCGGGATCATTAATAATGCACCTCTCTGGTCCAAATCTTATGTGGAAGATGCCAAGGATTTTCTGGTATCTCATGCGGAACACTGCGGAGATTATATAACAGGAAAAATCTCTACTACCTACGAAAAAAGGACAACCTTTTCCGCTCCGAGACAGGAATATGAGAAGCTGGACCTCCGTGATGAGGCGATACCTATTGTGAATGTTGAGGGCTGTGCCATCTTCAAAAGGGGTAAAATGATTGGTTGGTATGATCCTTATCAAACAAGAGGGTTTTTGTGGATTACGGGAGATATAACGACGGGTGCCATCATAACGCAAACGGAGGAAGGCGATTTGGCCTACGAGAATAATTTCAGCAAAACCTCCATTGATGTCGATATCAAAAACGGAGAAATTACTTTTCTGGCCAAAGTGGATACCCGGGGGACGCTGGTGGAGCAAACCACCTCCCATGATTTGCGGCAGACAGATGAAATTGAAAAGATTGAAAAGGAATTTGCAAAGGAAATCCAGAAGGATATGGAGTCAGCGGCAGAAAAGATACAAAAGGACTATAAGTCGGACATCTTCAACTTTGGGACAATTTTTCATAAGAAGTATCCTGAATTGTGGAGAAGCATGGAGGATGTCTGGGAGGAAAAGTATTTTCCAAACGTAAAGATTCAATACAAGATCAATGTGACAATTGAAAGGACCGGCAAGTTATTAAGGACGATTTATAAATAGATCCGGCCCATACCAAACATAGAAATATTGCTTGCAAAGAAAGAATGTTGGCTTATGACAATGCTTTTAATCGTTGGATTCATGGCTGTAACCATATGGCAGATGGTATACTTTTTTAAAAAAAGGCAGTATAAGGAGGCAGCACTCTGCTTCTTCCTGATGTCCTTTGCAATGGTTTATGCAATAAGCGGTTTAACCGATTGGGACTTCCCTGCTCCGGACAAATTAGCCGAGACGATTTTCAATCCGCTCTCAGATTTGGTATTTAACGCAAGTCAAAGGAAATAGCAGGAGCATCAGGACTTTTTCCTTCTTATCAGCGATACTGTCAGCAGCAGCGACGGAATTAGAAAGGCGATGGTAAAACTGAGGAAGGGAAAAGTAAAGTGGGCGAAATTGAATACGCCGTTTATATTTTCGGAAGCTGAAACAGATAAGGTTATGATAAGCAAGCCCACAGGGATGATCATGGGCTTGTAGGATTTGAAACCGAAGAGCTGTGAAATGCCAAGAACGATTCCGTAATATATTACTGTTATTTTGATAAAGATGCCTATGATCCATACCCCCATAATGGTGATGTCCAGGTTGTTTATATATTCTCCTATTCTTGCATACCGTACATATTCAAGTGCAGGATAAATCAGTTGTCCTGTGAGTTTGCCGAATACAGCGATTGTCAACGTACCCAGCAGCATGCAGAAACCCAGGATGATTATTGTAATAGAAAAGCTTTTGCCTATATTCTTTTGGTCTTTTACAAAGGGTACAAACTGCAGCAAAACAACCAGTTCGAGGAGCCAGGCCTGTATCAGGACGGCGCCTTTCAGGGGAGGAATCACGCCGTTTTCCATAACAGGAAGATAATTGGTTAAATTATATTCCTTGATATTGACCAGAGCGATCATACCAAGTATTCCCAGGCCGAAGGGGATAATCAGTTCGTTTACTCTGGCGATGACTTCCAGACCGTTATGTACGGCATAGGAAGCAACGATCACAGTGATCACGCTGTAGATGATCAAAGGTGCATCGGGATTAAAGGAGGTGACGAAAATGTCTCCCAGTTCTCTCAGTACGGCATATCCAACAATGAGCATGTATAAAATGAAAATTGAAGCGACTATCTTTCCCAGCACTTTACCCAATATCGTGCTTGAATATTCTACCAGCGTTTTGCCGGGGAATCTTTTTGCCAGCAGAATAAAAATAATGGAAACGGCAAGCGATGAAATTGTCCCGAAGATCACCGACAGCCATGAATCCTGCTGGGCCTCCTGCGCGACATATGCAGGCAGGAAAACATCCGCAGTGGCAATGACCATCGTAAGCCCAAGCAAGCCGAACTGCAAAGCGGATATTTTCCCTTTTTCCAATGGTTGTCTTATTTTCGGTGATGACGGCATACCCTGCTCCTTTTGTAATGAAAGATTTGATCCCAATAGCCTGTTCGGTTTGTAATATTTACAAATTCCATGAAAAATATGAAGAAAAAATTAATTTGAAGCAGGTCGTTATAAAATTGGCGCAAAAGAATAAATGCAAAGCTGCTTTGGAAAGCTAAATAGGATTAAATTGTTTTATCCCGGGATAGATATTTTGGAAAATTAAGGAGGATTCATGGAAAAACTCAATCAGGAATACATTTTGAGCATACTTTTCCACCACTCCATCGAAAGAGAGGAATTGATGCTTTGCAAATTCCGTGCATATTTGCAAAAGATGGAGGACAGGAAAAAAAATCCGGAGCTTTATTCCATGCTGAAGGAGTTTGAAGATGATGCGAGGGAGCATGTGACGCTTCTGAAGGATAAAATGATCAAGCTGAACATCCAGGGATAGAGTTGGGAGAGGTTATGAGAGAGATTGATATTTACAAGGACTTGCTCTATTTCAAAATATCCAGCCAGGTTTATTACAACCAGAATATCATTGACATAAGGAATCCTGAAATAAGGCAGCTCTTTACACAGCTAAGAGACGATGAGATGAGGGCCATAGTCAAGCTTCAGCAAAAAATAGAGAAGCAGGAGGCCTCGACGGGGATTGTTGCAAAGGTATTCCCTACGAAAGCCCGGTTTCAGGAGCAATAACAGCGAGAGGCGGCAGAAAGACATAAAATGGAGTGGATAATACTTTTTATTGTCAGTTGGACACTGTTTTTTTTATTGGTAGACTGGAAGAATATCCGGACAAACATATGGGCGGGTTTTTTTGCCATACTGTTGCAGCTATTGGTTGATACCATAGCCATGTATCATAGCTGGTATGACATCAGGAAATTGATTCTGCCCCATATTTTAGGGTCATCCCTGTTTTTCTGTTTCGGCCCTGTTCCGGCAATATCCATTTTGATGGCGCAATTCCATCCTGCAAAGCGATGGATGGCAGTAGCCCACGTATTTGTTTTGTTTGCTCTGTATTCCGCCCAGGAATACCTGCTGGTGGAAAGAGGAGCTGTGGTATATACCGACTGGCATTTTCATGACAGCGTGTTTGTAAATATACTGGTAATGATGACCATAAGCTGGTTTATTATTTTGATATTGAATAAAAGGAAGTTGAATGTATGAGCATTTATTTGTATACCCTTCTGACAATATTGATCGCTGCCGCTCTTTATATATGGTTTAGAGCAATGAAAAAATACGGAGGCAGCAATTCATGAAGGTCGCAATCATCGGAGGCGGCTTTTCGGGCCTGTGCTGTGCCCATGAATTGGAGCTGCACGGAATAAAGCCTGTAATTTATGAGCAAAAAAGCTTTATCGGGGAGCCTATAAGCCATGTGACGGCGATCATCAGTATAAGCCACAGGCCTGTATATGATTCCCTGAAATATTTCAAAAATCAGCTGAACATCGATATCAAGCCTTTAGGCATGGTGCGCAAGCTTGTACATCATTCACCCAATATTACCACGGTAGTCAAAGGCACCCATGGCTATTTCCTCAAGAACACTGCCGACGCCGACGGCACAAAAAAGCAATTGCTGAGCCAATTGAAAAGCTCGGAAATCAGGCTGAATGTTTCAGGTGATATGAAGGAGCTGTCCAATGAATATGACTATGTCGTAGTGGCCAGCGGACATTATAATCAGGCGCAGGAGCTTGGAATCTGGCAGGAGTGGTTCAAGGGGATGGTCAGAGGGGCCCTGGTGCAAGGCGATTTTGATCCTGAGGCCATCGTTATGTGGATCAATAGGGATTATCTTAAGAACGGGTACGCGTATCTGACCCCCTTCAACCGCAATAAAGCTTCCCTGATACTGGTCGCCGGCGATGTTAACGAACGGGAGGTGGACCATTACTGGGAACTTTTCCTCGATACGGAAAATATAAGATATACCATCATCGAGGAATTCAAACTGGAGCACAGGTCCGGAAATGTATATCCGATGCGTGTCGATAACATATTTTTCATAGGAAATTCCGCCGGAGGTCTGGACCCGTTTCTTGGATTCGGGCATTATAACTCGGCTGTAACGGGAGTGTCCGCTGCACGGTCCATCGCAGAAGGGCTTGCTTATGACAAGCAAGTAAAACAAATCGTTAAAAGAAACAATGAAATGAGACAGTTCAGGAAGGTATTCGATAACCTGACAAACAAGGATTATGACAGGATTGTTGCAGCAATAGGAGTGCCCGGGATTAAGCAGCTGCTTTATCACTCGCCTGTAAACATTTCCCAGATCGGTGCGTTTCTCAGTAAGTTTATAATAGTCAAGGATAAGCTGGGGAGATAGAGCTGCATAGATACTCTCCGCCCCTTAACATCTCATCGCAAGGGGGCAAAGCAACGGGTCGATCTCAAAAGGTATCTATAAAACAGTACGACCCAGGTATAAGTGAGCGCATATGTCACAATAGACCAGGGAAATGGTTTCCATCCTGTAAATACAACGGAGCCTGTAAGCACGCTTGCGTATTCGAATAAAAGCATGGCTCCCGTCCAAACCACGGTATAGAAGAGAATTCTTCCAGGAGCCTCCGGCAGAAAAATAACATAAATCAGATTCAACGGAGTATAGATAAACAGCGCGCCCAAAATTATATAAAGCGTGGAGACTTCCGGAGAGATATAGTAATAGAGCTTAAATCTGTCTCCTAAAGATATTTCAAAAACCATGGAATAAGCTATGCTGGCAATACCGATGGTCCATACCGGCAGGCCGGCGCCTTTCAGAGATACGGTTGCCGCCAGAAGCAATACGGATGCTGCCGCCGATATCCAGAAAAATGTGTAAGCCATAAAAACACCTCTTGATTATTTTGCTTTCATCCTGAGCGCATTATGCAAAAATGAAGGAAAATTCGGATGCACTTTCATTGAAAACCGGTATTTTGGATACACGAGTTCCAGGAAATACTTATCAAAGTGGATAGGAAAAGGGCAAAGACCACAATGATCAGTATGCAAGCTGTGTCAAAGGAGGGCGTTTTTACAGAGATAGAATAAATTTTATAAAATATGAAAGTTTAGCTTGTCAAACTGGCAAATCATATAATATAATAAAGTCTAATACATTACATAAAATAAGATAAGCCGAGACTGAAGAGTTTAGATGAGATACCGGGCAATGATGCTTGTTTAATTGTACCTGTTTTCTCATCTTTATTTTTTTATTGGCAATACTTATTTTATAATTTATTTAAGGAGGATGTATATGAAGAGATTATTAGCATTGGCAGTAGCTATCATCATGGCAGTTTCACTGCTCTCCGGCTGCGCAGGTGCAGGCGGCTCAACAATCAAGATCGGCGCTATCCAGCCAATAAGCGGAGATGTTTCAGCTTATGGTACACAATCCAGGGATGCTATCCAGATGGCTGTAAATGAAATTAATAAAGCCGGCGGTATTCTGGGGAAAAATGTCGAAGTGTTCGTTGAAGATGACGAAGCAAATCCGGAAAAAACGGTTAACGCATTCAAAATGCTGGCAACTCAGAAAAAGGTTGTAGGAATCGTTGGAGCCCTCACTAGCAAATGCTCCCTGGCTATAACCAAAGACGCGCAACAACGTAAGATAATAATGATATCGCCATCATCCACAAATGATACTGTTACGGATGCCGGTGATTATATTTTCAAGGCTTGCTATAACGACAGCTTCCAAGGCCCGGTTGTAGCTCAATATGCAGTAGACACCCTTAAGGCTAAGACAGCAGCAATAATGTTTGACAATACCAATGATTATTCTGTTGGTTTGAAGGACAGCTTTGCTACAGAATTCAAAAAGCTTGGTGGAACTGTTGTAGAAGAGTCCTATGCAAAGGGAGACAAGGATTTTTCTGCCCAGCTTACTAAACTCAAAGCTTCAAAACCGGATGTACTGTTTATTTCAGATTATTACCCAACGGTAGCTCTAATGGCTAAACAGGTTAAACAGCAGGGTATTGAAGCAACCATGCTTGGCGCAGATGGTTGGGATGAAATTGCCAATAATGCCGGTGATGAAGTTGTTGGATCCATATATAGCAATCACTATGCAGCAGACGCTGACGATCCGGAAGTTAAGGACTTTGTTGCGAAATATAAAGAAGAATATAAAATTACCCCAAATGCTCTCGCAGCTCTTGCATATGACTCAACCTATATCCTTTGTGAAGCAATAAAGACTGCAGGATCAACAGACCCTGAAAAGATTAAAGCTGCGATGATGAAAACTGATAAGAAATATGTAACCGGACAAATCAAATTTGGAGAAAACAGAGTACCGATTAAAGCAATAACGATGGTAAAGGTAGTTAAAAAAGATGATGGTAAGTTGGATATAAGCTTTGCAGGTAAAGTTGAACCCAAATAGGCTGAATTTTACCAGATACTATATGTTTTAAATTATCAAAATCTATTGTATAATGTTTTGTACAAGTTCAGGTGTAATAATGGGAGAGTTAACTCTCCCATTATTACTGTAAAGAGGGGTGAAGAAATGGAATTCTTGCAGCAAATGTTCAATGGTCTCTCACTAGGAAGTGTTTATGCACTTATTGCATTAGGTTATACCATGGTATATGGCATTGTTAAGCTAATGAATTTTGCCCATGGCGATATTTTAATGCTGGGGGCTTTTGCAGGTTATTTTGTTCTTGGAGCGATGGGAGTCAGTCCACTTACTCTTTTAATTGCATTTGCCATTTCTATGGTGGTTTGCGCGCTAACAGGGGTATTTATCGAGAAAACCTGTTATAAACCGTTAAGAAGTGCACCTAGAATCAATGCCTTGATTACGGCAATCGGTGTATCGATAGTACTGGAAAACGGTGCCAGGGTAATTCCTTTCGTAGGGCCTAATCCCAGACAGTTTCCCACGATGAAATTAAGTCAGGTGGGAATTTTCGGGCTTAAGGTTAATATGATGCAAATCGTTGTCTTTGGTGTTTCAGTTTTTCTTATGTTAGTCCTAAATTATATTATTAAGAATACAAAAATCGGGAAAGCCATGAGGGCAGTATCCTTTGATATGGATGCTTCACTTTTAATGGGTATAAATATTAATAGAATTATATCCTTTACCTTTGCTATCGGTGCCGCACTTGGTGCAGCGGCTGGTATTCTTTTTGCCAGTGCTTATCCCCAGGTAGAACCTCTTATGGGCATGATGCCGGGTTTAAAAGCATTTGTTGCAGCAGTGCTCGGGGGAATAGGCAGTATACCCGGAGCTGTGCTTGGCGGCTTTATACTTGGTATTGCTGAAACACTGACAAAGGGCTATATATCTTCTACTTTAGCTGATGCTGTTGCTTTTGGAATACTTATAATAATTTTAATTATTAAGCCTTCAGGTATTCTGGGGCGTAATATCAGAGAGAAAGTGTAGGTGGCAGTAATATGAATAAAAAAGTTAAAAACCTGCTAATTTTATCTGCTACTTCATTAATTATTTTTGCAATTCTTAGTCTTTTGATCCTGAGTGGAATTATTGATGAATATAATGCGCAATTGCTGACGGTAGCCGGTATTTACTGTATTGTCGCTTTAAGCTTGAATCTTATCACCGGATTTACAGGACAGCTTGCTTTGGGGCAGGCGGGTTTCATGTGCATAGGTGCATATTCTACCGCAATATTTATGATGAAGCTGGGGATTCCGTTAGTTTTCGCAGTCATCTTAGGAGGACTTGTCACTGCAGTTTTCGGAATAATTATCGGATTTCCTACTTTGAGAATGCGTGGAGATTATTTGGCAATAGCTACTTTAGGCTTTGGTGAAATAATAAGGGTGCTGATGGTTAACCTTGGAGATTTAACCGGAGGTGCTGCAGGGCTTAAGGGGATACCTTCTTTTTCCGATACAGGAGACTTTATCCTGGATGCTATCATCAAATTTGCATGGGTATTTGGGTTTACTGTAATCACTATTGTAATTATTAGTAATTTGATAAAATCCTCACACGGAAGAGCAATCATTTCAATAAGGGAGGATGAAATCGCATCCAATTCCATGGGAATTAATGGAGCATATTACAAAATGTTTTCATTTACAATGTCATCATTCCTTGCGGGAGTTGGTGGAGGACTATACGCCATTTATTTTGGCTATCTGAATCCTGATATGTTCAGATTCATGAACTCGGTTAATTTCGTCGTAATTGTTGTACTTGGCGGATTAGGTAGTATTACAGGTACAATTATTTCAGCGATTGGATTCACATATATCCAGGAATGGCTTAGGATATTCAAGGATTTCAGATTGGTTATCTTTGGGTTTGCATTGATAGCAGTCATGTTATTCTGGCCGCGTGGTCTCATGGGAATGAGTGAGTTTTCGATTGTTAGATTTGCCGGTAAGGTACGCAGAGGAGAAGTTACTGTGGGGACTATAGGCCGATCGATCCGTAAATGGTTTAAAAAGGGATCTCAAAAAGACGACCTACAAAACAAGAAAGGGGAGGTGAAATAAATGTCGGTATTGGATGTTAAGAACATTTCAATAGTTTTTGGTGGGCTTAAGGCAGTTACTAATTTTAATCTGGCACTTGAAAAAGGTGAATTAGTGGGACTGATTGGTCCGAATGGTGCAGGGAAGACCACAGTCTTTAATATGCTGACCGGTGTTTATAACCCGACCAGTGGTAATATTTTATTAAACCGGGCAGATAACCGGCCAGATAAAAAAGTGGAATATGTAAGTATTGTAGGCAAAAAGCCATTTCAAATCACACAAATGGGCATAGGCAGGACATTCCAAAATATAAGGCTTTTTAAGAATCTGTCTGTGCTTGACAACGTCAGAATCGCTTTCCACTTTAATGCGGGGTATAATGCATTGCAGTCTATTTTAAGAACTCCTAGGTATTATGCCAGAGAAGAAGAAATTCGCCAAAAATCCATTGAATTGTTAAAAATATTCAACATACAAGACAAAGCTGAAGAGTTGGCTATGAACCTTCCATACGGAGAGCAAAGGAAGCTTGAGATCACGAGGGCACTTGCCACAAATCCAAGAGTTTTGCTGCTGGATGAGCCGGCTGCCGGTATGAACCCCCAGGAAACACATGATTTGATGAATCTGATTCATTTCATCAGAGAGAAATTCAATCTGACCATACTTTTGATAGAGCATGATATGAGCCTTGTTATGGGTATTTGCGAGAGAATTACGGTGCTTGATTATGGCCAGACCATCGCGATGGGTACCCCGGCGGAAATAAGCAGAGACCCCAAGGTTATCAAGGCATATCTGGGTGATGGAGGTGAGCTGGGTGCTTAAAGTTAACGGTTTGAATGTTTTTTATGGGACGATCCATGCGTTGCATGACTTGAGCTTTGATGTGGCAGAAGGAGAAATCGTAACGCTGATCGGTGCGAATGGTGCAGGCAAGTCAACAACGCTCAGGACCATTTCAGGAATTATTCCGGCGAAGAGCGGTGAAATCAGCTTTATGGGCAAAAACATCACCAATATACCCGGAAATAAGATCGTAGAAATGGGTATCGGTCAGGTGCCCGAAGGCAGAAGAATATTTGCCAATATGACCGTTATGGAAAACCTTGAAATGGGTTCTTACAGCAGAAAAGACAAGAACAATCTGAAAGATGATTATGATATGGTATTTACCAGATTTCCGAGATTAAAGGAAAGATTAAAGCAGATAGCCGGTACCCTTAGCGGAGGCGAGCAGCAGATGCTTTCTATGGGTAGGACCTTAATGTCCAAGCCAAGGCTGCTGCTGCTGGATGAGCCTTCCATGGGTCTGGCGCCGCTGCTGGTGAAGGAAATATTCTCCATCATAGTCGATATAAACAAATCAGGCACCACCGTATTACTGGTTGAGCAGAATGCCAATATGGCACTGTCAATTGCAAACCGCGCTTATGTCCTTGAAACGGGTAGAATCGTATCCACAGGGGATGCAAAACAGCTTGCTGCCAGCGAAGAAGTCAGAAAAGCGTACCTGGGCGGGAAATAGTACGGCAGCCAAGCTTTGGGCAATACCCTTTAGGCGTTTACCCCTTCTGCAGAAGTACCGGCGGCGTTTCAACGCGTTATTTCTGTGGGAATAATATATAAGACTTCGCTGTAGTATAATAGTGAAAAGGGAGGATTTTTTATGTACGTTAAGTTATTTATGACGACAAACCCCTATACTGTTGCGCCTGATACGAATGTTTCAGACGCCATGGTAATCATGCGGGAAAAGAATATCCGCCGGATGCCTGTAATGAAGAACGGCAAACTTGTAGGGATGATTTCAGAGAAAAAGCTGCTGGAGGTATCGCCCTCGCCTGCTACATCACTCAGCGTTTTTGAGATCAACTATCTCTTGTCCAAAACGAAAATCGAATCGGTCATGACAAAAGATGTGGTGACCATATCCTCCGGCAGCTTGCTTGAAGAAGCTGCGATTAAAATGAGGGACAACCATGTGGGCAGCCTGCCTGTAGTAGATGACGGGAAACTCGTCGGAATTATTACAGAGTCCAACGTATTCGATGCGTTTGTTGAAGTACTGGGCGCCAGGGATCACGGCAGCAGAATTGTAATTGAGGTCGTGGATGACAGGCCTGGCGTAGTTGCCAAGATTGCAGGCATCATTGCAGGCTTTGATGTGAATATTACACACCTGGTCTTTTTAAAGAGTGAGATCATGATTAGAGTAAATACGCACAATATCGACAGTATTCTCAAAGCACTTGCAGAGAATGGGTTCAAGGTTATATCTGTGACAAAGAACCAATAAAGCCTGGAGTTTAACCAATGGAACTAAAGCAAATAAAAGAAAACATATATTACATACCCAATGTCACAAACATTGGAGTCGTACTGGATGAAAGTGCCGCTGTCCTTATAGACAGCGGCCTTGATGATGATGCGGGGAAAAAGATACTGAAGTGCCTGGAACGCGAGGGCATCCGTCCCAAAGCCATAATCAACACCCATTCCCATGCGGACCATTTTGGCGGGAATGCGGTAATAAAAGCCAGAACCGGAGCGACCGTCTTCTCACCGGAAATCGAGGAAGGTATTCTCCGTTTTCCTTATTTTGAGCCTTTTTATCTTTTTTCCGGGGCGAATCCCATAAAGGACTTGATGAGCAAGCATCTTATGGCGCCCAGCTCCAAGGTGGATGTGGTCATTGAAGAAGGGTGTGAAAAGCTGGAAATCGGCCGGCTGGAATTTGCTGTGGTGTCCTTGCCGGGCCATTCGCCGAATCAGGCGGGATTCGCCATAAATGGAGTACTGTTTTGCGGCGACGCAGTTTTTTCCGAAGAGCTGCTTGCCAAGCACAAGCTGCCTTTCTGCATGGATATTGCAAAGCAAACAGCCACCCTGGAAAAACTGAATGAATCCGGTTATGAGATATTCCTTCCATCCCATGGCAATTTAGTGACAGATATTAAAGCAATTACTGCTGCATACTCGGCACGGATTAATGAAATAAAAGAACACAGTTTACGCATTCTGACGGTGGGTAAAACTACTGCGGAGTATCTGCAAGAATTGTGCAAAGTGCTGGATATTGAAATGCGCGATCCGAAACAATATTATCTGAACAATACCGTAGCCATGGCATATCTTGGCTGGCTTTACAACAGCGGGGGTATTGCCTGTGAAATCAAAGAAAATATACTCTATTGGAAAGTGCTTTAAGCAAAACCTAAATAAATAATTTCATCCCGGAGGGGTACTATGAATTATCCAGAAGCTTCCGTTCAAATGATCAACAACGTTTTCAGGAAGGCATTTGAAGATGGCAGAAAGGTCTTGTATGAACACGAGATATACAGCATTCTTGACATCATCGGCCTGGATGTCCCGAAGTTCGAGTTTATTGAGGATATCAACGAAGTCAGTGAGAAAATTCTTGAGAAATTCGGCCAGGATATTATCGTAAAGGTGGTTTCTCCTGATATTGCCCATAAGCAGAAGCTGGGCGGCGTAAAGAAGATAAAAAAGGTGGAGCCCCTCTTCGTCCAGTTTGTTTTGAATAAAATGAAAGAGGAAGTGCTGTCTCATTTTCCTGAAAATGAGAAGCCACGGATCGAGGGATTTTTGATCGCCGAATTTGTTCCCCACAGCCAGGCAATCGGTTATGAAGTGCTTATAGGCTTCAGGGAGGACCCTGCCTTTGGGCCGGTGCTGACCTTCAGCAAAGGGGGAGACGACGCCGAGTTTTTCGCAAAATATTACGACCCGGCCAACCTGTTCCTGCTTCCCCTGAACCATGACGCATCGGTGAAAATGGTGAATACCATGAACATCAAACATAAATTCCAGCAAATCGGGAAATTGGACTATTTAGAGCTATATGCCAGAGCTGTTACCCAGATAAGCAAATTTGCATATAACTATTCTTTTATTGCAGGAGAAAAGCCGGAATTTATTGTTAAAGCCCTTGATATAAATCCTTTCGCCATCACAGAGGACAATAGGATGGTTGCCCTGGACGGTTTTGCCCAGTTTGTTCCAGCTTCTGAGGACAACAAGAAGGTTCCCGAGGTAAACCTGAAAAACCTGGACTGCTTCTTCATTCCCGAAGGCATTGCGGTAATCGGTGTTTCCAGAGATATGGACAACTATAGCCTGGGAAGGGATATTGCCCTTTTGCTGAATGACCTCGGCAGGAGCGATATCTATCTGGTGAACCCCAAAGGCGGCACATTGATGCTTGGTCAAAAGGAATATCCTCTTTATAAAAGTGTGGCTGAGATCCCAGGAAAAGTTGACCTGGCGGTTTATGCGGCACCTGCCAGGAATACCCTTGATTTTATCCGGGAGCTTCCGGCAGACGGACCGAAAGCAATCATTCTGATTTCAGGCATACCGGCAGATATAAAATACACAGAATATGCAAAGCAGCTGGACGAGGTGCTTCCCGAAGGCACGAGGATCATCGGGCCCAATTGTATGGGCGTATTCCATGCTCCTGATGAGAAAAGCAAGGGCCTCAATACGCTGTTCATCAATGAAGAGAGACTGGAAGTCAAGCATTCGCGCTTCAGTAATGTGGCAATGCTCACCCAGAGCGGCGCACTGGCCGTCACTGCCATTGACAAGCTTCAGAATTCCAAGCTTTTTAACACCGTCGTCAGCTTCGGCAATAAATATGATGTTATAATTACCGACCTCATCGCTTATTTTGTGAATAAAGAGAAAATCGATGTGATTTCTCTTTACCTGGAAGGCCTGGATGCGGGAGAAGGACGGCAATTTTTCCAACTGGCCGGAAATATCAAAAAGCCCATCATCGCTTATAAATCAGGCAAGACAGAAGCAGGCGCAAAGGCTGCCGCATCCCATACGGCATCCATGTCGGGAAGCTATGATGTTTTCAAGGCTGCATGCAGCCAGACAGGGGTCATCCTTGTAGACGATATCAAGGATCATTATGACTATGTGAAGGCATTTTCCCTGCTTGCCGGAAAGCTGCCCAAAGGCAGCAGGGTAGCAGGTGTCGTCAATGCCGGCTTTGAGTCCACGGTAGGGGCGGACGAATTGAAAAACCTGAAACAGGCCCAGCTGTCGGAACAAACCATTGAGAAAATGAACCGGATAAACAAATATGGCCTTGCAGATACCTCGTCACCCTTCATTGACATAACCCCTATGGCGGACGACAGGATGTACGCCGACTTTATCCGCGCCATTCTGGAAGATGATAATGTGGACTGTGTTTTTGTTGCCATCGTGCCCCACTCCGTCAACCTTAAGACCACGCCGGATACCTGCCATGACGCCGACAGCCTGGCAAATCTCATCGTTGAACTGGGCAGGCAGTATGACAAGCCAATGGCTGTTTCGGTAAATGCGGGCAGATATTATCAGGAGTTTGTTTCCATCATGGAGGGGAACGGCCTCCCGGTCTACAATGACATCCGGTCTGCAATCAAGTCGCTGGATGCCTTTGTAAGCTTTCATACCGGGAATTAGAAAAAAACTATAATGCAAATTATAAAATAATGGGAATTTATTCTTGAGGCAATTTATGAATTGGACATATCTTTCTTTTTTATTCTAACCTTCATATATTGCCTCATTTTTGTGCTTATAGACGGATACATTTGTTTTGTACGTTGTAATATAATGACGTTAAACTATAGAAATGCTCATGTTATAATTTTTTTAGTGTCTGTATAATGGGGTTAAACCCCTCGCCTTTCAAGCGACGCCCTTAGATTAACCGGCTGGAATTAGAAGTCAGCTCTTGTGAAAGACTAAACAAGAGCTCAACTGAAAACAGGATAAAATGTAGACACTTGAGTGACAATACGGTATAATGATACTATCAAGTTGTTGAGGTGGTTTATATGAATTTTTATACAGTAAGAGATTTAAGGACACAGCCTCGTGAGGTTTGGAAAAAACTTTCTGAAACACATGAGGTTATTATAACCAATAATGGAAAACCAAGTGCGCTCATGATTGAAATAGACGATGAAAGCCTTGAGGATGTGTTGGCAAGCGTGCGACAGTCTGTGGCTATGAGAGCAGTAAATAAACTGCGTATTGCTTCGGTAAGAAGCGGTAGATCGGAGATGACTACTGAGGATATAGATGAAGAGATATCCAAAGCACGCAAGGAGAAAAGCAAATGCTGAAGGCGGTAATTGATACCAACATTCTTGTTTCTGCACTTTTATCACCTTCCGGCAGTCCGGCAAAGGTGCTTGATCATGTATTGAACGGTAATATTATCTTGTGCTATGACAGCCGGATGGTAGCAGAGTACCAGGATGTGCTTCTTCGGCCTAAATTTGGATTCGATAAAAGAGCTGTTAAGCAGGTAGTCGATTTTATCGTCCATTCAGGGATTTCAATTGTACCTGTGCCGATATTGGAGGCCTTTGAAGATGAGGATGATAAAGCATTTTACGAGGTTGCCAGGACTGCTAAGGCATATCTGGTTACAGGAAATGCAAAGCATTTTCCTAAGGAGCCTATGGTGATTACGCCACAAGAACTTTTGAGTATTGTTGTAATGCAGTCATAAACCATGCTTATTCCCATGAGGTTCAGAACGAGACCACTTATTTTTCTACGACTTTGGACTATTATACAATACTCGGAGGCATTCGGACAAGGATGCTGAAATTATTTACTATATTTTAACCCATTTTTCATTTGTATACGACATAATGTGAGTGTATAATGAATGAGGCTTGCATGTTATTGAACTGCTTTGCTCATAATATTGCAGGTTGCCATTAAAACTTTAGATTTGAAAACGAGGTATACAAAAGTGAAAAGGTTGAAACATACTTATAGTTTAGGCATTTTGTTAATCATCGCCGCAATGCTGCTTTCAGGCTGCGGCAATAAACTCCAGAGCGGGAAAACACCCGAGAAAGGCGGCGGGACTGTTACCTCAACGGGTGAAACGGACGCAGCTTTAGCTACTCAAGCCACTCCCGAGCCCACGCCCAGCCCGGCCCCAATTGACCTGTCCGTTGTAAAACCCAATGAGGCAGGCAAGATCATGGTTGTCATGTTTCATAATTTTGTCGAAACCTATAAATCCGGAGACAAAGCGTATACCACTACATTTGCAGATTTTAAAAAGCTGCTGGGTACGCTTTATGATTCGGGGTACAGGCTGATTAATTTTAAGGATTATCTGAGTAACAATATCAATGTGCCCGCTGGATTTATTCCCATAGTATTTACTTTCGACGACGGGACTGCGGGACAGTTCAATTTGACGGAGGAAAATGGGGCGCTGGATATAAATCCCCGGTCTGCCGTGAGCATCATGGAGGAATTCAATAAGGAGCATCCTGACTTCGGGCTCAAGGGGACATTTTTCGTAAATCTGGGGGATAATACTTTTCCCGGAGGAGGAACAGTTTCACAAAGACTTAAATATCTCATTGATAAAGGCTTCGAAATAGGCAATCACACCTATACGCATATAAACCTGAAAAAAACCACCGATGCGAATACCATCCAGAAGGAAATCGGCGGTAATCAGAAAAAAATGTATGAATTAATACCGGACTATAAAATGAATATCTTCTCACTGCCGTATGGCCTGCCGTCAAAAGACCTGCAGCAGTATGTGGTCAAAGGGACCTTCGAAGGGGTGGATTACGAAAATCTTGCAATCGTGGAGGTTGGCTGGGATCCGGCTTTGTCCCCTGTGAATCCCAAATACAACCCGCTGTCTGTTCATCGTGTCAGAGCCTCGGGCCTTACGCCTGTTGATGCAGACCTGGCGTGGTGGCTGAAGCAGCAAAAGCGGGATTCCCAGTATGTCAGCGACGGGAATCCGGATACTGTTACGGTTCCGAAGAGTAAGGAAGAAAATGTGGATACAACCAAATTAAACGGAAGGAAATTGGTCGTATATTAAGCACGAGTGGAAGTAATATTTCCATTGCTTCTAATTTACATTTTGTAAAATTTATGCTATATTATTAGTATAGCTGGATTTTGCTGTTGGTCAAAGTCCGTTACGCATAAAGTTTGCAATAAAAACCATATTATTATATAATTGTTAAAAGACCGGGTGATAAGAATTGCATTATTTATATGATGTGATTTTTATTATTTAAGAGTTTTGAGATGTTTTTATTTTACTCCGAAGGAGTGTTTGATATGGCAAAAGGTGTAGCGAAAAAGGTTCAGACCGATGTTGATGTAAAGAGAAAAGCAGTCAAGCTGGTTATTGCGCATCTCAAAAAGAAGATCACCGGGGAATTCATAGGCTCTGATCACATCACCGACTGGATTTCCGACATGGAAAAGCTTCTTGAAAAGCCTGAATTTGTTATTATCGAATATCATGAGATGAGACGCAACTTGAACGATGTTATTGAACGCACCCTGGACGAGGAGATGCGCTTCAAGTTGAGGGACTCCTGGTACAGTCTGGGAAAAGCGCTGGACAAGAAGGTAAAGCAGAAATAGCAATAAAAATCAAAACCCGGGAATCCCGGGTTTTTGTATGTGCGCCTATAGCTAATCTGCCTGAAATAAAGAGGTCTTAGCCGTCCTTGAAACTATAAAAATGGAATATATTTACAAAACCCAGGAAATGGTATATCATTTTTTTATGCTGAAATGCAGTTGGCATCAAATTTGCGTTTACTAAATTTAACTTCAGGGGTGGCGTATTATGTTCTTCAAACGTAGTGTATTTGAAAACCCATATGACCGGCTGGCGGATAAAGTAAAAAAAGACCTTTTGGAGACGCTGCAGAAGAAGGGCGTCGTCATTTCGAAAATCAAGGTGGATATGGACATGGACAAAATGAATGTGAGCATGAATTTGAAAGAAAAGTAAAAGGTATTGGGTACAAGAGGCTGTCCTTGCTAAGGGCAGTTTTTTATTTTGCGCAAAGGAGATAGCGCGGAAGCCTCTGAGGTTTATAACGAGGCTGCAAAATGCCCTGCCTCTGCGGCGGTATAAGCAATTAATTAAAGGAGGAGTTTCTCACGGACTCTTGACGGCGAAATAAAATCCGGGGTATAATAGAAATGATTTTGTAAGCGCTTACATCAATGCGAGACATACCATAAAAACAGCAGCATTTGGGAATGTCCCCTTTGGAAATTGAACAGTGTGGAGCAACAGATGAATATCTATGAAATAGCTAAGGAAGCAGGCGTATCAATAGCCACAGTATCCAGGGTGGTTAACGGGAAGTCCGTTGTCAGCGATAAAACCAGGGAAAAGGTGGAAGCTGTTTTAAAAAGGCACAATTACAGTCCCAGTGAGATTGCCAGAGGCCTGGTTTTAAACTCAACCAGGACTGTGGGCGTCATAGCCATGGATATAAGGGATGTCTATTATGCCAATGTAGCCTACACAGTAGAGCAGGAGCTTAGTAAGCTGGGATATACGGTAATACTCTGCAATACCGGCGAGGATACTGCAGAGAAACTAAAGTATATGAATATACTGATGCAAAAGAAAGTAGACGGCATCATTCTGGTAGGGTCGGTTTTTAAAGATGAAAGCCTTGAAGGGGCAATCACGGAGATCGCCGGGAAGGTCCCGGTTGTGATGATCAATGGATTCCTGGACAGCAAGAATGTGTATTCCGTCATTTGCGACGACAGAAAAGGTGTTTCTCTGGCAGTGGATTATCTGCTGGAGCAGGGGAGAAATAAGCTTGTATATCTGCAGGATACCGATTCCTTCAGCGCAAGGGCCAAGGTTGAAGGTTTCAAAAACGCCATAAGCAAAAGCAATCCGGCCAATGCCGAATATAACCTGTTCAAGGTAAAAAAGGGCCTGGAGGGCGGCTATGAAGGCATTGACAGGATAGCCGGCAAAGGGATTCCTTTTGATGCCGTCCTGTGCGGTGATGACTTAACCGCCATAGGCGCCATTAAAAGCTTGAGGGATCGTGGGATAAAGATTCCTGATGATGTAGCCGTAATAGGGTATAACAACTCGGTGCTGGCGCTGTGCTGTGAACCGGTCCTTACCTCTGTCGACAGCAGAATGTTTGAGATGGGCAGGATTGCAATCGAAATTTTTAGCAAGGTGATGGACGGAGAGGAAATGTGCCAAAAGACGTATTTGCAGCCGGGGCTTTGTAAAGGAAAAAGCGGTTAAAGCCGGCATGTAGGCTGTGATAACTCAGTGAAAGCTGATATTTGGATTCTTGATGAAGACAGTGATTAGGAAAGCGAATGTTGATTATATATTAAGGAGCGAAGGACATGAGTGAATGGAGAGAGTTTTTAAGGCGCATCAATTCCGGCGAGTCTGACACGGAAAGCTTAAGAAAGGCGGCTCAGGCTGATTTTTCCGCATTTGGAGTATACCCCTCGTCGATAAATCTTTATGACGGCTCTTATTTCTTCATTGCCAGGGATAAAAGCGGGAAGAAACTGATTGTCTTCAAGGAGAGTGAAGCATTCAAGGAATTGGACGGTGAAGAAACGGATTTTTCAGGCTCAAAGGTGAAGGTATGCGGACTGGATAATGCCAACTGCAAGGTTATAAGAAGGATATTTCCATATACCAATCCGGTCAGCCACAAAGGAAGGAAAATAACCATAGGATTGGGAGACAGGCTGGGGCTGGCCTCGCCCGGGCATTTGAGGTTATTGAAGGAGCATGACGCCTTTCCCGTTCTGGCACAACAGTCCATGCGAGAATTGAATCTTACCGGCAGGACCTATGAAGATGTTCTGGCGGCAGCATCCTGGGCTGTTTTCCAGGAAGGCTGGACCAAAGGCTTCGGCGCCGACGGGGACCATCTGAAAACAGCCGGGGAAGTAAAAATGGCTCTGGACTACGGTTTTACAATGATCACCCTTGACTGCTCCGAGCATATAAGAAACGACATTACCGGCCTTTCGGACAGAGAGGTTCAGGAGCTTTATGCCAGTGTCCCGGAGGAGGACAGGAACAGGCTTGAATCAAAATATTTAAAGGGCGGTATCCAGGTGGCCGGCTCTGTCATTGAATTTTCCGGGGCAAAGTTTCAAAGAATCCTTCTGATCTATCTTAACGCCATTAAGTATACAATTAGCATTTATCACCAGGTGATTGCCAATTGCGGGAGGTCCATTGACTTCGAGATGTCCATCGACGAGACGCAAACTCCTACTTCACCCGCAGCCCATTATGTTGTGGCCAGGGAGCTGCTGGATGCAGGCGTGGAAATAACCAGCCTTGCTCCCAGATTCTGCGGGGAATTCCAGAAGGGGATCGACTACCGGGGGGATATAGCGCAGTTCACAAAAGAGTTTGAAATACATACCAAAATAGCGGAAAAGCTGGGCTATAAGCTGAGCATCCATTCAGGCAGCGACAAGTTTAAGGTGTTCCCCGTCATAGGCCAAATGACCGGAGGGGTATATCATTTGAAAACTGCCGGGACCAATTGGCTGGAGGCGGTAAGGATCATCGCGCTTAAAAACCCCGGGCTTTACAGGAGAATGCACGCCTTTGCCCTGGAAAAACTGCCGGAGGCCAAGAAATATTACCACATAAGCGCCGACCCGGCCAATATTCCTTCCATCGACGCATTAAAGGACAATGAGCTTGTAACGCTGATGGACAAGGAGGATTCCAGACAGGTGCTGCATATTACCTACGGGTTGATCCTGCTGGCAAAAAACGCCGACGGTACATCAAGCTTTAAGGACGAGCTATATTCTACTTTGAATAGCTATGAAGAGGAATATTATGCAGCTCTTGTGAAGCATATCGGGAGACACACGGAAATGCTTGGGATAAAGTGACAAGGGCCGGTTCTCACTTGCCACATATCTAAAGAATGTGCAATAACAACTTGTTATTGGTATGAAAAAGGAGTCCATTGTAGGGGCGACCACTGGTCGCCGCTATATTTTCATACTTAGGTGTGCCGCATGCGGCATGGACATTACGAACGGAACGAAGCGCAGCAGTCTAGCTGACGAATATTTCCCGGACGAGGACCGTCCCCTGTCCAGTAAATTAACATTTGTCTGAATAAGTAAATAAGTTAGGTGACTGACACTCTATGAAGGAGGAATGAAGGAAAATGAAGCAGTTCATGGATGAAAAATTTATGCTGAATAACGCCTTTGCAGTGGATTTATACCAGGGCTATGCGAAGGATATGCCGATATTCGATTACCATTGCCACATTAAGCCCAGTGAAATAGCGGAAGACAAAAAATACAAAAATATCACCGAAATCTGGCTGGGCGGAGACCATTACAAATGGAGGGCGCTCAGAAGCAACGGCGTTGATGAAAAGTACATCACCGGCGATGCCGGGGACAAGGAGAAGTTTTTGAAATGGGCTGAAACCATGCCCTGTTTAATCGGCAACCCGCTTTATCACTGGACTCATCTGGAATTAAAAAGGTTTTTCGGAATAGATAAGCTGCTGTCCTCTGAAACTGCCGAAGAAATATGGGAAGCCTGCAATGAAAAGCTCCGGAGGGATGAATTCAGTACAAGGGGCTTGGTTAAACGGTTCAATGTCAAGGTCGTTTGTACAACGGATGATCCGGCGGATTCCCTGGAATATCACAAGGCCATCGCAGCAGATGCCGCCTTTGATGTAAAGGTGCTGCCTTCCTTCCGGCCTGACAAGGGAATAAACATCGATAAGGACGGCTTCTGCGACTGGCTGTCGAAGCTTGGAGCAGTGGTGGGCTATAAAATCGGGACATTGGATGACTTGAAAAATGCGCTAAGTGAAAGAATGGATTATTTCCACCAGGCAGGCTGCAGATTATCCGACCATGGCCTGGACTATGCAATCTTTTGCCAGGGGTCGGAGGAGGAAGCTTCAAGTATATTGGGAAAAGCCTTGAAGGGCGAATCTCTTACGCAGCTTGAAGTAAACAAATATAAGACGCAGGTTATCCTGTTCCTCGGCAGGGAGTATGCACGCAGGAATTGGGTAATGCAGCTCCATCTGGGAACCATAAGAAACAATAATTCACGCATGATGAAGCTTCTGGGGCCGGATACAGGCTTTGATGCCATCGGCGACTTTATGTATGCCGAAGCATTGGCAAAAACCCTCAATGCCCTCGAGGAAAAGGGGCAGCTGCCCAAGACCATTCTATACTGCCTGAATCCTGTGAACAATGAGGTTTTAGCTTCCATTGCGGGCTGCTTCCAGGGAGACGGCATCCCGGGGAAGGTGCAATTCGGCTCAGGCTGGTGGTTCAATGACCAGAAGGACGGCATGGTGAAACAAATGACGGCCCTTGCAAACCTTGGCCTGCTAAGCAGATTTGTGGGGATGCTGACGGATTCCAGAAGCTTTCTTTCCTATACCCGGCATGAGTATTTCAGGCGGATCCTGTGCAATTTGATCGGGGAGTGGGTAGAAAACGGCGAAGCACCCAGGGATCTGGAGCTCCTTGGCAAAATGGTCCGGGACATATGCTACAATAACGCTGTAAGGTATTTTGACCTATAAGGGATTGCTGCTATAGAAAAGTAAAGCTTGATAAGAATTGAAAACGGGACCTGGTTTGCGGCAAAGCAGATCAGGTCTTTTATTTTTTCAATGATTTAATCCCGGATAGGTGATGAACCTTACTCCATTCATCTATACATAAAAGTTGATAGTTGCTATAATCTATTGTATAAGTTATTAATAGATGGCTTGTAAAAAAAGACGGCAGGCGCTGTCAATACTTGCAGATAAAGTTTGAGAAAAGAGGTAGATTACATGAAGGTTTTATTTATAGGCGGCACAGGGGTTATCAGCAGTGCAGTTTCCGCATTGGCGGTAGAAAAAGGGATGGAGCTGTACCTTTTAAACCGAGGTACCCGCAATGACTTTGTACCCCAGGGTGTCAGAGTTCTAAAAGGCGATATAAGAGATGCCGATTCTGTCAGGTCTGCTCTGGGAAATCACCGCTTTGATGCGGTGGTTGATTGGATTTCCTATGTTCCGGAGCATGTGGAGAACGATATCCGTCTTTTTTCCGGTATAACCGGTCAGTTCATCTTCATCAGTACCGCTTCCGCATATCAGAAGCCGTTGCGTCACTATCTGATTGATGAATCCACCCCCTTATGCAATCCCTATTGGGAGTATTCCAGGGAAAAAATTGCATGCGAGGACATACTGATGCAGGAGTATAGAAAAAACGGCTTTCCCGTCACCATCGTCAGGCCTTCCTACACCTATAACAAAACCACCATTCCCTTTCTGTTCAACAGCAGGGAACGCAGGTGGACCCTCATTGACAGGATGAAAAAGGGCAAAAAGATCATTGTGCCCGGCGACGGCACATCCCTCTTTACCATAACCCACAATACGGACTTTGCCAAAGGCTTTGCCGGATTACTGGGCAATTTCAAGGCCATCGGCCACGCCTTCCACATTACCTCGGACGAAGTGCTGACGTGGGACCAGATTGCCTGTGCCATAGGAGCGGCAGCCGGTGTGGAGCCTGACATTCTCCATGTTTCCTCCGATTTCATCTGCAGGGTATCACCCGAGTCTACCGGCGGCCTTATCGGAGAGAAGTCGATCAGTATGGTTTTTGACAACAGCAAGATAAAACGGTTTGTGCCCGGCTTCAGCGCCACGGTGCCCTTCGCCGAAGGTATCAGGGAATCCGTCCGCTGGTATGAGGCAAATCCGGAGCTGTGTCAGGCCGATGACAGCTTCAACAGTCTTTCGGACCGGATCATCCGGGGCTGGGAAAAAGGTATGGAAGCGGCAATGATATAACTATATGAACATTTTATATTCTCCCGGAATTAATATAATTCTATTGTAATGGCCTTTAATACTGCAATATAATAATTACAGTATTAAAATATTATTACTTGCGCGTAATGCTGCGGCGAAACATTTTGGTTATCCTTTCAGCGGCGTCGGCCATCGTTTAAGAAAGCGTCTGAAGCCGGAGGAGTTTATTTTTGTTACGCCGCAGTATCCGTGAAGTCAGGGAGGTATGAAATGTTTTTTGTTGAAAAGTATTGGGAGAATCCGGATGTTTTGCATGTGAACTGCGAAAAACCCCGCGCTTATTTTATCCCTTATGAGAGTGAAGCAAAAGCAGAGAAGGCGTTGCGCGGGAATTCCAAATACTATCAGAGTCTCAACGGAGTGTGGAAATTCAAATATCACGATTCCGTTTACCAGGTGGAGGACGGCTTCCAAGCGGAGAATTATGATGCAGGCAGCTGGGATAACCTTACCGTCCCCTCGAACTGGCAAATGCATGGGTATGATATCCCCAATTATACCAACGTCAACTACCCTTATCCATGCGATCCTCCATATGTGCCCGACAACAATCCAGCCGGTCTTTTCATCCGCGATTTTACCGTTGACAGGTCCGATGGAAAGGATGTATTCCTGGTTTTTGAAGGGGTAGATTCCTGCTTTTATGTCTGGGTCAACGGAAAGCCGGTCGGATACAGCCAGGTAAGCCATATGACCTCCGAGTTTGATATTACCGGGTATTTGCAGCAGGGGAAAAACCGCCTGGCGGTGATGGTGCTGAAATGGTGCGACGGAAGCTATCTGGAGGACCAGGATATGTGGCGGCTTTCGGGAATCTTCCGGGAGGTTTTTCTGCAAAAGCGCAGCAAGACCCATATAGCCGATTTTTTTGTAAAAACCGGGCTCAAGGACGATTTCAGCGAAGGCACCTTGACTTGTGAAATAGAGCTTTCAAGCGGCGAAGCCTCCCAGGTCAGGGCCGTATTGAAGGATACAACAGGGACGGTCCTTCATGATGAGACTGCTGCAGTGCAAAAGCAAGGTTCCGTTTCAATCAAAGTATCGGGCCCGAAGCTTTGGTCCGCTGAAATACCACAGCTTTACAGCCTTTATCTTTATCTGGGAGATGAAATAATTCTCCAAAAAGTCGGCTTCCGGAAAATCGAAGTCAGGGATTCTGCGATCATGGTCAATGGCAAAGCCATTAAATTCAAAGGTGTAAACCGCCATGATTCCCATCCCGAGTTGGGGCATACCACGCCTTTTTATCATATGAAAAATGACCTCCTGTTGATGAAGCGCCATAATATCAACGCCGTCAGAACCTCCCACTATCCCAATGATCCCAGGTTTTTGGAGCTGTGCGACCAGCTTGGGTTCTATTTGATTGATGAAACGGATCTGGAATGCCATGGCGCAGGCTCAGCCGGCAACATTGACATGATTTCAAAGGATCCCCGGTTTGAAAAAGCTTATGTGGACCGAGTGCAGAGAATGGTTGAGCGTGATAAAAATCATGCATGCGTTCTCCTATGGTCCATGGGAAATGAATCAGGGTATGGAGAGAATCACATTAGGATGGCAGAGTGGGCCAAAGCAAGGGACTGCTCACGCCTGATCCATTATGAAGGCGCTACGGGATGGGGCAAAAACGGCCTGGATACTTCCTGCGTGGATGTATACAGCAGAATGTACCCTTCCATAGCTGAAATGGAAGACCTGGTCCTGAAGGATGAAACGGAAAAACGGCCGTATATCCTTTGCGAGTACTGCCATGCCATGGGCAACGGCCCCGGGGATCTCAAGGATTACTGGGATCTGATGTACAAATATGACAGGTTCTCCGGCGGATTTGTATGGGAATGGACCGATCACGCAGTCAGGACAAAAACACCGGAAGGAATTGAGTATTATGCATACGGCGGCGACTTCGGAGACAAGCCCAACGACTTCAATTTCTGCATGGACGGACTTGTTTATCCTGACAGGAAGCCCCATACCGGACTCCTTGAATTGAAAAATGTCATTGCTCCGGTCCGTACGGAAGCAGTGAATCTGAAGCAGGGAGAACTGAAAATAACCAACCTGAATTACTTTACGGACTTGTCCGGCACCGCTTTGAATTGGAAAGTTGAAAAGGACGGCACGGTTGTTGCCGAGGGCGTGCTCAACGACTTGAATGCAGGTCCTCAGGAGTCGGTGGCGGTAATCCTTCCATATGCTTTCCCTGCAAGGGCTGACGGGCGTTATTTCCTGACGGTTTCCTATACCCAGAAGAATTATACCCCCTGGGCGGAGAGAGGATATGAAGTGGCTTTTGCGCAGTTTGAACTCCCGCTGGGCAAAGTGGAAAAAAGCTTACTCCCCAAGGCAGCCATACCTTCGCTTGATGTAGCTGAATCCGCTAAGGAAATAGTACTGGAAGGTACGGATTTCAAATATGTATTTGATTTATATTCCGGTACATTTACAGGCATTACCTATAACGGAGTGCAGCTGATAGACAAGGCGCCGGTCTTCAATGTATGGAGATGTCCTACGGATAACGACCGGAATATCGTAAACAAGTGGCGGGAGGAAGGCTATGACAGGCTGAATGCCAAGATATACGGCGTTAACGTGGAAAGCAGGGACGAGAAGCATATAACCATTTGCACCGAGTTTTCACTGGGAGGCTATATTACAAAGCCTGTACTTCGCGGGAAAGCGTATTGGACCGTTTACGGCAGCGGAGATATTCTGCTGGATACAAAGGTTGAGGTAAGGGAAGGAGTGCCGTTCCTCCCCAGATTCGGACTGCAGCTTGTGATGCCGGAAGGCAATGAGCGCGTGGAATACTTTGGCTACGGTCCCCATGAAAGCTATCTCGACAAGCATAGAAGCACCTGGAAGAGCAAATTCGAATCTACGGTCAGCGGCATGCATGAGGACTACCTGATGCCCCAGGAGAATGGAAGCCATTACGCCACAGAGTGGGCGGCGGTATCCGATTTGACAGGTGTGGGCCTTCTGTATGCAGGTATGGAGGATTTCTCCTTCAATGTATCCCATTTCACACCGGAGGATTTGACCAAAGCCATGCATCCTCATGAATTGGTGAAACGTGCCGAAACCATCGTCAATATCGACTATATGAACAGTGGTGTGGGCTCCAATAGCTGCGGTCCGGAGCTGCTTCCCCAATATCGCCTGTCCCAAAAGGATATAAGCTTCAAGGTCAGGATCAAGCCGATATTTAAGGAAGCTGTGGACATATCGGAGGAAGTGAACAAGGAAATTCAAGGATAAAGCTGTTTTGTTGATAAGATTGGGTGGAGCCGCAAGCTCCGCCCGATTATTTTTCCCATGGGGACGATTCGTTGTATATTTCCGAAGGGCTTTTGCCCGTAACCTTTTTAAACACTCTGGAAAAATAATAGGGGTCATTATATCCGGCCATACCGGCGATTTCCTTGACGGTCAGGGCAGTTTCGCTTCTTCCTTCCAGCAGTTGCCTTGAGTAGGTGATCCTCTTTTGCGTCAGGTATTCGATGGGAGACACCCCGGTTTCCTTTTTAAAGAGCCTTTTCAGATAAAAATTTGACAGTGGGATACTCTCCTGGCCGTCTTCAATGCGGAACTCAGGATTGGAGATGTTTGAAACAAGGATGTTTTCCAGCTCCCTGACACAAGAGCTTTTATTGTTGCTCTGGCTTTGGAGCAGCATATACTGGTACAGCACCTGGAAAAGGGTATCCACCAGGCTGCTCCAGTTGCTTTGCCGGAGGTGGTATTCCCGGTAAAGGAACATGGCGATATTCTGAAGGTCCAGGGTATTGTTATCCTTGAATCTGGGAATGGGTCCTCCGGGGCTCTTAAAGTCGCTGACCCGGATGTGGATGTTGTAAAAGCCGTTTTCGGAGGCTTCGGAATGGGGGGTGTCGGGG